>NZ_NSFZ01000007.1:0-339905 GCF_002294915.1 Mesorhizobium sp. WSM3879 | reverse complement strand
CCGGCCCCTTTCGCTTGCCGCTTCGGGGCCCTTCGAGTGTCGCTCACGCGGCTCTCTTGAATTTCACAGAGGGCAGAGTGAGAAGCGAACTTCTCGGCCGCCAGCGGCGCGCCGCCCTCGTTGGTGAGGCGTATATAGTCGGGGGTTACTCGAACCGTCAACACCGATTTCGAACTTTTTTGAATTTTTTGCGACAAATTTTTCGACGGCTATGTTTCGCCAGCCAACCGCCCCTGCGGCACGTCCGCAGCCGTCCGCACCAAGCCCTATTGCCGCCGCATTGCGGTCGGACACCGGACATACAAGCAAGGCGCCCGCGTACGCGTGAGAGCCTCGACCGCAGACGACAGGAGCCGCGTTTCTAAGAGACGTGTGATTGGGGATATCGGCCCCGGCTTGCCGCTTCGTTTGACTTCACTGGCTGCGACAGGCAAATGTCATGGCCGCAACGAACAACGACAAGCCGTTTCGCCCGGGGAAGAAGCAGCCTTTCTGGATGCCAGACACGGAAGATGTCATAGCCGAACTCGGCAACGAGCCGCCGCTGATCGCGGACGGCCGCAGCGGTCCGCCTGACCGCCGCGAGGTTTCGGCACGTTGGCTTTCGGGCACGTTCCTGACCGGGGTGACCTCGAGCGTGCTGATGGGCGTGGCCTTGTTCGCAGCCCTTGACGGTCGCCAGCAGCTGGCGACGCCGCCTGAAATCGCCGAGCTCATCAACCTCGCCAGCGGCGGCGACGATTCCGGCGAGCAGGCCAAGACGACCAGGCTGGTCGCGCCGCGCCAGATCGCCAGGGCCAAGGACCGCCGGCGCATGGAAGTATCGATGGTCACCAAGGTCGGTGACCGCGACGTCATCCACACCATGCCGTTCGTGCAGATCAAGATGGCGCTTGCGGCCGGTCACACCACCAGCCGTCCCTACCCGCCATTCGACCCGATGCAGGTCTTCGGCGACGACGGGGACGACAACGCTCAGCCAGCTTCCGCCACGGCGGTCGCCGGCCAGATCTATGGCGCCAAGGTCGAAAGCGAGATGAGCCTGAAGACGGTCGACTTCCCGATCGAGACGGCATCCTTCGACGAAAAGAGCGACCTCTCCGCCGACGAGGTGGAAAAGGTGGTGCGCGAAGCCGGCAACGGCCTGAGCGACGGCGCCGTTCAGGTTGCGGCGCTTCATTATGTCGACCCGCAGCGCTTCGGCGACGCCTTCGCCGAGAGCATGGCGGGTTCCTACGACGTCAAGATCACGCCGGAGAACGTCTCGGTGGCGCCGCGCGCCACGCCGGACGACCAGACGCCGGCCTTCGCCGAGGAAATCATCCCTTTCACCGAGGACACCGATATCACCGAGGCCTTCGCTGATTCGGGCTACACCGGCGATGACGCCACCGGCATGTCGGAAGCGATCGGCAAGCTCTTGAACGCGACGGCGCTCAAGGCCGGAACGGTGCTGCGCGTCGGTCTGGAGGTGCGCGGCGACGTCGCCAAGGTGGTCCGCACCAGCGTTTACGACCGCACCACGCATATCGTGACCATCGCGCTCGACGATCGCGGACAGTTCGTGCCGGCGCAGGAGCCGGAGCCTAATCCCGAATTGCTGACGGCGTTCGACGATTCGCAGCCGGTGGTGGTGCGCGGCAACCTGCCCAACGTCTATGACGGCATCTATCGAGCCGCCTATTCTTATGGCATGTCGAAATCGATGACCCAGAAGCTGATCAAGCTTCTTGCCTCGGACGTCGACTTCCAGTCGCGGCTTTCGCCGTCGGACCGTCTCGAGGTCCTGTTCTCGCAGCCCGACGGCGACGACCAGACCTCCGACAATTCGGAGCTTCTCTACGTCTCAGCCACCTTCGGCGGCCAGACGCGCAATTTCTATCGCTTCCAGATGCAGGACGGCGGCACCGACTATTTCGACGAGAACGGGTCGAGCGCCGAGCAATTCCTGCTGCGCAATCCGCTGCCCGCCGGCAAGTTCCGCTCCGGTTTCGGCGCTCGCCGGCACCCGATTCTGGGATATGTGCGCATGCACACCGGCGTCGATTGGGCCGCGCCCATCGGCACGCCGATCATCGCCGCTGGCAACGGTGTTGTCGAAAAGGTCGGCTGGGCCGGTGGCTACGGCAAGCAGATCATCATCCGCCACGCCAATGGCTACGAGACCTCCTACAATCACCAGAGCGCTTTCGCCAAAGGGATCGAGCCGGGCGTGCGCGTGCGTCAGGGCCAGGTCATCGGCTATCTCGGCCAAACCGGCCTCGCCACCGGCCCGCACCTCCACTACGAGCTGATCGTCAACGGCACCAAGGTCGACCCGATGCGCGTCCGTCTGCCCGTCGGCAAGGTGCTGAAGGGCGACGATCTCGTCGCCTTCAAGCGCGAGCGCGAGCGCATCGACGACCTGCTCAAGCAGGAAGACGGAAATTCGCTGAAGGTCGCCAGCGCCAAGACCGATTCGCAGCTTCCCAACTAATCCGGCGAATCGCCCGTCTGCCGCGGCCAGGGCAGCGCCTGTCCGGGCACGGTGAACCAGGCGATGATCGACGATAGCAGGCAAAGCAGCGTCGTGACGGCGGCAACAGCGGCAAAGGCCGAATCGCTTGCCGCAATCCTCAACGCGTCGAGATTGGCCGCGAGCCCGGACGCCGGCGGTTCGCCGAAACCGGGCATGCCGGCGGGGCTGCCGGTCGATCGCGCATAGACGAAAGCCGCGAGCGAGCCCATCGCCGCCACCGCGATCAGGCCGCCGATGCGCGAGACGGCATTGTTGATGCCGGATGCCGCGCCCGTGTCCTTGTCCTCGACGGAGGTCATGATCGCCGTCGACAGCGGCGACACGACGAGCGCCATGCCGAGCCCCATCACCGCCATCAGCGGAAAGGTCCCGGTCCAGAAATTGTGGATCCCGGCATGGGCGAGCAGGGCCATGCCGGCAAAGGCGATGGCGACGACCAAGCTGCCGGCGGCGATCGGCAGGCGCGGGCCGATCTTGTCGGACCACTGGCCGACCGGCCCCGACAGCAGCGCGATCAATGCCGACAGCGGCAGGAAGATGAAGCCGACCTCGGCCGAACTCAGTCCCCAGCCCGCGATCAGAACCATGGGCAGGTAGAACAGGTTCGCCGACAGCGCGAAATAGAGGAAGAAGGTCGCGAGATTGGCGCCGGCGAAGGCCCCGATGCGAAACAGGCCGAGATCGATCATCGGCTCGCTCTGCCAGCGCTCATAGAGAATGAAAATGAAAAGCAGGACGACGCCGGCGACGATCGCCGGCCCGGCCATTATCCCGCCGCCCTCGGCGTTCATCGCCGTCAGCCCATAGGCCAGCGCCCCGAAGGCGAGCGTGGCGAGCGCGGCGCCCCCGAGGTCGAGGCTGCGCTTTTCGGTCGGCTGGTCCGCCGGTATCTTGGCGAGCAGCAGATAGATCGAAACCAGTCCGAGCGGCAGGTTGACGGCAAAGATCGCGCGCCAGACGCCGTTGCCGAAAGTCGACAGCACGAACCCGCCGAGCACCGGCCCGAGCGCCGTGGTCAGCGCCGAGGCCGCGGCCCAGATGCCGATCGCCCGGCCACGCTCCTTTTTCGGATAGGCCTTGGCGATGATGGCGAGGCTGCCCGGCACCATGATGGCGGCGCCAATGCCCTGGATGGCGCGGAACGCGATCAGAATTGCCGGATTGGGCGCCAGCGCGCAGGCGAGCGATGCTGCGATGAAGAGCGCGATGCCGGTCACGAATGCGCGCCTGAGGCCGAATCGGTCGCCGGCGGCACCACCGGCCAGAATCAGCGCCGAAAGCGTCAGCGCATAGGCGTTGGAGATCCATTGCGCTTCCGCCAGGCTGGCGCCGAGATCGACGCGCAAGGCCGGCATGGCGATCGCCAGGATCGAACCGTCTATGAAGCCGAGCGCCGAGGCCAGGATTGCCGCGACCAGTACGAACTTGCGCTGCGTCTGCGGGCAAAAGGTGCCGTTCGCGCGCGTCGCGGTCGAAAGCGAATCGGCTGTGGCTTCACTCGAGGAAGGCATGAAAAACCTGCTTAGCTCTCCGGCGTATCGGTAACAACGAGCCAGAAGATTGCAGTTCTGAAACCAGTTTGGTCTGACGGCATGGCCAGGAAGGTAGCCATCGTAAATGCAAACGAGCCGTCGCGTGCTAGGTTCCCGCCGGTCATTCCAGAAGGGGGAGAGCCAGCCTATGCCTCATCACCCGCTGCTCAGCGCGGGTTCATCCTGGTGATGCAGCGGATCTATGCAACCGCCCTGCGCGGCTCATTGCTGCGCAAAATCATCGACTGATGACCCGCCGACGAACTCGACGGTCACGCCCGGCGACACCAGCTTGGCGAGCTCTCGCGCATCCCAGTTGGTCAGGCGCACGCAGCCGTGGCTTTCGGTCTTGCCGATCTTGGAAGGATCGGGCGTGCCGTGGATGCCGTAGGTCGGCTTGTCCAGCGCGATCCAGACCGAGCCGACCGGACCGTTCGGCCCCGGCGGGATGGTCAGGATCTTGTCGTTCTGGCCCTGCTTGAAATTGATGCTGGGATTATAGGTGTAATTGGGATCGAGCGCGATGCGCGACACGGTGTGGATGCCGGTGGGCGACGGCGTGTCGGCCGAACCGATGGTGGCCGGATAGGCTGCGACCAGCTTGCCGCCCGCGTCATAAGCGAAAACTTCCTTCTTGTCCTTGTCGGCGACGATGCGGGCAACCGGCGTCGACACCAACTGGCCGAAATTGGCGACCTTGACGATGGTCCCGGGACGGTTGAAGTCGAGGCCTTTGTTGATCGACTTCAGATAGCCTTCGTCCATGTGGAAGCGCTCGGCGAGCGCCTCGGTGACCGAGGTGTAACCCATGCGGTCGAGCTTGGCCTTCTGGCTGTAATCTTCCGGGATCGAGGCGACATAGGGTCCGGCCACGTCCTCGGGCGTGATCGTGTAGGAGGCGAAGGCGTCGCCCCCCGACTGGGCGAGCGCCGCCTTGATGGCGGCCGAGTCGGTCGACTTCAGATTGCTGCCGGTGATCTGGTTGTAGGCGGCCAGGGCCTTGTCGACATTCGAGCCGAAGCGGCCGTCGATGACTCCCGGCGAGGCGCCGGCGCGGTCGAGCAGCACTTGAAGTTCGGCCACGTCCTGGCGCACGCCGAGCGAAAGCGACGGATCGACGGTGGCCTTGCCGCCCGTGTCCGGCGGCAGCGCGGCCTGGGTCTCCGGATTGACTTGCAGCACGTCCCCCTGCCCAGGGTGCGGTTCGATCGATGCTTCGTTCAGCGGCTCGCGCTTGATGGTGTCCGACTCTGGCGCCTCCGGATAGGTTGTGGCATACCCTTCGTCGCTCGGCGCCGGCGGATAGGCCTCGACGGAATTGCCGCTGTTGGAATCGTAGTCGTCGACCGGCGGCGGGATATACCGGCCGTTCTCGTCCAGCTGCCTGCGGCGGAAGCGGGCCATGTCGTCGGGATCGTCTAGATAATAACGGTCGTCATCCTCGACGGGCGCACGCCCGAGTTCCTGCATCCGCAACTGACGGCGCAGCGCCCGGCGATCGGGCCGGGTCTGCGGCGGCTGGATGGCGATCACCTTTCCGGTATCGGCATCGACAAGTACCCGGTTGCCCCTGGCATCGTAGTAAATGTCGATATTGCCGTCCTGGGCGAGCAGGAGCGCGCCGTGTTGAGCGGGCCGAACCGTCTTCTGCGCGCCTTCCAGACTCGGCGCTGCGAGCGCGCCGGAAGCGGCCAGTCCGGCCACAAGTGCCGAAAGGGAAAAGATCGTGCGCAGCATGTGGGTCAGGCTCTCCGGTCGGCTCGGTCTTGCTGGGCGAACCCTTCGCCAGCAAACCAGTTACCAAAACTAAGGTTCCAATATGAACCGGGCATGAAGATGGCGGATTTCCGGCGTTTCACCATGGTCCCCAACCGAATGTCAGTGCAGCCCCAATTCGCTGCGCGCCAGTTTCGTCAGCTTCAGCACGACCAGGCGGTGGCTTTCGCGCAGGTAGTCCTTCAGCGCGGCATCATCCACGCTTTGGCTTGTCTGGCGCTGGATCCATTTCATGCCGCGCGACGCGAGATAGGGCGCGGGCCGACAGCCCGGCTGTTCCTTCAGCACGTCAAAGGCAATGTCGGAGCATTTGAAGGTAACGAAGACCTCGCCCTCCCGGTCATGGCCGCCGATCGCGAACACCTTGCCGCCGACCTTCCAGACGTGAGCCCCGCCCCACTGCACGACATGGGTCGTGGCGGGCAGCGTGGCGCAGAAGCCGTTATAGTCCTCGAGCTTCATTGGAATCGGCCCTCCGGGACCCGCAATCAAGCCCGGTTCTGCAGCAAGGCGCTGTGGAAAAGCAAGAGCGCGCCGCCCCTGCCGGATGCGACGCGCTCCTCGTATCCTTGTTTGCGCAATTCGGACGGAAAACCGCCAAGCGCTTTTCCTGGAATGGCTCCGGTCACATGCCCCGGCTCGACTCAGGCGGCGGCTTCAGCCGCCACCACCGTCTGCTTCGAACGGAAGTTCAGGCGATCGGAACCGGCGGTGACCTTGACGGTCGAGCCGTCGAGGATTTCGCCGAGCAGGATCTTCTCCGCCAGCGGATCCTGCAGTTCCTTCTGCATCACCCGCTTCAGCGGCCTGGCGCCATAGGCCGGATCGTAGCCCTTGCCGGCCAGCCACTCGATCGCATCGTGATCGAGCGACAGCGTGATCTTGCGATCGACAAGCAGGTTCTCCAGCCGCTTGAGCTGAATCTCGACGATGCGATCCATATCCTGGCGGCGCAGCCGGTGGAACAGGATCACCTCGTCGACGCGGTTGAGGAATTCCGGACGGAACGAGGCTCTCACCACGCCCATCACCTCGTCGCGCACGGCATCGACGTCCTGGTCATCGCGGAGATTGACCAGATATTCGGCGCCGAGATTGGAGGTCATGATGATCAGCGTGTTGCGGAAGTCGACCGTGCGGCCCTGACCATCGGTCAACCGGCCGTCGTCGAGCACCTGGAGCAGCACGTTGAACACGTCCGGATGCGCCTTCTCGATCTCGTCGAACAGCACGACCTGGTAGGGCCGGCGCCGCACCGCTTCGGTGAGCGCGCCGCCCTCCTCATAGCCGACATAGCCGGGAGGCGCGCCGATCAGCCGGGCGACCGAGTGCTTCTCCATGAACTCCGACATGTCGATGCGCACCATGGCGCTCTCGTCGTCGAACAGGAAGGCGGCGAGCGCCTTGGTGAGCTCCGTCTTGCCGACGCCGGTCGGACCCAGGAACATGAACGAGCCGATCGGCCGGTTCGGATCTTGCAGACCCGCACGGGCGCGCCGCACGGCCTTGGAGACCGCCTGCACCGCCTCGCCCTGGCCGACGACGCGCTTGCCGATCTCGTCCTCCATACGCAGCAGCTTCTCGCGCTGTCCCTCAAGCATCTTGTCGACCGGAATGCCGGTCCAGCGTGACACGACATGGGCGACGTGGTCAGGCGTGACCACCTCTTCCACCATGCCGGCCTTACCGTCCTGGGCTTCGGCTTCCTTGAGCTTCTTCTCCAGCTCCGGGATCTTGCCGTAGGCAAGCTCGCCGGCGCGCTGGAACTCGCCCTTGCGCTGGGCAATCGCCAGCTCGTTGCGCATCTCGTCGAGCTGCTTCTTCAGGTCGGCGGCAAGGCCGAGCTTGTGCTTTTCGGCCTGCCACTTGGCGGTCAGCTCGGTCGACTGCTCCTCGAGGTCGGCCAGATCCTTCTCCAGCTTGGTCAGCCGGTCCTTCGAGGCGTCATCCTTCTCGACCTTCAGCGCCTCGCGTTCGATCTTGAGCTGCATGATGCGGCGGTCGATCTCATCCAGCGCCTCGGGCTTGGAATCGACCTGCATCCTCAACCGCGATGCGGCTTCGTCCACCAGGTCGATCGCCTTGTCCGGCAGGAAACGGTCGGCGATGTAGCGGTTGGAAAGCGTCGCGGCCGAAACCAGCGCCGAATCGGAGATGCGCACCTTGTGGTGCTGCTCGTATTTCTCCTTCAGGCCGCGCAGGATCGAGACAGTGTCCTCGACCGTCGGCTCGTCGACGAAAACGGGCTGGAAGCGGCGGGCGAGCGCCGCGTCCTTCTCGACATGCTTGCGGTATTCGTCGAGCGTGGTCGCACCGACGCAGTGCAGCTCGCCGCGCGCCAGCGCAGGCTTCAAAAGGTTCGAGGCGTCCATCGCGCCATCGGCCTTGCCGGCACCGACCAGTGTGTGCATCTCGTCGATGAACAGAATGATGCCGCCTGCGGCGGAAGTGACTTCCGACAGCACGGCCTTCAGCCGCTCCTCGAACTCGCCGCGATACTTGGCGCCGGCAATCAGCGCGCCCATGTCGAGCGCCATCAGCCGCTTGTCCTTCAGCGATTCCGGCACGTCGCCATTGACGATGCGCAGCGCCAGGCCTTCGGCGATCGCCGTCTTGCCGACGCCGGGCTCGCCGATCAGCACGGGATTGTTCTTGGTGCGGCGCGACAGCACCTGGATGGTGCGGCGGATCTCGTCGTCGCGGCCGATAACCGGGTCGAGCTTGCCCGCCCGCGCATCCGCGGTCAGGTCGCGGGCGTATTTCTTCAGCGCGTCGTAGCCCTGCTCGGCACTGGCCGAATCGGCGGTGCGGCCCTTGCGGACATCGTTGATAACCTGGTTCAGCGCCTGCGCGGTGACACCGGCCTTGGCCAGGATGTCGGCGGTCTTCGCCGACTTCTCCATGGCGAGCGCCTGCAGCAGCCGCTCCACGGTGACGAAGCTGTCGCCGGCCTTCTTGGCCAGTTCCTCGGCGGTCGAAAACACCTTGGCAAGCGGCTGGGCGAGATAGAGCTGGCCGTTGCCGCCTTCGACCTTGGGCATGGCCTCCAACGCCGCCTCGACGCCGAGCTTCACGTCGCGAATGCTGCCGCCGGCGCGCTCGATCAGAGACGCGGCAAGGCCCTCGTCATCATCGACGAGCACCTTGAGCATATGTTCGGGAGTGAATTGCTGGTGGTTGCGCGAGAGCGCCATGGTCTGCGCAGACTGGATGAAACCGCGCACGCGCTCGGAATATTTCTCCGTATTCATGTATGTCTCCTTCCATCACCGGCCCGCTTTGCGGCACCGGATCAGATTGCGGTGACGAACCCGCTCATTCGAGCCGGAGTCCTGTTCAGCCGAGATATGGTGTATTGGCTCAGGTCTCTCAAGACGCCCTGATCTCGGTCAGCGCAGAATATTCTAGGGCCTGGTTGCCCGAAGCGCGCAGCGGTTTTGTGCGAACATTAGGCATTAAAACAAGGGCTTAAGTGCTGCGGCTGCGTGACGCGCGACATCGACGGCTTCATGATCGTCCACCGCTCGCGCCCAGGGTGATGAGAAGCTCGTCCAGTTGCCCGAACGTCTCGCCCATCGCCTCCGCCGCACCGGTGCCGGCAGCGTCGAGAGCCTCCTTCGAGGGATAGAGCTCGTGCAGGACCAGCAGCGTCTTGCCACCTTTTTCCTCGAAGGTCACCGTCGTGACGGGTCCACCCTCACCGCCTTCCTCATTGGTCCAGACGAGGCGCGAGTGCGGTGTCACTTCGATGTACCTGCCGAAGAACTCGTCAAGGTTTGAGCCATCGTGGCCGAACGCCAAACGGTACCTGCCCCCGACACGGACATCCATCTCGCAGGAACGCAGCACCATTCCCATCGACTTCGGCGCCCACCACTGCTTGAACAGCTCAGGCTTGGTCCACGCCTCGAACACGATGCGCGCCGGAGCGTTGAAGGTTCGCGTGACGACGAGCTCGCGGTCCGACGTCCGTTCCACCGTCGTGCGGTTCTGCATCGGTGTGGCCTCACTCCCTTTGCTTGCGTCCATCGACCTTCTCCTTTCGTTTCAGTTCCTCGACCACCTTGTCCAACACGTCGAAGCGTGCGTCCCAAAGCTGGCGATACCTCTCGATCCATGCCGCCTCTTGCTCCAGCCCGCGCAGGCCGAGCTTGCAGGTCCGCACACGCCCGACCTTTTCCGTGCTGACGAGCCCCGCTTGCTCCAAGACTCCGACGTGCTTCTTCATGCCCGTGAGGGTCATGTGGAACTTCTCGGCCAGTTCCGTGATCGAAGCGTCCGCACGGCCGAGCTGCTCCAGCACGCCGCGTCGGGTCGCATCCGAGAGCGCGGCGAATGAAGCATCGAGGCGGGTCTTGATATACTGAACCATATGGTTCAGTATTAGCGCACAAATTACCGCCATGCAAGGAAACGAAAGCGCGTCGCGCTGAAACGGATTCAGGCGACGTGCTTTAGGCACGCACAACGAAAAACGGCGGAGAAACCTCTCCGCCGTTCGAATTGCCTGGAAATAGACCTGCGGTCAGCTATCTGCGTCGGCGACTGCCGGCTCGCCGGCGCCGCCTGCCGGCTCACCGGCGCCGTTCTCGCTCGGCGCTGCATTTGCCTCTTTGGCGGCAGTCGCGCTGCCGCTGTCCGCGACGTTGCCGCCATCGGCGGCGCTGTCTGCCCGGCCGGCATTGCTTTCATCGGCATTGCCCTGCTCGGCGCTATGGCCCTGCTCGGCATTGCCGCGACCGCGACGTGGACGTCTCTGCCGACGCCCACCGCCATTGTCCGTGCCGGCTTCGTTGCGCTCGGCCTGGGCAGCAAGGCCCGCAGGCGAGAAGCTGTCGAACAGCGGAGCCTGCTCGGCCGCAACGCCGTCTTCGGCGGAGCCCTCCGGCTTGGCCTGCGCCTCATTGCGGCGGCTCTGATCGATCTGCTGGCCGCCATGTTCGCTGCGCTCTCGCTGACCATTGTCGCCGCGCTGACCATTCTGACCGTACTGGCCATAGCCGCCATTGCGGCGGTCGCGGTGTCTGTCACGACCATTATTGTCGCGCCGGTTGTTGTCGCGGCCGTTTTCCTGGTTGTAGGCGAGTTCCGCCGGCGTGCCTTCGATCACCGGCTGCGGCCCGGAACCGTTCGCGGCGGCCTGCGACTCGCCGGCATTTGCGTTGCCGACCGTGTCGAACTCGTCGCGATCCTCATCGACGTCGTCATCGAAGTCGTCGCGGTTCTGCTGGGCGTTCTGGATGGGCATCTGCGCCTGCGCGGCCGCGATGATGCGATTGTAGTGCTCGGCGTGCTGGAGATAGTTCTCTGCCATCACCCGGTCGCCGGAGCTTTGCGCGTCACGGGCGAGTGCGGCATATTTTTCGGCGATCTGCTGAGCCGATCCGCGGATCTTCACGTCCGGACCGTTGCTCTCATAGTTGCGCGTCAGGGGATTGGGCCCCTTGCGGTTGTTGTTGCCACCGCCGCCATTGTTGTTGCGACCGCGCATGCGCCTGTTCTGCTGTTGTGGCCTCATTCGACTCTCTTCATGTGAATTTTCTAAAACTCGTCGCGAACGGTGGCGCTCATGCAGCCGACCGTTTCGTTTTTTCACCGGCGTTCGCCCGCATCGATTGCGTTGGCGCCACGTGCCATCCTGTTCCGGTTACATCACTTGCCGGACGATTCCCGCACGAAGCATGGGCGTCGTTTGCGCAAGGAGGCAGCTATTTCCAAGGAAAACCGAATCGCTAAGAGCACTGCCTGCTTCGTCTCATCCGGTTAAGCCGGAACCTAGCTGCATTCCCTAATATTGCCAAGCGTTTTTTCGCACTGCATCAGGGGTTTCAACGCTCAAACACCAGAACCCTGTCGTTTCCGCCGAGATCGCGTCGCGCCTGCGTCAGCCTGTAGCCGGCTGCCGCGAAGATCGCGGTCACCTCGCTTTGCTGCGTATGGCCGATCTCGACCGCTACCTTGCCCTGCGCTTCCAGAAATCCTTCCGCCTCTCCGGCGATGATCCTATAGGGGATCAGCCCGTCCACACCGCCATCGAGGGCCTGGCGTGGATCGAAATCGCGGACCTCGTCCTGCAGATTTCCAATGTCTCGACTGGGTATATAGGGTGGATTCGCGGCAATTAAATGGTATCGGCCCGAAACTTTTTCGAACCAGTTGGAATGCAAGGCCTTGAAGCGCCCGCCGAGCCCCAGATCCGCGGCGTTTCGCGTGGCGGTCGCCAGCGCGCCGGGTGAAATATCGACGCCGATCGCGGTCGCGGCCGGAATCGCGCTGAGCAGCGCCAGCGCGATTGCGCCGGTTCCGGTGCCGAGATCGAGGATACGGCACTGGCCAAGCCTTTCGGCCGTCGACTTGGCGAAGGGCAGGATCGCGTCGACCAGCGTCTCGGTATCGGGGCGCGGCTCCAGCGTGTCCGGCGACAGCGACAGCCGCAGCCCATAGAACTCGCGATAGCCGAGAATGCGATGCACCGGCTCACCTGCGACGCGACGCCTCAGGGCCGCCTCGATTGCCGCAAGAGCCGCAGAATCCACCGTTCGGCCCGGCTCCGCGATAGCCTGGGTGCGCGTGGTTTCGGAAAAATGCTCGACGATCAGCCTGGAATCGAGCGCCGGATCGGCAATGCCGGCGGCAGCGAGCCGCTCCCTCACCGCGCGCAGCAGCGGTCCAAGTGCCGCGGGCAAAGGATCAGCCATCAATGCCCATGTCGGCGAGCAGCTTCGACTGGTGGTCGGCGATCAGCGCGTCGATCACCTCGTCGAGCTCGCCCATCATCACCCGGTCGAGCTTGTAAAGGGTGAGGTTGATGCGGTGGTCGGTGACGCGTCCCTGCGGGAAATTATAGGTGCGGATGCGCTCCGAGCGGTCGCCCGAGCCGACCTGCGATTTTCGCGACGACGAGCGCTCCTCGTCCGCGCGGCTGCGCTCCAGGTCATAGAGCCGCGTCCGTAAAATCTGCATGGCCCGCGCCCGGTTCTGGTGCTGCGACTTTTCCGCCTGCACCACCATGATGCCCGTCGGCAGATGCGTGATGCGCACCGCCGAATCGGTGGTGTTGACGTGTTGCCCGCCGGAGCCGGACGCGCGCATCGTGTCGATGCGGATGTCCTCTGCCCGGATATCGATGTCGACCTCCTCGGCCTCGGGCAGTACGGCGACCGTCGCGGCCGAGGTATGGATGCGGCCGCCGGCCTCGGTTTCCGGCACGCGCTGCACGCGATGCACGCCGGATTCGAATTTCAGCTGCGCGAACACGCCCTTGCCCGCCACCGAGGCGATGATTTCCTTGTAGCCGCCGACTTCGCCTTCGCTCGCCGAAACGATCTCGAAACGCCAGCCGCGCGAGGCGGCGTAGCGCTCATACATGCGAAACAGATCGCCGGCGAACAGGGCCGCCTCGTCGCCGCCGGTGCCGGCGCGGATTTCGAGGATGGCGTTCCTGTCGTCGGCGGCATCCTTGGGCAGGAGCAGAATCTGGATATCCTTCTGCAGCACCTCGATGCGCTCCTTAACCTCCGGCAGGTCGGCCTCGGCCAGCGCCCGCATCTCGGCATCGATGTTCTTGTCGGCGAGCATCGCTTCGAGGTCGGCCTCTTCCTGCTCGGCGGCGCGCAGTGCCCGGATCTTGCCGACCATCTCCTGGATATCGGCATATTCGGAAGCCATTTTGACATAGGCATCGGCCGACGGCCCTGCCGACATCTGCGCTTCGAGCATGTCGAAACGCTTGACGACTTGGTCCATGCGGTCGCGGGGCAGGTTGATCATGGGCTTGGGACTTCGGTGGACTTCACGTCAGGACGAGTCGAAACTGGCGAGTTTCGAGAACCGGAGCGGAATGTACATTTAGGTACATGAGCACCGGAAGCGCAGAAAATCGACATTTGCAGACCGCCCTCACGTGAATCTAGAGCGGAATGGAGCGGTCGTCGGCAAAGGCTTGCAGCAGCGCCCGCATTGGCGTCCCTTGGACGGGGGCCATCAGATTGTCGTTGAAGAAGGCTTCCAGCTCCTGCAGCGGCAGTTCGGTCAGCATCGCCTTGACCGGGCCGATCGAGGCCGGCGACATCGAGATCGAGCGGAAGCCGACGCCGATCAGCGCCATCGCCGAGATCGGCTTGCCCGCCAACTCGCCGCACAGCGTCACCGGCGTATGGTTGCGCACGCCGGCGTCGGCGATCTGCTTCAGCACGCGCAGGAACGGTGCCGACAGCGTGTCGAAACGGTCGGCAAGCTGCGTGTTGCCGCGGTCCACCGCCATGACGAACTGGAAGAGGTCGTTGGAGCCGACCGAGACGAAGTCGACCGCCTTCATCAACTCGTCGAGCTGGAACAGCAGCGACGGCACCTCCAGCATCGCGCCGAGCTTGAGGCTCGTCGGCAAATGATGCGCAAAACGCGACAGGTGCCGGACTTCGCGGTCGATGATCTCGCGCGCCTGCGCGATTTCCGACAGTTCCGTCACCATTGGCAGCATCAGCTTCAGCTCACGCCCGCCACAAGCCTTGAGCAGCGCGCGGATCTGTGTCCTGAGGAGGCCGGGGCGGTCGAGGGTGAGCCGGATCGCCCGCCAGCCGAGTGCCGGGTTTTCCTCTTGCACCGCGCCCTTGAAATAGGGCAGCACCTTGTCGCCGCCGATGTCGATGGTACGGAAGGTGACCGGCTTGCCGCGCGCCGCCTCGAGCACATCGCGATACAGCCGCTCCTGCGCCTCGGCGCGCGGAAAGGTCGAGGCGACCATGAACTGCAATTCGGTGCGGAACAGGCCGATGCCGGCCGCTCCCGATTCTGAAAGCTGCGGCAGGTCGACCGCAAGGCCGGCATTCATCAGGAGATCGACCGGGACGCCGTCCTTGGTCAGCGACGGCTTCTTGCGCAGTTCCCGATAGATTTCCTGCCGCCGAGCTCGGAAGCGCACCTTTTCGGCATAGGCGGCCTCGAGGTCGGACTGCGGCCGCAGGTGAATGGTGCCTTCCTCGCCGTCGACGATGATGGCATCGCCGTTTTCCGCCATGGAGACGGCGCCCTTGACCTGGCCTGCGACCGGAATGCCCATCGCGCGCGCGACGATGACGACATGGCTGGTGGCGGCGCCGTCCTCCAGCACCAGGCCGCGCAGCTTGTCCCTCGGATAGTCGAGCAGTTCGGCCGCACCCATCGAGCGGGCGACGATGATGGCATCCTTTGGCAGCGAGGCCGCGACATCCTCCGGACCGCGCCCCATCAGCTGGCGCAAGAGCCGGTTGGCGAGATCGTCGAAATCGCTCATGCGCTCGCGCAGATAGGGGTCCGTCATGTGCAGCATGCGTGCGCGCATGTCGCTCTGCACCTTCTCGACGGCCGCTTCCGCAGTCAGGCCGTTGCGGATCGCCTCTTCCAGCCGGCGCACCCAGCCGCGGTCGTTGGCGAACATGCGATACGCCTCGAGCACCTCTCGATGCTCACCCTCGAAAGCGACGTCCCGGCGCTCGAGCATGTCGTCGATCGACAGCCTCAGCGAGCCGAGCGAACGGTCCAGGCGACGCACCTCCTCCTCGCTGTCCTCGTTGAACAGGTTGGTGACGACGATGCGCGGCTCGTGCAGCACGACATGGCCAAGCCCGACGCCTTCGTTGAAGGCAAGACCGGTGAAGCTTGCCGGACGGCGCAGGTCAAGTTCGAGCCCCGGCCGGGTGAGACGGGCAAGATCGCCGGTGGCGACCATCTCGGCGATCACCATCGCCGTCGTTTCCAGCGCCTCGACCTCGTCGTCGCGATAGTGGCGCATGGTCTTGTTCTGCACCACCAGGACGCCCAGTGTGCGCCCTGCCCGCAGCACCGGCACGCCGAGGAAGGAATTGTAGATCTCTTCGCCCGTCTCCGGCAGGTAGGCGAAGGCCGGATGCTCCTGCGCGTTGGAGAGATTGAGCGGCCGCGCGCTGGCGGCGATGGTGCCGACAAGGCCTTGCCCGAGCCTCAACTGCGCCAAATGGACGGCGGTGGGGTTCAGACCTTCGGTGGCGTAGAGCTCCAGCACCGAATCGGCGCGCAGCACATAGAGCGAGCATACCTCGGCGACCATGTTGGAGGCGATGTCGCGCACGATACGGTCGAGCCGCTCCTGCGGCTCCAGCGGCTCCTGCATGAGCTCGCGGAGCCGTCTCAGCAGAACGCGCGGGCCACCGGCCATGTCACGCATCGCGGCTTCTTCTCCAATGGGCACGTTGCCCGCCGTAGCTTCCGCCACGGCCGGCGCTCACGCAATAACGGACTCAGTTCTTGCTATTGCTTATCGAGCCCGTAGACGGAATGCAAAGTACGAACTGCAAGTTCCGTATAGGGACCGTCGATCAGTATCGAGATTTTGATCTCGGAGGTGGTGATCGCCCGGATATTGATCGCTTTATCGGCCAGCGCCTTGAAGGCGGTGGCCGCGACGCCGGCATGGCTTCGCATGCCGATACCGATGACCGAGACCTTCGACATGCCGGCTTCCGACTGCACGACGTCGTAGCCGACATCGGCCTTCAGCCGCTCGAGCACTGCCAGCGCCTTGTCGATGTCGCCCGACGGTACCGTGAAGGTCATGTCGGTGAATTTGCCGTCCTCGGAGATGTTCTGGACGATCATATCGACATTGATGTTGGCCTCGGCCAGCGGGCCGAAGATGCCGGCGGCGACGCCTGGGCGGTCGCCGACGCGGCGCAGCGAGATCTGCGCTTCGTCCTTGGCATAGGCAATTCCGGTGACGACCTGCTGTTCCACGATCTCTTCCTCGTCGCAAATAAGCGTTCCGGGCGGATTGAGCAAATCCCCCATTCCGGGCGCGTCGGGATCGTCGAAGGACGACCGCACAAAGGTACGCACCCTGTGCACCATGGCAAGCTCCACCGACCGTACCTGCAGCACCTTGGCGCCGAGCGAGGCCATTTCGAGCATTTCCTCGAACGAAATCTTGGCCAACCGCCGGGCTTTCGGCTCGATGCGCGGATCAGTCGTGTAGACGCCGTCGACATCGGTGTAGATGTCGCAACGGTCGGCCTTGACCGCGGCCGCGATCGCCACGGCACTGGTGTCGGAGCCGCCGCGGCCGAGGGTCGAGATGCGGTTATCCGGGCCGATGCCCTGGAAGCCGGCGATGACCGCCACCTGGCTCTCGCCGAAGCGCTTGATCAAGAACGCGCCATCGATGTCGAGGATGCGCGCCGCGCCATGGGCGTTGTCGGTCTTGATCGGGATCTGCCAGCCCTGCCAGGAACGGGCATGGACACCCATGTTCTGCAGGGTTATCGCCAACAGGCCGGCCGTGACCTGCTCACCGGAGGCGACAACGGCGTCATATTCGCGCGCGTCGTGCATGGGCGAGGCCTCGCGCGTCCAGCCGACCAGTTCGTTGGTCTTGCCGGCCATGGCCGAAACCACCACGGCGACCTCATGGCCGGCATCGACCTCGCGTTTGACATGGCGCGCCACATTGCGGATGCGGGCGATGTCGGCGACCGAAGTTCCGCCGAATTTCATCACGATGCGCGCCATGGAAGCGAGATGCCTTTGACTGAAGCCGGTTTGGGGCCGGAAAGTGGAAAATGCGCCCGGACCAGCCGAGCCGCGGAAATGCGCGGCCTCCTTAACTAAAACAGCAAGGCTTCGCAAGCGAGGGCGCAGGAGAAGCGGCCTTGGCCCGATTTTTGAAGTCTCCTGGCGGATTCCTGCCGCGCAATGCGATAAACTTGGAAATCGGATGGAGGAATTCATGACCGAGACGCTGGAGATCGTGACCTTCCGCCTCAAGCCGGATGCTGCGGCTGGTTTTGTTGCCCAAAATGGCTTCGTCACCGACTGGCTGGTGCGCCAGCCCGGTTTTCTCAGCCGCCATCTCGGCGAGCGCGACGACGGGAGCTGGGTCGACGTCGTGCGCTGGCAGAGCCTCGAGCAGGCCCAGGCGGCGGCACAGCGCATCATGGCCGAAATCGGCGATTGCGAGGCCATGCGGGCGATCGAGCCAGCCAGCGTGGCCATGGGTCATGCCGCGGTCGCGCTGTCGGCCTAGGCTCGACCGTCCCTCGTGCCGCTGCGGCTGGTTGGCGGCAACGGAAAAAACCTGCCTTGACTTTCGATCTCGGGGACCCGACTTCCTAGCGTTCCCGACTTGCTGGCGTTCGAGGAGACCCGCCCCATGCCTGAGCCCCGCCGATCGACCATAGATGCCGGAGAAGTCGAACGCTTCTCCGCCCTTGCCGCCGAATGGTGGAACCCGAACGGCAAGTTCCGGCCGCTGCACAAGTTCAACCCTGTGCGGCTTGCCTATATCCGCGACCAGGTGGCGGCGCGCTTCGGCCGCGATCCGCGCGCGGCAAGGCCATTCGAGGGACTGCGCTTCCTCGACATCGGCTGCGGCGGCGGGCTCTTATGCGAACCGATGGCGCGGCTTGGCGCGGAAGTGGTCGGTGCCGACGCCTCGGCCACCAACATCGAGGTCGCTAAGCTGCACGCGGCCGAAGCCGGCGTAAATGTCGACTATCGCGCCACCACGGCCGAGGCGCTGGCCGACGCCGGCGAGACATTCGACGTCATCCTCAACATGGAGGTGGTCGAGCATGTCGCCGATGTCGATCTCTTCGTCGCCAAATGCAGCGAGATGGTCCGGCCCGGCGGCATCATGTTCGTCGCCACCATCAACCGCACGCTGAAGGCGCTTGGTCTTGCCATCATCGGCGCCGAATATGTTCTGCGCTGGCTGCCGCGCGGCACACATCAGTTCGGCAAGCTGGTGCGGCCGGAGGAGTTGGCAAAGGCGCTTGGCGCGGCGGGGCTGACCATCGTCGACCGGACCGGCGTGATCTATCATCCGTTGGCCGACCGCTGGCAGAAATCCAGGGACATGGACGTCAACTACATGGTGCTGGCCGAAAAAGCCTCGGTCTGAGGGCCAACGAAGCGTTTACGCCGCCTGCCTTTGCAGCTTCGGGTTTGGCTGGCTCTGCGCCTTGGTAGTGATGAGCACGCCGGCGGTGATGATGGCCGCGCCCAGCCAGGTCAGCAGCTGATAATGCTCGCGGAGGAAGATCGTGCCGGCAAAGAGCCCGACCGCCGCCGCCACATAGCCGATCTGGCTGAGATAGACCGGCCCGCCGACCGCCTGCAGCCGGAAGAAGAAGGCAAACATCGCCGATGCCGACGCCACCTGTGCGGCGACCACCAGCGGCACGCCGCCGAGCGGAGCAAATGCCTGCCAGCCGAGCAGCGTCAGGATGCCGATGAGAAGCAAGGTTGCCGACGCCAGATGGCTGCCGACGGCGAGCTCGATCGGACCGGTGTCCTCGGGCCAGTCGATGGTGCGGTAGATGTTGCCGGCGGCGAGGCTGACGGGGATGAGAAGGCCGACCGCCACCCAGAAATATTCGGCCGGCTGGCCGGCCTCCCCACGCGTAAGCGCGACCATCACCGCGCCGATAAAACCAACGATAATGCCGATGACGCCGAGCAGGTTCGGTCGCCGCACCCCAAGCAGGATCGAGAACACCAGCGTGATGACCGGCGACAGCGTGAACATGATGCCCGTGTAACCCGCGCCGAGATGCGGGATGGCCGAGAACATCAGCAAGTTAGGAAGAGCGTAGGAGATGGCTGCGGTGATGAAGAAATAACGCAGCTTGTGCGCCGTGAGCCGGATGCGCTGACCGAGCAGCAGAAGCGTTGTGAGCAACACGCCGCCGGCGCCGAACGAGATCACGAAAGCACAGACCATTGCCGGGGCACCGGCCGCCGTTGCCAGCTTGCCGAAGGGGAGCGTCATGCCGAGCAATCCGCCGGTGACGATCAGAAGACCCAGTGCTGAATCCCAGAGCAATTTCATCTGCGTGATCCTGTGGCTTCACGGCCAAGCTTGGCGGCCGCTCCAACTTGGGATAATATAGCGTAAAGATTCTCAATGTCAAGATACTTTACGGTGAGGCACATGGACCGTGCGGCAAGAGCGATGGAGCAATGGCGCAAGGAACGGCCGGACCTCGACGTCTCGCCGATGGGAGTGATCGGGCGACTGAACGAAGCGTCCTCGCTGATCGCGCGCGACCGGCTCGCGCCGCTCTTTGCCCGTTTCGGCCTGCAGCAGGGCGAATTCGACGTGTTGGCCACGCTTCGCCGCTCCGGCGCGCCTCACGCGCTG
Organism: Mesorhizobium sp. WSM3879; assembly: GCF_002294915.1. NCBI lineage: Bacteria > Pseudomonadati > Pseudomonadota > Alphaproteobacteria > Hyphomicrobiales > Phyllobacteriaceae > Mesorhizobium > Mesorhizobium sp. WSM3879. Next base: position 319,930 of record NZ_NSFZ01000007.1, on the reverse strand, counting down.
ACGCCGACCGAACTCTACGAGGCGACGATGGTGACCTCCGGAGCAATGACCGCCCGGCTCGACCGGCTGGAAAAGGCGGGCCTGATCCAGCGCGCGCCGCATCCCAGCGATCGCCGCGGCGTTGTGGTGCAACTCACCTCGAAAGGCCTCGAACTCATCGATGAGGCCCTTACCGCCCACGTCGCGAATGAGCATGAAATCCTCGCCGGTTTGGCGCCAGAGGACCGGAAAATGCTCGCGACACTGCTTAAAAAGCTGATCGGAACTCTTAGTTCCGGTCCTCCGGAAAGCTCGGGATCGGCATGAATTCGACGCCGTCCTCGGCGAGGCTTTTCGCCTCGTCCGGCGTGGCCTCGCCATAGATGCCGCGCGGATCGGTCTCGCCGAAATGGATCTTGCGCGCTTCCTCGGCGAACTTGTCGCCGACATAGTCGGCATTCTCGCGCACCTTGTCGGCGAGCGCCTTGAGCTGTGCCAGCGCCTGTTTCTGCGCGTCGCCCATGGCCAGCGCCATCTTCTCCTGCTTGCGTGAGGTGGAGACGGCCGGCGCCATCAGCGCCTTCTCGACCTTGTGCGAGCCGCAGATCGGGCAATCGACGAAACCGCGTTTCTTCTGCGTGCCAAAGTCGTCATTGCTGCGGAACCAGGCTTCGAATTCGTGCTCGTGTTCACAGATGAGCGAAAAACGGATCAAGAGGCTGCACCCCTGAGACGCGGCGCCTCGCCGGCATTGACGGTGAAATCCCGCGCGTTCTTGAGATTGGGAATCTTGCGACGCGCCGCAGCCGACTGCGCCGGGTCGATCTCGGCGACGATCACTGCGGGCTCATCATGCGCGGCCTCGGCGATGATACGTCCCCACGGATCGACGATCAGCGAATGGCCGTACGTCTCGCGGCCGTCCTCGTGCAGGCCGCCCTGCGCGGCCGCGATGAGATAGGTGCCGTTCTCGATCGCGCGTGCCCTGAGCAGCACGTGCCAGTGCGCCTCGCCGGTCTGGCGGGTGAAGGCCGCAGGCACCGAAAGCACCTGGGCCCCCGCCAGCGCTTCGGCACGGAATAACTGCGGGAAGCGCAGGTCGTAGCAGACGGCAAAGCCCAGCTTCACGCCGTTGATATCGGTGACGACGCCCTCTGTTCCCGGCTCGTAAGAGGCGGATTCGCGCCAGCTCTCGCCGTTGTCGAGGTCGACATCGAACATGTGGATCTTGTCGTAATTGGCGATCATGGCGCCATCGGGCGCGAACAGGAACGCCCGGTTGGCGAGCTTGCCGTCGGCGCGCAGGATGGCCGTCGAGCCGACATGCAGGAAAATGCCGAGTTCCTGCGCAAGTTTCCGCGCCGTCGAAACGACGACGTCCTTGTCTTGGCTGGTGAAAGCGGCGGCACCCGCCTGCTTGTCGCGGATGAGCGCGCCGGTCATTTCCGGCGTCTGCACGTAGGTGGCGCCCTGCTGTGCAGCCTCGCGGACCAGCCTTTCCATATCAGCCGCGTTGCGCTCCGGGCTGGTGCCCGAACGCATCTGCACCGCCGCCGCCTTGAAAACACCCATGATCAAACCCTCACCCCGTTGGCAAGCAACACGTCCAGCCGGCCCTCGGACTCCAATTCATGGAGGTCGTCGCAGCCGCCGACATGCGTGTCGCCGATGAAAATCTGCGGAAAAGTGGTGCGCCCATGCGCCCGCGAAATCATTTCCTGGCGCAATTCCGGCGAGAACGACGCGTCATGCTCGGTATAGGCTACACCCTTGCGCTCGAGCAACCGCTTGGCGGCGGTGCAATAGCCGCACATCATCCGGGTATAGATCGTCACATCAACCATCGATCAGCAATCCTGCCTGTGCCCATCGCCCAACGGTTATGCGAAAGCGACATGCACCAAAACAACAACTTAAGCCCTATATAGTTGCAGACTCATCGGCCCGGAAGTCCCCCGGCAGGACGCGGGCAAAGGTCAGCACGTCGACCGCTCCGGCGCCGCCTTTCTTCAGCGCCTTGGCCACCGACCGCACCGTGGCGCCGGTGGTGAAGACGTCGTCGATGACGAGCACCCTTCGGCCGGCGATCTCGATTTCCGCCTCGGGCCGGACGCGGAAGGCGGCGCGCACATTCTCCTCGCGTTCGTGCCGCTCCAGCCCGACCTGCTGGCGGGTGAGTTTTACGCGCCTCACCGCAGCCGGCGCGAAAGGCAGGCCGCTCAGCTTCGAAACCGCCCGTGCCAGCTCCGCCGACTGGTTGAACTGCCGCCGGAAGAAGCGTCGCCAATGCAGCGGCACCGGGACCACGACATCGGCTTCAGCGATCAGTTCGGCGCCGGCGCGCATCATCCAGCGCGCCATCCAGGGCGCGAGATCGGTGCGATCCTGGTATTTCAGCCCTTGCACCATCTGGCGCGCGACCCCTGAATAGACGACCGCCGCCCGCGCCCGCTCGAAAGGCGGCGGATCGGCGATCGCTTCGGCGGAAAGAAAACCGTCGCCCATGTCATGCGTGAACGGCGTGCCCATAACCGGACACCAAGGCTTCTCCAGCAGCCGAAGCTTCGGCCAGCAGGCGCCGCACAGCACGCCAGGCTGCGAGACGTGGCGGCGGCAGCCGGCACAGACCGGCGGAAACAACAGGCGCGCCGGCCAGCCCAGAGCCTGCCGCGCCATGTCCTTCATCGCAATGGTCTTGATCTTGCGCACCGGATCGGCCACGTGAAGCGAAACCCCGCGCCACCATAGCATCGGTCCGGCATGCGCCGACAACAGGAATAACCCATTGCAGCCTTTGATCGACACGGAGCTCTGGCTTGCGCACAAGCGCCGGGCGCTGATGCACCCGGTCGACGGAGCCGATTTCCTGATGCGGCGGGCAGCCGAGGACCTTGCCGACCGGCTGGGCGCCGTCGAGCGCAAATTCGGCAAGGCGGCGGCGCTGTTTTGCCAGACATCGGCTGCGGCCAGGGTGCTCGCCGGCAGCGGCAAGGTGGCCGACACAGTGCGCGTGGAAACAGACGGTGCCTTCCTTGCCGGAGAAGCCGGCATGGTCGCCCCGGCGGAGACCGTGCCGTTCGAGGCGGAGAGCCTCGATCTTGTCGTCTCGCTGCTGTCGCTGCAGGCGATGAACGACATCCCCGGCGTGCTGGCGCAGATCCGCCGCGCGCTGAGGCCCGATGGGCTGTTCCTCGGCGCTTTAGCCGGTGCCGGCACGCTTTCCGAGTTGCGCGAGAGCCTGCTTGCCGCCGAGACCGAGCTTTACGGTGGCGCGAGCCCTCGCGTCCTGCCGTTCACCGATGTGCGCGACGCCGGCGCGCTGCTGCAGCGGGCCGGCCTGGCGCTGCCGGTCGCCGACGTGGAGATGGTCACGGTGCGCTACGATTCGCTGTTCGGGCTTGCCGCCGACCTGCGCGCCATGGGCGAGACCAGCCCGCTTTTGGACCGCAGCCGGCGTCCCGCCACCCGGCGGCTGTTCGCCCGCGCCGCCGAAATTTATGCCGACCGGTTTTCCGACCCGGACGGCCGCATCCGGGCAAGCTTTTCGATTGTGTGGATGTCCGGCTGGGCGCCCGATGCCTCACAGCAGAAGCCGCTGAAGCCTGGCTCGGCCAAGGTCTCGCTGAAGACGATCCTCGAGAAGCCGAGGGGGCACTGACCGATGCGCGCCGCGGTCTGACCGATGCGGTCAGTGCTGGGCAAAGGCGTTGGCAAGTCTGCTGTTGTTGTCGGAGAACAGCCACTGGATCGCGTCGGCGGCCTTGCCGACGCCGCCGACGATTGCAAGCGACAGCACGGCAACGATCAGGCCGTATTCGATGGCCGTGGCGCCCGATTCATCTTCTATGAAACGCTGCAGCAGGTTTTTCATGGTCATCGATCCCTCTTGCCGGGAACCATAGGGCCTACCCGTTAAGAAAGGTTAACGGCAAAAGCTTAACGGGCGGTGAAATAGCGGTTTCTTGCTGAATTTATTAACCAATTAGCACTCGCCGTAGCGGCTGCCATCGTTGCGGATTACGCAAACGGAACTTGGCAGCGGCTGCAGCACGCTTCGCCGCAGGGTGTAGGTATCGCGGCGACCGATCGAACCGGTGCTGCTCAGGTCGAGTCCGCCGGTCAAACTCTCGCGCGCGCCCTGCGGACGCAGCTGGCTGTCCAGGAAAGGCGTCGCGATCAGAGCCAGCGCCACCGCGGCCGACCCGAAAAGCAGGGTGATCCGCAAGATACCCATGCCGGCATCGGCGGCGCGGAAAGTGCGGTCGGGCCGGATCGAGTCCCATTCTCTGTCGAGGCTCATGGATTGGCTCCAATCAAAATCGGCATGCCGCCGCGCGGACGATTTGCGTCAATTTTCCATGTCGAGATAAATCTTCCATTAACGCTGCCTAAAGCAGACGGAGCAAACGGCGGCTTGGACTGCGTTTGGTGGAAACGCTGAAGCGGCTGTGACGATCACAAGAGATCGATGAGGAACTGGATCAGCGGCGCGTCCGCCGGCGGCATCGGGTAGTCGCGCATCTGGCGCGGCCTGACCCATTTCAGTCCCTGCCCTTCCCTCGGCTGCGCGATGCCGCGGAAGCGCCGGCAGATGTAGAGCGGCATCAGCAGGTGGAAATGGTCATAGCTGTGGCTGGCGAAGGTGAGCGGCGCCAGGCAGGGGATCTCGGTCTCGATACCGAGCTCCTCATGCAGCTCGCGCACCAGGCATTCCTCGGGCGTCTCGCCTGGCTCGACCTTGCCGCCCGGAAACTCCCAAAGGCCGGCGAGTTGCTTGCCCTCGGGACGCTGCGCCAGAAGCACGCGTCGGTCGGCATCCACCAGCGCGCAGGCCGCGACAAGAAGCAGGCGCTTTCCGGCTGGCGTGATCTCGCTCATGCGTCCGGCCGCCGGCGATAATGGTAGCGATAGACTTCCTCGAAGCCGAGCGACCGGTAGAGCGACAGCGCCGCAACATTGCCGGCTTCCACCTGCAGCCAGGCTTCGCGCGCGCCGCGCAGCCTGGCCCATTTCAGCGCCGACAGGATGAGGTTGCGGCCATGGCCCTTTTTGCGCGCCGATTTTTCGGTGGCGACCTCGAACAGGCCGGCGAGATCGCCGTCATGGACGCAGATCAGCGTTGCCAGCGGCTCATTGCCGTCCTCGAGCGCAAACAGCCCCGCCTCAGGCTGGATTGCGCCGATGACTTCCGAGAGGCCGGCTCGCAGCGAGGCGTCCGAGTCGTTCGTCCTGATCGCCGCGCCGATGAAGCGGCTGATGTCTTTCAGCGGAATCTGGTCCATCGCGGCGTCGAGTTGCGCCTCCTTGAGCGGCAGACGCATCACCACCGATTCGTCGAACCGGCTCCAGCCTGCATCGTCGAGATGCGTCGACAGCACCTGCCCCGAAAGCGGGGACATACGAAAGGTCAGCGGCCGGCCGTAAGCCTCGAAGCGACGGCTGGCGCGCACGATGCGTTCGGCAATGGCATGCGTGTCGCCGGGATCGAGCGGATTGACCGAATTCAGGCGCTTCGCCGGATGGCCCGCCGTCAGCCGCACCAACCATGTCCCATCATAGTGAACGGCCGCCGCCGGCCAGGCGCGAAAGCCCGCCGCCTCGTAGCGGCGCACGATCGCGAGCACGCTTGCCGGATGCGTCGACACCGGTGCCATCAGCTCCGGTAGTCGCCATTGATGGCGACATATTCCTTGGTGAGGTCGCAGGTCCACACCGTCGCCTTGCCGCGGCCGATGCCAAGGTCGGCGCGGATGCGGATGTCGTCGCGCTTCATATAAGCCGAGGTCGCTTCTTCCGAGTAAGCCGGATCGCGCTCGCCCTCATGCGCCAGCCGGTTGTCGCCGAACCAGATCGACAGCCGGTCGCGGTCGGCCGGCTCGCCGGCCTTGCCGACGGCCATGACGACGCGGCCCCAATTGGCGTCCTCGCCTGCGACCGCAGTCTTGACCAGCGGCGAGTTGGCGATCGAAAGCGCGACGCGCTTGGCCGAGCGCGCGGATTTGGCGCCGGTGACGGTGACCTCGACCTGCTTGCGCGCGCCTTCGCCGTCGCGCACCACCTGCAGCGCCAGCGACTTCAGCACCTTGCCGAGTGCGCGGCGGAAGGCGCCGAGCCGCGCATCTTTCGGGTCGCTGATCTGGGGTGCGCCGCGCGAACCAGCCTTGCCGGTGGCGAAGAAGAGCAGCGTGTCGCTGGTCGAGGTGTCGCTGTCGACGGTGACCGCGTTGAAGGTCTTTGCCGTGCCGCGCGACAACAGATCCTGCAGCACCGGGGCTGCGATCGGCGCGTCGGTGGCGATGAAGGAGAGCATCGTGGCCATATCGGGCGCGATCATGCCGGCGCCCTTGGCGATGCCGTTGATGGTGACGTCGGCGTCGCCGAGCTTCACCATCTGGGTCGCCACCTTCGGATAGGTGTCCGTGGTCATGATGGCCTTCGCCGCCTCGGTCCACAGGTCCGGCTTGCCGTCCTTCACCAGGCCGGCGAGCAGATGGCTGAATTTGTTGGTGTCGAGCGGCTCGCCGATGACGCCGGTCGAGGCCAGGAACACTTCGCTCTCGGAGCATCCGGCGGCCTTCGCCGCCGCCTCGCCGGTCAACGCCGTCGAGGCGCGGCCTTTCTTGCCGGTGAAGGCGTTGGCATTGCCGGAATTCACCACCAGCACGCGCGCCTTGCCGGCGGACAGGTTCTGGCGGCAGTAGTCGACCGGCGCCGAGGGGCATTTCGACTTGGTGAAGACACCGGCGACGGCCGTGCCGGGATCGAAGATCATGGCAAGCAGATCGGTGCGATTGCGATATTTGATCCCGGCCTCGGCGGTAGCGATGCGCACGCCCTCGATGACCGGCATCTTGGGATATTTCTTCGGTGCGAGCGGCGAAATCGTTGCGGACATGGGACCCCGGAGCGGCAGAACGCAAATAGGAGGCCGGTTTGCCCGATAGCGCGCGCTGGCGCAAGAGCGTTCTGGCCGCGCTTCATGGGCTCTCTCGGGGTGCGCGGCATAGCGCGCGCCTGAAATGCGAAAGGGCGCCCGAAGGCGCCCTGAGCAGCATGTTTCAGGCTGGCCGGCTTACTTGCCGCTCTCCAGCGTGTCGACCGCCGACTTCAGCTTCGCGTCCGGGATCTCGATCTTGGCGGCGCCGCGCAATTCCTTGACCATGGCGAAATACTTGTCGCGGATGACGGCCTGCTTGGCCTGGTCCTTGACGTCGTCGAAGGCCGGCGGCTGCTTGGCGCGCTTGTCCTCGACCTTGATGACATGCCAGCCGAACTGCGACTGCACCGGCTCCTTGCTGTACTTGCCGACATCAAGCGCAAACGCGGCCTTGTCGAACTCCGGCACCATCTGTCCGGGACCGAACCAGCCGAGGTCGCCGCCATTCGACTTGCCGCTCGGGTCGCTGGTGTGCTCGTTGGCGAGCTTCTGGAAATCGGCGCCGCCGTCGAGCTGCTTGATGATCGCCTCGGCTTCTTCCTTCGTCTTCACGAGGATGTGACGGGCGTGGATCTCATTGACCGGCGGCGTGTTGGCGATTTCCTGGTCGTAGCGGGCGCGGACATCTGCATCCGTCACCTTGTCGACGACTTCCTTCTCGACGACCTCGCCGTGCAGGGCGCGCTGCTGCAGGAAGGCCATCCGACGCAGGAAATCGGCGTCCTTGTCGAGGCCGCTGTCGACCGCTTTCTTGGCCATGACGCGGATTTCAATGGCCGCCGAAAGAGCAGCGGCGCGGCGCTGTTCCGGCGGCAGCTGCGCGAACTGCTGCGACAGTTCGCCTTCGGCCAGCGCGAGGTCGGCCTCGGTCAGCTTCTCGCCGTTGATGGTGGCGACCACGGCGTTGGGATCTACGGGAGCGGCTGCGGGAGCCGCTGCGCCCGGCTGGGCAGGCTTGGTTTCCTGCGCCATCAGGGGCGACAGCGAAAGAGCCGAGAGCCCGAAGGCCAAGCCAAGGCTGGCGAGCGACGCGCGGCGGAACGACAGGGACATCAAGATAACTCCAATGGGGATTGCCGATAAGGATCGCTTGAACGGGAAGGTTCCAGATCAGTCCGATTGTGGCGGAATTTGGCGCTGCCCATAGGGCTAACGCGGCGTTGACATCAGTTGAGCCCCCTCTTATCTGTCCAACGACTTGGCGTCCAGAACCGTTTTCCGGGCGCTTTTTGCGTTTGTCCGCATTCACGCGGATTTGATGGGCCCGCCAGGCGCCTGTCGCAAACGGCTAAAATTGCTATCGAAAGGACCATTGGATGGTCAGTCTCGGCGCTCTCGCGCGTAAGGTTTTCGGCTCTTCCAACGACCGCCGAGTCAAGGCGACCAGGCCCCGGGTCGAGGCCATCAATGGGTTGGAAAACGAGATGCGGGCGCTCTCCGATGCCGAGCTTGCCGGCCGCACCGAGAAATTCCGCCAGGACTTCGCCAATGGCGCCTCGCTCGACGACCTGCTGATCCCGGCCTTTGCCACGGTGCGAGAGGCGGCCCGCCGCGTTCTCGGCATGCGTCCCTTCGATGTCCAATTGATCGGCGGCATGGTGCTGCACAATGGCGGCATCGCCGAGATGCGCACCGGTGAGGGCAAGACGCTGGTCGCCACCTTGCCGGTCTATCTCAACGCGCTCGCCGGCAAGGGCGTGCATGTCGTCACGGTCAACGACTATCTTGCCAGGCGCGACGCCGAATGGATGGGCCGCGTCTACAAGTTCCTCGGCCTCACCGTCGGCATCATCGTCCATGGCCTCTCCGACGACGAGCGCCGCGAGGCCTACGCCGCCGACGTTACCTACGCCACCAACAACGAGCTCGGCTTCGACTATCTGCGCGACAACATGAAGTATGAGCGCTCGCAGATGGTCCAGCGCGGCCATGCCTACGCCATCGTCGACGAGGTCGACTCGATCCTGGTCGACGAGGCGCGCACGCCGCTGATCATTTCCGGTCCGCTCGAGGACCGCTCGGAAATGTACAACACCATCGACGCCTTTATGCTGAAGCTCGGCCCGGCCGACTACGAGGTCGATGAAAAGCAGAAAACCACGATCTTCACCGAGGACGGCACCGAGAAGCTGGAAAACATGCTGCGCGATGCCGGCCTGTTGAAGGGCGAGTCGCTCTACGACGTCGAGAACGTCGCCATCGTCCACCACGTCAACAATGCGCTGAAGGCGCACCTGCTGTTCCAGAAGGACAGGGACTACATCGTGCGCAACGGCGAGATCGTCATCATCGACGAGTTCACCGGCCGCATGATGCCGGGCCGCCGCTATTCGGAAGGCCTGCACCAGGCCCTCGAGGCCAAGGAGCATGTGCAGATCCAGCCGGAGAACCAGACGCTGGCCTCTGTCACCTTCCAGAACTATTTCCGCCTTTACAAGAAGCTCGCCGGCATGACCGGCACGGCGCTGACCGAGGCGGAGGAATTCGCCAACATCTACAATCTCGAAGTCACCGAGATCCCGACCAACCTGCCGGTCGCCCGCAGGGACGAGGACGACGAGGTCTACCGGACGGTGGAAGAGAAGTACAAGGCCATCGTCAAGGAGATCCGCGACGCCCGAGAGCGCGGCCAGCCGATCCTGGTCGGCACCACCTCGATCGAGAAATCCGAGCAGCTGGCCGAGCGCCTGCGCAAGGAAGGCGTCAAGAATTTCGAGGTGCTCAACGCCCGCCACCACGAGCGCGAGGCGGCTATCGTCGCCCAGGCCGGCAAGCCCGGCGCCATCACCATCGCCACGAACATGGCTGGACGCGGTACCGACATCCAGCTCGGCGGCAATGCCGACATGCGCATCGCGGAAGAACTGGCGGATATGCCCGCCGGCCCGGAGCGCGAGGCGCGCGAACAGCAGATCCGCGATGACGTCGCGCAGCTGAAGGAAAAGGCGCTGGCCGCCGGCGGACTCTACGTCTTGGCGACCGAGCGCCATGAATCGCGCCGCATCGACAACCAGCTGCGCGGACGTTCCGGCCGCCAGGGCGATCCTGGCCGTTCGAAATTCTTCCTGTCGCTGCAGGACGATCTGATGCGCATCTTCGGCTCCGAGCGCATGGACGGCATGCTGCAGAAGCTCGGCCTCAAGGAAGACGAGGCCATCATCCACCCGTGGATCAACAAGGCGCTGGAGAAGGCGCAGAAGAAGGTCGAGGCGCGCAACTTCGACATCCGCAAGAACCTGCTGAAATACGATGACGTCTCCAACGACCAGCGCAAGGTGGTTTTCGAGCAGCGCATCGAGCTGATGGATGGCGAAGGCCTGTCGGAGACGGTGGCCGAAATGCGCGAGGGCGTCATCGAGGAAATCGTCGCCAAGAACATCCCGGAAAACGCCTATGCCGAGCAGTGGAACGTCGCCGGCCTGAAGGAGGAAGTGGCGCAGTACCTCAATCTCGACCTGCCGATTGACGACTGGGTCAAGGAGGAGGGCATCGCCGAGGACGACATCCGCGAGCGCATCTCCGCCGCCGCCGAGGCAGCCGCCAAGGAACGCGCCGAGCGCTTCGGCCCCGACGTCATGAGCTATGTCGAGCGTTCGGTCGTGCTGCAGACGCTCGACCATCTGTGGCGCGAGCACATCGTCAACCTCGACCATCTGCGTTCGGTCGTGGGCTTCCGCGGCTATGCCCAGCGCGATCCGCTGCAGGAATACAAGGGCGAGGCCTTCGAGCTGTTCCAGGGCATGCTCGGCAATCTGCGCCAGGCCGTGACCGCGCAGCTGATGCGCGTCGAGCTGGTCCGCCAGGCGGCTGAAGCGCCGCCGCCGTCGGCGCCGGATATGTTCGGCAGCCATATCGACGGCACCACCGGCGAGGACGACTTCCAGGGCGGCGAGACGGCGTTGTTGGTCCGCCAGGAATCCCATGCCATGGTGGCACCGGAAAATCGCGATCCGAAGAATCCCGCGACTTGGGGCAAGGTCGGCCGCAACGAGGCCTGCCCCTGCGGCTCCGGCAAGAAATACAAGCACTGCCACGGCGCCTTCGCTTGATCCCCTTCCCTTCTTCTCCCCGGATATGACGGGGAGAAGGAAGCCCTCCACCCAACCGTTTCTTAATGTGTTTCGCATACACCGAAACCTTGGAAACAGGCGGAAAACGGAGAGTATTCGGGGTGCGCTTTTCCGCGGCGACGACTGCCGGGCGGTTCTTGCCGCAGCGCTGGGCGCTGCGCATGCGGCCGCTGCTTGGCCGCATCGACGCCGTGCTGTTCAGCGCCGACGAACGCGGCGAAGCCGGCCGCATGTCGCTGATCGCCTTTTCCATCCGCATCGTCAGCGCGGTCATCGCCTTCGTCAGCCAGGTGCTGATGGCACGCTGGATGGGCTCGTTCCAATACGGCATCTTCGTGCTGGTCTGGGTGACGATGGTCATCGTCGGCAATCTCGCCTGCCTCGGCTTCCACACCTCGGTCATCCGTTTCATTCCCGAGTATCGCGAGCGCGGCATGCTCGCCGAGCTGCGCGGCATCGTGCTGGCGAGCCGGCTGTTCGTGCTGGTCGCTTCGACGGTGATCGCGGGGCTGGGCGCGCTCGGCGTCTGGCTCGCCTCGCCCTGGATCGAGAACTACTACGTCATTCCCTTCATCCTCGGCGTCATCTGCCTGCCGATGATCGCGATGGGCGACCTCCTTCAGGGACTGGCGCGGGCGAACTCATGGGCGCTGTTCGCGCTGTCGCCGACCTATCTGGTGCGGCCGGTGCTGATCCTGGTGTTCATGGCGCTTATGCTCGCCATGCACTACGTGCCGGATGCCAAGACCGCGATCTTCGCCTCGATCGCCGCCACCTATACCACGACGCTCGGCCAACTGATGGGCGTCACCTCGCGCATGGACAAGCAGATCCCGGCCGGGCCGATGACCGTGCATTTCGGCCGGTGGTTCCTGGTCTCGCTGCCGATCTTCCTGGTCGAGAGTTTTTTCTTCCTGCTCACCAATGCCGACGTGCTGATGGTTGGCGCCTATCTCGAGCCCAATGACGTCGCCGTCTATTTCGCCACCGTGAAAACGCTGGCTCTGGTGCATTTCGTCTATTTCGCCGTCAAGGCGGGCGTTGCCCAGCGCTATGCGCAATTCACCCATGGCGAGCCGGAAAGGCTCGCCGCCTTCGCCCGCGAGACCGTCTCCTGGACCTTCTGGCCCTCGCTTGCGATGGCGCTGCTGGTGCTGGCGCTCGGCGAGCCGATGCTGGTGCTGTTCGGCCCTGAATTCACCGCCGGCTATCCGCTGCTTTTCCTGCTGGTCTTCGGCGTCGTCGCGCGCGGCGCCGTCGGCCCCTGCGAAAGCCTGCTCACCATGAGCGGCAACCAGAACATCTGCGCCGCCGTATATGCCATGACGCTCGTGCTGAATATCGCTCTTAATGTGGTTCTGATCCCGCTCTTCGGCCTTTGGGGCGCGGCGATCGCCACCAGCCTCGCCATGGTCTTCGAGGCCGGCGCGCTGTCCTTCACCGTCTGGCGCAAGCTCGGCATCGTCATGGCGATTTTCGTGCCCGCAAACAAGGAAGTCGCCTGATGGCCGCCATTCCGCTGCTTGAAGAGACCAGCGGCGGGCCCGCCGGCGCCATGGTGTCGGGCCTTGCCGGCCTCGTCAGGGAGGCCGATCCCGCCCATATCGAGCTGTTCGCCAACAACCGGCCGGAGCGCAAGCTCGCGATCTATCCCGCCTCGGCCGGCTTCGACCTGGTCGAGGAGCTCGACTATCTTAGCGCCCGCACGATCGAGCCCAACGTCTTCTTCAACCCGCGCTTCCTGGCGCCGGCCATGCCGAGGCTCGAGGACCGCGAAGTGCGGCTGGCGGTGATCCGCGACGGCGACGAGTTCCGCAACCGGCTGCGGCTCCTTGTGCCGTTCTCGATCGAGCGCCCCGCAATTCCGCTCGGCGTGCCGGTCATGCGCACATGGTCGAGCCCGTTCGGCCCGCTCGGCACGCCGCTGGTCGATCGTGACGATCCGGTCGGCGTCATCGAGGATTTCTTCTCGATGCTGTCCAGGCCGCATCTCAAATTGCCGAAGGTCTTTGTGCTCCCCGACATCAAGCTGGACGGCCCGGTGGCGAGCCTGCTCACCTCCTTTGCCGACAGCCGCGGCCTGACCCTGGTCGTCACCGGCAAGGCCGAGCGCCCGGTGCTGGAAAGCGATGCCGACGGCGACGACTACCTCAAGGCCTCGCTGCGCGCGCATCACTATCGCGAATTCCGCCGGCTGAAGCGGCGCCTCGCCGGCCTTGGCAAGCTGGACCATGTGGTGGCGCGCGGACCGGAAGAGATCCGCCACGCCATCGAAAGCTTCCTGACCCTGGAGGCGGCCGGCTGGAAGGGCCGCGAGCGCACGGCCATGGCGATCGACCGCTACCGCGCCGCCTTCGCCCGCGAGGCGGTGCACAGGCTCGCCGAGCATGACATGTGCCGCATCCACACACTGACGCTCGACGGCCGCACGATCGCTTCTCTCGTCGTCTTCGTCGAAGCGGGCGTCGCCTACACCTGGAAGACGGCCTATGACGAGACGCTCTCGGCCTATTCGCCGGGCACGCTGCTGATGATCGAGGTGACCAAGCAGCATCTCGATGATCCCAATGTCGCCATGACCGATTCCTGCGCGGTGCCCGACCATCCGGTGATGAGTCGCCTCTGGACGGAGCGCAAGCCGATGGGCACGCTGGTGGTCGGCCTGACGCCCGACGCCGACCGGCCGGCCCGCCAGGCTGCCTCGCAGCTCCATCTCTACCGGGAGACCCGTAACATGGCGCGGCTCCTGCGCAATCGCATGCGGAGCCTCTTGAAAAGGCGCTAGCTGAAAGGCCGCATACCGGCTATGGCATCCGGCGGCCGAGCCGCCATGCCTTCTTCACAAAGCAATCCAGATGTTCGAAACCTTCCTGCGCTTCGCCCGCCTCTGTGCGCCGCTTGTCCTGCTCGCCATGCTCCCGGCGCGAGCCTTCGCCGAGTCCTGCCCCGAGGATTGCTCCGAGCCCGCGCCCGTCGACATCTACAGCCATACCACCGCCGGCCATATGGCTCCAGCCGCGGCAGCTGCGTTGCCGCGCGTCTATGTGCCCAACCGTTCCTCGAACAGCGTTTCCGTCATCGACCCGGCGACGCTGAAGGAGGTCGACATGTTTGCGGTCGGCAGCAAGCCGCAGCACGTCGTTCCTTCCTGGGACCTGAAGACGCTTTGGGTGGCCAATAACGGCACCGGCAAGAACGGCAGCCTGACGCCGATCGACCCGACGACCGGAAAGCCCGGCAAGCAGGTGCCGGTCGACGACCCTTACAACATGTATTTCATGCCGGACGGCAGCGCCGCCATCATCGTCGACGAGGCCCTGAGGCGGCTCGATCTGCGCGATCCGCGGACCATGGCGCCGCAAGCCGTCATCCCGACGCCGGCCTGCCCCGGCATCAACCATGCCGATTTCGCGGCCGACAATTCCTATGCGATCTTCACCTGCGAGTATGGCGACGGCGGACTGGCCAAGATCGACCTGAAGAACCGCAAGGTGCTCGGCCATCTCGACCTGTCGAAGATGGGCATGCCGCAGGACATAAGGCTCTCGCCCGACGGCAAGGTCTTCTACGTCGCCGATATGATGAATGACGGCGTCTTTCTGATCGAAGGCAACAGCTTCAAGGAGATCGGCTTCATTCCTACGGGCATTGGCGCGCACGGCTTAGTCGTCAGCCGCGACGGCAAGCGGCTCTATGTCTCGAACCGCGGCTCGCACAAAATGGAGCAGGGCCGCGCCGACGGGCCGGGCAGCGTGACGGTGATCGACTTCGCGACGCGCTCGGTCGTCGCCCAATGGCCGATCCCCGGCGGCGGCAGCCCTGACATGGGCAATGTCAGCGCCGACGGCAAGCAGCTCTGGCTCTCCGGCCGCTTCGACAGCGAGGTCTATATGATCGACACGACGAGCGGCGCTGTCACGAAGATCCGCGTCGGCGTCGAGCCGCACGGCCTGACGGTGTGGCCGCAGCCGGGGCGCTACTCCCAGGGGCACACGGGGAATATGCGGTAGGGTGTCGGTGACCTGCAAATGCTGACGACCTCAATCCCAATGGAGCCTTGGCACCATGTCCGCTGACCTTCCGCGACGGCTTGCTGCCGAGGCATTGGAACTCGTCTGACCATATTTCGATCATTGTCGAAATAGGAGTTGACCGGCGGCGGCGGAGGGTGCAGTCTATTTCCATGAAACTCGAACAAGCCGCAAAACAGCTCGAAGCCATCGGCAACCCGACACGGCTCAAGCTCTATCGCACACTGGTCAGAGCCGGCGAAGCTGGCCGGCCGGTGGGGTACTTGCAAGACACCCTTGGCATCGCGGCCTCGACGCTGTCCCATCACCTGCATCGCCTCATTCTGACCGGCCTCGTGACGCAGGAGCGTCAGGCGACGACCCTCATCTGCCGGGCCAACTATCCTATCATGCGCGACTTGATCGGCTTCCTGGCTGACGAGTGCTGTGCTGACGCAGCTTGCGGCGCAACGGAGAGCGACGCGGCGGCATAGCCTCTTTTTTGCATCGTATTTCGATGATCCCGGAAGGATGGAAAAATGTCGATGAATGACCCTGACGCCCTCCCTGTCGCCGTCATCGGAGCTGGCCCGGTCGGCTTGGCGGCTGCCGTCCAGCTCATCCAAAGGGGGCTCCCGGTGAAGGTCTATGAGGCCGGCGCTGGCATCGCCACAAATCTCAAGGACTGGGGCCATGTCCGGGTGTTCACGCCTTGGCGCTACTGTGTTGATCAGGCGGCCCGAAAGCGTCTTGAGGAGAGCGGCTGGACGATGCCCAAGCCCGAGGCGTTCCCCACCGCTGATGAATTGATTGCCCGCTACCTCGAGCCGCTAGCAAGGCTCCCTGAACTCTCCTCGTCCATCGAAACCAGTGCACGCGTGATTGCTGTTTCGCGCTGGGGCGCAGACAAGGTCTTGAGCAAAGATCGAAAGGCGCGACCGTTCATGCTGGTTGTCGAAACCGGGGAAGGCATCAGGCGCGACAGTGCACGAGCCGTCATTGACGCCTCAGGCACGTGGCAGACGCCAAATCCACTTGGGGCCGGTGGTGTCCCGGCGGAGGGCGAAGCGGAGTTCGCAGACAAGATTGCCTATGGCATTCCCGACATTCTCGGCCGCGACCGCACCCTTTATGCCGGCCGCGCCACGCTTGTTGTCGGTTCGGGTCATTCGGCCGCCAATGCCCTGCTCGATCTCGATAGGCTGGCTGCGGTTGAGCCGGGAACCGCTTTTGTCTGGGCGACACGCGGGACCGATCTGGTTCGCATTTACAGCGGTGGAGACTTGGATCAACTGCCTGCCCGTGGCGAGCTTGGTTCTGACGTTCGCGAACTTGCGGAGAGCGGGCGCACAAAGCTCGTCACTGGGTTCGCAACGCTGGCCATCCGCAGCTCAAACGGCCGCCTGGCAGTCGAAGGTCAGACGAAGGATGGCCTACAAATGCTCGGGCCTTTCGACCGCATCATCGCAGCGACCGGCCAGCGGCCCGATCTGTCCCTTACGCGCGAGCTTAGGCTTGATCTCGACCCCTGGCTTGAGGGCGTAAAGGCGCTGGGGCCTCTGATCGACCCCAACGAGCACTCCTGCGGCGACGTCCCCCCGCACGGCCATCGCGAACTGAGCCACCCCGAGCCCGACTTCTACACTGTCGGCATCAAGAGCTACGGCCGCGCCCCGACCTTCTTGCTGCTGACCGGGTATGAACAGGTGCGGTCGGTCGCGGCAGCCCTCGCTGACGACATGGCGGCTGCGGATGCGGTGCAACTGGTGCTACCCGAAACCGGCGTCTGCACGGTTCCCCAGTCGACCATACGCGCGACCGCTGGCGGATGCTGTGGTGGTCCCGCTTCTTCCGAGGCTGACGCCTGTTGTCTCGCCGATGCTGAAGCGAAGGCCGCTGGCAAGGGTGGCTGCGGGTGCGGGGTGGCAGCCTAATCGCATCACGCCCGATGGAACGCAGTCGCCGAACGATCATCACCGTCCTCGGCCTGACCCAAATCATGGCCTGGGGGTCCACCTATTACCTGCCGGCGGTGATTGCACCAAAGGTCGCCGCCGACACCGGCTGGCCGCTGCCTTGGGTCGTGGGTGGATTGTCGCTTGGCCTGCTCGTCGCCGGGCTGATCTCACCTCGCGTCGGCTCGTCCATTGAGCGCCACGGCGGCCGGAACGTTCTTGCGTTCAGCGCCGGCTGCATCGGCATCGGCCAGATCGGGCTCGCTGCCTCGCCGAACCTTGCCGCCTACATCGCAGCATGGCTCGTTGTTGGGCTTGGAATGGGGGCGGGCTTGTACGATGCCGCTTTCGCGACCCTCGGCCGGCTCTACGGACATAGCGCGCGCTCGGCCATCACAACCCTTTCGCTGTTCGGCGGCTTCGCCAGCACGTTCTGTTGGCCGATCTCGGCCTTCCTGATGGGCGAGACGGGCTGGCGCGGCACATGCCTCGTCTATGCTTCGGTGCAGTTGTTCTTCGCCCTGCCTCTCTATCTCGGAATGTTGCCGCGTCGGGCGCCGCTGCCGAGCGTCACAGATCGGCCTGGAAAGGAGCAGGTTGGCACCCCAGTTCAGCCGGCCGCAGTTCCGATCATGGTCGTCCTGGCTGCCACGCTGACCTTGGCGGCGGTCATTTCGTCGACGGTGTCGGTTCATCTCCTCACCATCTTGCAGGCCAGCGGCATGGCGCTCGCCGCTGCCGTTGGGCTCGGAGCACTGGTCGGCCCCGCTCAGGTGTCGGCGCGTGCCGTCGAGATGATCATCGCCCGCTACCATCATCCCATCTGGACCAAGTTCGCGTCGGTGAGCTTCGTCGCCATCGGCATTGGTGCGCTCTGGGTCGGGGTTCCGGTGGTGCCTGTGGCGCTGGCGTTCTACGGTGCAGGCATCGGCCTCGAAACGATAGCGCGAGGCACGCTGCCGCTCGCTCTGTTCGGTCCGTCGGGATACGCGAGACTGATGGGGCGACTTGCCATGCCCAGCTTGATCGCTCAAGCAGCAGCGCCGTCGGTCGGAGCGCTATTGTTGGAGCATGTGGGCGCTCACGGCACTCTAGCAGCTCTCGCTGGCTTGGCGCTGCTGAACGTCGGACTGGCGTGTAGCCTTGGCTGGCTGATCTTCCGTCGTCGAACCTTAAATTAGAGGTACAGGCGCAGTGATGCTTTGTAACCGGCCGGTAGCCCTGTGAAGCGGTTGGCCAGCCTATGAAGCTCCGTCACTTCGGCAACTGCCTGGTTGAAGGTCAAAGAGACCAATTGGTGCCCCTAGCCGGGATCGAACCAGCACTCCTTGCGGAACTCGATTTTGAGTCGAGCGCGTCTACCAATTCCGCCATAGGGGCTCAGGCCGGGCAGCCTGGATGGGCGCGGACTATACGGGCGGACAGGCTTTCGTCAACTGGCCTCTTGCCGATTTGCAGGCGCTCTGCACCCGGCCATGCCTTTCAGTCTCGTGAAGGTGCCGCCATTGTGCGGCGCGGAAAATCTTTCTAGACAGGGGATGCGTTGAAGCGCCTCGGATCCCGAAGGGTGGATGCGGCGCTTTGGGACCTTGTCTTCCTGCCACCCGGTGTCCAAAACCACTGCGCGCTTTTCAGGAGAGCCGATGCTTCGCGGACTTTACGACTGGACGATGTCCCTGGCGGCAAGGAAATCGGCCGAATGGTGGCTGGCCTTCATCGCCTTCGTGGAAAGCTCGGTCTTTCTGGTGCCGGCCGACGTGCTCTATCTGCCGATGGCGCTGTCCAAGCCGGAGCGCGCCTATCGCTACGCGCTGGTGGCTACGGTGGCCTCGGTGCTCGGCGGCGTCGCCGGCTGGTTCATCGGCCACTACGCCTACGAGGCGGTCGCCAAGCCGATTCTGGAATTCTACGGCAAGTATGACGAGTTCGAGCAGCTGCGGACCTCATCCGGCGTCGGCTTCATCGTCCTGATGCTGATCACCTCGGGCGCGGCGCATTTGCCGCCGATCAAGGTCGTGACGATCCTGTCGGGCGTCATCGGCGTCAACCTCCTGCTGTTCATCGGGCTGGCGATCGTTGCGCGCGGCGCGCGTTTTCTGCTGCTTGCCTGGCTGCTGCGCCGCTACGGCGAGTCGATCAGGGAGTTCATCGAGAAACGGCTGGGCATGATCGTCAGCGCCGGCGCCGCTGCCCTTATTTTGCTCTATATCGCGGTCAGATACGCTCACGGATAATGCATGTCGGCCAAAAGTGCGCAGCGGTTTTGGGAGAACGACATGCATCGAAACAAGACTCAAGCGCGGCGCCTGAATTCATTTCTGCGCGACGCGCTTTAGGTGCCAAGCGAACGGATCACGACCGATGACAGCGACCATGACCGCCGACACTGGACGCCAGCGGACGCGTGCCGCGCTGTTCCTGGCCGTCGCCATGGCGGCGACGGTCGGCTCGGCGCTCGCCTTCCAGTATATCGGCGGCTACATTCCCTGCCATCTCTGCCTGGAGCAGCGCACGCCCTATTATATCGGCGCGCCGCTGATGCTGGTCGCGGCCGCTGCCTCGATGCTGCGCGCGCCGGCCTGGTTGACGCGCGGCCTGCTGGCCATCGGTGGCCTGTTGATGCTCTATGGCCTCTATCTCGGCGTCTACCACTCGGGCGTCGAGTGGGCGTGGTGGCCTGGCCCCGCCGACTGCACGGCCAGCGCCGGTCCGGTCGACACCGGCGGCAAGGGCGTGCTCGATGCGCTGGACAAGTTCGTGCCGCCCTCCTGCGACAAGGCCGCGCTTCGCATTCTCGGCCTGTCGCTCGCCGGCTGGAACGCCATCGCTAGCCTCATCCTGGCCGCCGTCGCCTTACGCTGCGCGCTCGCGCGCGACTGAGCTACACAGCCGTAGTGACGGGGAGAAAAGAGGCCGTCATCAATGGCTTCGCCAATGATCGACGTGCAGAATGGGTGACGTCGCGGCGGACAGTTCCTTCTCCCCGCAACTAAACGGAGACAAGGTGGCGCCAGCCGGATGAGGGCAACGCCGAAGATCGGCAATTTGTCGTTGCATGGCCGGTTCGATTGTGCCGAACTCTACGGCTCCAATTCGACATCCCAGTACAGATAGTCCATCCAGCTTTCATGCAGATGGTTGGGCGGGAACAGGCGGCCGTTATTGTGCAGATCGTGCACGGTCGGCTGATAGGGTTTTTGCAGCGGCCACATCTTGGCCTGCGCCGGCATCATGCCGCCTTTCCTGAGATTGCAGGGCGAGCAGGCGGCCACGACGTTCTCCCAGGTCGTCGCCCCGCCGCGATGGCGCGGGATGACATGGTCGAAGGTGAGATCGTCGGTCGTGCCGCAATACTGGCACTGGAAGCGGTCGCGCAGAAAGACGTTGAAGCGGGTGAAGGCGGGATGCCGCGACGGCCTCACATAGGCCTTCAGACTCACCACGCTCGGCAGCTTCATCGAGAAGGTCGGCGAGGAGACGGCGTGTTCGTATTCGGCGACGATATTGACCCGGTCGAGGAAGACAGCCTTGATGGCGTCCTGCCACGACCAGAGCGACAGGGGGTAATAGCTGAGCGGACGGTAATCCGCATTCAGCACCAGCGCGGGAAGCCCATCCGGAGATACGGCAACCGTCACGTAGTTGGCCTCCTTCGTTCCAAACCGAACGCCACGGATACTGTAAGCCCGACATGACAGGGATGTGAAGCGGATTGTCGTTCGGCGAAACGATCAAAAACGCATGATTTTCATGCTTTTTCGGCCATCTCGACAGGTGGCGCCGCGTCCCTGCCCTTCAATTCCCGATAGTAGGCCCAGAAAAGCCGCGACGCGACCCCTCGCCACGGGCTCCATGATTCGGCCAGTCGAATCAGAGTTTTCTCCGGCGGACGAGGGTCGATGCCCAGGGCATGGCCGACCGCCGTCTGCAGCGCGACGTCGCGCGCGGGAAACACATCGGGGTGGCCGGCGGCGAACAGCAGGTAGCACTCCGCCGTCCACGGTCCGATGCCCGGCACCGCCGTCATCGCCGCGATCGCCTCGTCGGCATCGAGCGAGCAGAGATGGTGGAGGTCAAGCCCGCCGGCCACGGCTTGCGCGATGGCGATCAGCCCGCGCTGCTTCGGCCGCGACAGGCCGGCCTCGCGGAAAATATCCTCGCCGGCGCAAAGGATGCCTTCCGGCGTCAGCGGATCGACCAGCCTGATCAGCCGGCCGAAAATGGCATCGGCGCTGGCGCGGGATACCTGCTGCGAGACGACGATCGACGCGAGGCTGCCGAATCCGGGCTCGGAGAGCCTCAGCGGCACCTCGCCGGCCATGCCGCGTACCTTCTCCAGCCGTGGATCGAGCTGGCAGAGCGCGTCGAGTCCTGCCGCAATGTCGTCGAGCGAGGCGATGCGTTGCACGTTTGCTTGTTCCCAGGGCGCTCATGAAGTGGCAATTGATGGCTAACTATCAACCGGCGGAAGCGCCTTTCAACCCGAATGCCGTCCGAGACATGACGCTCCTGACATTCCGCTTCGCGCCGAGCCCCAATGGCGAGTTGCATCTCGGCCATGCCTATTCGGCCCTGCTGAACCGGCAAATGGCGGCGCGGGCGGGAGGACGGCTGTTGCTGCGCATCGAGGACATCGATGTCATCCGCTGCACGCCGGAATTCGAGGCCGGCATATTCCGCGACCTGGAATGGCTGGGGTTCGAATGGGAAGAGCCCGTGCGGCGCCAGTCCGAACACTTTTCCGAATACAGGGCCGTGCTCGACCGGCTGATCGCCGAGGAACTCGTCTATCCCGCCTTCATGAGCCGCGGCGAGATCCGCGCCTTCATTGCCGAGACCGAGAAACGCGGCCGCGATTGGCCGCGCGACCCCGACGGCGTGCCGCTTTATCCGCCGCTCGACAAGGCACTTCCGTCTAAGGAGCGCAGGCGGCGCATTGCCGAGAACACGCCTTTTGCCTGGCGGCTCGACATCGAGGCAGCCATGGCGCGCATGCCGGGCGCCTTGTCATGGGTCGAGTTCACCGACGAGGCCATGGCCGCGACGCAAACGGTCGACGCATCGCCGCAGGCCTGGGGCGACGTCGTCGTGGCGCGCCGCGATATCCCGACCAGCTACCATCTCGCAGTCGTCGTCGACGACGCGCTGCAGGGCGTCAGCCATGTCGTGCGTGGTCAGGACCTTTACGCGGCGACCAGCGTGCAGCGCTTGTTGCAGGACCTGCTCGGCCTCCCCGCGCCGCGCTACTTCCACCATCGGCTGATCCTCGGCTCGGACGGGCGGAAGCTGTCCAAGAGTTTCAAGGACACCGGTCTTGCCGCACTCAGGCAGGCAGGCGTCTCGCCGCAGGATGTCATGCGGCTCGTTGGGCTTTAACTACAAGCGAGCCAGTCCGGCCTTGATCAGCGCCATCACGCTGATGAAGACGAAGGCGCCGCTCAATCCCCATGCCACAGCTAGCTTGATATCCCGGAAGGTGATGCCGTGCTCATTGGCGATCATCACCGCGACGAAGAAGCCCAGCGTGAAGAGCAGCGTGTTGCCGGTCGAGCCGAAGCCGTCGTCCTTCATGATGGCATCGAGCGCGGTGCCGAAGAAGAATCCGAAAACCGCGACGGTGGCGACCGCGAACAGCAGCCATGTCGTCCCGAGATGCAAAAGCATGCCTGCTCATGGCGTGCCTTAACGCCATGCCCCTCTTGGCACCGTTTGTTGAATTCGGATGAGCTTATGGATCAACCGTTTCGTTTTGCTTGCCGAATTGATCGGCATTAGAGCAATTGCCGACATTAACTTTTCACGCGCAGCCAGAGCCCTCCTTCCAATGCACAGCATCAAGCGGTTCATCCCCGCCTCTTTCGTCGTTCTGTGGGCGACCGGCTTCATCGGCGCGCGCTATGCCATGCCATGGGCGGAGCCTTTCACCTTCCTCGCCATCCGCTTCGTGCTGGCGGCGATCCTGTTTGCGGGACTGACTGTCCTTATCGGCTCGCGACGGGCCACCCGCGAGGAGGCGCTTCATGCGACGGTGGCCGGCGTCCTAATGCACGGCGTCTATCTGGGCGGCGTCTTCTGGGCGATCCACAGAGGCATGCCGGCCGGGCTTTCGGCGCTGATCGTCGGCCTGCAGCCGCTGATCACGGCGGTGCTCGCCGGCAAATTTCTCGGCGAGGCGATCCTGCCGCGACATTGGGCGGGCCTTGCCGTCGGGCTTCTGGGCGTCGTCATCGTGCTGTGGCCGAAGCTCGGCATGATTGGCGGCGGCGTTACCGCGGCAACGCTGACGGCCTCGCTGGTCTCGGTGCTCGGCATGGCCGCTGGTACGATCTGGCAAAAGCGCTTCGCCTCCGGCGGCGACCTCGTCTCGGCGACCATGTGGCAGTATGTCGGCGGCTCGGTCGTCACGATCCTGGGGTCGCTCGCCTTCGAGACGCGCACCATCACCGTCAACGGCGAGCTCGTCTTTGCCATGGCATGGCTGGTCCTGGTGCTGTCTCTCGGCGCCATCTTCCTGCTGATGGTGATGATCAGGGACGGCGAGATGTCGAAGGTCGCATCGCTGTTTTATCTTGTGCCGGCCGTCACCGCCGTCATCGCGTGGGCTCTGTTCGGCGAAGAGCTCACTCTGCTGCAGATCGCCGGCATGGCGATCGCCACTTTGGGCGTCGGGCTCGCGACCGCCCGTCAGGACAGAGCTCAACCCACGCGGGCGCGCGCCTCGAGATAGCGGCTGATCGCGGCATTGAGCTCGCCGCCAAGGATGAAAATGGCCGAGATGATGTAGAGGAACACCACCGCGATCATGATCGAGGCCAACCCCGCATAGGTCGTCACATAGGACGAGAAATGGTCGAGATAGGTGGCGAAGATGGTCGAGCCGGCCAGCCACGCGACCAGCGTGAAGACGATGCCCGGAACGATGGAAACGAAGCGGCGCTTGCCGGCCGGCAGCCAGATATGCACCGCGAACAGGCCGATGACGATGACCGTCGAGGCGATCACGTAACGCCATATGGTGATCGTGCCCATATAGGGCTTGATCCATTCCAGATGCGCCTCGGCCAGCCGCGCGAGCAGGGGCGCGAGCACCAGAAGCACGCTGACGGCGAGAAAGCAGGCCGTCGCGATCAGCACGAAGACGATGCTCTGCACCCGGCGGTGGATGATGCCGCGCGTCTCGGTAACGCGATAGGCGCGGTTGAGCGAGGTCCTTAGCGCCTCGATGCCGTTCGAGGCGAAGTAGGCGGCTAAGAGCACGCCGTAGGTCAGGAGGTCGCTGCGCCGCACGGTGAGCACATTCTGCACCTCGCGCGCGATCGGCTTGGCAATCTGCTCCGGCCAGGTGTCGAAGACCAGATGCACGGCCGTGTCGGCGAAGGCGCGCGCGCCGAGAAAGCTGGCCAGCGTCGTTGCGAAGATCAGGAACGGAAACAGCGCCATCAGCGAGGTGATCGCCAGATGGCTGGCCATTGCCCAGCCGTCGTCGGTGGTGAAATGGCCGATCGCATCGTAGAGCACGCGCTTGACCGCGACGATATTCCTGAGCAAGGACCCGCGCTCCGCTCGATTGTGTCGACGCCGCGAATATGGGAAGGGATTGCGGCAAATGGCAACCCCAGGTCCGACAACGTTGCCCACCGCTGAACAGTTGCGCAGCATCATCGTCACCGGCACCTCCTCCGGCATAGGCGCCTATTGCGCGCGGGCATTGAAGGCGGAAGGCTGGCGCGTGTTCGCCACGGCCCGCGCACCGGCCGACATCGCCGCGCTCGAGGCGGAGGGCATCGAAGCCTTCTATCTCGATTATCGTGAGCCTGAGTCCATCGCCGCCCTGGCCGAGGCCGTGCTGGAGCGCACGGGCGGCACGCTCGACGCGCTGTTCAACAATGGCGCCTACGCGCAGCCCGGTGCCGTCGAGGACCTGCCGGTCGAAGCGCTGCGCGAGCAGTTCGAAGCCAATTTCTTCGGCTGGCACGACCTGACCCGCCGCGTCGTGCCGGTCATGCGCCGCCAGGGACACGGTCGCCTCGTCCACTGCTCCTCGATCCTGGGGCTCGCCCCGGTCCGTTTTCGCGGCGCCTATTCGGCGTCGAAACATGCCGTCGAAGGCCTGATGCTTTGCCTGCGCCAGGAGCTCGAAGGCAGCGGCATTCATGTCTCGTTGATCGAGCCGGGGCCGGTGACCTCGAAGATCGCCAGCAACGGCCTGGTATGGTTCTTGAAGAACATCGACGTCGAGAACTCCGTTCACCGCGCCGACTACCAGGCGCAGCTCGCGCGGCTCAAGGCCGGCGGCAGCGTCTCGCGTCTGAAGCCCGGACCTGAGGTGGTCCATGCTGCCTTGCGCCACGCGCTTCTGTCACAGCGCCCCCACCCGCATTATGTGGTAACGGTGCCGGCCAGAATCGGCGTGGCGCTCAAGCGCATCCTGCCGGCCTCGATGCTCTACCGCGTGCTCGCCAGGCGGGCCTGACCGAAACCCAACTGGAGCCAGCCCCATGGCAACCGTCTTCAACATCCTCGCCATAGTCGTCATGGCTGCCGTCGTGGTCGTGCTGATCCGCGGCCTCGTCAACATGATGCGCGGCGGCTCCGGCTTCACCTCCAACAAGCTTATGCAGGCCCGCGTGCTGCTGCAGTTCATAGCTCTGGTGCTCATCATGCTGACCGTCTACTTCACCCGTAAGTAACGGGCCGGGAGGAGAACGTGGTCAAGCTCAACAAGATCTATACCCGTACCGGCGACGACGGCACCACCGGTCTGGGCAGCGGCGAGCGGCGCCTGAAGTCAGATCTGCGCGTCGAAGCCTACGGCACGGTGGACGAAGCAAATGCCTGCGTCGGCATGGCGCGCGTCCACACCGGAACCGGTCATCCGGCGCTCGACGCCATGCTCTCCCGCATCCAGAACGATCTTTTCGACCTCGGCGCCGACCTTGCGGTGCCGGACGACGGCAAACCGCTCGGCTACGAGCCGCTGCGCATCGTCGCCGCGCAGACCGGGCGCGTCGAAAAGGACATCGATGCTCTCAACAAGGACCTGCAGCCGCTGAAGTCCTTCGTGCTGAACGGCGGCACGCCTGCCGCGGCAGCCCTGCATCTTGCGCGCACCGTAACACGGCGCGCCGAACGCCTCATGGTGGCGCTGGCGCAGGACCCGGCCGAGCACGTCAACCGCGAAGCGCTGAAATACATCAACCGCGTCTCCGACTTCCTGTTCGTCGCCGCCCGGGCGGTCAATGACAACGGAAATGCCGACGTGCTATGGGTTCCCGGCAAGAACCGCTGACAACCGGGTATGGCGGGAGGGTCCGATGTTCATCCCGCTCTACGATACCAACAGGCTCCGCCACATCCGCCTACAATATGTGACGATCGGCCTGATCGCCGCGAATGCCTTGGTCTATCTCGCGACCACGCTTGGCGGCGAGAGCTTCACCAATGCCGCAGTGCTTGGCCTCGGCTTCATCCCCTCTGTCGTCCATGACAAGGTGGAGCTGTCGCCCGAATTCGTCGTCATTCCCGAAAGCCTCAGCTATCTCACCTATTCCTTCCTGCATGCCGACATCTTCCATCTCGGCGGCAACATGCTGTTCCTGTGGGTGTTCGGCGACAATGTCGAGGACGCGCTCGGCCATATCCGCTACCTGATCTTCTACCTCGCCTGCGCGGCGGCGGGCGCTTTCTTTCAAGGCTTGGTCGGCTGGGATTCCCAGGTGCCGCTGATCGGCGCTTCCGGCGCCATCGCCGGCGTGGTTGCGGCCTATCTGATCCTCTATCCGAAGGTTAAGGTGTGGGTATTGGTCTTTGCGCGCATTCCTCTGCGCATCCCCGCCTTCATCCCGCTCGTCCTTTGGATCCTGTTCCAGATCGTGATGTTTGCCGCCGGCGGAGAGGATCAGATTTCCTGGGCCTGCCACATCGGCGGCATCATTGCCGGCGCCGTTCTCGTCCTGGTGCTGCGCAGCCGCGGCGTGCCGCTGCTTGCCGGCGCAGACGGCGAGCCGGACCCGACGCCGAAGGTCCAGAACGTCCCTCTCCCGATCGAGCCCGGACCAGCGCCCGAGGCGCCGGCACAGACGGCGCCTCGATGGGGCCGCGGCGCGGCGTCGCCGCCAGACTGAACCGATTTGAGTGCGACGTGCATATTGACGCGCCGGATTGCCGCCACTACGGAACGCCACCACAGAGCATGATCCCGAAAAGTGGGAACCGCTTTTCGGAACGATCATGCTCAACCGAAACATCGGGGTGGAACTGCTTCTTGGCCGTTGGAGACCAGAATTCCGCCCGGAATGTCGGCTTTCGACAACTCTGACAAGGCGCACACTGCTATAGCGCGCCCGACTATCTCAGGAGAGGTGACAGGAAAATGAAGATCCTTGTGCCCGTGAAGCGGGTTGTGGACGCGAACGTCAAGGTCCGGGTCAAGGCCGACGGACTGGGCGTCGAGCTTGCCAACGTCAAGATGGCGATGAACCCGTTCGACGAGATCGCGGTCGAGGAAGCGATCCGGATCAAGGAAGCCGGCAAAGCCGAGGAGATCATCGTCGTCTCGATCGGCCCGCAGCAGGCGCAGGAGACGCTGCGCACCGCGCTCGCCATGGGCGCCGATCGCGCCATCCTGGTCAAGACCGACGAGCAGACCGAGCCGCTGGGTGTCGCCAAGGTGTTGAAGGGCGTGGTCGAGGCCGAAAAGCCCGGCCTCGTCATCCTCGGCAAGCAGGCGATCGACGACGACAGCAATCAGACCGGCCAGATGCTGGCGGCGTTGCTGGGCTGGGCGCAAGGCACCTTCGCCTCCAGGATCGAGCTCGGCGGCGATCATGCCAAGGTGACGCGTGAGGTCGACGGCGGCCTGCAGACGGTTGAGCTGAAAATGCCGGCGATCGTGACCGCCGACCTTCGCTTGAACCAGCCGCGCTATGCATCGCTCCCCAACATCATGAAGGCCAAGAAGAAGCCGCTCGACGAAAAGAGCCCGGCCGACTACGGCGCCGACGTCAAGCCGCGCCTGAAGGTGATCAAGACCGAAGAGCCCGGCGGCCGCAAGGCGGGCGTCAAGGTCAAGAGCGTCGCCGAGCTGGTCGAGAAGCTCAAGAACGAAGCCGGCGTGCTCTAAAGCGGTCAGGAAAGGAACAGGAAAATGGCAATTCTCCTCATCGCCGAACACGACAACGCAAGCCTTTCCGACCAGACCGCCAAGGCGCTCGCGGCGGCCCTGCAGATCGGCTCGGATGTCGATGTGCTGGTCGCCGGCAAAGGCGCCAAGGCGGCAAGCGACGCGGCCGCCAAGCTGAAGGGTGTTCGCAAAGTCCTGCTGGCCGAGGCCGACGAGCTCTCCGAGCGCCTGGCGGAGCCGCTGGCTGCGCTCGTCGTCTCGCTCGCCGGCTCCTATGACGCGATCGTCGCCCCCGCGACCTCAGCGGGCAAGAACGTCGCGCCGCGCGTGGCGGCCCTGCTCGACGTCGCGCAGGTCTCCGAGATCATCGAGGTGGTCTCGCCCGACACCTTCAAGCGGCCGATCTATGCCGGCAACGCCATCCAGACCGTGCAGTCGACCGACGCCAAGAAGGTGATCACCGTGCGCACCGCCTCCTTCCAAGGGGCGCCAGAGGGCGGCTCGGCCCCGGTCGAGACGGTGAACGCCGCCGCCAATCCCGGCCTCTCCTCCTTCGTCGAGAACAAGCTCTCCGAGAACGACCGTCCCGAGCTGACCTCGGCCAAGATCATCATCTCGGGTGGCCGTGCACTCGGCTCGTCGGAGAAGTTCCAGGAAGTCATCCTGCCGGTCGCCGACAAGCTCGGCGCCGCTGTCGGTGCCTCTCGCGCCGCGGTCGATGCGGGCTATGCCCCCAATGACTGGCAGGTCGGCCAGACCGGCAAGGTGGTTGCCCCCGATCTCTACATTGCCGTCGGCATCTCCGGCGCCATCCAGCATCTTGCCGGCATGAAGGATTCCAAGGTCATCGTCGCCATCAACAAGGACGAGGAAGCGCCGATCTTCCAGGTTGCCGATTACGGTCTCGTCGGCGATCTCTTCGTCATCCTGCCGGAGCTGCAAAAGGCGCTTTGACGCTTTCTGCTCTGGCATATTAAAATCCGAAGGGTGGGGTAGACGAAGTCGCCCCGCCCTTTTAGTTTGCACTGCACAAAAAGCAGGCCGGTAAAGGCTTGCGCAATTCCAGGAAAAGTCCATAGCGGTTTTCCCTGCGGAATTGGGATAAACAAAAAAGGCAATTCCAGGAAAGTGCCGAGCCACTTTGCGTCCGGAATTGCGGGAAACAAGAGAAGGGAGCGCTTCCGCGCCTCGCAGAAGCGGAAATGCTCCAGACGGGATTGGGGTAATGAGCAAGATCGAGACGATCGGCATTGTCGGCGCAGGTCAAATGGGGGGCGGTATCGCCCACGTCTCGGCGCTGGCCGGCTACAAGGTCCTGATCCACGACATCTCGCCCGACCGGGTCGAGAAGGGCATCGCCACCATCAGCGGCAACATGGCCCGCCAGGTCGGTTCGGGAAAGCTCGAGGAGAAGGCGCGCAACGAGGCGATGGCCCGCATCTCATCGGCGGCGGCCATGGCCGATCTCGCCGCCGCCGACCTCGTCATCGAGGCGGCGACCGAGGATGAGACGGTCAAGCGCAAGATTTACGCCCAACTCTGCCCGCAGCTCAATCCGGAGGCGATTCTCGCGACCAACACCTCGTCGATCTCGATCACCCGGCTCGCCGCGCAGACCGATCGGCCTGAGCGCTTCATCGGCATACATTTCATGAACCCGGTGCCGGTGATGAAGCTGGTCGAGCTGGTACGCGGCATCGCCACCGAGGACCAGACGTTCGAGGCCGCCAAGACCTTCGTAAACAGGCTCGACAAGACGATCACCGTTTCGGAGGATTTCCCGGCCTTCATCGTCAATCGCATCCTGTTGCCCATGATCAACGAGGCGATCTACACGCTTTATGAGGGCGTCGGCACGGTGGACGCCATCGACACCGCCATGCGGCTCGGCGCCAACCATCCGATGGGACCGCTGCAGCTGGCCGACTTCATCGGTCTCGACACCTGCCTGTCGATCATGCAGGTGCTGCATGAGGGCCTGTCGGACTCCAAGTATCGCCCCTGCCCGCTGCTGGTGAAATATGTCGAGGCCGGCTGGCTCGGCCGCAAGACCGGCCGCGGCTTCTACGACTATCGCGGCGATCATCCGGTGCCGACACGCTGAGCCGCCCGCGACTGAACGCTCTCCCAGCCGGCGTTCAGGATGCCGCCGCAAGCGGCAGCGGTGCCGCCTCGTCCTTCGAAACTTCATCGGGTGCTGCCGAAACGCAGCCGCGGCCGGCCGCCTTGGCGGCATAGCAGGCGGCATCGGCACGGGCGATGATCTCATCCACCTCGCCGCAGCCGGCGCGGATCGGCGCAAGCCCGATGCTGGCGGCGATCGAATGCGGACGGCCGTCCCAGCTGAAGCCCAGGTTGCGGATGGCTTCGATGATGCAACGCGCCGCGACCGTCGCTCGCGCCGGCGCGCCCGATTTCAGTATGACCGCGAACTCGTCGCCGCCCAGACGAGCGACGATATCTTCCGGCCCGAGCACGTTGCGGATGGCGTCGGCGACGCGCTTCAGCAGCGCATCGCCCGCCGCGTGGCCGCCAGTGTCGTTGACCGCCTTGAAGTGGTCGAGGTCGACGAACATGAACTGATGCTCGCCGCCATTCAACCGGCACCGATCGACCAACTCCTCCATCGTGCGGATGAAGCTTGGGCGGTTGGCGAGCCCGGTCAGCGCGTCATGCGCCGCGGCGTAAGCGAGCTGGCGCTGCAGGGCGCGCGCGTCGGTGAAATCCTGGAAGACGATGACGAGCCCGCAGAACTCGTCGCGGTCGTTCATGATCGGCGACACCATTTGGCGGATGCTGCAGCGCGTGTCGTCGCGCCTGATGAGCACGGCGCGGGCGTTCTGATCGCAATGATGGCGGTCGGCGGCCGAAGATCGTGTCAGGCCGATCCTCTGCCCGGTTTCCTCGTCGACCGCCCAGTAGACATCGCCGAGCACCTTGCCAAGCGCCTCGCCGCTGGCAATGCCGGTGAGCTTTTCGGCGACCGGATTCATGAAGGTGACGCGGTTCGCGGCATCGGTGCAGATCACCGCGTCGCCGATCGACTGCAGCGTCACCCTGAGCCGCTCCTTTTCGTCGGCGAGCATCGCCGCCGAGATCTTGCGCCGTTCTTCGGCCTCCTTGCGCTCCGTGATATCGGTCAAGCTGCCGATCGCCCGGATCAGCCGGCCCTCGCCGTCGCGTTCGATCGCCTTGCCGCGGTCGAGGATCCAGACCCAATGGCCGTCCTTGTGGCGCATCCGGAACTCGGCCTCGAAGAAGGCCGTCTCGCCGTCAAGATGCGCCCGGTCCGCCTCGGCGACGATTTGGCGGTCGTCCGGGTGGATCATCGTCAGCCAGCGGTCGGGGTCGCCGTCCAGCTCGCCATCGTCATAGCCCAGCATTCTGACCCAGGTTTCGGAATAAGTCGTGCCGCCCTTGCGCATGTCGAGGCTCCAGACGCCTTGTCCGGCGCTGGTCAGCGCGAAATTCCAGCGCGTCTCGGCTTCGGCGATGCGCGCTTCGGCCTGCTTGCGCGCATCGATGTCCTCGATCTGCGACACAAGATAGAGCGGCTTGCCGGTCTCGTCTTCGCGAATGACCGAGCCCGCAAGCTGCGCCCAGACCGGAGTGCCGTCCTTCTTGAGGTAGCGCTTCTCGAAATGAAAGGAATCGATCTTTCCCTCTTTCAGCGCGATCATCGTCTCACGGCCGATCTGCAGGTCGTCGGGATGCGTGATCTGGAAGAAGGTCAGCGCCTCGATTTCCGCCCGGCTGTAGCCGAGCATCGCCGCGAAGGCGGGATTGGTCTGAAGGATGCGGCCGTCAAGGCCGACGATGGCGACGCCGATCGCCGAATCTTCCATCGCGCGGCGAAAGCGCTGCTCGCTCTCGGCAATCTGCCGGCGGTCGTCGATGATCCTGCGGATGAACAGCGCCGAGACAAAGAGCGTCACGGCGGTGACGGCGACCGATATCTGTAGGCAGAACTTCAGCGCGTCCGCACCGAGCTCCAGCGCCGGCAACAGGACCGATGCCATCAGGGTGATAAGCCCTGCCGCCATCAAGGCGAGCACAGCGCGCTTGCCGGCCCGCGGACCTTTCCAACTCAACCACGCCACAATGCGATCCCACCCCATGCGCAACTGCCACAACCCTGGCGGATCGATTTTAAGGAATGGTTGTAAGCTGCGGCGGCCACGCCGCTAACCGGCAAAGCAATTGCCGGCATGATTAAGGATCGGTGTGTAATCCTACCAGCGGACGAAAAACCGTCCGCCAAGCGCGCCGAGCGCGGTGAGGAACGCGATCGCGATCGTGTACCAGGTGGCGACGAACAGCGGCGAATCGTCGAAGCAATGCGCGGCATAGAAGGTCGCCGCCAAGCCGCCCGCGAGCAGGCCCGCGACCGCGCCGGCCAGCACCGGCCGCGTCGGCGCGCCATAGCGCAGCATGCCGAGGAAGATAGCCAGGGGACCGATGCCGATCAACGGGATAAAGCTCATGCAGATCATCATGTTGGAACCCACGAGCCGCCTGCCCCAGTCCGCCTCCGGCACGACGAAAAGCTCCAGGATGACCGCGATCACGACGAGCGCAGGCGCGGCGAGCGTCCATAGTTTCGCTCGCCTGCTCGCCGCACCGGGCGTCGACAGGGCTTGGATCAGAGCGAATGCGCTGGTCGTGAGCGCCAAGGTGAAGACGAACTTCGACATGAAGCGCATCGTATGCATGGCCGGCATGATGTCCGGGCGCGGACCGATGGTCATGAAAAAGACCACCGCCGCGACCACAACCGCCACGCCGACGGCCAGCCACCAGGCGAGGCCAAGCGGCATCGCCTTGTTGCGGGCATCGGCGTCGAGCGCCTTTATGAGGTCCTCGGTTCTCATGTCACCGTCGTCCGAACCTTTTGGCGATCGCGGCAAGGCCGCGATGCAGCGACACGCGCACCGCCGTCTCGCTGATGCCGAGCTTGACCGCCGTTTCGCCGATCGAATGGCCGTCGACCGAGATCGAGGAAACCACGGAACGCTGCGAGGGCGGCAAGCCGTCCAGGGCCCGGTTTATGTCGCGCTCGCTCACCGTCTCCGCTTCCGGCTCGGCGAACGTCTCTGCGATTTCGTCGATCTCGACCTCGATGCGACGGCCGCGCCTGCGGAATGCATCGATCAGCTTGAAGCGGGCGATTGCATAGACCCATGGCAGCACCGGCGCGTCTTCTCGCCACGTGTGCCTTTTGACGTGAATGGCCAGCAAGGTTTCCTGCACGACATCCTCGGGGTCGACCCCGCCCTGGACGATCTTGCGCCGGACGAAGCCACGAACGAGAGCGGCTATCCGGTGAAGAAAGTCGGCGTAAGCCCTTTCGTCTCCCGCGATCGCGGCCCTGAGCAGCCGGGAAAGCTCGGCCTCGTCCTTGCCGGTCACAAGAGTTTACCCCCGATGTTCGCGTCTCGGCCCTGGTTTGTTACGTGTCCGGCGAAATAATGTCCAAGCCAAAGTACCGGAAAATCACGAAAGTTTGCGGCACGGCGACCGATTGAAGCAGGCCGGAATGTTGACTATCGTAATCAGGTATTTATAGGTGCACCTGAGCCCGAACCCCTGTCTCCAGATTTGAGGACGATGCCCATGAAAACTGCCTTTTCCACTCTTGCCGGCGCCGCCGCGCTGGCGCTCGGCCTGATTGCCGGACCGGCCATGGCGGAGGATGCAGGCATCATCGTCTACAACGCCCAGCATGAAAGCCTGGCCAAGGAATGGGCGAAGGGCTTCACCAAGGAAACCGGCATCAAGGTCACGCTGCGCAACGGCGGCGACAGCGATTTCTCCAACCAGATCGTCGCCGAGGGTGCTGCCTCGCCGGCCGACGTGTTCCTGACAGAGAATTCGCCTGCAATGGCGCTGGTCGAGGCGGCCGGCCTGTTCGCGCCGGTCGATGCCGACACCCTCGCTCAGGTTCCGCAGGAATACCAGCCTTCGAGCGGCAAATGGGTGGGCGTCGCCGCGCGCAGCACCGTCTTTGCCTACAACAAGGTCAAGCTCAAGGAAGGCCAGCTGCCCAAGTCGCTGCTCGACCTTGCCGATCCGAGCTGGAAGGGCCGGTGGGCCGCCTCGCCGTCCGGCGCCGATTTCCAGGCCATCGTCAGCGCGATGCTCGAGCTCAAAGGTGAAGCCGCGACTTCCGACTGGCTGAAGGCCATGAAGGAGAACTTCACCGCCTACAAGGGCAACAATACGGTGATGAAGGCGGTCAATGCCGGGGAGATCGATGGCGGCGTGATCTACCACTACTACTATTTCGGCGACCAGGCGAAGACCGGCGAGAACAGCAAGAATGTCGGCCTGCATTATTTCAAGAACCAGGACCCGGGCGCGTTCGTGTCGATCTCTGGCGGCGGCGTGCTGGCCTCGAGCAAGCATCCGAAGGAAGCCCAGGCTTTCTTGAAGTGGGTCACTGGCAAGGCCGGCCAGGAGGTTTTGAAAACCGGGACCTCTTATGAATACGCGGTCGGCAAGGATGCCATGTCGAACCCGAAGCTCGTGCCGCTGGCCGATCTACAGGCGCCCAAGATCGATCCGACGCACCTGAACTCGAAGAAGGTCACCGACCTGATGACGCAAGCCGGCTTGCTTTAGTCCGCGTTCGTCCTAAAAGGACAACCGACCGTGCTCCCGCCGGAATTCGCTTTCCGCGGGAGCGCTTTTGTTTTGGAGATGGCCTCGTCGATGACGATCATCTGCGTTTCCGACCGCGTTCGCGGTTCATCAGATCGTCTCCAGGCGGTGCATTCCGGCTGATGTCCGCGATCGACCTCACGCATTCGGGGCCGCCGGCTGCCGCAAGGCAGAGCCGGCGGTCCACGTCGTGGATTACGCTTGCGGCCGCCATCGTCTCGCTGATCGCTCTCCTGCCGCTTGCCTTCATCGTCTGGGTGGGCATCCAGACGGGATGGGACACGGTGGTGGCGCTGATCTTTCGGCCTCGCGTCGGCGCGCTCCTGGTCAACACCATCCTGCTTGTCGTCCTGGCCGTCCCGATCGCCATCGTGCTGTCGGTGGCGCTTGCCTGGCTGACCGAGCGCAGCGACCTTCCCGGCAACCGTTGGTGGTCGTGGCTGTCGGTAGCGCCGCTGGCTATCCCGGCCTTCGTCCACAGTTACGCCTGGATCAGCCTGATCCCCGGCCTGCACGGGCTCTGGGCCGGCGTGCTCGTCTCCGTCATCGCCTATTTCCCGTTCCTCTATCTGCCGATCGCAGCGGCGCTGCGCCGGCTTGACCCTGCGCTGGAAGATGCCGCCGCAGCGCTGGGCCTCGGACCCTGGCGCGTCTTCGCGCGCGTCGTGCTGCCGCAGTTGAGGCTGGCCATCTGCGGCGGTTCGCTGCTGGTTGGCCTGCACCTGCTTGCCGAATACGGGCTTTATGTCTTCATCCGCTTCGATACCTTCACCACCGCGATCGTTGACCAGTTCCAGTCGACCTTCAACGGCGCGGCGGCGAACATGCTCGCCGCCGTGCTGGTCGCCTGCTGCTTCGTGCTGCTTGGCGTGGAGGTGATCGTGCGTGGTGAGGAGCGTTATGCCCGCGTCGGCTCCGGGGCGGCGCGCCAGCAGCAGCGTGTCGCCCTCGGCCGCGCCACGCTGCCTTGCTTGCTGCTGCCCGCCGGGACTGCGCTGCTCACGCTCGGCGTGCCCTTTGTGACCGTCGGCCGCTGGCTGCTTGCCGGTGGCGCCGACGTCTGGCGTTGGGACGAGATCAGCCTGGCGCTCGGCCAGACGCTGGTCCTCGCCGTCGCCGGCGCGCTGCTTGCCACGGTCGCCGCGATGCCCATGGCCTGGATCTCGATCCGTGCGCCGGGCCGCTTGCAGCGCCTGCTCGAGAGCTGCAACTACATCGTCGGCTCGCTGCCGGGTGTGGTCGTCGCGCTGGCGCTGGTGACCATCACCGTACGCGTCGCCTTGCCGCTCTATCAGACGCTCTTCACCATCCTTTTCGGCTATGCGCTGATGTTCCTGCCGCGCGCGCTGGTCAGCCTGCGCGCCTCGATCGCCCAGGCGCCGGTGGAACTCGAACGCGCGGCCTCGAGCCTCGGCCGCCCGCCGCTCAGGGCACTATGGTCGACCACGATCCGGCTGTCGGCGCCGGGCGCGGCGGCCGGGATGGCGATGGTGGCGCTCGGCATCACCAATGAATTGACCGCCACGCAGATGCTGGCGCCGAACGGCACCCGCACCCTTGCGATGGCGTTCTGGTCCTACAGCGGCGAGATCGACTACGCCTCGGCCGCCCCTTACGCCTTGATCATGGTGGCGATGTCGCTGCCCATGACCTGGGTGCTCTACGTCCAGTCAAAGCGGATGGCCGGCCGATGAGCTTCCTCGAGCTCCGCGACGTAGCAAAACATTATGGCCCGGTGGCAGCACTTGCCGGCGTCGACCTCACCGTCGAAAGCGGCAGCCGCACCGCGATCGTCGGACCCTCCGGCTGCGGCAAGACCACCTTGCTGAGGCTGATCGCCGGCTTCGAGGCGCCAGATCGCGGCCGCATCGCGCTCGACGGCAAGCTGCTCGCCAATGGCGGGGCGGCGGTGCCGGCGCATCGCCGCGGCATCGGCGTGGTGGCGCAGGACGGCGCCCTCTTCCCGCATCTCACCATCGCCGACAACATCGGCTTCGGCATGCCCCGAAGCGCCGAGAAGCGCGCCGAGCACATTGTCGAGCTCGCCTATATCGTCGGGCTGGACAAGGCGATCCTGAAGCGCCGTCCGCACGAGCTTTCCGGCGGCCAGCAGCAGCGTGTCGCGCTTGCCCGCGCCATGGCGATGAAACCCCGGCTGATGCTCCTCGACGAGCCGTTCTCGGCGCTCGACACCGGCCTGCGCGCCTCGATGCGCAAGGCTGTGGCCGAGCTTCTGGAGGATGCGGGCATCACCACCATCCTGGTCACCCATGATCAGGCCGAGGCGCTGTCCTTCGCCAGCCAGGTGGCCGTCATGCGCGACGGCCTGTTCTCGCAGGTCGGCACGCCGCGCGAACTCTACTTCCAGCCCAGGGACAGGATGGTTGCCGAGTTCCTCGGCGACGCCATCATCGTGCCGGCCAAGATCGCCGACGGCTTTGCCATATCGCCGCTCGGCCGCATCGCGGTCGACATCACCGAGCGGCGCGACGTCGCCCGTATCATGCTCAGGCCCGAGCAAGTGGTGCTTAAACGAACCTCCCGCGAAGGCATGTCGGGGACGCCGGACATGCTGTTCGGCGAGGTGACGGACTCCGAATTCGCCGGCTCGGTCTGCACCATCGCCGTGCGGCTGCTCAACAGCCCGGATCCGCCGGATGCGGCCGCGATCGGCAACACACCGCTCATCCTGCGCAAGACCGGCATGGACGTGCCGGAGGTCGGCGAGATCGTGCGCCTCACCGTGACCGGCAAGGCGCATGTGTTTGCCTGAAGCTGGGTCAAGAGGAGGGGCTTGTGCTGTCGAGGCGCCTGCCGCCCCGATCGAACCAGTGCAACTTCTCGGCTGTGGCGGTGATGCGCAACTTGTCGCCGGGCTTTGCCGCCGTGCGGCCGCCGACCCGTACCACGATATTATTGCCGGCAGCCGAGCAGTGCAGGAAGCTTTCCGCGCCGACCGGCTCCACGGCCTCGACCGTTGCGGACAGCATCAGCGCCCCGGATCGGTCCTCGGCATCGGCGACGAGTTCGGCGTCCTCGGGCCTGAAGCCTAGCATTGCCGCCTGCCCGCCGGGCGGGGCAAGCCCAAGCAACTTTCCTTCCAGCTCAGTTGCAGAACTTTCTGTGCTCAGTGAGAGCAGGTTCATCGGCGGCGCGCCAATGAAGGACGCGACGAATGTCGAGGCCGGCTTCTCGTAAATGTCGAGAGGAGCGCCGATCTGCTCGACCAGCCCCGCATTCATGACGACAAGCATGTCGGCTAGCGTCATCGCCTCGAGCTGGTCGTGCGTGACATAGACCGAAGTGACGCCGAGCCTGCGCTGCAGGCTCTTGATCTCGACCCGCATCTGGCCGCGCAGCTTGGCGTCGAGGTTGGAGAGCGGTTCGTCGAACAGGAAGACTTTCGGATTGCGCACGATCGCCCGGCCCATGGCGACGCGCTGTCGCTGGCCGCCGGAAAGCTCGCGTGGGCGCCGGTCGAGCAGTCCCGACAATTCCAGCACCTTGGCAGTTGAACGCACTCTGCTGTCGATCTCGGCTTTCGGCGTGCCGCGATTGCGCAGGCCATAGGCCATGTTGTCGTAGACCTTCATATGCGGGTAGAGCGCGTAATTCTGGAAGACCATGGCAATGTCGCGTTCGGTCGGACCGACGGCATTGACGATCTTGCCGTCGATCGCAACCGTTCCGGACGAGATGGTCTCGAGTCCGGCGATCATCCTGAGCAACGTCGATTTGCCGCAGCCAGAGGGACCGACCAGCACGCAAAGCTGCTTGTCCGGAATGGCGATGGAAATGCCTTTCACGGCCTCGACGCCGCCGGCATAGACCTTCCTCACATCATTGAGATCAACCGTCGCCATCGCCCCTCACTTCTCGGATTCGACCAGGCCGCGCACGAACCAGCGCTGCATCAGCACCACGACAAGGATCGGCGGCACGATGGCCAGCATCGCAGTGACCATCACAAGGTGCCACTGGGTATCGGCGTCGGCGAAGGAAACCATCTTTTTCAGCGCAATGACGATGGTGTTCATGTCGTTGCTGTTGGTGACCAGCAGCGGCCACAGATATTGCGTCCAGCCATAGATGAAGAGGATGACGAACAGCGCCGCGATGTTGGTGCGCGACAGCGGCAGGAGGATGTCGAAGAAGAAGCGCCACGGCCCGGCACCATCGACGCGCGCCGCCTCGACGAGCTCGCCCGGGATGGTCATGAAGAACTGTCTGAACAATAGCGTGGCCGTGGCCGAGGCGATCAGTGGAATGATCAGACCGGCATAGGTGTCGATCATGCCGAGATCGACCATCACCTTGTAGGTCGGCAGGATGCGGACCTCGACGGGCAGCATCAGAGTGATGAAGATCAGCCAGAAGAAGGTCATGCGCAGCGGGAAACGAAAGAACACGATGGCATAAGCCGACAGGATCGAGATGAAGATCTTTCCGACCGCGACGCCGAGCGCCATGACCGTCGTGTTGAGAAGCAGCCTGCCGACGCTGACGCCGCCGATGCGCCCGACACCGCCGAACAACGCCTCGCTGTAATTGTTCCAGAGCTGGTCACCGGGCAGCAGCGGCAGGGGCGGCTTGAGGATCGTCTGCAGCGTCTGTGTCGAGGCCACGAATGTGTAGTAGATGGGAAATGCAACGATCAAAATGCCGAGGATGAGAGCGGCATGGGCGATCGGGACACGCAACGGGGACTGGCCGATCATCGCTTGCCTCAGCCGTAGTGGACTTTGCGTTCCACATAGCGGAACTGGATGGCGGTGAGCGCGATGACGATGACCATCAGGATCACCGACTGCGCCGCCGAGTCGCCGAGGATCAGGTTGACGAAGCCGTCATTGTAGACCTTGTAGACCAGCGTCTCGGTGGTCTTGCCCGGTCCGCCGCCGGTGACGGCATGGACGATGCCGAACGTGTCGAACAGGGCATAGACAGTGTTGACGACCAGCAGGAAGAAGGTCGTCGGCGCGAGCAGCGGGAAGATGATGGTCCAGAAACGCTTGGTCTCGCGGGCGCCGTCGATCGCCGCCGCCTCGATCAGCGTCTTAGGCACCGCCTGCAGCCCGGCGACGAAGAACAGGAAATTGTAGCTGATCTGCTTCCAAGCGGCAGCGGAAACCAAAAGGATCATGGCGTGACTGCCGTTGAGCAACGGGTCCCAGGCTATACCGAGACTTCTCAGCACGTAGGATAGCGAGCCGATCGAAGGGTTGAACAGGAACAGCCACAACATGCCGGCGATCGCCGGCGCCACCGCATAGGGCCAGATCATCAGCGTGCGGTAGAGCGCTTTCCCGCGCACCACTTTTTCCGCCATTACGGCGAGCAGCAACGCCACGGCCATGGCCACGATTGCGGTGGCAAGCGAAAATACCACCGTTACCTTGATCGAGTTGAGATAGGCCGGGTCGGCAAGCACTTTGCGGAAATTGGCAAACCAGACGAACTTGCTCTTCAGCCCGAATGGATCCTGCCTGAGCATGGACTGGTAGAGCGCCTGCCCGGCCGGCCAGTAGAAGAAAACCAGTGTTATGGCGAGTTGCGGCGCCACAAGCAGGTAAGGCAGAACTTTGTGGGGGAAAACGACGCGCGGGGTCAGCTTGGTTTCCTCGTCAAGCAAGGATCGCCCGCGCGGATCCGCGCGGGCGACGTTTCATCTCGGCCAGGTCTAGTTGCCCAAAGCGTCCTTGATCGCCGCGTTGCCGCGCGAGACGGCATTGTCGAGCGCCTGCTGAGCCGTTTCCTGGCCGGCCAGCATCTTCTCGAACTCCTCGTTCTGGATATCGCGCACCTGCGGCAGATTGGGCAGGCGCACACCCTTCGAATTCTCGGTCGGCGCCTTGCCGGTCATCTGCAGGATCGGTGTCTCGCGGCCCGGGTTCTTGTCGTAGAAGCCGGACTTCTTGGTCGCCTCATAGGCCGCCAGCGTCACCGGCAGGTAGCCCGACTTCTGGTGCAGATATTCCTGCACCTCGGTCTTGGAGAGATAGGCGAAGAAGGCCGCGACGCCCTTGTACTCCGCATCGGATTTGCCGCTGAAAACCCAGAGGCTTGCGCCGCCGGGCGTCGTGTTCTGCGGCGCGCCCTTGGCATCGCTGTCATACGGCAGTTGGCCGATGCCGTAGTTCATGCCCGACTTGACGATATCGCCGAGCCCGCCCGAGGACTCGGTAAAGATGCCGCATTCCCCGGCGAGGAATATCTGCTTGGCCTCGGAGGTGCGCCCGCCATATTTGAAAGTGCCATCCTTGGCGAGGTCAGCCAGCGCCTGAAAGTGGTTGACGAAAATCGGCGCATTGATCTTGAGCTCGACGTCGCCGCCGGCCAGTCCGTTCTGCTGGGTCGCCCAGGAAACATTATTCCAGGCGGCAAAATTTTCCAGATGGATCCAGGTCAGCCAGGTCGAGGTGTAGCCGCAAGGGGCCGCGCCGCTCGCCTTGATCTTCTTCGCCGCTTCCCAGACCTCGTTCCAGGTCTTAGGCGGGTTGTTCACGTCGAGGCCGGCCTTCTGAAAGATGTCCTTGTTGTAGTAGAGGATCGGCGAGGAGGAATTGTAAGGGAAAGACAACATGGTGCCGTCCGGCTTCGAATAGTAGCCGACTATGCCGGGCAGATACTGGCTCTTATCGAACGTCATCCCCGCGCCCGTCAAAACTTCGGCCACGGGTTTGATCGCGCTCTCGGCCGCCATCATGACGCCGGTGCCGACATCGAAAACCTGGATGATGTCTGGCGCCTGGCCGGCGCGGAATGCGGCGATGCCTGCATTCAGCGTCTCGGGATAGGTGCCCTTGAAGACCGGAACGATCTGGTAGTCGCTTTGGCTGGCGTTGAAGTCCTTCGAGATCTTGTCGACGACTTCCGCATTGGCGCCCGTCATCGCATGCCACCAGCTGATCTGCGTGACAGCGAAAGCGGACGTGGTGGAAAGCAGGGTCAAGGTAGCGGCAACACCTGCCGCGAAGCCGAAGAGCTTCATGTTTTCATCTCCCGTTGTGATTGGCGAAAGGGGGGCTTCCGCAGAAACCAGTATGTGTTGCGCATGACAATCGGACAACGGTTTTGTTATGCGTCGATGAACATCAACTGATCCTAAAATAACGTGCATCAGTCACGGCCGGGCAGATTGCTTGCCGGCTTAGGATTGAGCGCGTGTGCGACAGCCGGCCTAACCTTATCCGCCCTTACAACCCGAGACACACGCGTCGGTTGCAGGTCCACTAATCGATTCTTTAGCCGTCGGGCCTTAAGCAATCTTAACTTGATTGATGCGGGAAGATCAGGTGGGGCCAAATGTTGACCGTCTATAATTGCATCGTGCACGAGCACGATCTGAGGTTGGTCGCGCTTGCGGCGCTCATCTGCGGAATTTCTTCTTTCTCGGCGGTCAATCTTCTTCGCCATGTCGAGCAATCGACCAGTCGAAATCGCTACGCATGGCTGTTGATTGCAGCCACGGCGACCGGATTTGGCATCTGGGCGACGCACTTCGTCGCCATGATCGCCTTCACGCCGGGAATACCCAACGCCTATAACGCGGAGCTTTCCGCCCTTTCGCTGGCTGCCTCCGTAGTTCTGACAGCGGCCGGAATGTGGATCGCCACCATCCGCGGCGGCATTGATCACTACCTTGTCGGCGGCGCCGTGCTCGGCGTCGGCATTGCCGTGATGCACTATACCGGCATGGCGGCGTTCGAGGTCCAGGGCCGGATCGTCTGGAACGAGCTGCTCGTCGCTCTTTCGCTGGCGGCGGGCGTCACGCTTGCCGCGCTTTCGCTGCTCGTCGTGCTGCGCCGCCCGTCGACGCTTACGACGATCGCTGCCGCCGTCTTGCTCACACTGGCCATCTGCACACTGCATTTTATCGCCATGGCGGCGGTCTCGATTTATCCGGACTCCTCGATAGAGATCTCAAAATTCACCATCGCGCCGATGTCGCAAGCCTTTGCCGCCGCGGCGGCAAGCCTGGTCATCCTGGTGCTCTCGGCCGCGGCGCTCCGCATCGACCTGCGCTTCCGACGCCACCAGGCGGAAGCGCAGCGCATGCACGGCCTGGCCAACGCGGCGGTCGAGGGGCTGATCGTCTGCGACGGCAGCCGCATCGTCAGCGCCAACGACAGCATCGCGGCGCTGAGCGGCATCGCGCCCGGCACGCTGAACGTGATGACGCTTGGCGACCTCTTCGGCGAACGCATCGCCTCAGCCATCGCCGGCGGCAGCGGCCAGGCGCAGGAAACCGAGCTGCGCAGCCAGGACGGCACCCGCATCCCGGTCGAGCTGATCGCCCGCAGCATCG
The DNA here is from genome assembly GCF_002294915.1 of Mesorhizobium sp. WSM3879. Lineage (NCBI taxonomy): Bacteria > Pseudomonadati > Pseudomonadota > Alphaproteobacteria > Hyphomicrobiales > Phyllobacteriaceae > Mesorhizobium > Mesorhizobium sp. WSM3879. The sequence goes on along the minus strand of NZ_NSFZ01000007.1, from coordinate 276,889 downwards.
ACTATTGCGGCAAGCCTCACGACGTCGTCGCCGTCCGCGACATTCGCGAGCGCAAGAAGGCCGAGCAGGAGATCCTTCGCCTGGCGCATTTCGATCCGCTGACCGGGCTTGCCAATCGCCGCAGCTTCACCAGCCGCCTCGAGGCCGAGATCGCCACGGCAAGCGGCAAGGGCGGGCAGCTCGCGCTGATGCTTCTCGATCTCGACCGCTTCAAGGAGGTCAACGACCTCTTCGGTCATGCGGCCGGCGACGCCGTGCTGCAGAGGGTGGCGCAATGCGCTTCGGGCGTGCTCCGCCATGGGCAGATGCTCGCCCGCCTCGGCGGCGACGAGTTCGCCATCATCGCGCCGAACCTTCCCGACCCGCAGGCCGCAGGCCGCATCGCCGAGGCGGTGCTTTCCAAGCTGCGCCAGGAGAGCCAATTGTCGCCCGGCGGCGAGCTGGTGTCGGCCAGCATCGGCATTGCTCTTTACCCGCTGGACGCCGACGAGCAGGCGGCGCTGGTCAGCCATGCCGACACCGCGCTCTACCGCGCCAAGGCCGAGGGCAAGGACACTTATCGCTATTTCGAAGCTTCGATGGGCGCCGAGACGCGCGACAGGCGCGCCATGGAGCACGATCTGCGCCAGGCGGTTGCGCGCGGCGAGTTCCGGCTGGTCTATCAGCCGCAAAAAGAGATCAGCAGCGGCAAGATGATCGGTTTCGAGGCCTTGATCCGCTGGCATCATCCGGAGCGCGGCAACATCCCGCCGTCGGTCTTCATCCCGGTCGCGGAAGACAGCGGCGCCATCGCCCAGATCGGCGAATGGGTGCTGGCGACGGCCTGCGAGGAAGCCGTGCGCTGGAAAAATCCGCTGACCATCGCCGTCAATGTCTCGGCGGTGCAGCTCCACAACCCGAATTTCAGCCGCAAAGTGCACGAGATTCTGCTGCGTTCGGGACTTCCGGCCGGACGGCTGGAGCTTGAAGTGACCGAGACGGCGCTGATCAAGGATATGCCGCGGGCGCTGGCGACTCTGCGGCAGGTCAAGGCGCTTGGTATTCGCGTCGCGATGGACGATTTTGGAACCGGCTATTCATCGCTTTCCAATCTCCGCGCCTTCCCTTTCGACAAGATCAAGATCGACGGCTCCTTCATCAAGTCGGTCGACAGGAATGGCCAGGTCGCGGCCATCGTGCGCGCCGTGCTGGGTCTGGGGCGCGGCCTCGGCCTGCCTGTTCTGGCCGAAGGCGTCGAAACGCTGGACGAATTGCGCTTCCTCGATGCCGAAGACTGCGAGATCGGCCAGGGATACTATCTCGGCAGGCCAGGCCCGATCGAAACCTTCAGCGAGCTGACCGGCCTGCCGGCGGCCATGGATGCTGTCGAGGCCCGCGGCGGCAGCATCCTGATGCTCGAGCCGGCCGCCGCGCTGCGCTCAGCTTGACGGACTGAGCGCGGCCTCCACCAATCGCTTGGCGTCGGGGCTCGACCATTCCGCCGGGCCGTTCATATGTGCGATCAGGCAGCCTTCGCCGTCGATCAGCATCGTCACCGGCAGGCCAAGCGCCAGCCCGCGCGTCTTGGCCTCGTTGAACAGGCCCATCGTCGCATCCCGGTAGTAGCCGAGCGTCTCGATGCCGATCTCCTTCAGGAACTTTTTCGGCTTGGCGTCGTCGCCGGTGTCGACATTGACCGCGACGACCTCGAAAGCGTTGCCGCCCTTTTCCTTCTGCAACGCATCGAGCGCCGGCATTTCGGCGCGGCAGGGCGCGCACCATGTCGCCCACAGATTGAGCAGCACCGTCTTGCCGGCATGACCGGCGATCGTCGTCGGCTTGCCGTCGGGTCCGTTGAAGGCGAGGCCCTTCAGCGATTGCGGCGGATCCGCCGGCTGCAGCGCCGCGACCTGGCCGACTGCCTTTGCCGCAACCTGCTTGGCCCGTTCGACCTTCGCCTTGCAGGCGATGTCGTCCTTGCCGGTGCCGGCCGCGGCAACCTGATCCGGCGTGTTGTTGCCAGAACCGCTCTCGCTGACATATACCGCGACCGCGCCGGCCAGCACGCCCGCCACAAGCGCGGCGAGGATGAGGCGCGGGGCCGGGAAGAATTTATTGCCGTCTGCCATTTTCTTAAAAACTGCTCCGGAGCACGGGTTATAGCGATGAGCGACAAGAAGGCCAGCAACCAGATGTGGGGCGGACGTTTTGCCTCGGGTCCGGCCGCGATCATGGAAGCGATCAACGCATCGATCGCCTTCGACCGCAAACTCTACGCGCAGGACATCCGCGGCTCGATCGCCCACAGCGAGATGTTGGCTGAAACGGGCATTATTTCGGCGGCCGATCAAGAGAAAATCGCTCACGGCCTGAACACGATCCTGAAAGAGATCGAGGCTGGGAAGTTTGAATTCTCGACCAAGCTCGAAGACATCCACATGAATGTCGAGGCGCGTCTGGCCGATCTGATCGGGCCGGCTGCCGGCCGCCTGCATACCGCCCGCTCGCGTAACGATCAGGTGGCGGTCGATCTGAGACTCTGGGTCAAGGAGGAATGCCAGCGCGTCGCCCAGGCACTGAAGGACCTCATCGGCGCCTTTCTCGAGCGCGCCGAGGAGCACGCCGCGACGGTCATGCCCGGCTTCACTCATATGCAGGCCGCGCAGCCGGTGACCTTCGGTCATCATTGCATGGCTTATGTCGAGATGTTCGGCCGCGATCTGTCGCGTGTCCGCGACGCCATCGAGCGCATGGACGAAAGCCCGCTGGGCGCCGCCGCGCTGGCCGGCACGAGCTTTTCCATCGACCGCCATATGTCGGCGAAGGCGCTCGGCTTCCGCGAGCCGATGCGCAATTCCCTCGACAGCGTGTCGGACCGCGACTTCGCGCTCGAATTCCTGTCGATCGCCGCGATCTGCGGCACGCATCTGTCGCGGCTGGCCGAAGAGATCATCATCTGGTCGACGCCGCAATTCGGCTTCATCCGGCTATCGGATTCCTTCTCCACCGGCTCCTCGATCATGCCGCAGAAGAAGAACCCCGACGCCGCCGAATTGGTGCGCGGCAAGACCGGCCGCATCAACGGCCATCTGGTCGGCTTGCTGACGGTGATGAAGGGCATGCCGCTGACCTACGGCAAGGACATGCAGGAGGACAAGGAATCGGTTTTCGACGCCGCCGAGACGCTCGACCTGATGCTGGCGGCGACCGCCGGCATGGTCCGCGACATGACCGTCAACGCCATCTCCATGAAAAAGGCCGCCGGCGCCGGCCATGCCACTGCCACCGACCTTGCCGACTGGCTGGTGCGTAATCTCGGCCTTCCCTTCCGAGAGGCCCATCACGTCACCGGCCGCGCCGTCGCGCTCGCCGAGGAGAAGAAGGTCAGCTTGGAAAAGCTCTCGCTGGAGGAGCTCCGCTCGATCCATTCCGGTATCACCGACGGCATCTTCTCCGTGCTTGCCGTGCAGAATTCGGTGAAGAGCCGGACCAGCTTCGGCGGCACCGCGCCGTCGGAGGTGAAGAAGCAGATCCGCTATTGGAAAAAGCGGCTCGCCAAGGCGTGATGCCGGGATGCAATGCGCCGAAAACTCGGCTAAAAGCGCGGCTGGGACAAAACAGTTTCGAACGGATGGATCGATGACCCGAGGCAGGATTTTGGTGACGCTCGCGCTGCTGGCGGCGGTTGTCACCGTCACGGCCTGCGGCAGGAGAGGCGGCCTCGATACGCCTTACGAGGCTGCCGTGCAGGCGCGCAAGGATGCGGAGCGAGCCAAACAGCCGCTGCCGCCCGAGCCTGAGAAACCGGTCAAGGACAAGAAGTTCATTCTCGACCCCTTGCTCTAGAGCCGAGGAGATCATCCGATCTCATCGCGCTCCAATTTTCGGACCTCTCCCCGTGAACCATTTCGACTACCGCGACGGCGTTCTCTACGCCGAGGATGTGGCAATCCCCGACATCGCCGCCAGCGTCGGCACGCCGTTTTACTGCTATTCGACCGCGACGCTGACCAGGCATTTCCGGGTCTTCAAGGAAGCTTTTGCCGGTCTCGACGCGCTGGTCTGCTACGCGATGAAGGCGAATTCCAACCAGGCCGTGCTGAAGACCCTGGCAAGACAAGGCGCCGGCGCCGACGTGGTGTCGGAAGGTGAACTGCGGCGCGCTTTGGCCGCCGGCATCCCCGCGAGCAAGATCCTGTTTTCCGGCGTCGGCAAGACCGCGCGGGAAATGGACTTCGCCCTCAATGCCGGCATCCTCTGCTTCAACGTCGAGTCCGAACCCGAACTCGAACTGCTGTCGGCGCGCGCCACAGCGCTCGGCAAGGTGGCGCCCGTCTCGTTGCGCATCAACCCGGATGTCGACGCCAGGACCCACAAGAAGATCTCCACCGGCAAGGCCGAGAACAAGTTCGGCATCCCGTGGCAGCGGGCGCGCCAGGTCTATGCCCGCGCGGCGGAGCTGCCGGGCATAAAGGTCACCGGCATCGACACCCATATCGGCAGCCAGATTACCGAGTTGCAGCCTTTCGACGACGCTTTCGCGCTGCTGGTGGAACTGGTCGGCGTGCTGCGCGCCGACGGGCATTCAATCGAGCATGTCGATCTCGGCGGCGGCCTCGGCATTCCTTACCGCGTCGACAACAGCCCGCCCCCCTTGCCCGACGCCTATGCCGAGATCGTCCGCAAGCATGTCACCCGGCTCGGCCTGAAGGTGATGTTCGAGCCTGGCCGGCTGATCGTCGGCAATGCCGGCATCCTGGTCTCGGAAGTGATCTATGTGAAGGAAGGCGACGCCAAGAACTTCCTCGTCGTCGATGCCGCCATGAACGACCTGATCCGGCCGACGCTTTATGACGCCTTCCACGACATCAGACCGGTGGTGCAGCCGCCGGCTGCCACGCCGCGCATGAAGGTCGATATCGTCGGCCCCGTCTGCGAGACAGGCGATTTCCTCGGCCTCGACCGCGATCTCCCCAGGCTGAAGGCCGGCGACCTCATCGCCGTCTCCACGGCCGGCGCCTATGGCGCGGTGCAGGCCGGCACCTACAACACAAGGCTCCTGGTGCCCGAAGTGCTGGTCGACGGCGACCGTTTTCACGTCGTACGGCCGCGCCCGACCTATGAGGAGCTGATCGGGCTGGATTCATTGCCCGAGTGGCTGAAATAGAAGCACGAGGGTCCCGCGCTCAAAGGAGCAAGCCATGATGGAGACTGGAGCTATCACGCGGGATCGCATCGCCGCGGTGGAACCGCACATCCGCCCGTTCGTCCGCCACACGCCGGTAATGCGCGTCGACATGGCTGACTTCGGCCGGCCGGCCTTTCCGGTCGATCTGAAGCTCGAATGTCTGCAGCATTCCGGTTCGTTCAAGGCGCGCGGCGCCTTCACCAACCTGCTCGAGCGGCAGGTGCCCGCAGCGGGTGTGGTCGCCGCCTCCGGCGGCAATCATGGCGCCGCCGTCGCCTATGCCGCCATGAAGCTCGGGCACAAGGCCACCATCTTCGTGCCCGAGGTCAGCCCGCCGGCAAAGCTCGAGCGCATCCGCAGCTACGGCGCCGAGCTGGTGGTCGGCGGTGCGCGCTATGCCGAGGCGCTGGCCGCCAGCGAGGATTTTGCCGAACGAACCGGCGCCCTGCAGATCCACGCGTTCAACCAGGAAGAGACGCTCATCGGCCAAGGGACTCTCGGGCTCGAGATCGAAGCCGATCTGCCGGAGATCGACACACTGCTTGTCGCGGTCGGCGGCGGCGGCCTGATCGGCGGCATCGCCGCCTGGTTCGCTGGCCGCATCCGCATCATCGCCATCGAGCCCGAGGGCGCGCCGACGCTTCACCGCGCCTTCGAAGCCGGCAAGCCGGTCGATGCACCGGCCGAGGGCATCGCCGCCGATTCGCTGGCGCCGAAGCGCGTCGGCGAAATGATGTTCCCGATCGCGAAAGCCTTCGTCGAGCGCTCGATCCTGGTCAGCGACGACGACATCGTGGCGGCGCAGAAAGCGCTCTGGGACCGCACGCGAATCATCGCCGAGCCGGGCGGGGCCGCTGCCTTTGCGGCGATGCTTTCCGGTCGCTACGCGCCGGCTCTCGGCGAGCGCGCGGCCGTCCTGGTCTGCGGCTCCAACACGAATCCCGCGAATTTCTGATCGTAAAGGCGGCGAACCCTTCACAGATTTTGGAACCCGCCTCGCCTTCGCCGTGTTTGGTGTTATCCTCTGCTCATGAGGTCCGGGCGATCCTGCCCGGGCAGGAAGGGCCGATGACGGAACGACCCATTTCCAGCGGCGAACGCGGTCTGGCCGGGCGCCTTGCCTTGAGCCGGCTGGCGACGCGGGCCTCGATGATCTTCGAGCGCGGCTGGCCGTTGCTGTTGCCGCTGGCGGTGGTCGCCGGCCTGTTCCTCAGTGTCTCGTGGCTGGGCTTGTTCCAGCGCCTGCCGGATCTGGCGCGGATCGGCCTCCTGATCCTCTTCTCCATCTCGGCGCTCGCCGCGCTCTTTGCGCTGCGCTTCTTCCGCATTCCTTCCGCCGCCGAGGTCGACCGGCGCATCGAGGCAGCGAACGAGCTGCTGCACAGCCCCGTGCAGGTGCAGACCGACCGGCCGAGCGGCGCGGACAGCCTCTTCTCGCAGGCGCTGTGGCGCGAGCACCAGAAGCGCATGGCCGAGCGGCTCTCCGGCCTGGGCGCCGACAGGCCGCGCACAAGCGTGCCGGATTACGACCGCTGGGGCCTGCGGGCTGTGGTGGGGCTGCTGTTCGTCACCGCTTTTGCCTTCTCGTTCGGACCTTTCGGCGGCAGGATCAGCGACGGCTTCGTCGCCAGCGCCGCGCGCGATAGTGTGCCGCCGCGCATTGATGCCTGGGTGACGCCGCCGTCCTATACCGGGAAGCCGCCGCTGTTCTTGACCGCCGACGTGAACCAGGCCGCGCAGGTCTTCAGCGTCCCAGAGGGCAGCGACGTCTCGCTGCGCGTCACCGGCGGAACCGGCGAAGAAACGCTGAGCTATGCCGACGCGAACGGCAATGATCGCGCCATCGAGCCGGTTGCGCCGAAGGGCGCCACGCCAGCCGCGGCACAGCCGGGGTCCCCAGCCGGGCTCAAAGTGCGCCAGTTCTCCGGCAAGCTGAACACCAACGGCACGCTGCGGCTCAAGTCCGGCGAGGACGATCTCGGCCACTGGGCCTTCGCCATCATCCCGGACAAACCGCCGACGATCCGTTTCGTCGGCGAGCCCAAGCGTGCCGTCAATGGCGCCGTCGAGCTCAACTACCAGATCGACGACGACTATGGCGCGGCCTCCGCCAAGGCCGTCTTCGAGCTGTCTGAGCCGCCGCCGGCCAGTGCACATCCGCTCTATGGCCCGCCCGACATGCCGCTGACGCTGCCGCGCCGCGGCGGCAAGGCGAACGCCGCCAAGACGACCAAGGATCTGACCGAGCATGTCTGGGCCGGCAGCACCATCAAGCTGACGCTGACCGCCACCGACGATGCCGGCCATACCGCCACCAGCGAGACCAGGACGCTGGTGATGCCGGAGCGGCCCTTCTCCAATCCGCTGGCCCGCGCTGTGATCGAGCAGCGCCGCCTGTTGGCGCTCGACGCCAACGCCAAGCCGCGCGTGCTCGACCTGATGGACGCGATCACCCTGCGCCCGGAGGATACTTTCGACAACATGTCGCATTACCTCGCGATCATGAGCGCCAGGAGCCGGCTGAAGCTTGCCGAGAACGACGACCAGCTGCGCAACGAGGTGGCTTATCTGTGGGAGATCGCGCTCGGCATCGAGGAAGGCAATCTGTCGGCCGCCGAGCGTCGGCTGCGCCAGGCGCAGCAGGCGCTACAGGACGCCATCAAAAACGGCGCCAGCGACGAAGAGCTCGAAAAGGCGATGAAGGAACTTCGCGAGGCGATGAACCAGTTCCTGCAGGAATTCGCCCAGCGCGCCCAGCAGAACCCGAACGCGCCTCAGATGCAGCAGAACGGTCGGGAACTGCGCCAGAGCGACATCAACCGGATGATGGACGAGATCGAGAATCTCGCCAAATCCGGCGACCGGGACCGGGCCCAGCAATTGCTGTCGGAACTGCAGGACATGATGAACAACCTGCAGGCCGGGCGCCAGCAGCAGGCCGGCGAGCAGGACAGCGAGATGCGCCAGCAGATGGACAAGCTGGGCGAGATCATGCGGCGCCAGCAGGAGATGATGAACGATACCTTCCGCCTCGATCAGATGCAGCGCGGCGATCGGCAGCGCGGTGCAAATCGCGACGAGCAGCTGGGCGAGGATGGCGAGCAGTCGCAGGATGGGCAGAAGCCCGGTGACGACCGCGACCCGCTTGGCCGGCCGAAACAGATGACGCCGCAGGAATTCGCGGATGCGCTGAAGCAGCTGCAGGAGGGTCAGGGCCAGCTGCAGAGCGAGCTCGACAAGCTGAAGAAGGGCCTCGAAGGCATGGGCATGCAGCCCAACGAAGGCTTCGGCGAGGCCGGCAAATCCATGGGCGATGCCGAGCAGGCGCTGGGCGAAGGCGAAGGCGACGAGGCGGTCGGCCACCAGGGCCGCGCGCTGGAGGCGCTGCGCCGCGGCGCCAAGGAGATGATGAAGCAGATGCAGGCCATGCAGGGCGACCAGGGCGGCAGCGAACAGGGCGGACGTCAGCAGGACGCCGACCGCGACCCGCTTGGCCGGCCGCGCGCCACGAAGGGCCCCGACGACGGCAACTCCGTCAAGGTGCCCGACGAGATCGACGTGCAGCGCGCCCGCCAGATCCTCGAAGCTATCCGCAAGCGCCTCGGCAACGCGCTCAGCCCGGACATCGAGCGCAGCTACCTCGAACGCCTGCTCGAACTGAAATAGCGCCCACACCGGTCACCGCCGACATGCCGAAGCTTGGAACCGTCACGCCGATCCTGCGCATGTTCGATATCGTCAAGGCGCGAGAGTTCTATCTCGACTTCCTCGGTTTCGAGGTCCGCTTCGAGCATCGCTTCGACGACAACGCGCCGCTCTATATGGGCATCGCCCGCGACGGCTGCGAGCTGCATCTGAGCGAGCATCATGGCGACGGCTCGCCCGGTGCCCATGTCCGCATCGAAACGGACGGCATCGCTGAGCTGCATCGCGAGTTCAAGGCCAAGAACTACCGCTTCAACAGGCCGGGCCTTGAGACGACGCCTTGGCAGACGAAGGAGGTCACGGTGACCGATCCATTCGGCAATCGCCTGACCTTTTTCGAAGGAGAGTGAGCCAGCGGGCAGCCGCAGGTCGCTCTCGGCACACGCATTGCAGGCCGCGCTGCCTGCCGGTATCGTCATCGTCAAGGGAGAATGGCGATGATCGACTTCTGGTTCTCCATCGGCAGCACCTACACCTATCTTTCGGTGATGCGTCTCGCCGAGGTTGCGGCTGAGAACGGCATCGAGTTCCGCTGGCGACCCTTCAATGTGCGCGCCATCATGATCGAGATGGACAACATTCCCTTTGCCAAGAAGCCGGCGAAGGCCGCTTATATGTGGCGCGACATCGAGCGCCGAGCGGCGATGTACAGGATGGTGCCGAAACTGCCGGCCCCCTACCCGCTGGCCGAGCTCGAACGCGCCAATCGCGTGGCTCTCATCGCGGCGCGCAAGGGCTGGTGCGAAGCCTATGCCCGGGAAAGCTACCGGCGCTGGTTCGAAATGGGTGAGCCGGCGGGTAGCGAGCCAAACATTTCGGCTAGCATCGAGAAGGCCGGACAGAAAGCGGAGCCGGTTCTTCGGCGGGCCGACAGTGATGACGCCAAGGCCGAGCTCGCGGCCGCGACGGAGCAGGCCAAGGCGCTCGGCATCTTCGGCTCGCCGAGCTTCGTCGTCGACGGCGAGCTGTTCTGGGGCGACGATCGCCTTGAGGATGCCATGCGCTGGCTCAAGCAAATGGAGAGCGGACCGCCGGATTGAGCGGACCGTTACGCAAGTCAAAGACTGACTGTTGCCTGTGCCTGCCTGGTCAGCATGAAAGCCTCGCGGATCGCGTTTTCCATCCCGTCGATCGCTTCGCCCGTCGCCAGCGGATTGCGGTGCAGCACCACATTCGAGGAATCGATGTCGCCGAAGCCGTCGGCGGCGGTCAGCTCGCGGCAATCGGGCGGGATGTTGCTGCGCGAGATCGGTGCGATCGCCAGGCCAGAAGTGACCGCCAGCGTCAGGCCGCCATTGGTGTCGCTGGTGTAGGCGACGCGGTAGTCGAGGCCGCGCTGCTGCAGCGACTTGATCGCGAAGTCCCGGCACCAGCCATTGCGGCTGTAAAGCGCGATCGGCACCGGCCGTTCCTCATGCATGTGATGCAGCGTTGACGTCACCCATACCGTGGGATCGTGCATCAGCACATCGCCGCCGGAAAAACCTTCCCACTCGAACACCACCGCAAGGTCGAGTTCGCCGGCCGCAAGCGCCCTCACCTGCGAGTCGGAATGCGCGTAACGCACCGTGACCTCCACGCGCGGGTGGCGTTTGGCGAATTCGCCAAGTGCCCGCGACAAGATCGACCGTCCGTATTCGGCAGGAATGCCGATGCGCACCAGCCCGCCGAGCGGCGGCGCGACCAGCGATGCCGCCGTCTCGTCGAGCAGCGAGACGATGCGGCGGGCGTTGGCGATCAGCTCGCCGCCGCGACGTGTCAGCGCCACCCCGCGAGAGCCGCGTTCGAACAGGCTGTCGCCCACCATGTCTTCCAGCTTCTTCATCTGCATGGACACCGCCGACTGGGTGCGTCCGGCCTTTTCGGCCGCCTTGGTGAAATTGCCGGTCTCGGCCACCGCCACGAAGGTGCGCAGGAGGTCGCTGTCGAGGGTGGGCTTCATTGATGCCGCCATAAGAAATTTTGATTGCTGGTATCATTCCAATTCGTTTGCAACATGTCAAACGCCGCAGGATAGTTGCTCTACCCATTGGATATGCGGCCGTGAGATTCGGCCGCGGACCAATTCGAAGAGTCCTCACTCGTGCCCGCTGCCCGAAACGGTGGCGGGCTCTTTTTCACTGGAACGAACATGCAGAACCGGATGGTGCTTGGCATTTTGAGCCTCTGCCTCGGCGTTCTCGTCTTTTCGTTGCAGGACCCGCTGGTGAAGGCGGTTTCGGGCAGCTATCCGGTGACGGAAGTGATGGCGATCCGCGCCCTCGTGGCGCTGCCGATCCTGGTCGTTATCGTCCAGGCCGATGTCGGCCTGACAGCCTTGCTGTCGAAACGAGCGGGCATGCTGACGCTGCGCGGCTTCATCCAATTCAGCTCCTACACCGTCTACTATCTGGCGATTGCCGCCCTCTCGCTGGCCGACGCGATAGCGCTCTATTTCATGGCGCCGCTCTTTATCATGTTGCTTGCCGGGCCTTATCTCGGCGAGCACGTCTCCGGGCGGACGCTGACGACGGTGCTGATCGGCCTCGTGGGCGTGGTCGTGATGTTGCGTCCGGGCGCCGGATTATTCGACTGGGCGGCACTGCTGTCGCTCGGCTCGGCATTCCTCTACGGGTTCTCGCAGCTGATGGCGCGCCGGATCGGCGAGACCGAATCCTCGACGGTGATGGCCTTCTACCAGAACGGCGCCTATCTCACCGGCGCTGTGGCGGTCGCCGCGGTGTTTCATCTTGCCGGCATCACCCATGCGGGCCACCCGAGCCTCGACTTCCTGGTACGGCCCTGGGTCTGGCCGGCGCTGCCGGACTTCCTGAAGATGGCCGCCTGCGGCTTCGTCGCCTCCGCCGGCATGATCTTGCTGTCGCAGGCCTACCGGATGGCGCCCGCCAACCGGGTCGCCACTTTCGAATATACCGGCATCCTCTGGTCGCCGCTGTGGGGCTTCCTGTTCTTCGCCGAGGTCCCGCGGTCAACGACGGTGCTGGGCGCGGCGCTGATCATCGGCGCCGGTCTGGTTGCACTCAACGGTGAGCGCCGACGCGGCGCAGCACCTGCAATCGCAGCGACCGGCGACGCCGTCTGAACGATCAAGCGAAGCAGCTTAATGCCCGTCCGACGCGGGCGCGTATTTCGGCAAGCGTGAACGGCTTCTGCACGACGTCGAGGATGATGCCGTTCAATTCCTCGGCGCGCTCGCGCTGGTCGGCATAGCCGGTCATCAGCATGATCTTCATGGCCGGAAACTGTTTTGCCGCCGCGGTCGCCATCTCGATGCCGTCCATCTCCGGCATGCGGATATCGGATACCACGAGATCGTAGCTGCCGCGCTGCTGGCGGATCAGGGTGAGCCCCTGCGCGCCATCGGCGGCGATGGTGACACTGTGCCCATCACGCTCCAGCGCGCGGGCAGCGAGGGTGCGGACGGATTCATCGTCCTCGACGATCAAAAGCTTTGCCATGCCGAGATAGATGCCGCCGAAACGTTGACGTTTTCTGAAAATTTGAAACGTCTATGCGGCCTATTTCGGCGCGACCTTACTTGTCGCCTTTCACGACCCCGACAAACGGCAATTCCCGGAAAGCATGCGCGACGTCCATGCCGTAGCCGACGACGAAATAATCGGGGCAGTCGAAGCCGACATAATCGGCGTTGAGCGTGGTCTGGCGGCGCATGCGCTTGTCGAGCAGCACCGCGATGGCGCAGCTCCTGGCGCCGCGCGACAGCATCAGGTCGCGGGTGAAGGAAAGCGTCTTGCCGGATTCGAGGATGTCGTCGATCAAAAGAACGTCGCGGCCGGCGACCTCGTTGTCGATGTCGCGCAGCACCTTGACCTCGCCGCTTGTGGTGCCGGCTCCATAGCTGGAGATGAAGATGAATTCGACCTCGGGCGACAGGCCGACATCGTGCATGGCGCGGATAAGATCGGCGGCAAAGACGAACGAGCCTTTCAGTATCGATATCACAAGCAGGTCGTGATAGTCGCGCCCGGCGATTTCCTTGGCGAGCTCGAGATTGCGCCGGGCGATCGCCGACGCCGAAAACAGGACCTCGATGTCCTTGCCGCGTACAACTGGCATAGCTTTTTCCTTCAGAATCGCCTGCAACGCCGGAGGGGCTAGGTGAAACAATATTCAGGTCAGGCCGAGCCCAAAATAGCGGGTTCCGAGAACCGGAGCGGAGCGGGCACCTGAGCGCCCAAGCGCAGGAAACCACTATTTGCAGGCCGGCATTAGCTGAACATCGATGCACCTACCCGGCGAAGGTGACCGATACGGCCCTCACGCCGTTTCTAGGCACATCGAGCCGGCTGGAAAAGCCGAATCTTTCGCCGGGCGCCAGCGAGCGGTTGGATGTCCCCAACCTGTAGCGGATGACATTGCTGGCATTGTCGGTGACGCGGATCTCGAGCGGCGGCAGCGACTCCGCCCGTACGCTGTCATTGGCGGCCTCGCCGTCGATGAACAGGATGGGCTTCAGCCCCGAGGCATCGATTCGCGACGTCACACCGGAAATGCTGAGCGCGCTTGCCGGCTGCGCAGCCGCCCAGAAGGGGCTCTGACGCACCAGGGCATGTCCGCCCGACACCCAGAAAGCCACGAGTGCGGCGCCCACTCCGGCGGCCCAGAAGATTGGACCGCCACGCGAGGCCGGCTGCGCCGGCGCAGCCTCCGGTTTGCGCAGCATGCCCATGCCAGCGATGGATGGCGTCGAGGGCGCTTGCGGCGGCAACGGCGCCGCAATCGGTTCCGAACGGGCGGCGAATCGCGGCAGCACCACATAGTCGGCATCGACGACATCGGTGTCGAGGATGACGCGCTCCGGCACGGCCCTTGTCGCCGTGCCGGTCATGATTTCGCCGGAAACAGAGCGCGCGGTTCTATCCTCAGCCATTACGGCCCCAGTGCAATCTTCGGTGCTTTTGGGTAAACGCAAATGGTTAACGCTTCCCCACCGGAACTGCTGTGAAACGTCGAAAGCGCGCAGAAATTAACCAACGATTAACCATGCCGGCCGATGGTCTTGGCAGAGAACAGGCTGGCGGGATGCCGCCTGAGGTTTCAGGTCGCCGAACGTGATCCGCTTCGAAAATGTCGGCCTCCGCTATGGCATGGGTCCGGAGATCCTCCGCGACATTTCCCTGCACATTCCGGAGCGCTCCTTTCAGTTCCTGAGCGGCCCCTCGGGCGCCGGCAAGACCACCTTGCTGCGCCTGCTCTTCATGTCGCTGAAGCCGACGCGCGGCCTGATCACCATTTTCGGCAAGGATCGTTCGCGCATCTCGCGCGGCGAGTTGCCGCTGCTCAGGCGCCGCATCGGCGTGGTGTTCCAGGATTTCCGCCTGCTTGACCACATGACCACTTACGAGAACGTGGCGCTGCCGTTGCGCGTGCGCGGGCGCGAGGAGGCGAGCTATCGCACCGACGTCACCGAGCTCCTGAAATGGGTTGGCCTCGGGCAGCGCATGCATGTGCTGCCGCCGGTGCTGTCGGGCGGCGAGAAGCAGCGTGCTGCGATCGCTCGCGCGCTGATCGAGCAGCCGGAGATCCTGCTTGCCGACGAGCCGACCGGCAACGTCGATCCGCCGCTGGCGCGCCGGCTGCTGAGGCTCTTCATCGAGCTCAACCGGCTCGGCACCGCCGTGGTGATCGCAACCCACGACCTCGGCCTGATGGAGCAGGTCGATGCGCGGCGCATGATTCTCGCCGGCGGAAGGCTGGACGTCTATGACTGAACTTCCGGCCGATCACCTGCACGAGGAAGCCGCCGAGACGCCGGCTGCCGTTCGCCGTGTCCAGCGCAAGATGGCGCCGATCGTGCCGGCGCAGAACATCGCCGGCCGGGCGCTGGTGCTGGTCATCGCCATCATGACCTTCCTGTCCTGCCTGACCTTCGGCGCCGTGACGCTGGTGCGCGACACCGCCTCGGTGTGGGAGAACCAGATCTCGCGCGAGGCGACGATCCAGATCAAGCCCGTCGAGGGCCTCGACATGGAAGCAGCCCTCGCGCAGGCCTCTGAGATCGCCAGCGAGTTCCCGGGTGTGAAGGGTACGAGGATCGTCGACCGCGATGCGACGGCGCGCCTTTTGGAGCCGTGGCTGGGCACCGGCCTCAACATCGATGAACTGCCGGTGCCGCGCCTCATCGTCGTCACCATCGACGAAGCCAATCCGCCCGACTTCGCCGCCATGCGCGCCGCGATCACGCCCAAGCTGCCGAGCGCCGCGCTCGACGACCATCGCACCTGGGTCGACCGGCTGGTCGCCATGGCGCATACGACAGTGACGATCGGCTTTGCCGTTTTGGCGCTGATATTATCGGCGACGGTGCTGACGGTGGTGTTCGCCACGCGCGGCGCCATGGCCGGCAACGGCCACATCATCGAGGTCCTGCATTTTGTGGGCGCCGAGGCCCGCTTCATCGCGCGCGAATTCCGTTGGCATTTCCTGGTCACCGGCATGAAGGGCGCCGCCGCCGGAGGTGCCGCCGCTATCTTGGTCTTCATCGTCTTTTCCTGGTGGTCGTCGCGCAACATGGCGACGCCTGAGGCCGACCAGGCGACCGCGCTGTTCGGCAATTTCGCGATCGGATCCACCGGCTATCTCGGCGTCGCCTTGATGGTGCTGGTGATCGGCGCGCTGACGGCGGCGACCTCACATGCCACGGTCGTCGCCTATCTCAGCGAGATCGACATCCGGCAGCCGGAGGCGGTCTGATCATGACGCGTAGCCAAGGGTGGCGCGAATGCAAGAGGTGGCAAGTTGGGTTTCCAATGCGATCCGGACTCCACAAGTGCATGATCACGCAAGGGAAACTGCCGTAACGCAATGTGCGCCGTGCTATCTATGAAAGGCGACGTTTCAGAGTTAACCATTGGATGTTTTCAGGATTAACCTGGGGATGATGGACGCGCGGGACTCGATCGGAACGGCTGGACGGATGCCAGCGGCGCTTACGCGCGGTGCTGCGTCTGCAAGAACCGGTCGTCTCAGATTTGCGCTTCGTCTCTGCGGTTTCTTCGTGCTCGCCCTGCTGGCGCTTTTCGCCGGCGGCTTCGGCTGGTTTGCCGACAAGGTCAGCAACATGACGACGCCGGTCAATCCGGCCAAGGCCGACGCAATCATCGTGCTCACCGGGGGCCAGTCGAGGCTCGACGCCGCCATGGATCTGCTGGCATCAGGCAAGGGCGAGCGGCTCTTGATCAGCGGTGTTCACCCCACGGCGAGCCGCCGCCAATTGCAAGCGGCAATGGGCGGCGACAAGCAGTTGTTCTCCTGCTGCGTCGACATCGACCGCGCCGCGCTCGACACGATCGGCAATGCCGAGGAGAGCGCCAAATGGGTGGAAAGCCACGCCTATGGCAGCATCATCGTCGTCACCAACAACTACCACATGCCGCGCAGCCTGCTCGAGATGGGCCGGCTGCTGCATGGCGCGCGGCTTGAGCCCTATCCGGTGGTCAACAACAAGCTCGGCAATGGCAGCTGGCTGACCAAGCCGGAAGCGCTGCGCGTGCTGCTCACCGAATACAGCAAATATGTGCTGGCGCTGGCGCGCGGCATCGTCCCGCTTCGGCCGACCACCGAGGGCGTCACGCTCGCCGAAGCCTCTACGGTGAGCAAGAACTAAGCTTCGCCAGACGCGCTGTTGCGCAGGCGTGCGATCTCCTGCTCCAGACCGGCAATGCGTCTATCCCGCTCGGCAAGCGCCGCAGCCACATCCGCCGCCTCGAAGCGCTGCGGAATGTGCTGCGGGCAATTTGCATCCCAGGCCGTGACGCTGAACAGGATCGCCTGCTCCGGCCGCGCCTTGTAGTTGGCCGGCATCAGCCTCGCCGTCAGCTCCGCATCGTCCTCGACGACGCGCGCCGTACCCCAGATCTTGATGCGCTGCCGAAGCATGTAGTCGATCAGGAACAGGAAGGCCTGGGCATTGTCCGCAAGATTGCCCTGGGTGATGAACTGCCGGTTCCCCGAGAAATCGGCAAAGCCGATCGTATGCCCGTCCAGCACCTTCAGGAAGCCGGCTGGCCCGCCGCGATGCTGAACATAGGGTTGACCTCCGCCATTGGTTGTCGCCAGGAACACGCTGGTCTGCGCCTCGATGAAGGCAGCGAGGTCGGGCGTGATCGTCGCCCGCCAGCCGCCGCGCTCCTCGACCCGCGCATAAGATGCGCGCGAGCCTTTGCGGGACTGGATGGCCTTGACCGTAGGGGTAAAGGCGACGTCGCTGGTGAAGGCGTCCATGGCGGCGGTCCTCTGCCAAAGTGGAACGACATGTAGCCCCTTCCGAAATCCGGAGGTAGAAGGCATAGTTGCAATCCATCCTTCCACATTTCGGAAGAATAGATGGACCGCCTCGACGCCATGTCCTTGTTCGTAGCCACGGTGGAGGCCGGCAGCCTTTCCGCCGTCGCGCGACACGCCGGCGTGCCGCTCGCCACCGTCAGCCGCAAGCTCTCCGAACTGGAGAGGCACCTCAAGACGCGTCTGCTCAACCGCTCGACGCGGCGCCTCACCTTGACGGACGCTGGTCGTTCCTATCTCGCCGCCTGCCGCCGCATCCTCGATGAGGTGGGCGAAGCTGAACGAGCCGCCGCTGGCGAATATTTGAGCCCGACCGGCGAGCTGGTGATCACTGCGCCGGTCGTCTTCG
Source organism: Mesorhizobium sp. WSM3879 (assembly GCF_002294915.1). NCBI lineage: Bacteria > Pseudomonadati > Pseudomonadota > Alphaproteobacteria > Hyphomicrobiales > Phyllobacteriaceae > Mesorhizobium > Mesorhizobium sp. WSM3879. The sequence continues at coordinate 259,364 of NZ_NSFZ01000007.1, read as the reverse complement.
GCCGCCTGCATGTGCTGCCGGTCGTCACAGATTTTCTGGCCGCCTATCCCGACGTCGACATCCGCCTGACGCTGTCCGATCGGATCACGCAACTGATCGAGGAGCATATCGATCTTGCCGTGCGCATCGGCGAGCTGCCGGATTCGGCCATGGTCGCAGCGCGCGTCGGCCAGATCCGCCGCATCGTCTGCGCCAGCCCGGCATATCTTGCGAAGCATGGCACGCCGTTCGAACCGCGCGACCTTTCAGGCCACAACTGCATCACCTTCGAAGGGCTTGCCTCTCCCGCGACGTGGAGCTTCGGCACCGGCAAGAGCGAAACCGTGGTTCCGGTCCGCTCGCGGCTGCAGCTCAACACCGCCGAGGCAGCAATCGATGCGGCGATCGCCGGCCTCGGCCTGACGAGGGTGCTCTCCTATCAGGCGGACGCCGCGGTGCGCGCCGGCGCGCTTCATGTTGTGCTCGAGCCGTTCGAGCCGCCGCCATGGCCGGTCAATCTCCTGCATGCCGGTCAGGGCCTGCTGCCGGTGAAGCTGCGCGCCTTCCTCGATTTCGCGGCGCCCCGCCTGAAGGAGCGGCTGGCGCGCTCGCTGTGATGCGCCCCACCGTCGCGCCGTTTCCTTTTTGCCCGCGCTTGGTGTAACCAACGCTCACTTCCACACCGGGCCCTTTCCCGCATGCTCATTATCCGCTCGCTGGCGTTCAACCTAGCCTTCTATCTCAGCCTGGTCGTTCAGATGATCTTCTGGACGCCCTTCTATTTCCTGTCGCCCCGCCACCGCGCCTGGTTCGTGCCGAAATTCTGGTCGCGCACCTCGATGTGGCTTTACGACAAGATCGCCGGCACCAGGAGCGAAATCACGGGCGCCGAGAACCTGCCTGAGGGGTCCTTCATCCTGGCGCCGAAGCATCAGTCCTTCTGGGATGCGATCGCCTTTTTTCCTTATCTCGACGACGCCTTGTATATCCTGAAGCGGGAGCTGACCTGGATCCCCTTCTTCGGCTGGTACATCATGAAGATGCGCATGATCCCGGTCGACCGCGGCAGCCGCTCCAAGGCGCTGAAAGCTGTCGTTGCCGCGACAAGGCAGGAGATGGCGCGCAATCCGCGTCAGCTTATCATCTACCCGGAAGGCACTCGTCGCCCACCGGGCGCCGAGCCGTCCTACAAATACGGCATCGTCGAGCTCTATACCCAGCTTGGCGTTCCCGTGGTGCCGGTCGCCCATGTCGCCGGCCTCTACTGGCCGCGCCGCAAGTTCATGCGATATCCGGGCACCATCAAGGCCCGTTTTCTGCCGCCGATTCCTCCGGGGCTCGACAAGGAGGAGTTCATGCAGCGGCTGATCGGCGAGACCGAGACCGCCTGCGACGAGCTGCTGGTCGAGGCCTCGCGCGCGCCGAACCCGCCGCCGATGCCGCCGACGGCGGTGAAGCGGCTGGCGGAGCTCGGCGCTGCGGCGAAGGCCTGAGCTCCCCTTACGGCAGCCCCGCCAGTGCAGTCGTCAGCACCAGCGTCGCCGCGAAGACGATATTGATGATCCGCGACGCCAATGGATCGCGCAGCAGCCTCGCGAAAATCGTCCCAGCGAGAAGCCAGAGCACATGAATGGCGACGATCATCGCTGCCAGCACCAAAAGTTTGGCCGAAATCCCGAGCCCGTCGACCGTGGATGAAGCTCCCGCGAAGACCGCGCCGATCGCCACATAGGCTTTCGGGTTGGCGACGGCGAGCATGAAGCCGCCGAAGAAGGTGGGACGCGCCGCCGCATTGCCGCCTTGGGCAAGCGGCGGCGCTGTCGCGATCCTGAAGGCAAGGTAGAGGATATAGAGGGCCGAAGCGACAGTCAGCAACGGTGCCAGCCCCGGCACCGAGGCGAGCATGCCGAATATCCCGGCGGCCACAACCAGGAGCACGGCCGTCGTTCCAAGCACGATGCCGGACGTATAACCCAGCGAAGGCCGCAGCCCGAAAGCGGCGCCGACGGCGGTGACGCTGATCGTCGCCGGACCTGGGCTACCCATGACAACGGTCGCCGCCATGACCAGCGCCAGCACCTGCTGCCAGGGCTGCGCTTCGGACAAAACTTCTCCGACCATGCCGAACCTCAATTCCTGCCGCGATCGGGTAGGAATTATCGCGAGGCTATCTGCAAGGTCTTGGACGATCGTGCGGGGGACCTGCTGCACTAACGCATGTTGGATCCAGGTCAGGCCGGCATCCGCCTGAATATCGACACGCCTTAAGCGCTGGCGCGATCGAGCGCTGCGATGTCGTCGGCGGAAAGCTTGAGCGATGCGGCGCGGATCAGGCTTTCCATCTGTGCGGGCGTCGTGGCGCTGGCAATCGGCGCGGTGATGCCCGGCCGCGCCATGATCCAGGCGAGCGCCACTTCGGCCTGCTTGGCCGAATGGCGCCCGGCCGCGGCATCGAGCGCGGAGAGAATGCGCATGCCGCGTTCGTTGAGATACTCGGCCACGTCTTCGCCACGCTCGCTCCGGCCAAGGTCGGCCTTGCTGCGGTATTTGCCGCTGAGGAACCCCTTGGCCAGGCCGAAATAGGTGATGACGCCGAGGCCTTCCGCCTTGCACAGGTCGAGCAGCGGGCCGTCCAGCGAAGAGCGATCGTACAGATTGTATTCGGGCTGCAGAACCTCGTAACGCGGCAGGCCCCGCAGGCTGGCGACATCCAGGGCCGCGCGCAATTGCCCCGCATCGAGATTGGAGCAGCCCGGGTAGCGGATCTTGCCCTTATCGAGCAGGCGCTGATAGGCGCCGAGCGTTTCCTCGTAAGGCGTCGCCGGGTCCGGCCAGTGCGACAGATAGAGGTCGATGACGTCGGTCTGCAGCCGCTTGAGCGATTGGTCGACCGCCTTTTCGATATAGGCTGCGGAGAGGTCCCGCCTGCCCTGTCCCATGTCGGAGCCGACCTTGGTGATGACGACGATGCTGTCCCGGTTGCCGCGGCTCTTCATCCAGTTGCCGATGATGGTTTCGGATTCGCCGCCTTTGTTGCCCGGCGCCCAGCGCGAATAGGCGTCCGCCGTGTCGACTGCGTTGAAGCCGGCCTCGGCAAAGCGGTCGAGCAGGTCGAACGAGGTCTTCTCGTCGGCGGTCCAGCCGAAGACGTTGCCTCCAAGGACCAGCGGCGCGATGGAAAGGTCGGTGCGACCGAGACGGCGTTTCTGCAAGACTGATCTCCGTGATGCTGGGAAGGGCCTGGATGCCCAGAGGATGGATTGCGGCTAAGCTAGGTCGTGCCTTGCCCAGGTCAAAGGCATGGTTTTGCTTTTTGATCGGGCCAGATCTTCACGAAGGCGCGACCTGCCGCCCCACCTCTTCCAGCCAGTGGTCGCGGATGCCGAGCGCCCTCAGATGCTCCACTGTGCTCAGGACATAGTCTTCGTTCCTGCCCGATTGGCCCACGGCACCGCGCACGACTTTTGCCGCATGGTCGGCGTCGAGCCCGCCGGCATATTGCTCATGCGCGCGGTCGACGATGTAGGCGACCGCTTCGACCGTTCCGCCTTGTCCCGCCCCATCCAGCCGGACATCGAGAGTGCGTTCGAGATAGACGCTGGTCACCAGTTCGCGCTCGCGCAGATAGGAAAGCACTTCGTCACGCAAATCGCCGGGCACGCGGAAGGCGAGCCCGACGCAGGAGCCGCCGCGGTCGAGGCCGAGCACCAGGCCCGGCCGCTCACGCGTACCGCGATGAACGAAGGAATAGACGCAGAGCGACCGGCGGAAGCCGTAAAGACGGGCGCGCCGCGTTTCGACATGTGCGAAACCGGGCCGCCAGATCAGCGACCCGTAGCCAAAAACCCAAAAATCGCCCATATCGCCAAGCCTGATTGCATTCGAGTGACGACACCACACCGGTAAGGTGCTTCTTCTGTCCCCGCTTGTCGTGCGTAAGAACAACCACCCGCTCGCCGCATGAGGGGTTAACGAGAGCCGCAGCATGACGTCAAGTGACGAGCGATCGCGCAAACCTCGCCGCCGGCTGTTCTGGCTTGCGGCGTTCATCTTGGTGCTGTTCGCGCTCTACAGCGGCGGATGGTTCTATCTCGCCGGCAAGGTCAAGACCGAGGCCGAGCGGGCCGTGGCCGAGCTTGGAGGCAAGGGCATCAAGGCCGACTGCGCCAATCTCACGGTCAGCGGTTATCCACTGGACTTCACGGTCGCCTGCGACAGCCTGGCCTATCAGGACGATGCCAGGAATGTAGCGGCCTCGACCGGCGATATGAACGTCGTCGCTCGCATCACCCAGCCTCTGTCGCCCGTGGCGAACCTGCGCGGGCCGTTGCGGACTGTGGCGCCGGGCATGCCGCCGCTTTGGCTCGACTGGGACAAGCTGCACGCCACGGTCAAGCTGTCATGGCCGCTTCCGCGCCGCATTTCGCTTCAGGCGGAAGGCGTGTCTGGACAGACCGATCCGGCCGACGACACCGATCCCGTGCAGCTGTTCAGCGCCGGCCAGGCGGCCGGCCAGCTGCAGCCGAACGGCCAGGACCTCGTCTATACCGGCAGCTTTGGCGACCTGAAGATCGACGCGGAAGCTGTCGGCGGACGCGTGCTGCCGGAACTCGACGGCGCCGGCGAAGCGACAGTGAAGAACGGCGTCGCGCTGATTAAGGCGCCGCCGAAAAGCCTGCGCGGCCAGTCGGTCGACATCGCAAGCCTCGACGTGTCATCGGGCACGGCGCGCGTAACCGTATCCGGGCCGATTTCGATCGACGCCGACGGCCTGATCGATGCAAATCTGTCGATCAAGCTGAAGGACCCGAAGGCCGTGGCGGCCATCCTCGCTGGCGCCATTCCCGAGCACAAGAGCGAGATCGAGCAGGGTTTTGCCGGCATTGCCATGCTCGGCAACCAACCGTCCATGCCGCTCAAGATCGTGAAGGGCAAGGCTTCGCTTGGCTTCATCCCGCTCGGCAAGATCAAGCCGGTCGATTGAGGCTGCGATGGCGGGACCGGTCAAACTGCTCAGCGTCGGCGCGTTCACCCTCGACACGATCCTGCGTCTCGAGACGCTGCCCGCGCATCAGGGCAAGTTCATCGCCAGCGACGGTGTCCAGATCGCCTCCGGCATGGCGACGAGTGCGGCCTGCGCCGCGCATCGCCTCGGCGCCGATGTGTCGCTTTGGGCGAGCGCGGGAGACGATGCGGTCGGCGACCGGCTGATTGCCGAGATCGAGGCGGAAGGCGTCGATTGCAGCCTGGTCCGCCGCGTCGCCGGCGCGCGCTCGGCGCTGGCCGCGATCCTGGTGGATGCCCATGGCGAGCGCATCATCGTGCCCTTCTATGACAGCAGGGCGCAAGCCGATCCCGACACGCTGCCGCTTGCCGAACTTTCCGCCTTCGACGCCGTGCTGGTGGACGTCCGCTGGCCGGGCGCCGCGGCACTTGCCTTGGCGGCCGCGCGGGACGCCGGCCGTCCGGCGATCCTCGACGCCGACACCGCGCCGGTCGACGTGCTCGAGCGGCTTTTGCCGTTGGCCTCGCACATCGTCGCCTCGGAGCCGGCGGCGCGGATCGTCTGCGGCCATGCGCTCGATCCGGAAAGCGCATGCGCCGATCTCGCCTCGCGCACCGACGCCTTCGTCGCGGTGACGGGCGGCGCTGCCGGAACCTGGTGGCATGATCGGAGAACCGGTCGCGTCCGGCATGTCGAGGCGCCGAAGGTCAAGGCGGTCGACACGCTCGCCGCCGGCGACGTCTTCCACGGCGCCTTCGCCGTCGGCCTTGCCGAAGCCATGCCGCCCGAGCAGGCGCTGCGCTTTGCCAGCGCCGCCGCCGCGCTTAAATGCCTGCGCTTCGGCGGCCGGCTCGGCGCTCCGGACAGAGCCGAGACAATGGCCATGATGGCGGCGCACTGGCCCCCATCGGGACAGATCGAGCAGAAGGCCTAGGGCTTGGCCCGCGGGTGCTCTACGGCCTGCCGGCCGAAATCCGGCACATCGATATCCTGGCCGGCCTCGATGATCGAGCGGCGGATGGCGCGCGTGCGGGTGAACAGGTCGAACAGCTTTTCGCCGTCGCCCCAGCGGATCGCCCGCTGCAGCGAGGCCAGATCCTCCGAGAAGCGCGCCAGCATTTCCAGGATCGCGTCCTTGTTATGCAGGCACACGTCCCGCCACATGGTCGGGTCGGAAGCGGCCAGTCGGGTAAAGTCGCGAAAACCGGAAGCGGAATACTTGATGACTTCCGTCTTGGTCACCGATTCCAGGTCGTCGGCGGTGCCGACGATGTTGTAGGCGATGATATGCGGCAGATGCGAGACGATGGCCAGGGTCATGTCGTGATGCTGCGGGTCCATCGTGTCGATGTTGGAGCCGCAGCGCCGCCAGAATTCGGAGAGCTTTTCCAGCGCCTCCGGATCCGTGCCCGGCAGCGGCGTGAAGATGCACCAGCGGTTGTCGAAGAGATCGGCGAACCCGGCATCCGGCCCGGACTTTTCCGTGCCCGCCAGCGGGTGCCCGGGGATGAAATGCACACCGACGGGCACATGCGGCTGCATTTGCGCGATCACCGAAGCTTTGGTTGAGCCGACATCGGTAAGGATCGCGCCTTTCTTCAGCGCCGGCGCGATTTCGGCCGCGACCTCGCCGGACGAGCCGACCGGAACCGAGACGATGACGAGATCCGCGTCGCGCACTGCGTCTTCGGCCTCGGTCGTGTAGGAATCGCCGAGACCCAGTTCCTCGGCGCGCTTGAGCGTCGATTGGCTGCGCGTCGCGATAGCGATGTGGCGCGCCAGGCCTTCGCGGCGGATGACGCGGGCGAGCGACGAACCGATCAGGCCGATGCCGACCAGCGCTATTCTTCCGAACATCGGTGCTGTCATGGTGCTTCAGCTTTTCAGAAATGTCTTGAGCGCCTCGACGACGCCGCGATTGGCCTCCTCGATGCCGATGCTCATGCGCAGCGCGTTGGGAAAGCCGTAGCCGGTGACGCGCCGCAGGATGTAGCCGCGCGCGCTGAGATAGTCGTCCGCGGCCGCTGCCGAATGCTTTTTGTTGTCGGGGAAGTGGATCAGCACGAAATTGCCGACGCTGGGCGTCACGCGCAGCCCGAGCCCGGTCAGTTCCTCGCTGACCCAGGCAAGCCACTTCTCGTTATGCGCCACGCTACGCTCGACATGGGCACGGTCGCGGATGGCCGCGATGCCGGCCTCGATCGCGGTTGCATTGACGTTGAAGGGCCCGCGCACCCGGTTGATGGCATCGACGATATGCGCCGGTCCGTACATCCAGCCGATGCGTGCGCCGCCGAGGCCGAGCTTGGAGAAGGTGCGGGTCATGACCACGTTCTCCGAGCTCCCGGCCAGCTCGATGCCGGCTTCATAGTCGTTGCGCCGCACATATTCGGCATAGGCCGCGTCGAGCACCAGGAGCACGCTCTTGGGCAGTCCGGCATGCAGCCGGCGCACCTCCTGGAACGGCACGTAAGTGCCGGTCGGATTGTTGGGGTTGGCGAGGAACACGATCCGGGTCGCCGGCGTCACCGCGGCGAGGATCGCGTCGATGTCCGCGCGCTCGTCGGTCTCCTTGACCGCCACCGGCTTGGCGCCGGCGGCTTGGATATAGATCTTGTAGACCATGAAGGCGTGTTCGGTGAACACGGCCTCGTCTCCCGGCGCGAGATAGGTCTGCGCCAGCAGCCCCAGGATCTCGTCGGAGCCATTGGAGCAGACGATGTTTGCCGGATTGAGGCCGTGCACATCGGCGATCGCCTCGCGCAGCCGGCGGGCGGAGCCGTCGGGATAAACGTCCAATTTGGCAGCCACCTCCCGGGCGGCCTCGATCGCCTTCGGCGAGGGCCCGAGCGGATTCTCATTGGACGACAGCTTGTAGACCTTCGTCACGCCGGCCGGCGCGGTACTTTTTCCCGGCACATAGGCCTCGATGTCCATGATGCCCGCGCGGGGCGTCGGACGTGGCTGATCCTGCTTCATGTCACAAATCCGTCGAGAGGCCCTGGTTCGAGGCCGCAGCGGAAATACAGGCCGTGGCCCCGAATGTCGAGTGCCGGCGCGCTCGCCCCAGTAGGCAGACCCGTTGACGAAGCGCGGCGCTGGCCCTAGAAGAACAGCCGGATCTCCCGTGGTGATTTGGCCGGTCGGCTTGCAGCCACGTTAAACAATTCGCTAAAGGGCCGTTTGCAACCTGTAACCGGCTTTGCGAAGGCAGGCCGGTTTTTTGTTGTCTGTTGCCGGCCGGACGCCGTATCGCGAGATCGATGCGACTGGATGGGGGAATGCAATGGCCGCTCAGCGCGCTCCAAGGACCAACCACGAGGCCGACCAACCGTCGAGCCCGGTGTTGCAGTTCGGTCCCGACAAACCGCTAAAGCTCGATGCGGGCACCGTGCTGTCGCCGTTCCAGGTCGCTTACCAGACCTACGGCGCCCTGAACGACGCCCGCTCCAACGCCATCCTCGTCTGCCACGCGCTGACCGGCGACCAGCATGTCGCCAGCACCAACCCGGTGACCGGCAAGCCGGGCTGGTGGGAGGTGCTGATAGGCCCCGGCAAGATCATCGACACCAGCCGCTTTTTTGTCATTTGCGCCAACGTCATCGGCGGCTGCCTCGGCTCCACCGGCCCGGCCTCGACCGATCCGGCGACAGGCAGGCCCTATGGGCTCGACCTGCCGATCATCACCATCCGCGACATGGTGCGGGCGCAGCTGATGCTGGTCGATCATTTCGGCATCGAGAAGCTGTTCTGCGTGCTCGGCGGCTCGATGGGCGGCATGCAGGTGCTGCAATGGGCCGCAAGCTACCCGGAACGCGTCTTCTCCGCGTTGCCGATCGCCACCGGCGCCCGCCATTCCTCGCAGAACATCGCCTTCCACGAGGTCGGGCGGCAGGCCGTCATGGCCGATCCGGACTGGCACGGCGGCAAATATCTCGATTTCGGCAGGCGGCCGGAAAAGGGCCTCGCCGTGGCGCGCATGGCCGCGCACATCACTTACCTCTCGGAAGCAGCGCTGCACCGCAAGTTCGGCCGCAACCTGCAGGATCGCGAGGCGCTGACCTTCGGCTTCGACGCCGATTTCCAGATCGAAAGCTATCTGCGCCATCAGGGCATGACCTTCGTCGACCGCTTCGACGCCAACTCCTACCTCTATCTGACCCGCGCTATGGACTATTTCGACCTCGCCGCCGACCACGGCGGACGGCTGGCCGATGCCTTCGCGGGCACCAAGACACGCTTCTGTCTCGTGTCGTTCACAAGCGACTGGCTGTTCCCGACCGAGGAAAGCCGCTCGATCGTGCATGCGCTGAACGCCGCCGGCGCGTCCGTCTCCTTCGTCGAGATCGAGACCGATCGCGGCCATGACGCTTTCCTGCTCGACGAACCGGAATTGTTCGCGGCCATCAACGGCTTCATAGCCTCGGCCGCGCGCGCAAGGGGGCTCAGCCTATGAGCAGCGCGCGATCTCTGTGTCTTGGCCGCACTTCTGAGGCGCCGAGATTCCCATTGGCCGCAAATGCTCAAAGGCCGGAGGCGTGCCCATGAGCGTTAATCGCGCCCAGCGCGTCGACCTCGAAGTCGTCACCGATCTCATCCCGCCGCATTCGCGCGTGCTCGATGTCGGCTCCGGCGATGGCGTGCTTCTGGAGGTTCTGCAGGCGACCAAGCAGGTTGATGGCCGCGGCCTGGAGCTGTCACAGCGCGGCGTCAACGAATGCGTGGCGCGCGGCCTTTCCGTCGTCCAGGGCGATGCCGACAAGGACCTCGAATTCTACCCCGACAAAGGTTTTGATTTCGTCGTCCTGTCGCAAACGCTGCAGGCGACCCGCAACCCGAAACTTGTGCTCGACGAGCTGCTTCGGATCGGCAACCGCGCGATCGTCTCCTTCCCCAATTTCGGCCATTGGCGCGTGCGCTTCTCGCTGCTGATCAAGGGCAGGATGCCGGTCACCAAGGACCTGCCCTATTCCTGGTACGACACGCCGAACATCCACTTCTGCACCATTCGCGACTTCGTCAATCTGTGCGAAGAGCTCGGCGCGACGGTCGAGAAGGCGACCGCGCTCGACGCCAACGGCCAGAAGATCGGCCTGTCGATGCCCTGGTGGTTCTGGAACTTCTTCGGCCAGCAGGCAGTGTTCTTGCTGAAACGATGATCTCGCTCGATCTCTTTCGACGCCGGCCGGCCGTGGTTCAAATCCCGTCGGAAATTCTGTCGGAGATAAGCACTGGGATTCTTGTGTGCACTTCGCCGCGTACCGGCAGCAATCATCTTGCAGGACTGATGGCTTCCGCCGGGCTGGGCAATCCACTGGAATGGTTTGGCGGGCGCCGGCTGCTCGAACAGCCAGGCTATCCGCGCGATGCCAGAGGGCAGCTTCTGAGGGCGCTGACGGAAGGACGGTCCTCTTGCGGAATCTACGCGATCAAGCTTTTTGCGAGTCAGTTCGCTCAAGTTGCCAAGAAGGTGAACCTCCCCGCCAGTCTTCCCAACCTTCACTATGTGCGCCTGACGCGCAGCGATCTGCTGGGTCAGGCGATCTCATGGGCGCGTGCGCGCCAAACCCGCAGATTCCGCTCTAGCGAGGTCAATCGCGCATCCCCACGCTATGACGGCGAGGCTATCGCCGAATCGCTTGAAAAGATTCTGATGGAGACTCTGGCTTGGGACCGGTGGTTCGCGAAAAACGGGCTGTCCGTCCTTGCGCTAACTTACGAGCAGGTCCAGCAAGACCCGAGAGGAAGCCTCGAGAAAATTGCCCAGTTGGCCGGGGTCGAGCCTGTCTGGGGAACGAATCTCGTGTCGGGCCTCGAAATCCAACGCGACGCGACCAATGACGAATGGCGAAAACGTTTCCTGTCTGAATATGCCGACCCGTCCAGCTTCCAGCACAGAAAAAAGCGTGGCTTCCTGAAGATCTAGAAACTGGGGCTTCATGCGATTGAAGCGCAGACTTGCAAATAGAATGGCACCGAGAATCGTTTGACGGCATACTCCGCACGGCTACTGCGACTGTACCGGCAAAACTGGTGGTGATTATCTATGGCTGAACACCCGATCTATTCGATCGTCATGGAGATGGAGAACGCCAAATCCATCGACTGGGACGAGATCGGCCTGGGGCTGAAGTCACTGGCGCGCGAAATCGCGGCTGTTTCCGCTAGCGGTTTTACAAGGCCAAAAGTTGTCGTGTCGCATGGCGGGCCCGATTCGGACGGCAGCTTGCTGCAAGCGAGCATTGAAGCTGAAGCGCCTGAATTGATGCTGGTTGCCGACCTGACAATCACAGCTTGCCCCGACGGTCGGTATTACGAACTCAAGAACAACGGCGTGCTTTTGACCGAAGGAGACATCGTCGTTTTCCTGGATTCGGACACGGTCCCTCAGCCAGGTTGGCTTTCAAATCTGCTGCAGCCGTTTCAACAGCCGCAAACCGTCTGCGTGAACGGCCATACCTATCTGTGCTATGACGACTTCTTCTCGAGAACCTTCGCCTTGATCTGGTTCTTCCCGATGGCCCGCGGAGATGAAAGATTCGCCTCGAAGCGGGCGATCAATGCCAACAATGTCGCCTTCCGGCGCCATTGGATCGTCAACCACCCTTTCCCGGCACATAACGGCTTCAAGGTGTCCTGCACGCTGCTGATGCACCAGCTTCGGCGCGAGGGCCACAAGATTGTCAACGTCGATGCGCGCGTTTACCACTACTCTCCGCGCGGCTGGCGGTTCTTCTATTGGCGCGCGTTGGTGACCGGCAGGGACGCCGACCGCAAGTTCGTCGCGCTTCATGCCCCCAGTCGCAGGCAGCGGATCGTCAAGTCGTTCAGTCGCTGGTGGACCATGTCGTGGCGCACGACGCGACGCGTGCTCAGCCACGCGCCGCAAACGGGTATGCCTCTTTGGCAGATCCCGTTTTCACTGGTGGTAGGCCTGGCTTTTTATACCCTGGCATTTCTTGGTCATTTCAGCCTCGCTGCCGGTCTCGTAAGCGACGAAATCGAAACCGTGCCTGACTATGTCGGGCATAGTTGAAGGATAAACCGCCGCGAAGTGTTGCTTTCAAACCGCATGACTTTGAGGAAACACGCTCTGAACTTGACCCCGATGCGACACCTCAGGTGACATAGGCGGCTCTTTTCTGTAGCGTTTGCCGAATCCATCCGGGGGCGGACATGGAGGCAGGTGGTGCGAGTATCTTACGGTCATCGTTTATCTGCCCATAACGAAAGTTAGATGCCGACTGCCTCCGACCCAGCTCCGCTGATCACCGTGATCACGCCGACGCACAACCGGCGAAGCCAGGTCGTGCGCGCGGTGGAAAGTGTTCTTGCCCAGACACTTACCCGCTTCGAGCACATTGTTGTCGACGACGGTTCGACCGACGGAACGGCCTTGGCGCTGGCCGAGATTCGCGATCCCAGACTGATCTATGTCGGCGCGAAATGGCGCGGCGCCAATGCCGCGCGCAACGCGGGCATCGAGCGCGCGCGGGCGCCGATCGTGACCTTTCTTGATTCGGACGATGTCTATCTGCCGGACCGCCTCGACCGGACGCTGTCGCACTTCGACAGGAACCCCTCGCTCGAAGTGCTGATCAGTTCCTTCATCTCGGTCAAGGGCGGCCGCAGCACCAAATGCATCAATCGTCAGGCTTTGCTCGACAAAAGCAGGCTGCAGCGCGCCCTGGTCTCGCAGACGATTTTCATCGCCGGCTCGGCGATCACCGCCCGGCACGAATCGCTGCTTGCGATCGGCGGCTTTGACAGCGATATCACGCGCATGCAGGACCGCGAATTGCTGCTGCGTTTTGCCAACCGCAGCGGCGCCTTGCTGTCGGATGATATCGACTGGAAAAAATACAATTCGGAAAATTCGATCTCCGGCCGGCGCGACGGCTATGTCGAGGCCTACGCCAACCTGATCGGCAAACATCCTTATATTGCCGACCGCTATCCCGACGTGCCGCCCTATATGATCGCGCGGCAGATCATCGCCGACATATTGAAGGGCAGGCTGCCACAGGCCTTTTCGGGCTATCTCGCCAATCGGTCGTCAAAGGCGCTCGGCTACTCGCCGACCGAACTGCTGCGCGGCTATGTCGTCGGCCGGCGCTGGCGCCGCGATTGCTATGACGAGTTCCGCGCCAGATACGGCGCCCGGGCGGCCTGAGGCACAGCGCGGCGCTCTGGCCGAAACAGTGCAAATGGGGACTTCACCGATCCAGCTCCGGAAAATAAGGATCGGAAAACCGCTGCCGCAGCCGTTCGCCAAGCAGGCAGTCGGTCGGCGCCTCCGCGTCGACGCGGATGCTGCCGGCGTCGCCGATCCCGCTCACCTCCTGGATCAGCTTGCGGCGGATAGCCGTCGAGAATTCCGACGCCGCATAGATCGGCAGCACGAACGAACCGGGGCCGCCGGTGACGCAATCGGCATAGTAGCGGTCGAGACGAATGACGCTCGGCGACGGACTGATCAGGATCGGCAGGCCGTTGACCACGATGCCCTTGGCCAAAGCCGCATCACGGATCATCGCGACGGGCAGCCCGGCATTGTTGGGCCCGTCCCCCGATATGTCGATGACCCGGCGCGGCGCCGAGTAGCTGTTTTTCTCCAGAAGTCCGGCGCCGAATCCGAGAGCGCCTGAAATCGACGTGCCGCGAAAGCTCCGGAATGGACGACCCGCGATCTTGTCGGCGAAGGCGTTGGCGCTGTCCGCGCCGTCGATCACTTGCCAGCCAATCACGCCGTCGTCGCGCACGACGCCCGCCCATTCGAAATAGGCGAGCGCGATGCGGCCCCTCGGGCCCGAGCGCACGGCGCTGATGAAGTCGGGATGGCGCAGCGCCTCGACATAGCCGGCGCGCTGCAGGGCGAACTCTTCTTCGTCCATCGATTGCGAGATGTCGACGGCCAGCACGAGTTCGACATCGACGGCAGTGCCGCCGATTGCAGGCATTGGCGCTGCCTCGGCGCAGGCAAGGCATGCAAGCAGGCTGAACAGCTTGAGCATGGCAGGTTCCACCACGCCGGGATTGTTCCCGGCGATCGCGGCGAAATAAAGCTATTTCTTGGCGCGCGCGGCAACAGGCGGGGGTTCGATCGCCCCGGCGCGGAGACGGGCCGGCTTCAGCGCCGATCCGCTGCTGTCCTTGACGATGGTGAGCGCGCGCGGGAAGAACTGGTTGTTGTGCAGACCGCGCCCGATATTGAGGATAGCGGCGTGCGGCAGTCTGGCCTGCAGCATCGCCAGCACGCGCCGAAGCGTGGCGCCGTCGAACGTATCCAGCGCTTCGTCGATGATCACCCATTTCGGCTTCCTCAGCGCCAGCCGGGCAAAGGCGAGCAGCCGCTGCTCGTCGTCGGCCAGCTCATGCTCCCAGCGCGCCGAGCGGTCGAGCTGGAACGAGAGGCGCTCGAGGCCGACTTCACCGAGCACGGCGGAAATCTCGTCGTCGTCGATCTTGGTGCCTTCGGCATGGTTGAGCACGTCGCGCAGCGTGCCGAGCGGGAAATAGGGGGTGCGCGGCACGAAGAACGGTGTCTCTCCGGCCGGCATGCCGATGCGGCCGCCGCCCCACGGCCAGAGGCCGGCGATGGCGCGGAAGAACAGCGTCTTGCCGGCGCGCGGATCGCCGGTGATCATGACGCGCTCGCCGGCCTTTATCTCGACCTCCGTCTCCGCAAGCCTGGTGCAGCCGTCGGGCGAGGCGACTTCGAGCTTGTCGAATGTCAGCGTGCCATTTGCGTTTTCGCCGAACGCGATGCGCTTTTGCTTGGCATGCAGGATGTCCGTTTCGCCGAGCGCGATGCGAAAGTCGGCAACGCGCATCAGCGTTGCCCGCCAATCGGCGATGCCGCCGATGTTGTTGATGAACCAGCGCAGCGAGGAATTCACCTGGTTGAAGGCGCCGACGGCCATCATCAAACCGCCGAAGCTGATGTCGCCCGCGAAATAGACCGGTGCGGCGACCAGAATCGGCGCCACCACGGTGATCCAGCCATAGGCGTCGGTAACCCAGGACAGGTTGATCTGGGCGCTGTAGATGCGCCGCATGGCGTCGAGCACGCCGCCGAGGTCGAGCTCGAGCTGCCGCCTGGCGTCCGCCTCGCCATGGGTGAGCGCGATGGCGTCGACATTCTCGTTGACGCGGACCACGGAGGAGCGCAGCACGGCCTCGCGCGTGTAGCGATCGCTGTTGAAGCGGATCAGCGGCCGGCCTACCAGCCAGCTCAGCCAGGAGGCGATGCCGGCATAGAGGATCGCCGCCCAGACCATGTAGCCCGGTATTTCCAGCGAATGGCCGCCGACATGGAAGACGAAGCCGGAAGAGAGCTCCCACAGCACGCCGATGAAGGACACAAGCAGGATGAAGGATTGCAGCAGGCCGACGCCGAGATCGGTCGACAGGTCGGAGAGATGCCCCGCATCCTGCTGCATGCGCTGATCGGGATTGACGCCGATCGCGCCCGCATGGGTGAGCCGGAACGCACGCGCCGGCCGCATCCATTCATCGATCAGGTCGAGCGTCAGCGCCTCGCGCAACTTCAGCCGGATCGTCTGGTTGAGCCAGGTCTGGCCGACATTGAGCACCAGGAGGCTGCCGGCGATTGCGGCAAACACCATCAGCTGATGCAGGAAGCCCGGCAGGTCGCGCCGCGCCAGGGCATCGTAGAAAGGCTGGTTCCAGCGGTTGAGCAGCACTTGCCCGATCGAGGTCGCGACGATGACGCCGACAATCCCGATCGAGGCCCACAGGAGCCGCCTGCGCACCGGCGATGCCTTCAGCGCCAGCCTGATCGCCGCCAGCTGGTCTGAGAGGCGGCTCGTCTCGACTGAGAACGCGGCCTGTTCGATACTGGGCGTGTGGTCCATGATGCGAGATCCCTGCTGCCAGGAACGGTCATTGGCGGCGATGCCGCACCCCGAACCCGCCTCTGAGATAGGGTGACGATTGCCGTATGACGCAAGGCTTGGCCCCGATCACGAACGCGTCATCCGCCTGCCCGCGGCACCGGGCCGTCGCCCCGACGCCCGAGCGTCGTTGCGCCCTGTGGCGAGAACACCGGCACGAAGACGCGGCGCGAGGCGCGCTGCGCGACAGGCACGCCCTGGTAGAGCCGCTTCTGCGCCTCGACGACGATGACCCCGGAAAAGATCGGCCAGAGCCGCCGGCCGGCGCGCTCCAGCACGTTGTGGAACTGCATCATGGAGCGCCGCGGCGATGGCGGAAAGAACAGCGCGTCCGACCATGCGGCCGGCGTGAAATTGGCCTCGCGCAGCAATTCGGTGAGCTGGCCGCGCGAGAACGGCCGGCCGTTGCCGAAGGGCGTGTGCTCGAAACGCGCCCAGACGCCGCGCCGGTTGGGCACGACGATGACGACCCTGCCCGCCGGCGACAGCACGCGCCAGATCTCGTTCAGCGTCTCGCGCGGATTTTCGACATGTTCGAGCGAGTGGACGAGCAGCATGCGGTCGATGCAGGAATCGACCAGCGGCAGCTCCTCGTCGAAGACCAGCGCCGTCGCCGTCGGCCCCGTCGCCGGCCAGACCACCGCCCCTTGCGTCGCCGGCATGAAGGCAAAGACGCGCTCGGCATCGGCGCCGAACCGCTCCAGCCACGGTAGCGTGTAGCCGAGACCGACCAGGCGCTCGTTCGGAACGGGCGCCCATATCGACGACAGCGACATGGTGATCGCGCGCTCGGCGAGGCGCCCGAGCGTGGTCGAATAGAAGGACCGGAGATCGACGATATCGGAATGCATGCGCCGGACGGTAGCCGCGATATCCGGCGAGTTCAACAAAGGCGGATGACATCCGCGGCCGGGCGCCCTATGTCTGCGGCCACAACGGAGAGCGACGAGATGCCGGTCGAAATCGAACAGTTCATGTGCCGCACCGACAATTTCGGCGTTCTGGTGCATGACCCCAGAAGCGGGCAGACGGCGATCATCGATGCCCCGGAAGAAGCGCCGATCCTGGCTGCGATCAAGCGCACCGGCTGGTCCCCGACGATGATCCTGACCACGCATCATCATGGCGACCATGTCGAGGCCAACCTGGCCCTGAAGGAGCGCTTCAAGCTCACCATCGTCGGACCGGAAGCGGAACAGGCGAAGATCCCCGGCATCGACGAGACGGTCAGCCAGGGTTCCGTCATCCGCCTCGGCGAAGAAGAGATCGAGGTCATCGAGACGCCCGGCCATACCGCCGGCCATGTCTCTTACCATTTGCCGGCCTCGAAGGTGGCCTTCACCGCCGACACGCTGTTTGCGCTGGGCTGCGGCCGGCTCTTCGAATGCAAGCCGCCGATTATGCACGAATCGCTGAAGAAGCTTGCCGCCCTTCCGGCCGAGACCGTCATCTATTGCGGCCACGAATACACATTGGCCAACGCGCGTTTCGCGCTGACCGTCGACCCCAGCAATTCAGCTTTGAAAGAGCGCGCCGCCAGGATCGAGAAGCTGCGCGCCGACAACAAGCCGACCCTGCCGACGACGATCGGCGAGGAACTGTCGACCAATCCGTTCCTGCGCTGGCACGACCCGGCGATCCGCAGGCATCTCGGCATGGAAAGGGCGAGCGATACGGACGTGTTCGCCGAGATCCGCAAGCGCAAGGATAACTTCTGAGCGTTCCTTTATGACCAGCGCCGTCGAAATCGTCGCCGCGCTCGGCCTCGAGCCGCACCCCGAGGGCGGCTGGTATGCCGAGACGTTTCGCGACGCGGAAGGTGGCACGCGCGGCCATTCGACCGCGATCTACTTCCTTTTGGAGCAAGGCCAACGTTCGGCCTGGCACCGGGTCAAGGACGCGGCGGAGGTCTGGCATTTCTATGCCGGCGCGCCGCTGGCGCTCGCCATGCATGAGGAAGGCTCCGGCACCGTCGTCGAACATCTATTGGGCGCGGCACTCGCCGCCGGCGAGCGCCCGCAGATCGTGGTCCCGGCCGGCTGTTGGCAGTCGGCGCGCAGCCTCGGCGAATGGACGCTGGTCGGCTGCACGGTGGCACCGGGCTTCGATTTCGCCGCCTTCGATCTGGCCGAGCCGGGCTGGCAGCCGAAAACAGCCTTAAGCCAGCAGGAAACCAAGCGTGATCGCCAACTGGGCCGCATAATAGAGCACCCAGACCGCATAGCGCATCCAGACGCGATGCGGCGAACTCGCGGCCAGCAGGAAGCGCTCTGCCGCCAGCAGCCCGTCCGATATGATGAACAGCACGGCTCCGGCGATGACCCAGGGATGAAAGGTCGTGAGCGCCGAAACACCCATGGCGAGGATCGCCCCGGCATAGACGGCGACCGGAACGCGCAGGGCAGGTCCGACGCGCCGCCAAAGCGCGGCGAGCATCGTGCTAACGAAAACCGCCAGCGCCAGCGCAATGGCGCCGCGCCAGGACTCGGCGGTGAGCAGGCCGATTCCGCCACCGGCGTTCAGGAACAAGGCGACATAGGCGACATGCGCGGCAAGAAAGCTCGCCAGCCCTCCAAGAAAGGCTTTTTCACCGTCTTGGGAGAGGAACGCGTCGCCGGCGGCGCTGAGCGCCAGCGCTGCGACGAGCAGCGGCGGACCGCCTTGCATGACGGCGAGCGCCGCCAACAAGGCCACGGCCAGCGTCTTGGCGGCCGAACGGGCGAGGCGTGGCGGCAGCTCGAGCGCAAGGACGTAAATCGCGGCGGCGGCGATCGAGAACAAAAGCGTCGCATTGGGATTGGCGTCGATGCCGCCCGGAAACGGCATCATGCGCGCGCCCCGCCGGTCTTGCGCAGCCGCGAGGCGTCGGTGAGCAGTGCAAGCAGCGCCCACAGGGCGACCGCCGAGAAACCGATCAGTGTTGCGCGCCCCATGCCTATCCTCGGCGGCGCGCCGTGGCGCCTAACTTATTCGGCTGCTTCGAACCGTCTTGCGCTGATGGTCAGCGGGCCGATCTGGGTCCCGACCGTGGCGCGGATCGGCGCATATACGCCGGATTGGCCCACGGGTGCAAATGTCACCATCATGCGGCTTTTGTTCTTCAGGAAGTCCAGCGCCTTGCGGCCCTTGCGATAGCCCGCCACCGGCTCGAAGCCCATCTTGCAGGTCACGGTGTCGCCCTTGTAGCCCGGCACCGAGATCGAGCCTTTCGACGCATAGGTCAGCGACAGGTTGGCGCGCATCTCGCCATCGTAGAATTTGACGGTCCGCCCGCAGACCTTGTCCAGGCTGTCGGCATGGACGACGGTCGCGGCCATCGGATCGACCACCGATTTCAGGTCGCCGGAGCCGACCGGCACCCAATTCTTGGGATCGCGCTTGCCGGGCTCCGGAACGACTTTCGTCGAGGAGACGTCGCCATCGGCGAAGCGTATGTCGACCACCGATGCCTTCTTGCCGGAAGTATAGTCGGCCCGGAAGGCCCGCGGCCGCATCTGCTGGCCCGAAATCGTACCCTTCGACGAGATCGTGCCTTTCGTATCGTCGAACAGCTTGGCGATGCCGGCGGCCGAGACGGTGCCATTGATGGCATAGGTGTCGCCGTCGTAACGGCTGGAAAACGTCGCCCTGGCGACCGAAAGGCCGAGGAACGACACGGTGTATTCGCCCTTGAAGGACTGCGGCGAGGCAGCAGCGAAGGCGGTTGAAGGCACAGCGACGGCGAGCAGCGCAGCAAGGGCATGGGATGGGCAAAGCATGGCGGCGGCAGGTCCTTGATACTGGCGGAAACGCAACGGTTTCAGCCTGGCAATCCCTTCGCGCAGGGCTTATACGACGAATTCCGGCCTTTATATGGAGCGAGCTTGGCCGCCGCGTAGGTGCCGGAGCTTGACGTAGTGGCGAAATGCAACTATGGAACGCCAACTTTTTCCAAAGGCCGCCTGACCGAGACCGCGCGCCGCCTGGCGCGGGCAGAATGGTTTGGCAGGTTTAGAACTGAAGGTTAGACAAAATGTCCCGCACCTGCGAGCTCACTGCCAAGGCAGTCCAGACCGGCCACAATGTGAGCCATGCCAACAACAAGACCAAGCGTCGCTTCCTGCCGAACCTGGTCAATGTGACGCTGATTTCCGAAGTGCTGAACCAAAACGTTCGCCTGCGCATTTCGGCCAACGCGCTGCGTTCGGTCGAGCATCGCGGCGGGCTCGACGCGTTCCTGGCCAAGGCCGACGCCAAGGAGCTGTCGCAGCGCGCTCGCCTGCTGAAGAAGCAGATCGCGAAGAAGCTCGCCGAGCAGTCGGCCGCCTAAAGCTCTCTTTTCAGGCGGGGGACGACCGCCTCGAGCACCGGCTCCAAACTGGTGCTCGGACGTGAGCGCCGTCATGACGCTCGGCTGGTTCCATTACCCAGGATAAAAAAATGAACTTCCTTTCACGATACCTGCCTTTCGTGGCCGCCATGGCGCTTGTCGTCGTGGCGTCCAATATCCTTGTCCAGTTCCCGATGCAGGGCCAGATCGGCGGCCTGTCGCTGGCCGACCTGCTCACCTGGGGCGCCTTCACCTATCCTTTCTCCTTCCTGGTCACCGATCTTGCCAATCGTCGCTACGGCCCCGCGGTGGCGCGCAAAGTGGTCTTCGTCGGCTTCATGACGGCGGTCGTCTGCTCGATCCTTGTTCCGCCCTTCCTGTTCCGCCACGGTCTGATCGCGTTCGAGACCGCCGCTGACCGGCTGGTGCGAATCGCGGCCGCGTCCGGCGCCGCCTTCCTCGCCGCACAACTGCTCGACGTAACCGTGTTCAATCGTCTGCGCCGGCAAAGCTGGTGGCGCGCGCCGATCGTCGGCACGCTGGTCGGCTCTGTCTTCGACACGGTGGTGTTCTTCGGCGTCGGCTTCTCCGCCGCCTTCGCCTTTGTCGGGCCGAACGACGGCTTCGCGTTGGAGACGGCACCGCTGATGGGCGTGCTGCCTGTCGAAACCATGCGCTGGGTGTCCTGGGCGCTGGGCGATCTCTCGGTCAAGCTGATCATCGCGGTGGTGGCGCTGATCCCCTACCGGCTGCTTGCCGCCCGCTGGAGCCAGCCGGCCATCGCCTGACCCTTGAAGCGGCCCTTCGCGGCTTTACGCTTTGTTACGGCCATTGGTGCAGGATCGCCAAAACGATCCAGGACATTGCCATCAACATGACCATCCAGGGCACCGGTTGGAAACATGACTTTCTGCTTGCGCTCTGCGCGACGCTGCTCGTGCTGGGGATCAATGCGATCTCCGGCTTCCCGACCATCGCGGACCTTGGCGCCGACAATGACAGCATGCTGAGGTTGGTCGAAGTTCGCGACCTCCTGGCTGGACAGGGCTGGTTCGATCTTCATCAATACAGGATGGGCCTGACCGGCGGCTTCGTCATGCACTGGTCGCGGCTGGTCGACACCCCGATCGCGCTGATCATCTTCACCTTCCAGGCCCTGGGCGCCAGCACGGCTGCCGCCGAAAAGGCAGCGCAGATCATCTGGCCGCTTTCCCTATATGGGCTCACCATATTCGTCATCCTGCGCGCTTCCCGGCGTTTCGCCGGTACGGACGTGGCGATGCCTGCGCTGGTGCTGTCCACTGCGGCGCTGTTCTTTATCGGCATTTTCCACCCTGGCACCCTTGACCACCACAACGTCCAGCTCCTGCTCACGGCAGCCAGTCTCTGGCTTATGACGGAGGCTCCCTTCCGGCGGTCAGCCGCTCTTCTGTCCGGCCTGTGTGCAGGCCTCACCCTTGCCGTCGGGATGGAGACAGCGCCTTATGTGGCCACACTTGGCGCCTGCGCCGCCGTGCTCTTCATCTTCGATGAAAGGGAGCGCCAGACCGCGCGCGGCTTCGGCATCGGATTTGCCGCGATAGCCTTGGTGGTTCTTGTTGCCACCATACCGCCGTCGGCCTGGGGCGTGGCCGAGTGCGACGCCTTCTCGGCTTTCCAGTTCGTCATCGCGGCGCTGTCGGGCTTTGGACTCGCGGCGATTGCGGGTCTACCCGGACAGTCGACGGCTAAGAGGCGGTTCCTCTCAATGTCCGCGTTGGCCGTTGCAATTGCGGCCGTTGCGCTCCTGTTCTTCCCGCAATGCCTGGCATCGCCCTATGCCGGCATGGATGAGCGCATTCGCACCTATTGGCTGAACGACGTCGTTGAGGCGCAGCCCTTCCTCAGCGTGGCCGTCAACGAGCCGAAGCTGATGGCGGCGCGTTATGTGACGCCCTTCATCGCAATCCTGTTGATTGGCCTTCAGCTGCGCAGCCGCCGCCTGCGCCGCGAGGAAGCCCTTACCGCCGTGCTGCTGATCGTCGCTTTCGCCGTCAGCCTATGGCAGGTGCGCGGCTCGACCTTCTCGGTTGCCTTCGCGGTGCTGCCGCTCTCGACCTGGATCGCCGGGGTTCGCCTGCAGGCAACCGCCGCGCAATCGTGGCGCGTCTCCACCCGCATCGCGGCGGCATGGCTGGTGTCGCTCAATGCGACCTGGGCCGGCGTCGCCGTCGCCGCGCAGTCCGTGGTCCAAAAGGCACCCGCCAAGATCAATTCCGATGCCGATCATGCGCTGACCTGCGGCAAGGCCTCGGACTTCAGCGACCTGGCCGGCATGCCGGCAACGACGGTGCTTGCGTCCTCCAATCTCGGCTCCCCCATCCTGATGTTCACCGGCCATAGGGCGTTGGCCGGCCCGTATCATCGCAATGTCGGCGGCAATCTCGCCATGCTCGACGCCTTCATGGGAACGCCGGATGCCGCCCGCGCCATCGTTGAGCGCGAGCATGTCGGGCTGGTTGCCATATGCCGCGGCAATTCGGAAGAGCTTTCGCTCGCCGCCCAAGCTCCCACGGGCCTGGCCGCGCGGCTGCTGAAGCGGGACGTTCCGGATTGGCTGGAACTGGACAGCGCGACGGCGAACAAGCCGGTCGAGATCTACAAAGTCCGCTGAGGGCCGGCAACTTCGGGGAAAATGCGCAGCGAATTTCCGTCCCGAATTGGACAAAACCAAGCACCGCTCAGTCCTGGTGCAAGATGAATTCCAGGTAGAGGTTCCGCTGCAGGATCGATTGATTGTCATCCGAGACCAGCGACACCATCAGCGCGCCGTCGTCGCGGGTCCAGACGTCGAGCCCTTCCATATTGTCGATCTGGTAGCCCATATCGGCGTCGATCAGCACCGGACCGTCGGCGACCGCGCCCTTCTCGATGCTCTCGCCATAGATACGCCTCAGCCGCATCTTCACCCCGCGCGCCATCGAGAAGCTGCGTTCGAGTAGCAGCAGGTCGCCATCGGGCAGGAAGGCGCCGTCGGTGATGTCGAAATTGCCGTTGCGCTTGACGGTGAAGACGCCCTTCCTCGGTCCCTCGATGATGGCGGCATAGATGTTGCCGGCCTTGTCGAGGCTCTTTTCCGACACGACGACCAGGCCACCCTCGTGCTGGCCGTAAGGGTTGGCGTGTGTGACCGTCTCGAAGCCGCGGTTCTGGCGCAGCTCCCGCGCCGGGACCAGATAGTCGAGCGTCTTGAACGGAGCCTTCATATTGTCCGGCTCGACCTTGAACTGGACGACGCGCTGGTCGCGCTCGAAACCGACGGTGGCGATACCGTCCTTGACCGCGAGGCCTTCGGCGTCGACCTCCCATTTCTTCTCGATCGGCTGGCCCGAGGCGTCGACCATCTGCTGCATGCGGAAATTCGACACGCCCGAGGGGCGCTTGTCGGCATCGTGGGTGATGGTGCCGAAGAACCAGAAGCCGGTATCGGTGACGCCAATGAAATCGCTGCCTGATTTGAGGAAGCGGAAAGCCGAAAGTGCGCCGAAATCGCGCGACGGCGAGGTCATCTCCAGCCCGCCGACGAACTCGAGCGACCCGAACTGTTTCCGGTCGCGGCCGATATGGAACTCGGTGATCGGCCGCGCTGAAACTTCGATCGTCTCAACCGCAGCGCCTCCCTCGGCGAAGACCGGAGAGGCGGCCGAACAGACCAGCGCGCAAACAAAAGCCGTCCGCCGGCATCCGCCCCGCGAAAGGATCATCCGGCGCGCCTCAAGCCACCGCGCCGCGTGTCGCGCGCGCTCTCCTCGCCGAACAGCGATGCCAATTGCTCCGTCATGGCGCCGGCCAGCTCTTCGGCATCGACGATGGTGACGGCGCGGCGATAGTAGCGCGTGACATCGTGGCCGATGCCGATGGCTAAAAGCTCCACCGGCGAGCGCGTCTCGATGAGATCGATCACCGCGCGCAAATGGCGCTCCAGATAGTTGCCGGGGTTGACCGAGAGCGTGGAATCGTCGACCGGCGCGCCGTCCGAGATCATCATCAGGATCTTGCGCTGTTCCGGCCGGCCGATCAGCCGGTTGTGCGCCCAAAGCAGCGCCTCACCGTCGATGTTTTCCTTGAGCAGGCCCTCGCGCATCATCAGGCCGAGATTGCGGCGCGCGCGCCGCCACGGATGGTCGGCGGACTTGTAGATGATGTGGCGCAGATCGTTGAGCCGGCCCGGATTCGACGGCTTGCCGTCCTTCAGCCACTTCTCGCGTGCCTGCCCACCTTTCCACGCACGTGTGGTGAAGCCGAGGATTTCCACCGAAACCCCGCAGCGCTCCAGAGTGCGCGCCAGGATGTCGGCGCAAGTCGCTGCAACCGTGATCGGCCGCCCGCGCATCGAGCCCGAATTATCGAGCACCAGCGACACCACCGTGTCGCGGAACTTGGTGTCGCGCTCCTGCTTGAAGGACAACGGCTGCATCGGATCGATAACGACGCGCACCAGCCTGGATGGATCGAGATAGCCCTCCTCCAGGTCGAAATCCCAGGAACGGTTCTGCTGCGCCATCAGGCGGCGCTGCAGCCGGTTGGCCAGGCGGCCGACGACGCCGGAGAGATTGGCGAGCTGCTTGTCGAGGAAGGCGCGCAGCCGGTCGAGCTCCTCTTCCTCGCAAAGGTCCTCGGCCCCGACCGTCTCGTCGAAGGCGGTGGTGAAGACCTTGTAGTCGATTTCCTTCGGCAGGTTGAGGAAGGGATTTTCGTTGCGGCGCGCCTCGCCCGGCGTCTCGGCGTCGGAATCATCCTCGTCGGAAAGGTCGTCCGATGTGGCGTCGGTCGCCTCCGATTCGGCCGACTCTTCCTCGTCGGCGGAAGCCTCCGCGTCCTCGGACTGCGACTGTTCGGAGCCGGAATCGTCCTCGCCGCCTTCCTCGCTCTGCTCCTCGCCCTGCTGCTCGTTTTCCTCGTTGTCCTCCGAGTCTTCCGTCTCCTGGTCGTCGCCGAGTTCCTCGGCCATCTCCATGGAGACGAGCATGTCGCGCACGATGCGGGCGAAGGCTTGCTGGTCATCGAGCCTGGACGACAGACCGTCGAGGTCGCTGCTGGCCTTTTCCTCGACCCAGGGCCGCCACAGATCGACCAGTCGCTCGCCGCTCTTCGGCACGGTGCGGCCGGTAAGCTTTTCGCGCACCATCAGCGCCACCGCCTCCTCGAGCGGGGCGTCGGCCTTGTCCTTGACGTCGACGAGGTTTGCCCTGGCGTATTTGTCCTCGAGCATCGAGCCGATATTGTCGGCCACGCCCTGCATGGCGCGGCTGCCGATCGCCTCGACGCGGGCCTGCTCGACGGCATCGAAAATAGCCCGCGCGAGCTTGCCTTCCGGCGCCAGCTTGCTGTGGATGCGCTGATCGTGGCAGGCGCGCTTCAGCGCCATGGAATCGCCGATGCCGCGGGTGATCGCGATGTCGGTGCGGGAGGCCTTCTTCGGCAGCTCGGGCAGCCTGGCGCGGTTGCCGGCCAGCGCCGGCCGGTCCTTGGCGAAGCCGACCTCGAGGTCCTTGTCGCCGGCGACGGCGCGCATGCAGACGGTGACGGCGCGCTTGAAGCTGTCCGCTTCAGACCCGTTCTTCGGCTTGTTGCGCGTGTTGTCGCCCGGACCCGCCATCGATCATTCCCTGCGCGTTGTGGTCCGAAAGGCCAAGCCTTCCGGCACGCGCCTTACCCCAGCACCACGTTGGCGGCGCTCTCCGGCAGATCCTCGCCGAAGGCGCGCTGGTAGAATTCGGCGACCACCGAACGCTCCAGCTCGTCGCATTTGTTGAGGAAGGTGAGCCGGAACGCCATGCCGATATCGCCGAAGATCTCGGCGTTCTCGGCCCAGGTGATGACCGTGCGCGGGCTCATCACCGTCGACAGGTCGCCATTGATGAAGGCCGACCGCGTCATGTCGGCGACGCGCACCATCTTGTTGACGATCTCTTTGCCCTTGCTGTCGCGATAGTGCTTGGCCTTGGCCAGCACGATCGACACCTCGTTGTCGTGCGGCAGGTAGTTGAGCGTGGTGACGATCGACCAGCGGTCCATCTGCGCCTGATTGATCTGCTGCGTGCCGTGATAGAGGCCGGTGGTGTCGCCGAGACCCACCGTGTTGGCGGTGGCGAACAGCCGGAAGGCCGGATGCGGGCGTATGACGCGGCTCTGGTCGAGCAGCGTCAGCCGGCCCGACGATTCCAGCACGCGCTGGATGACGAACATCACGTCCGGGCGTCCGGCATCGTACTCGTCGAAGCAGAGTGCGACGTTGTGCTGATAGGCCCAGGGCAGGATGCCGTCGCGAAATTCCGTGACCTGCAGGCCTTCCTTGACGACTATGGCGTCCTTGCCGACGAGATCGATGCGGCTGACATGGCTGTCGAGATTGACGCGCACGCAGGGCCAGTTGAGGCGCGCGGCAACCTGCTCGATATGGGTGGACTTGCCGGTGCCGTGATAGCCCGACACCATGACGCGGCGGTTGTAGGCGAAGCCGGCGAGGATCGCCAAAGTCGTTGCCTTGTCGAACAGATAGTCGGGGTCGATGTCGGGCACGTGCTCGGTCGCCGCGGAATAGGCCGGAACCACCATCTTGGAGTCGAAGCCGAATTTCTCCTTCACCGGCACCGTCGTATCGGGCAGGTTGGCGATGTCGCGATCGACCTTGTTCATCTCTATCAACGTCTCCACGGGCGAAACGCCGCGTTTCGCCGGCAATCGATTTTGTTCGGGGGCGGTCTTAGAGCCTTTTCCAACCTTATGAAAGTTGGAAAACGACATGGACCGTAGGGTCGCTCAGCACAATCCTGCTTGCTTGAGCACGCGATAGGCCTGCAGCACATCGCGGAACCGGTCTTCCGAACCTCTGTCGCCGCCATTCGCATCCGGATGGTGGCGCTTTACGAGTTCCTTATAGCGCGCCTTGATATCCTTGCCAGTCGCCTTTGTATCAAGGCCAAGCGTTTCCAGCGCCTTGGCCTCAAGCGGCTTTGCCTTGCGCTCGCGCACTTCGCGCGTTCCGCCGCCGAACAGATTGAAGGGATCGCGCATGCGGTTGTAGTAGCCTGCACGCCCGGAGCGCTGCTGCGCGAAGTCTGGCGCCGAACGCATGCCGCCGCCATTGGCGCCCATGCGCCAGGTCGGCCGGTGTCCGGTCAGCGCCTCTTTCTGGAAGCGGGCGATCTCGCTGTCCGAGACGCCCGAGAAGTAGTTGAAGCTCTTGTTGTATTCGCGCACATGCTCAAAGCAGAAGCGGAAATATTCGCCCTCCTTCAGGCGCCCGACCGGCGCGCGATGCGTACCGGCCTCGCGGCAACCGTCCCACTGGCAGATCGGCGCGCGCGACTTCAGCTCCGCGTCCTTTTCCGGCCGGATGCGAATTTTCTCGAAATATTTGGGATACGGTTTCATCCTCACCCATTTATGGGCTGTTCGCTACCGCGAAACAAGAATTGACATTTCGCTGATGATCGCCCTAACCGCTGAATCGCGGCCTAAAGCGGTCGAAAGCGCAGATTTTGCGGCGGTACCGCAGATGTGGTGAAGGGAAGCCCCGATGTCCATACAGTCGACGATGGAAAACAAGCTGAAGGCGGCATTTTCGCCGGAAAGGCTCACCGTCATCAACGAAAGCCATCTTCACGCCGGCCATCACCACGTCGAGCACGGCCACGAGGCCGTCTTCGACGGCACGGGCGAGACCCATTTCCGCGTCCGTATCGTCTCGCAGAATTTTGCCGGCATGAACCGCATCGAGCGCCACCGCGCCGTCAATCGCCTCCTTGCCGACGAATTGAAGGCCGGCGTGCACGCGCTGGCGATTGAGCCTGCAGCACCTGGTGAGAAGACACGCTGGTAAGCTCGGCGGGCCGGGGGCCGCTCAGATCACCGCTTCGATGAGGAACGGCCCCGGACGCGACAGCGCGCTGTCGAGCAGCGCGTCGAAGCGCTCGCATGTGTCGGCGCGGGCTGCTTCCACCCCCATGCCGCTTGCCAGCGAAACCCAGCCCAGAGCCGGCTGATCAAGGTCGAGCATTCGCCTGGCATTCTCGCCGATCGCGTTCACCCCGACATTGCGCATCTCGCCGTGCAGGATGGCGTAGGTCCGGTTGGAAAAGACGATCGTCACCACGTCGAGCTTTTCCCGCGACTGGGTCCATAATCCCTGCACCGTGTACATGCCGCTGCCGTCCGCTTCCAGATTCAGCACCTTGCGGCCAGGACAGGCGATGGCCGCGCCAGTCGCCATTGGAATGCCGCCGCCGATCGATCCGCCTGTGCCCATCATGTAATCGTGCGGGGCGGCAAAGGCCGAGAGCGCAAAATAGCGCCGCGCCGAGGTGACGGCCTCGTCGCAGACGATCGCATTCTCCGGCAGCTTCCGGGCTACCGAAAGTGCAACCGCGTCGTCCGTCAGCTTGCCGCGCGGGGCCGGCTCATCGGGAAAGGCCGTGGCGACGGGCACCGGCTGCGACGGTTTGATGCCCAGTTCATCGCGAAGCGCAGCGAGTGCCGCCTTCAAATTCTCGCCATGCTCGGCCAACGACATCACTTCACAGCCTTCGCTCACAAGCCGGCCCGGCTTTCCGGGATAGGCAAAGAACGCCACCGGTTCCTTGGCTCCGACGAGGATCAGGAGATCGATGTCGGCAAGGAGGGTGCGCGCGGCGTCGATCGGATATGGAACGCGGGTAGGCGCAACGCGGCCCCGGCCGCGCTGCATCCGGGCGATCAGAACGTCGCTGAACAGCCGGACATCCGAAACCGCCGATATCTGTCCGGCGATTTCCAAGGCATCCTCACGCGCGGCCGGCCCACGCAGGATCATGCCGACGCGACCGGGCGCGGCGCGAATGGCTCCGGCAATCTTGCGCACGATGGCTGCGTCGACCGAAGGCGGCGCCGCAAGCTCCACCTTGGCCGACAGGAGCGGACTGGCCTCTCCCCACGCCGCGTCCGCCGGCAGGATCAGCGTAGCGATGCCGGGAGGCGTCAGCGAAGCGCGAAAGGCCGCCTGCGCGGCCGGCGCGATGTCGGCCGGACCGGCGATGCGGCGGACCCAGTTCGACATCGGCGCGGCGAGACCTTCAATGTCGCTGGTGAGCGGCGCGTCGAGCGGCAGATGATAAGAGGCATGGTCGCCGACGATGTTGATCATCGGCACGCGGGCGCGCCGGGCATTGTGGATGTTGGCCAGGCCATTGGCCAATCCGGGGCCGGTGTGGAGCAGCGTCGCGGCCGGCCGATCGGTCATCCTGGCGTAGCCGTCGGCGGCACCCGTCACCACACCCTCGGCAAGACCGAGCACGCAGCGCATCTCCGGCTTGCGGTCGAGCGCCGCGACGAAGTGCATTTCCGAGGTACCGGGATTGGCGAAGCAGACATTCACGCCGTTCGCCAGCAGCACATCGCAAAGCACATCGGCGCCATTCATCGCGTTCCCTCTCGTCCGATTGTCCCCGGACAATTGAGCCGACAAGTCTTCATGCCGCAATGTCCGGTCAACGACTTTGAGGTGATCCAGCTTCAGGAGTGCCGGCGGGTTCAGGCGACCGTCGCCTTCAAGAAAGCCATGACAGCGGCAGTCAGCGCATCGCCGTCCTCCCCGAAGCGGTGGTTGAATCGCCCATATGCCAATAGGCGCCGCCGTCGAATCGGGTTACCTCGGATTCCCTGGTCGCGGCCGGTTCGCGAGATCGTGGGCCGCGGCTGCATGGGCCGGCGCGCTCCGCCGCCCCGGGGGGGCACCATGGAACATTTGCCTGATCTGGCGGTTTGATGCAGGCCCGGCCCTTGCCTCGTCCATGCTGGGCGGATTGCTAGTCGGACCGGAGAACCGATGCCCTCGGCCGACGCTTCCGAACGGTGACCACCAATGAGGAAGACGTATCGACCTCCATCCGCGCCGCCCAATCGGCGCACAAGCCGTTCGGAACCTCTGCGCCTGTTTCCGCCAATTGCGCTGGCGGTATTCCTTTCGGCTCCGGCGGCTGCCCATCAGGCGCCCACGGGCTGGCAGTATGACAGCTCATGCTGCTCGGGAATGGACTGCTACCAAGCACCCGCGGCCGACGTGAAGGAAACGAAATATGGGTACCAGCTCTCCACCGGAGAGCTCATTCCCTACTCCGATCGTCGGATCAGGCGTTCGCGTGACGAGTTCTTTCACGAGTGTAAGCCCGGTGGCGACGCGAATTCTCAGCATTCCTTCTGCCTCTACGTTCCCGATCACGACATGTGAGTGGAAAACCTAAGATTTTCCTTGAAGCTCTCCCGGCCATCACCACCTAATCATCATGGGTGAGCATTCCGTCCGCATCGGGTGCTGTGAGTCGTCAATGCCCGATTGCAGGCGCTCTCTCTCATATGAGGGAACCACAATGCTTTCCGGCAGTTGAATACGAGACGAGCCGACTGGCCGACTGGCAACCAGAGCGGCTCTGAGGGCAGAATATCATGCGAGAGAACCAATCCGACGTCTTCGATCTGTTTTCGGAGATATATTCCAACGCGGCCCAGGAAGAGATGAGCCTCCAGCAGTATCTGCTTGGCTGCCGCGAAGACAAATCCATGTATGCCTCGGCGCCCGAACGAATGGTCGAGGCCATCGGCGAGCCCAATCTGGTCGACACCAGCAAGGATGAGCGGCTCGGGCGCATCTTCTCGAACCGGACCATCAAGGTGTACCCCTCCTTCTCCGATTTCTACGGAATGGAGGATACGATCGAGCGCATCGCCGGGTATTTCCGTTATGCCTCGCAGGGTCTCGAGGAGCGCAAGCAGATCCTTTACCTGCTCGGGCCGGTCGGCGGCGGCAAGTCCTCGCTTGCCGAACGGCTGAAGAAGCTCATGGAACAGCGCCCGATCTACACGCTGAAGGTCGGCAACCAGATCAGCCCTATATTCGAATCGCCGCTTGGCCTTTTCCACCCCGATCGGATGGGCGATCTGCTGGAAGACAAATACGGGATAGCCCGCCGCCGCCTGAATGGGCTCATCTCGCCTTGGGCGGCCAAACGGCTCGACGAACTGTCCGGCGACATTTCCAAATTCAGCGTGGTCAAGCTGTCGCCATCGCGTCTGCGTCAGATCGCCATCGCCAAGACCGAGCCCGGCGACGAGAACAACCAGGACGTCTCGGCCCTGGTCGGCAAGGTCGACATCAGGCAGTTGGAACATTTCAGCCAATCCGATCCGGATGCCTACTCCTACAGCGGCGGCTTGAACCGGACGACGCAGGGCCTGCTCGAATTCGTCGAGATGTTCAAGGCGCCCATCAAGGTCCTGCACCCGTTGCTGACGGCAACCCAGGAAGGCAGCTACAACGGCACCGAGAATTTCGGCTCCTTCCCCTATCAGGGCATCGTCGTTGCCCATTCCAACGAATCGGAATGGCAGCAATTCAAGAACAACAAGAACAATGAGGCCTTCCTCGACCGCATCCTTGTGGTCAAGGTTCCGTATTGCCTTCGCATCACCGAAGAGAGGCAGATTTACGAGAAACTTCTGCGCGAGAGCGATCTGGCGAACAGTCCCTGCGCGCCCGAAGTGCTGGACATCCTCAGCCGTTTCACCGTCTCGACCCGGCTTGCCGAGCACGAGAACTCGCCGCTCTACACCAAGATGCGCGCCTATGACGGCGAGAACCTCAAGGAGATCGACCCGAAGGCGAAGTCGGTCCAGGAATATCGCGATGCCGCCGGCGTCGACGAAGGCATGACCGGGGTCAGCACGCGCTTCGCCTTCAAGATTCTGTCGCAGACTTTCAACTACGACACCAAGGAGGTCGCAGCCGATCCCGTGCACTTGATGTACATCCTCGAGGAGGCGATCAAACGCGAGCAATTCCCCAAGGAAACCGAAGCCGCGTACCTCGAGTTCATCAAATCGGAACTTGCAGCGCGCTACGCCGAGTTCATCGGCCACGAGATCCAGAAGGCTTACTTGGAATCGTATAGCGAGTACGGCCAGAACCTTTTCGACCGCTACATCGCCTATGCCGATGCCTGGATCGAGGATCAGGACTACAAGGATCCCGATACCGGCCAGATCCTCAATCGCGAGGTCCTGGACAAGGAATTGTCGCAGGTTGAAAAGCCGGCCGGCATCGCCAATCCCAAGGATTTCCGCAACGAGGTGGTCAAGTTCACCTTGCGCGCCCGGGCGCGCAACCATGGCCGCAATCCGTCCTGGACGAGCTATGAAAAGCTTCGCGAAGTGATCGAGAAGCGCATGTTCGGTCAGGTCGAGGATTTGTTGCCGGTGATCAGCTTCGGCTCCAAGCAGGACAGCGTCACCGAGAAGCGGCACAACGAATTCGTGCAGCGGATGGTGGAGCGCGGCTACACTCAGCGGCAGGTGCGCCGGCTGGTCGACTGGTACATGCGCGTGAACAAGGCTGGCTGACCAAAGCCCGAAGGGTTCGCATGCCGATCTTCATCGACCGCCGCCTGAATCCGAAGGACAAGAGCCTGAGCAATCGCCAGCGCTTCCTGAAGCGCGCTCGGGAAGAGCTCAAGCGCAGCATCCGCGACCATGTCCGGACAGGCCGCATCGCCGAGGTCGACCGCGAGCATGCCGTGCCGATGCCCCGCAAAGGCACAAGCGAACCGACCTTCAGCGACGCCAGGGACAGTGGGCAGCGCCAGCACATACTGCCCGGCAACAAATCGTTCAGTCCCGGTGATCTGATACCCAAGCCTGGCGGCGGCGGCACTGGCTCTTCGGCGCCGGGAACCACGCAATCCGAGGATGACTTTCGTTTCGTGCTGTCGCGCGAGGAAGTGCTCGACCTCTTCTTCGAAGATCTCGAACTGCCCGATCTGGTCAAGCTCAATCTCAAGCAGATACTGAGCTTCAAGCCAAGACGGGCGGGCTTCACGGCAAGCGGGGCGCCGACCAATGTCAATGTCGGACGCACCATGCGAAACAGCCACGGCCGCCGCATCGCGCTCAGGCGTCCCAAGCAGGCGGAGCTGGACGCCATCTCAACGCAGATCGCCGAGTTGGAAGCGAGGCCGCCAACCGAGGCAACGCGCGAACGCATCGCTGCTCTGCGCGAGGAAGTTGATCGGCTTGAACGCCGGCGCAGGCGGATCGCCTATGTCGATCCGGTCGACATTCGGTTCAACCGCTTCGACCCCCAGCCGGTGCCGAATGCCAGCGCCGTCATGTTTTGCCTGATGGACGTGTCGGGATCGATGGGAGAGCGCGAGAAGGATCTGGCCAAACGGTTTTTCGTGCTGCTGCATCTGTTCCTGACGCGGCGCTACGAAAGGACGGACATCGTTTTCATCCGCCACACCCATGAGGCCAAGGAGGTGGATGAGCACACCTTCTTCTACCACACCGAGAGCGGCGGTACCGTCGTCTCGACGGCGCTCGAGGAAATGCACCGCATCATAGAGCAGCGCTATCCGGTCGCGGAATGGAATATCTATGCCGCTCAGGCTTCCGACGGCGACAACTTCGCCACCGATTCCGAGCGCTGCATAGAACTCCTCGACCGCAAGCTCATGCGCCTGTGCCAGTATTTCGCCTATGTGGAAATCATCGACGAACGCGAAAGCCACATTTTCGGCTCCACCGAGAACGGAACATCGCTCTGGCGCGCCTACAACGCGGTCGACGGAAAGTGGCCGAATTTCCAGATGAGGCGCATCGCGGCTCCCGCCGATATCTATCCGGTCTTTCGCGAGCTCTTCGCAAGGCAGCCTAGTCTGCGCAAGAGTGCGTGAGGCGGATGGGACATAGGCCGATGGTCAATCAGGCGCGCAAATCCGAACTGTTGTTTTCCGGGTCGGACTGGGATTTTGCGAAACTGTCTCGGGTCTACGACGAGATCGAGGCGATCGGGATCGAAGAGCTTCACCTGGACATCTATCCGGTGCAGATGGAGGTCATTTCCTCCGAGCAGATGCTCGACGCTTATTCCTCGGTCGGCATGCCGCTGATGTATCGGCATTGGTCGTTCGGCAAGCATTTCCTCTACAACGAGCTTCTCTACCGCAAGGGCGCGCGCGGTTTGGCCTATGAACTGGTCATCAACTCCAACCCTTGCATCGTCTACCTCATGGAAGAAAACACCATGGCCTTGCAGGCCCTGGTGACCGCCCATGCCGCGCTTGGCCACAACCATTTCTTCAAAAACAATCATCTCTTCCGGCAATGGACGGACGCCGGAGGCATCCTGAGCTATCTGGACTTCGCCAAGGGCTACATCGCCCGATGCGAGGAACGGCACGGACTGCAGGCCGTGGAGGCGGTGCTTGATGCCGCCCACGCGCTGATGGAGCAAGGCGTGTTCCGCTACCATCGGCCGCCGAAGCTGTCGTCGGAACAGCAGCGCGAAGGTCTTCGCGAGCGCCTCGAATATGAGGAGCGTTCCTACAATGATTTGTGGCGTACTCTGCCGACCGCGCAGGACAAGAACAAGCCGGAGGCAGGGGACGAAAGCTTGGCCGAGCGGAAGAAATCGCTCAATCTGCCCGAGGAGAACCTGCTCTACTTCCTCGAGAAGAACAGCCTGGTGCTTGAGCCCTGGCAGCGCGAGATCATCAGGATCGTGCGTGTGATCGCGCAATATTTTTACCCGCAGCGGCAAACCCAGGTGATGAACGAAGGCTGCGCCACTTTCGTCCACTACACCCTGATGAACATGCTTTTCGATCGCGGCCGCATCAGCGAAGGCGCCATGCTCGAGATCTTGCGAAACCATTCGAACGTGGTTTTCCAGCCGGCCTATGACGATCCGCGTTATTCCGGCATCAATCCCTATGCGCTGGGCCTCGGCATGATGCAGGACATCCAGCGCATCTCGACCGAGCCGACCGCAGAGGATCGCGACTGGTTTCCGGACATCGCCGGCCGCGGCGACTGGCGCGACACCTTGCTCGATGCCTGGGCCAACCACCGTGACGAATCCTTCATCCGCCAGTATCTGAGCCCCGCTTTGATCCGGAAATGGCGGCTCTTCGTGCTGGCCGACGGCGCCGACGAGCCGCATTACGAGGTCGCCTCGATCCATAATGAGCGCGGCTACAGCAAGATACGGTCCGCGCTGGCCCGAAGCTACGATGTGGGGGCGAGCCGGCCCGACATCCAGGTGGTCGACGTGGATCTTCTGGGAGACCGGCATTTGCGGCTGCAGCACAAGGTCAAGGACGGCATCCAGCTAGAGGACGAAAGCCGCGACGCGACCTTGCGCCACATCCGGAGCCTTTGGGGTTATGACGTCAGCCTGGCGGCAATGGATGCCGAAACCGGCGCCGTGCTCAGCGAGCGCTCGACCAAGGAACTCTGAGCACCGGAGACGCAGGAAGCCGCCCTTTGCAGGCCGGTCTCACCTGAAGATCGGCACACCCTAACCTTCGCCGGCGGGCCGGATCCTCAACCTTGCTATGCGGTTCTTGTCGCGCTTCATCACCACGAAACGCTTGCCGTGGAGGGTGAAGGCCTGCTTCTCATCTGGGATCGTCTGCGTCTCGTGGATGACCAGGCCGGCGATCGTCGTCGCCTCCTCGTCCGGCAGATCCCAGTCGAGCGCCCGATTGAGGTCGCGAATCGCCACCGTGCCGTCGACGACGACCGAGCCGTCGGCCTCCTGCTTGACGCCTTGCATGTCGACATCGTGCTCGTCCGCGATCTCGCCGACGATCTCCTCGATGATGTCTTCCAGCGTCACCAGCCCTTCCATCTCGCCATACTCGTCGACGACGATGGCGAAATGCGCCTTGCGCCGCAGGAAGGCGTTGAGCTGATCCTGCAAGGTGGTGGTGTCGGGCACGAACCATGGCTTCGACGCGATCTTTGTCACGTCGATCTTGGAAAAGTCGTTGCCGACCTCGTTGAGCGCCCGCAGCAGATCCTTGGCATGCAGCACGCCGACGATGTTGTCGAGCGAGCCTTTCCAGAGCGGCATGCGGGTATGCGGGCTCTGCAGAATCTCGCGCACCACCATTTCCGGCGGATCGTCGGCGTTGACCGAGCGCATGTTGGTGCGGTGGACCATCACGTCCGAAACCTCGAGCTCCTCGAGTTCGAAAAGCGCGCCCAGCCGGTTGCGATCCTCGCGCGCCTGCCCGTTGCGGCGGGTCTCGTCGCCGTTCTCGTCCGGCTCATCCTGCTCGGGCTCCGTCCGTTCGATCGGCCGCAGACTGTAGCCGAGCGCCGCGAAGAGCCGCGTGCGCAAGAGAAACGCCAGCACGATCACGGCGGCAAGGACGGCTGCGGCGATCCAGCCGAAGTCGATCATCCGGGATGGCTCGCCTTGAGGAAGGACAGCACTTCGGAGGGCGGCACGTCCTTGGCGATAAAGGCCTGGCCGACGCCACGCGTCAGGATGAAGGTAAGCGCGCCGCGCGACACCTTCTTGTCCTGGGTGATGAAGCCAAGCAGCGTCTCGGCATCCGGCAGTTGGCCCGCTATGTCGGCCATCCGCCAGGGCAGGCCGACGGCGCGAAGGTGCGCCTCGACGCGCTCCGCGTCGTCCGGGCTCGCCAGATTGAGGCGCGCGGAGAAGCGGTGCGCCAGCGCCATGCCGATCGCGACCCCCTCGCCATGGACGAGACGGGCACCGTCATAATTCGTCGCGGCTTCGAGAGCATGCCCGAATGTGTGGCCGAGATTGAGCAGCGCCCGGTCGCCGGTCTCGAACTCGTCGCGGGCGACCACATCGGCCTTGGCGCGGCAAGCCTCGGCGATGGCTTCGGTCCGCTCCGGGCCGCCGGCGAACACCTTTTGCCAATTCTCCTCCAGCCAAGCGAAGAAGCCGGGACGGTCGATCAGCCCGTATTTGGCGAGCTCGGCATAGCCGGCGCGGAATTCGCGGATCGGCAAAGTGTCGAGCACGCCGGTGTCGGCAAGCACCAGTTTTGGCTGGTTGAAGACCCCGACCAGGTTCTTGCCGCGCGCGCTGTTGATGCCGGTCTTGCCGCCGACGGATGAATCGACCTGCGCCAGCAGCGATGTCGGCACCTGCACGAAGTTCATCCCGCGCCGCACGATGCCGGCGGCGAAGCCGGCAAGATCGCCGATGACGCCCCCGCCAAGTGCCACGACGACGTCGCGCCGTTCGAGCTTGGCGGCGAGCACGCCGTCGACGACCTCCTCGAGGTGGGTGAAGCTCTTGGTCTTTTCGCCGGCCGGCAGGGTGATGACGGCGGCCTCGATGCCGCCTTTTTCCAGGCCGGCCTGCAGCGTTTCGAGATGCGCTGCGGCGACGTTCTCGTCGGTGACGATGGCCGCGCGCGTGCCGGGAAGGCGGCCTGCGATTTCGGTTCCTGAGCCGGAAAGCAGGCCGGGCCCGATAAGTATATCATAGGCACGGTCGCCGAGCCCGACCTCGACCTTCACCGGTTCGCTATGGCTCACGGCTCCACCTCGTCGTCGCTGGTGGCGATTGGCGCGATCCCGAGGTAAGCGCAAAGCGCGCATACCACCTCGCTGGCGATGACTTCCTTGCGGTCGTCACGGGTCGAAACCGTGAGGTCGGCGGTGGCATAGACCGGGTAGCGCTCGCCCATCAGCTTCTCCAGAACGCCGCGCGGATCCGGATTCTTCAACAGCGGCCGGTTCTGCTTTTTCGAAACCCGCTCCATCAGCAGATCGAGATCGGCCTTCAGCCAGACCGAGACGCCATGCGCATCGATCGACTCGCGCGTCTGCGCGTTCATGAAGGCGCCGCCGCCGGTGGAAAGCACCTGCGGGCCGTTTTCGAGCAGACGCAAGATCACGCGCTGCTCCAGCGCCCGGAACTCAGGTTCGCCATAACGCTCGAACAGCTCCGGCACGGTCATGCGCGATACGCTCTCGATCTCCTGGTCGCTGTCGATGAAGGGCAGGGAAAGCATCGTCGCCACCTTGCGGCCGATTGCGGTCTTGCCGGCGCCCATCAGGCCGACGAAGACGATCGAGCGGCTGCCGAGCCGCTCGAGCAGCGCGACACGGCCTTCGTCCGGCGGATTTGCTGGCAGCGCGTTCATGCGGAACCCTCTTTGCGCCGTATCGACATCAAAAGCCCGTTTGCGTCAAGCAGGCCGCCGCAGGCGGGCCAGATCGCCCCTCTTCCGTCGAGAAGCTTCCTCGACAAATCCTCTGCCCCAGCCCTTCGTCCTTGAATTGGCCGGAATGGCGTCCCATAAGGGCACAGGGTTTGGAATCGCAGAACAAGAAGACGGGCGAAGACTGAATGCCGACATTGTTTCGCTTTGTCGTGACGCTGGCGGTTCTTGCAGGCGTCGCTTATGGCGCGATGTTCGCGCTGGCGATGTTCGTGGAGCCGAAAAAGGCCGAAATGAGCGTGCGCATTCCCGCGGAAAAGCTCAATCCGAAGAAGAACTGACCCGGCCAAATGAACAGCGCGGCCCGCATCGAAGCCTTTCTGGAGATGATGAGCGCCGAGCGGGGTGCGGCCGAGAACACGCTTTCCTCCTACCGCCGCGACCTCGAAGACGCCTCCGAAGCTATCGGTGGCGGGCTGGCCGGAGCGGCAGCTGCCGACATCCGCGCCTATCTCGACGACATCGCGGCGCGTGGCTTTGCGCCGACCTCGCAGGCGCGCAAATTGTCGGCGATCCGCCAATTCTTCAAATTCCTCTATGCCGAGGGCCTGCGCGGCGACGACCCGACCGGCACGCTGGACAGCCCGAAGAAGGGCCGGCCGCTGCCGAAGACCATGACCGAGGCTGAGACGGGCCGCCTGATCGACCGCGCGGCCGAGGAGGCGGGCGGGGCCGCGCCCGACGGCGACCGGTTGGCGGCGCTGCGCCTGCACGCGCTGGTCGAGGTGCTCTATGCCACGGGCCTGCGCGTTTCCGAGCTTGTCGGTCTGCCGGTGACGGTGGCGCTGCGCGACGACCGTTTCTTCATGGTGCGCGGCAAGGGCGACAAGGAGCGCATGGTGCCGCTGTCGGCCAAGGCGCGCGCCGCGATGCGGGCGTGGCTTGCCGCCAGGGCGGAGGTGCCGGCCTATGCCGACAGCCCGTTCCTGTTCCCAGCCTCTTCCGACAGCGGTCATCTCTCCCGGCAGGTTTTCGCACGCGATCTCAAAGGCTTGGCGGCGCGAGCCGGCATCGCCGCGACCAAGATCTCGCCGCATGTCCTGCGCCACGCCTTCGCGAGCCATCTCCTGCAGAACGGTGCGGATCTCAGGGCCGTGCAGCAACTGCTTGGCCACGCCGATATCTCCACCACGCAGATCTACACTCATGTGCTGGAGGAGCGGCTGGTGCGGCTGGTCAACGATCATCATCCGCTTGCCGACTAGGCTTCATATCGCTATGTGAGGGCGACGTTCCACCGCCCGGAGCCAGCATTTCCAGGGTTCCGCCAGCCATTGCCTTCCGACGGATCGGTCCGCCCCAGCATGTATAATTACCTCGATTTCGAAAAGCCGGTGCAGGATCTGGAGCTCAAGATCCTTGAGCTGAAGAAGCTCGCGGAGAACGGCGAGGCGGTCGATGTCGCCGACGAGATCGGCAGGCTGGAGAAGCGTTCGCGCGATGCGCTGCGCGATCTCTACAAGGCGCTCACCCCTTGGCAGAAGGTCCAGGTGGCCCGCCATCCGGACCGGCCGCACTGCCTCGACTACATCAAGGGCTTGTTCAGCGATTTCACGCCGTTGGCCGGTGACCGCAATTTCGGCGACGACCAGGCGATCGTCGGCGGTTTTGCCCGTTTCCGCGGCGAGCCGGTGGCGGTGATCGGCCAGGAGAAGGGCTCCGACACGGCAAGCCGCATCAAGCACAATTTCGGTTCGGTACGGCCCGAGGGATACCGCAAGGCGGTTCGGCTGATGGAGCTTGCCGACCGCTTCAACATTCCGCTTTTGACGCTGGTCGACACCGCCGGCGCCTATCCCGGCGTCGGCGCCGAGGAGCGCGGCCAGGCCGAGGCCATTGCGCGCTCGACCTCAGCCTGCCTGGCGCTTAAGGTGCCGTCGATCTCGGTGGTCATCGGTGAAGGCGGCTCCGGCGGCGCCATCGCGATCGCCACCGCCAACCGTGTCTACATGTTGGAGCACGCCATCTATTCGGTGATCTCGCCCGAGGGCGCGGCCTCTATTCTTTGGCGCGACACCACCCGTTCCAAGGACGCGGCGACCAACATGAAGATCACCGCCCAGGATCTTCTCGAAATGAAGATCATCGATGCCATCGTACCCGAGCCGATGGGCGGCGCCCAGCGTGCGCCGGAAACGGTGATTGCCGCCACCGGCGACCTGATCGCCAAGACGATGAAGGACTTTGCCGGCGCCAACACCGATTTCCGCGAGCAGCGCCGCGAGAAGTATCTGGCGATGGGCCGCAGCCTTTAATGCATGTCGCGCAAAACTGTGCAGTGGTTTTGCGAAAACGACATGCATGAAAACAAAGCACGTGAGTCTGCCCCAGCGCCACCCGTTTAATTCGGCCGTTCGCCGCAACTATGGCGGCGATTAACAATTTCGCCACAAAAATGCCGCCGCATTCGGCTCAATGAAAATATCCGCGAGGGGTTGGCTATTGCTTGCGGTAAGGAATTTTCAAGGTTAACGGGCTTACGGTCCATTGGTGTTGAGCCTGCGGGCCGGCCATGCTGAGGCCGTTGGCCTGAGAGAAAAGACAAAGCCGTATCGATGTTTGCCAAGCTTGCCCGCACCGGAGTCCTTGTCGCCGCGATAGGCATCGCCGGCTGCAATGATTCGTCGATGAAGGATTTTGCGCCGGAGGCCAACAAGCCCCTGCCGGATAAGATCCTCGCCGACATGAAGGCCAAGGGCATGGTGCGCACCTCCTCGGTGATGGCGCGCATCTTCAAGGAAGAAGGCAAGCTGGAGATCTGGAAAGCCAAGACCAACGGCCGCTACGATCTCGTCGCCAGCTACGACATCTGCAAATGGTCGGGCAAGCTCGGCCCCAAATACACCGAGGGCGACCGCCAGGCGCCGGAAGGCTTCTACACGGTGCGTCCGTCGCAGATGAATCCGCGCTCGAACTACCATCTGTCCTTCAACATCGGCTATCCCAACGCCTACGACAGGGCCAACGGCCGCACCGGCTCCAATTTGATGGTGCACGGCGCCTGCTCCTCGTCCGGCTGCTATTCGATGACCGATGCCCAGATCGAGCAGATCTATGCTTTCGGCCGCGATGCCTTCCAGGGCGGCCAGACCGAGTTCCAGATCCAGGCCTTCCCGTTCCGCATGACCGCCGCCAATATGGCGCGCTACCGCAACGACCCGAACTACGAGTTCTGGAAGATGCTGAAGGTCGGCTA
This sequence comes from Mesorhizobium sp. WSM3879, assembly GCF_002294915.1. NCBI lineage: Bacteria > Pseudomonadati > Pseudomonadota > Alphaproteobacteria > Hyphomicrobiales > Phyllobacteriaceae > Mesorhizobium > Mesorhizobium sp. WSM3879. The sequence continues at coordinate 217,894 of NZ_NSFZ01000007.1, read as the reverse complement.
CGACAATTTCGAAATCACCAAGGTCCCGCCGAAAGTCGACGTCTGCGAGAAGCGCTACGTCTTCAATCAAGTAGCGCCAGAAGGCACCACCTTCGACCCGACAGGCGCCTGCCCGGCAATGACACAGCCTGATTCGTTGAAAACGGCCTATGCCGACTACGAAAAGCGCTACGACGCCGCCTTCAACTCCGCGGTCAAGGGAAGCATACTACCGCCTAAGCCGGCCATCGCCGGCATCAAGGAAGCCAGCATCGTTTCCGACTGGTCCAAGCGCCGCGCCCGCGGCGAGCGTGTGCCGATCGACCCGCCGTCGATGAATGCCGACGGCTCGGTAACCGAGACGACGCGGATGGGCCGCATCGATTCCCCGCTCGGCCGCAAGATGGCCGCGCTCGACGCGGAGAAGGAGGCCAAGCGCAAGGCCGAGGAGCAGCGGCTTGCGGCGATCGAGGCGGCCAAGGCCGCCAAGGCGCAAGCGCAGGCTGAAAAGGCAGCCGCCAAGGCGCAGGCCCTGGCCGAAAAGGAAGCCGCCAAGCAGGCGGCTCAGCAGCCGGTGGTCACCGCAGGCGTCGAGGCGGCTTCCGCGCAACCGGCGCTGGAAACGCAGCAGGCGGCAAGTGCCGACGAAGGCACGGTCTCGAAGCTGAAGAAGAAACTGCTCGGCATGTTCGGCGGCTGAGATTTCTCGATCTTGGCCGGGTCCGCCGCTACCTACGATCTAAAGGGGCTGAACTGCCCGCTGCCGGTGCTGAAGGCACGCAAGCGTCTGGCCGCGATGCGGCCCGGCAGCCGTCTGTGGCTGGAAACCACCGACCCGCTGGCCGTGATCGACATTCCGGCCTTCTGCGCCGATGCCGGCCATCAGCTGATCGAGACGGCGGCGGTCGACGGCGGCCATCGCTTCCTGGTGGAGCGCGGCGGCGCGGCATAGGCCAATCGGACCTCTGGAGCTACAGCCCGGCGATCGCCAGCGGATTGGCCTCGAGCGCCGCCCGGTCGGGCGTGTCGATCGACGGCTTGTTGGTGAAGGCGGAAAACAGCCGCTGGACATAATCTTCCGGCATGTCGAGCGTGATCAGCACCAGCCGCGTGCCGCGCCGTCCGTCTCGCCATGACGGCAGCCTGGCCGGCGGATGCAGGATCTTCTGCACGCCGTGGATCACCAGCGGCCGTGACGGATCCTCCTGAAGTTCGATGACGCCCTTCATGCGCAGCAGTTTTTCGCCATGCGTGGAGCGCAACAAATCGAGGAACATCTCGATCGCCGAGAACGGCACCGGCCCGTCATGGACGAGCGAGTGGGAGCGCACGCGGCCGTCGTGGCGGTGATCATGATGATGGGGGTTGTGTTCATGACCGTCATCATGGTGGTGATGATCATGCGCCGCCTCCTCTCCGAGCCAGCGCCGCACGTCGGCGCTCTTGGTTTCGGGATTGTAGAGGCCGCAATCGAACAGCGACGCTGCCCCGGTAGCGGGGTCATTGACGTCGAGCAGGACCGCGCTCGGATTTATCTGATGAAGTCGCGCCCGCAGGGCCCCGGCGTCGCTTGCCTCGGCGAGATCGGTCTTGGTCAGCACGATGCGGTCGGCGACGGCCGCCTGCTTCACCGCCTCGACATGGTTATCGAGCGTGGCCGCCCCGTTGACGCCGTCGACCAGCGTGATGACGCCGTCGAGCCGGAGAGCCTGCACCAGCGCCGGATGCGCCATGATCGACTGCAGCACCGGTGTAGGATCGGCAAGGCCGGTGGTTTCGACCACGACGCGCGCCAGCCTGGCGATGCGTCCGGTCTGCAGCCGGTCGACGAGGTCGGCCAGCGTATCGACGAGTTCGCCGCGCACCGTGCAGCAAAGGCAGCCGTCGGAAAGCTGGATGATGCCGTCTGAGGCTTGCTCGACGAGCAGATGGTCGATCGCCACCTCGCCGAACTCGTTGATGATGACGGCCGTGTCGGCAAGCGCCGGATCCTTGAGCAGCCGGTTGAGCAGCGTCGTCTTGCCGGCCCCGAGAAAGCCGGTGAGCACCGAGACGGGTATGGGAAAGCCGCTGCGCCCGGTCATGGCGAGTTTGCCGCCTTGGCCGGCTGATCCCCCTGCGCTGCAGCGGCAGCGGTCGCGGCGGGTGTGGCGCCGGCCGGCAGAGGCTTGTCGGGCCGCCAGCTGGGCAGCGGCACATCGGCATAGTTCTGATCGGTCTGGTCGACGAAAGCCTTGGGCGCCGGCCCGGTGGCCCCGCCAAGGCCGACCGCGATCAACGTCGGGTGATCGAGTTTCACCTGATAGGGCGATTTGGCCTTGTCCTTGGCGGCGACGGCAGGCGCCGCCTCCGACTGCTGTTCCTTCGGCTTCTTCTTGCAGATCTCGTCCTGCAGGTCGTTGGGCGACAGCGTGTCGCCATATGGCTTGAGCGCCGCGAGCGTCGTCGACCCGGCCGCCGGCGCGTCAAAACCCTGGTCGAGCAGCTTCGCCGCCGCTTCGGCGCGGCTGATGGCGGATTTTTCGCCGAGCACCACGGCAACCAGTGTGCGGCCATCGCGCGTCGCCGAGCCGATCATGTTGAAGCCCGAGGAGCAGACGAAGCCGGTTTTCATACCGTCGGCGCCGGGATAGCGCCCGATCAGCAGATTGTAGTTCGGGATCGCCTTCTTTCCGACGGCAAGACCCTCGATGGAGAACCACGGCGCATATTGCGGGAAGTCGTTGCGAAGCGCCGTCACCAGGACGGCGAGGTCGCGCGCGGTCGTGTACTGGTCGGGCGAGAACAGCCCATTCGGGTTGACGAAATGCGTTCCGACCATGCCGAGCCTGGCGGCCTCGGCATTCATGCGGTCGGCGAAGGCGGCCTGCGATCCGCCGATGTTCTCGCCGACGGCCATGGCGATGTCGTTGGCCGACTTGACCAGCATCATCTTCAGCGCATTGTCGAGCCGCATGACCGATCCGGGCTTGAAGCCCATCTTGCTCGGCGGCTCGCCGGCCGAATGTTTCGTCACCTTAATCGGCGAATCGAGCGCCACCTCGCCGGCGGCGATCGCCCGGAACGCCACATAGGCCGTCATCAGCTTGCTCAGCGAGGCCGGATACCAGCGCTTGAAGGCGTCCTGATGCTCCAGCACCTTGCCGCTATTCAGGTCGAACAGCACCACCGGATTGGCGCGCGCAGTGCCGGAAAGCATCGGCAGCGCCAGCGCCCCCGCAAGCAATAGGTTGAGGAAATGCCTTTGCCGCATGATCAATTCCGAAATCGCCTCTTGCCGTAGTTGCCGCTGGCTCCGTAAGATTTCGCTGCGCGATGGCCAGCATACTGCGGACCGACCCTCGACTCCGGGCCGCATTATGCGGTGCTATTTACCCTATGTGACGTCAAAATGGCAAAGCGCCAGACGATCACACTTGCCGGGCAGCGGCCCTGAACTGCCTGCCCCAACAAAGAAATGGAACGATTATGCCAATTCTCAACCGTGCCGCGGAAATGCAGGAAGAAGTCGCGGGCTGGCGGCGCCATCTGCACCAGACGCCGGAACTGAACTTCGACGTTTTCCAGACCGCCGCCTTCGTCACCGCCAAGCTGCAGGCTTTCGGTTGCGACGAGGTTGTGACCGGCCTCGGCAAAACCGGCGTCGTCGGCATTATCCGCGGCCGCAAGGGCGAGGGTCCGGCCATCGGCCTGCGCGCCGACATGGACGCTTTGCCGATCAACGAGATCACCGGCAAGCCCTACGCGTCGAGCGTTCCCGGCAAAATGCATGCCTGCGGCCATGACGGCCACACCGCCATGCTGCTCGGCGCAGCCAAATATCTCGCCGAAACGCGCAATTTCGCCGGCTCCGTGGCGGTGATCTTCCAGCCCGCCGAGGAAGGCGGCGGCGGCGGCAACGAAATGGTCAAGGACGGCATGATGGACCGCTTCGGCATCTCGAAGGTGTTCGGCATGCATAACATGCCCGGCCTTCCCGTCGGCGAGTTCGCCATCAAGCCCGGCCCGATCATGGCGGCGACCGCCGAATTCACCATCACCGTCAAGGGGCATGGCGGCCATGCGGCGATGCCGCACGCCACGATCGACCCGATCGTCATTACCAGCCAATTGGTGAGCGCTTTGCAAACCATTGCCTCACGCAGCACCGATCCGGTCGAGGCCGTCGTCGTGTCGGTGACCAAATTCCATGCCGGCGATGCCTACAACGTCATACCGGAAAAAGCCGAGATCGCCGGCACGGTGCGCACGCTGAAAAAGGAAGTGGCCAGGAAAGCGGAAGAGAAAATCCGCGCCATTTGCGCTGGCCTCGCATCAGCCTTCGGCGCGACGATCGAGGTCGACTACGACCCCAACTATCCCGTCACTTTCAACCATCCGGAAGAGACGGCCTTCGCCAGCGATATTGCCGCCGGCGTCGCCGGCGACGCGAATGTCCACCGCGCCATCCAGCCGGTGATGGGCGGTGAGGATTTTTCCTACATGCTGGAAGCGCGCCCCGGCGCCTTCATCTTCATCGGCAACGGCGACACCGCCGGCCTTCACCATCCGGCCTATGACTTCAACGACGAGGTCATCCCGCACGGCATGAGCTATTGGGTGAGGTTGGCGGAGACGGCGCTGGCCGCCTGACCGCTTTGCCCGGAGGCGACCTTCCCGGCCGATTGGCGCCATGGAGCAAGGCGCGGCGCCGATCTGTCGGTAACGCCTCTTGGCGAACCGGCCCGAAGCGTTTATGTGTCGGGCCGCGTGGTCCCGTAGCTCAGTAGGATAGAGCGGCAGATTCCTAATCTGTAGGTCACAGGTTCGATTCCTGTCGGGATCACCAGCTAAGTCAAAGGGTTGGCTGACTTTTGCAATGCTCCCATGTTGCATTTTCTTGCAACTGGCTCCCGTTGCTTTCCGTTCGCCTCGAATCTCAAGCACTCCCTGGCCGCCGCGGTGAGAGCGCGAACAGCGGCAATCAGATGCGCCGGCCCGTCTTGGCGTCGAACAGATGCGCCGAGGCGCGGTCGATCTCGATCCGCACGCTCTCGCCTTGCTTCAGCGCCAGCCGCTCGCGGAAAAGGCAGGAGATCACCTCTCCGCCGCAGTCGACCGTGGCGAAGATTTCCGAGCCGGTCGCCTCCATGAGCGTGACTGTGCCGGAGAGACCCTGGCCGGTCGCCCGGATATGCTCGGGACGAATGCCGTAAACCAGTTCCCTTCCCGCGGCCTCGCTCGGCCGGATGTCTTGCGGCAGCGGCAAAGTCAGCCCACCGGCGCTGCGGAAGATGCCCTCCTCGATGTGGCCGTGGATGAAGTTCATGGCCGGCGAGCCGATGAAGCCGGCAACGAACAGATTGGCCGGCCGGTCGTAGAGATCGAGCGGCGCGCCGATCTGCTCGACCAGACCGTCATGCAGCACGACGATCTTGTCGGCCATGGTCATCGCCTCGATCTGGTCGTGCGTGACATAGATGGTGGTGGTGCCGAGCCGCTGATGCAGCGCCTTGATCTCGCCACGCATCTGCACGCGCAATTTGGCGTCGAGATTGGAGAGCGGCTCGTCGAACAGAAACACCTGCGGGTCGCGCACGATGGCGCGGCCCATGGCGACGCGCTGGCGCTGGCCGCCGGAAAGCTGGCGCGGATAGCGGTCGAGCAGCTTCTCCAGGCCGAGAATGCCGGCTGCCCGCTTCACCCGGCTCGCGGTATCGGCCGGATCGGCTTTTTTGATCTTGAGCGCGAAGCCCATATTGTCGGCCACCGTCATGTGCGGGTAGAGCGCGTAGTTCTGGAACACCATCGCGATGTTGCGGTCCCGTGCCCTGAGGTTGTTCACGGTGCGCTCGCCGATTGCGATCTTTCCGGCCGAGATCGTTTCCAGCCCCGCGATCATGCGCAGCAGCGTCGACTTTCCGCAGCCCGACGGTCCGACCAGGATGACGAACTCGCCATCGGCGATATCGACGCTGACATCGTGGATGATCCGAGTGGCTCCGAAAGCCTTCTGCACGTTGTTGATGCTTACCGATGCCATTGCGTATCTCCGAAGGAATGAGGGCGGATCAGGCGCTCAGCCACCCTTGACCGCTCCGGCGGTCAGCCCGGCGACGATCTGCCGTTGCGCGAACATGGTCAGCACCAGCACCGGCAGCGTCACCACGAGCGCTGCGGCGGCGAGCGGCCCCCAGCTCACCTGCTCGTAGGACAGCATGTTGTAGACCGCGACCGGCAGTGTCCGCGTCTCGCGGCTGGCGAGCACGACGCCGAAGACGAAGTTGTTCCACGAGAAGATGATCGACAGGATGAAGGCGACGACGATGCCGGGCTTGGCGATCGGCAGCGCGACCAGGCGAAACACCTGCCACGAACTGGCGCCGTCGATGTTGGCGGCCTCCTCCAATTCCATCGGCGTCGTCTCGAAATAGCCGATCATCACCCAGACCACGATCGGCACCGTCACCACCAGATGGATGATGATCTGCGGCCAGAGCGTGCCGAGGATGCCCAGCCACTGAAACAGGAGGAACAGCGGGATGAGGTAGGAAAGCCCGGGCGTCATGCGGGCGATCATGATGACGATCGCCGAGCGTTCCGCCTTGAGCCTGGCGATGCCATAGCCGGCCGGCACTCCGATCAGCAGCGCCAGCAGCGTCGCCGTGCCGGTCACCAGCACCGAGTTCCACAGATAGAGCAGGAAATTGTTCTCCTCGAACACCTTTGCGTAGTTCGACCAGGCGAAGCGCTCCGGGATCAGGATCGGCGGATAGGCGCCGTTGTCGATCTCGAACTTCAGCGACAGCGAGATCATCCAGAGGAAGAACAGGATCGCCGGCGAGACCAGCACCAGCGCCGCGAAGAACAGGCCTATCTTGTTGAGCAGCCGCGAGCTCACCTATTTGCCCTCCGTGTCGACCCATTGCGAGCGCTGGCGCAACATCAGGAGGATGAAGGACAGGGCCACGATGACGATGAAGAACACCACCGCCATGGCCGAGCCGTAGCCCATGTCGTAATAGGAGAAGGCGGTGTTGTAGAGATAGATGTTGATTGTTTCCGATGCCGTGCCCGGCCCACCTTGGGTCATCGCGTAGATGATATCGAAGCTCTTGAGCGCATCGATCGTGCGGATGATGACCGCGATCATCAGAAACGGCGCGATCATCGGCAAGGTGAGGTAGCGGAACTGCTGCCAGGCATTGGCGCCGTCGATCTCGGCGCTTTCGAACGGCTCGCGCGGCACGGATGCCAGCCCACCCAGCACGATCAGCATCACCAGCGGCGTCCACTGCCAGGTCTCCACCGCGACCAGCGAAGGAATGACGGTGTTGGCGTTGAAGATCCACTCCTGCGCCGGAATGCCGACCAGCGACAGGAGATAGTTGAGCACGCCGAGCTGCGGATGGAACATCATGGTCCAGACCAATGCCACGGCGACGGGTGTGGCCATCATCGGCATCACGAAGACGCCGCGCAGCAGGCCGCGCAAGGCAAACCTGGCGTCGAAAATGAGCGCGGCGACGGTACCGAAAAACATCGGCGCGACCACCGACAGGAAAGTATAGATCAAGGTATGCCAGAGCGATTCCCAAAACCGCGGATCGCTCGCCAAGCGCAGATAATTTTCCATCCCGGCAAAGCTTCGCGACTGGCCGAGCGTCCAGCTGTTGACGCTCATCCACAACGTGAAGGCCCAGGGGAAGACGATCACGGCGCCGACGACGACGAGCGCAGGAATGACGAAAGGCCAGTAGTTTGGAGCCAGCCGGATCGGCTGGCTCTCTTCGACGGCTTGCGTCGTCACCCCTGCGCGTTCCGGGGCGATGGCGGACATCAACCTTGCTCGCTCCTGTCGAGAACCGGCTGGAACTGCTCGGTGGCCTTCTTCAGTTCGTCGGCGGGATCGGCGCCGGCAATCATGTTGGTCAGCGCCACGCCATAGATGTCGCGGAACTCGGTGACCGGGATGATGACCGGCAGCGCCAGCCGGCTGATATTGCCTGAGCCGACCACGGCATCCAGCCAGCTCGCCGGCATGGTGACGCCGTCGCGCACCTTCGGGTCTTCCAGCACCGACTTGCGGAACGGCACGCCGGCGCCGGCCTGCAGCAGGCGCGCGCCCATGGCGGGTGACACGGCCCACTGGCAGAACAGATAGGCCGCTTCCTTCTTCGCGCTGGCGGACGTGACACCGATGCCGTCGCCGAAAGTACCCGCGGCATGCGCCTTGGGACCCTTCGGCATGACGCCATAGCCGACCTTGCCGACGACGCGCGATTTTTCCGGATTTTCCATCGGCGGCGCGAAGCCCACGCCATCGAACCACATGCCGATCTTGCCCTGCAGGAAGGCGGATTGCGCCTCGGCCCAGTTGAAGCCGGTGACGCCGGGAGGCGCGGCCTTGGTCATCAGCCGCTGATAGAGGGCGGCAGCCTCGATCGCCTCCGGCGAGGTGGTGCGCAGCTTGCCGTCGCTGCCGAGCGGCGTCATGTCGTAGCCGAGCATCAGCGACGTCCATACCGGCGTGTTGGCGTTCTTGAGACCGCGTGCGACGAAACCGAAGGTGTTGCTTGAGGGATCCGTCAGCGCTTCGGCGGCAGCCACCAGCTGCTCGAAGCTCTCGGGATATTTTATACCCTTGGCGTCGAACAACTCCTTGTTCCAATAGAGGATCCAGTAGTCGACCGAGAATGGCAGCGAGCGCAGCACGCCCTGGCCGTCCTTGGCGAACTGGATGCCCGCCTCGGCGAAGTCGCTTTCGGTCAGGCCTGGATCGGTGAGGCCCGGATCGGCAAGGAAGCCGGAAATGTCGGCCAGCCAGCCGCCCTTCTCGAACTGGCGCTTCTGCACATGGTAGCTCAGATGCACGACGTCGAAGCTTGGCTTGCCGGAGCTGAGCTCGATCACCGTCTTCTGGCGCTGCTGCTGTTCGGGTGTCGCCTCGGCATTGACCTTGATGCCGGTCAGCTCCTCGAACTCCGCGAGATTCTTCAGGATGGTGTCGCTGCGCGGGCTCTTGACCAGGTTGACGTCGAGCGTCGTGCCGGCAAAGCGCTTCCAGTCGACGCCCGCGGCGAAGCTCGGACGAAGACCGACGAGGCCGGTGGCGGCGAGAGCCGCGGTTCCCTGGAGCAGCTGCCTTCTGGTTGGACTGAATGGATTGGACGACATTTCTTCCTCCCGGTTGTCGTTGTCGATTTACGCCACGACGATTGCGGCGCGGTTTTGCTTCCTCAAATCTGCAGCGCCAGCCGGCGGGCATTGTCGATGTGCTGGCTGATCGCCTCGACCGCCACCTGCGGATCGCGTTTCTCCAGGGCCTCGATCACCGCAAGATGCTCGCGCATGACCGGCACGACGCGACCGTCGATGCGGAACCGCTCCTGATGGATGAGCCGGATCTTCACCGAATTTACCAGATAGGCCTTGGCGATGATCTCGTTGCCCAGCGCGCTGATGAAGGTGTCATGCATAGCCCAGTCGATGTTCTGGGCCTTGGCTTCCATTTCGGGGGTCGGGGTCTGCGCCAGCGCTTGGGCGAGCATGTCCTCGTGCTCGCGCCTGAGACCCGCAATCTCGGCGTCGGACGAGTTGACGGCAAACAGCGCGACCGCCTCGCGCTCCATGAACAGGCGGAACTGGAAAGCCTCGCGGATCAGGCTGATGTCGATATGCGCGATCTGCATGCCGCGTTGCGGTATGGTGGTCAGCAGCCCCTCGGCCTCGAGCCGCGGCACGATCTCGCGGATGGCTCCGAGCGGCAGGCCAGTGAAGGCGACCAGCTCGCGCTGCGAAACGAACTGGCCGGGCCTGAGGTCGCGGGCCAGCAGATGCCGCGTGAAGCTGGCATAGGCCTTCTCCCTGAGGGTTGCCGGTTCGCTCGTGTCGTCCATGCCGATCAGCGCCCTCCCCGGTTCAGGCTGCCTGTGTCGCAAACAGCCTGTCGTAAGCGGCGCCAAGCTGCTGCCGTTCCTGCAAGGCTACCGGCTCAAGCGGCGGCCGGACCGTCAGCCAGCGTTCGTCGCCGGTCTGGCGCGCCACCATGGCCTTCACCGCCGGGATGACCGGATGCCGGAGCAGTTCGAGGACGAAGCTTTCCACGCGGGAGTCGTCGCGTCCGCTCTCGATCATGGCGCGCAGTTCGCCGGCGGCGAAATTGGCCATGCCGGAAATCGCGCCCTGGCCGCCGATCCGCATCGCCGGCGCCAGATGCCGTTCGTCGCCGATGAGGATGATCAGGTCGCCATGCGTCTTGAGCAGCGCTTCGCTGTAGCCCCAGTCTCCACCGGAATCCTTGACCCCGGCGACCACGCCCGGATACGCCTTACGAAGCCGGCCGATCAGGTCGAGCGACAGCTGCACCGTCGTGACCGAGGGGATGTTGTAGAGCAGCATGCCGCGGGCCAGCGGACCGAGCGCGGCGAACACGGCGCCGAACCAGCCGAACAACCCGTCGTCACCGACATTCTTGAAATAGCTCGGCGGCGCCAGAAGGATGTTGCGGGCGCCGCGCTGCAACGCCTGGCGGCATTGTTCAGCGGCGTCCTCCGCCGCATCGACCAGCACGCCTGCAACGAGTTGGTCCGCGGGTATTCCCGCCGCAAGGATGGCATCGATGACCGCCTGCCGCTCCGCCGTACCGACGGAAGCGCCTTCGCCGGTGGTGCCGAACAGCGTCACGCTGCTGCAGCCCGCATCGAGACAGGCCCTAGCATGCTCGGTAATCAGCGGAACGGCGATCCGCCCGGCTGCATCAAAGGGCGTTGTGAGCGCAACCGACAGACCAAAGCGCGAACCCACCTGCAATTCTCCATTCATCAATCTGGTAGCAGGCGTAGCACACTGACATGTTAGTTGTAAACATAGCTCTCGGTCACGCTTGGCTGCGGCTGGAAACAATTCACAATGCCTGTAGAGCCAGTCCCGCCAGCGCGGATGCCGCAAGCGTCGGCAGCATGCCGGCCTTCAGCCTGAGCATGGCGACCATCGCCGCCGCCGACAGCAGCGCCGCGCGCCAGTCGAGCGAGGAAACGACCGGAACCTCGACGCCCCAGCCGACGCTCTCGACTTTGCCGAAGACGACATGCAGCGCGAACCACAGCGCAAGGTTCATCACCACGCCGACGACCGCTGCCGTTATCGCACCGAGCGCCGCCGACAACGCCTTGTTCTGCCGCAGCTGCTCGATGTAGGGCGCGCCGAGGAATATCCAGAAGAAGCAGGGCGCAAAGGTAGCCCAGAGCGTCAGCGCCGCCCCAAGCGACCCTGCAAGCAGAGGGGTGAGCGTGCCCGCATGGCGATAGGCGGCGGCGAAGCCGACGAATTGCAGCACCAGGATCAGCGGTCCGGGCGTCGTCTCGGCAAGTCCGAGTCCGTCGACCATCTCTCCGGGCGAAAGCCAGCCGAACGAGGTCACCGCGGCTTGCGCGACATAGGCAAGAACCGCATAGGCGCCGCCGAAGGTGACGACCGCCATCAGGCTGAAGAAGCCGCCGATCTGCGCCCATACGCTCCCCGGCCCTGCCAGCACGGCGATCAGCGCCACCGGTCCGAGCCAGATCGGCAGCCAGATGGCGATGGTCCGGGCTGCGTGCCATTTGGTCGGCACGGTGTGGCCGAGCTCGCCGCGCTCGAACATCAGGTCGACCACGCCGCCTCTGTCGGCGGCGGCGTTGCCCTTCCCCTGCGCCGAACCCGAAAACAGCCTGGGTGCAAAGCGATTGCCGACCCAGCCAATGAGTCCCGCCGCAAGCACGATCAGTGGAAACGGCAGCTTGAGGACATAGATGGCGAGAAAGGCCGCCACCGCGATGGCCACCATGACCCGGTTCTTCAGCGCCCGCTTGCCGATGCGGATCACCGCTTCGACGACGACCGCCAGCACCGCCGCCTTGATGCCGAAGAACAGCGCCTCGATGACCGGCGCGTCGTTGTAGAGCATGTAGAAACTGCTCAGGACGAGCATGACCAGTGCGCCTGGGAGCACGAACAATGTCCCGGCGACGAGGCCGCCGGCCGTCCGGTGCAGCAGCCAGCCGATATAGACGGCAAGCTGCTGCGCCTCGGGACCCGGAAGAAGCATGCAGTAGTTCAGAGCATGCAGGAACCGCTCCTCGCCGATCCAGCGGCGCTCCTCGACCAGTTCCTTGTGCATAAGGGCGATCTGCCCGGCCGGCCCGCCGAAAGAGAGCAGGCCGATCTTGGCCCATAGCCGCGTCGCTTCACCGAAAGTCGGCACAGCCGGGACATCGGCCGGCTGCGCGGCGCTGTCCTTGGCAAGCACTGTCATTGTTGCTTACCCCCAGCCGGCCAGTTATGCGTCTCGTCCGTGGCGTCGCGGCACCAGCGGAAGAAAGCGTCATAGAGCAGCATGCCGGCTTCGAGCTGTTCCAGGTCGTCGCGGAACATGCGCGACAGGCCGAGCGACGCGGCGAGGAACCCGGCAGCCTGCGGCACCAGGTCGAGACGCGATGTATCCGCGCCGCGCACGATCAGCGCCAGACGATCGAGCGCCTCGGTGCGCAGGCCGAACTCCTCGATCATCGTGTCGAAGGTGCAATGATCGCCGCGATGGCTCCAGAACACGCCTTCGATGTCGAAGGGCACCGCGGCGAAGCGGTCCGCGACCAGGGGCACCTCGGCCGGGTCGACGAACAGGAACACGGCGCCAGGATCGACAAATCGCCGGATCAGCCAGGGGCAGGCGATGCGATCGACCTTCGGCCGGGAACGCGTGACCCATACGGTGCGACCCTTCCCGTCGCGGGGCGGAATCGCGGCGGCCGCGACCAACGGCGCCTTGGCGGCGGCCCAGGCCTCGAAACCGCCTTCCAACGATTCCGCCGGAATGCCCTCGTGGCGCAGCCACGCGGCAACGCCTTGCGAGAGCTTCTCTCCGCGCTGGCAGATGACCACGACCTTGGATCCGGAGAAGTCGGCCGCCCAGGTCGAGACGGTTCTGAAGTCGCGCCGGCAAGAAGCCGGCAGCAGCCGCGGATCGGCTTGAAAGTCGTCGTCGATGCGTACGTCGACGAGACGAGGTGCATCCGGCAGGCCGACGAGTCGGGCAAGCTGCGGCACTGTGATCTGAGTTGTTGACGGCATGGCGTCCACCTCCTGAACGAAGAGAGTTTGGACGCGATCGTTGGGCTGACGCCTCACGGGGTCGTCGCGGGGAACCCCTTAGCCAGGATGCTGGAACGCTCCCCTACGATTGTCAAGAATTCTTGTCGAGGAAGGCGCGGCCCCGCACCTTCTTTGGAAGCTGCACTTACTGCGCCGTCCAGCCGCCATCCATCGGCAGGGTCGTGCCGGTCATCTGCTTGGCCGCATCCGAGCACAGGAACAGCGCCAGTGCCGCCAGTTCCTCAACGGTGACGAACTCTTTGGTCGGCTGCGCGGCAAGCAGCACATCGTGCTTGACCTGTTCCTCGGTCATGCCGCGCGCCTTCATCGTGTCGGGGATCTGCTTCTCGACCAGCGGCGTCCAGACATAACCGGGCGCGATCGCATTGACGGTGATGCCATCCTGCGCGACTTCCAGCGCCACCGTCTTGGTCAGGCCGGCAATGCCGTGCTTGGCCGAGACATAGGCCGACTTGAACGGCGAGGCGACCAGCGCATGCGCCGAGGCCGTGTTGATGATGCGGCCCCATTTGCGGCTCTTCATGCCCGGCAGCACCGCCTTAATGGCATAGAAGGCGGCAAGCAGGTTGATGCGGATGATTGCTTCCCACTTGTCGTCGGGGAACTCGTCGATCGGCGCGACATGCTGGATGCCGGCATTGTTGACCAGGATGTCGAGGCTGCCGAACGCCTCCTCGGCCTCGCGGATCATGGCGGTGACCGCCCCGCCGTCCATCATGTTGGCGCCGGAATAGCGGCACTTGACGCCGAAATCCCTCTCGATGCCGGCGCGCTCCTTTTCGATCGCCGCGGCATCGCCCAGGCCGTTGATGGTTACGTTGGCGCCCTCGGCGGCAAAGGCGCGGGCGATTGCAAGGCCGATGCCGCTGGTCGAGCCAGTGACGAGCGCATTCTTGGAAGACAGCGAACCCATGGCAGATCTCGCACGTGGAGGGAGGGACTGTTGAAGCACATAGTTTGTGCGTCGCAACATAACAATGCCATGCCCCTATTTCGGTGCGATTACAATGTTGTGATGCAGTTCGAGTGACAGGAAGGTGGCGGTCCTAGGGCGTACATGGCACTGTCATGGTGCCGTGCAACATAATTCCCTGTGCGTGTCCCGTGTGTCATTCCTGAAGGGTGAACAGCTTGGAAATCGCCGAAGTCGTGAAGCGCGCCTATGCGATGCCGCTTACCAACCCTTCTTTTCCGCCAGGCCCCTACCGTTTCTTCGACCGCGAATACATCATCATCACCTACCGCACGACGCGCGAGGCGCTGGAAGCCGTCGTGCCGAAGCCACTCGAGATCGATGTGCCGCTGGTCAAGTATGAGTTCATCCGCATGCCGGATTCGACCGGCTTCGGCGACTATACCGAGACCGGTCAGGTGATCCCCGTGCGCTTCGGCGGACAACATGGCGGCTATGTCCATTCCATGTATCTCAACGACGACGCGCCGATCGCCGGCGGCCGCGAGCTCTGGGGATTCCCGAAGAAGCTGGCCAGCCCCAAGATCGTGCATGAGGGCGAGGTCGTGGTCGGCACCCTCCACTATGGCAGCGTGCTCTGCGCCACCGGCACCATGGGCTACAAGCACCGCGAGGCCGACCACGACCAGGTGCTCGCCTCGCTCGCCGCGCCAAACTTTCTGGTCAAGATCATCCCGCATGTCGACGGCAGCCCGCGCATCTGCGAGCTGGTCCGTTACTACCTCACCGACGTGACGCTGAAGGAAGCCTGGATGGCGCCGGCCGCGCTCGACCTTCGGCCGCACGTCATGGCCGACGTCGCCAAGCTGCCGGTACTGGAGGTGGTCTCGGCCGTCCACTTCATCGCCGATCTGACGCTCGGACTGGGCGAGGTCGTTCATGACTATCTCGCCGGCCGGTCCGCGACCAGCGCAATCCAGCCGGAGAAGGCTCGTGCTTGAACGCACCCCAAAAACGGCGGCAGCCGCCACCATCGAGGAAATAACGGCGCAATACGACCGCATCGCCCTGGTGTTCCAGGGGGGCGGCGCGCTGGGCGCTTATCAGGCCGGTGTCTATCAGGCGCTGTCCGACGCCGGCTGCGAGCCGACCTGGCTGTCCGGCGTCTCGATCGGCGCGATCAACGCATCGATCATCGCCGGCAACGAGCCGAGCCGGCGCCTGCAGCGGCTGGAGCAGTTCTGGCAGACGGTCTCGGGCCGCAAGATCTGGGCCTATACGCCCGAAGGCGACATCTATCGCGACATCCGCAACCGCACTTCTTCGTGGATGACGATGACTATGGGCCAGCCCGGCTTCTTCAAGCCACGCAATCCCAATCCCTGGTTCCAGCTGCCGGGGGCGGAAGGCGCTACCAGCTTCTACGACACCGCCGAGCTGAAGGACACGCTGGAAAGCCTGATCGACTTCGACATTCTGAACGACGGTAAAAAGCGGCTGAGTGTCGGCGCCGTCAATGTCAGGACCGGCAACTTCGTCTATTTCGACACCGACAAGGTGCGCATCGGACCGGAGCACATCATGGCGAGCGGCGCGCTGCCGCCGGCCTTCCCCTCGATCCGCATCGAGGGCGAGTACTACTGGGACGGCGGCATCGTCTCCAACACGCCGCTGCAATATCTGCTCGACCAAGAGGAGGACCGCACCTCGCTGGTCTTCCAGGTCGATCTGTTCAGCGCTCGCGGCGTGCTGCCGCGCGGCATGGCCGACGTGCTGTCGCGTCACAAGGACATCATGTATTCCAGCCGCACGCGCCAGAACACCGACAATTTCCAGCGCATCCATGCGCTGAAGATGAAGCTGCTCGATGCACTGAAGCGCGTTCCGCCGGAATTTCTGATAGAGGGCGAGAAGGAATTGATTGCCGACTATTCCGACGCCGGCGTGGTCAACATCGTCCACCTGATCTACCAGCACAAAGGCTACGAAGGCCACGCCAAGGACTATGAGTTCTCGGGGACCTCGATGCGCGAGCACTGGGAGATGGGCCTCGAGGACACCGAACGGACGCTGCGCCACAAGGAGTGGCTGATGCTGCCGACCAATGTCGAAGGCGTCGCCATCCACGACCTGCATCGCGAAGACCCGACCTGATACCTTTCGGCAACTATGACCCGCCGTCGGAAAACTCCGGCAGGTCCTTTGCCGGCCAGTGAGCGCTCGCTCGACGCACTGGATACAAATGAAGAGAGCGCCGCGAAAGGCGCCGTCTTTGTCTCAGCGTCTTTGCCGCCGCTGATGTGAGCCTGCGACCTATCCGGCTATCTTGAGAAGCGAGGAAACCAGGAGCTTGTGCTCCTGCTGCGACAGCACGTCTGAATCGAAAAGATTCATGCTGCGCAGCCCCTCGATGGCGAGGAAACAAACCAGCAGCGAGCCGAGGTCGTCCGTTTCCCCCTTCAGCCGTTCGAACAGCTGCCGCTTGAAGGCTTTGATCGGCGTCAGGAATTCCGGATCCTCGGCGATCGCGGAGAACATCCAGGAGGCCGAAGGTTTCGGCTTCTCGCAATCATCGGCCGAGAGCCGTATGTAGGCCGCGAGCGCGCTTTCATCGCTTGCCTCGGCCGTGCGTTCTTCGAGCGCTTGCTCGAAAGCATTGAGGTAATTCTCGACCAGCCCCTGCATCAGCTTGGCCTTGGTCGGGAAATTGTAGAGCAGACCGCCCTTCGACACGCCGGCCCGATTGGCGATGGCGTCGAGCGACAGGCTTCCCGGGCCCGCCTCGCGCGCCACGTCGGCTGCCGCTGCAAGTATCCTGTCGCGCGAGTTTGCCCTGCGAGCTTTCATCACGCCTTCCCTTACATTAGGCCTTGTGGAATTGACAAGACCGTCCAGACGGTACAGTAAGGCGCCCGCAATTTGAAATCGGGATTTATCGTCGATATGTGTCCCGGCAATTGACGTTGCCGGTTGCCGGCTCGAGGGGAACTATCCGTGAAGCGCTTCTTCATCATCACCGGAATTCTGCTGCTGCTCGCCGTGGTGTGCGCCGGCATCGTCGGCTTCAACCTGTTTCGCGACAATGCGATCAAGCAGTTTTTCGCCACCATGAAACCGCCGGCGGCGACAGTGTCGACCATCGTGGCGAAGCCTTCGAACTGGACGCCCGGCGTCGAGGCGATCGGCACCGTCAACGCCGTGCGCGGCGTCGACCTGACCGTCGAGACCGCCGGCATCGTCAAGGACATCCTCTTCCACGCCAACCAGAAGGTTGCGGCCGACGCTGTGCTTCTGCAGCTCGACGATGCCGTCGAGAAGGCCGATCTGGTGGCACAGAAGGCTCAGGCAGCATCCGACCAGGCGGCGCTGACCCGCGCGCTGGAATTGCAGCGGCGTGGCGTCGGCACCGACGCTACGCTTGATGCCGCGCGCGCGGCGGCGACCGCATCGGCCGCGCAAGTGAACAAGCTGCAAGCCGTGCTCGACCAAAAGCAACTCGCAGCTCCCTTCACCGGGACGGTCGGCATTCCGAAGATCGACATTGGCCAATATCTGGCGCCCGGCAACTCAGTCGTCACGATCCAGGATCTGGACACGATGCGGGTCGACTTCACCGTGCCCGAACAGCAGCTGCCGCTGCTGAAGATCGGCCAGACGGTGCGGATCGGCAGCAACGCTGCCGACATGTCCTTTGCCGGCTCCATCCGCGGCATCGATCCCAAGATCGACCCGGCAAGCCGGCTGGTGTCGATCCGCGGCGAGGTCGCCAACCCGGAGGGCAAGCTAACCCCGGGCCAGTTCGTGCAAATCCGCGTTGAGTTGCCGGAGGAAAGCAACGTCATCTCGGTGCCGCAGACGGCGGTGACCTCAAGCCTGTACGGCGACTATGTCTTCGTGGTGGTGCCGCCCAAGCCCGCTGAGGCCGGCGCTGCGGCGCCAGCAAAACCGGAAGATCAGAAGTCCGGCGCGGAGAAGCCTGCCGGCGATGCAGCCAAGCCGCAAGCCGATGCCTCGAAGCCGACCTCCGATACGGCAAACGCCGCCGACAGCGCTGCGAAGCCGGCTGAGAACGCTCAAAAGCCGGCCGAAACCGGGCAACAGCCGGCACTCGTTCTGTCGCAGGTCTTCGTCAAGCTCGGCCGCCGCAACAACGGCATGGTCGAGATCGTCGAAGGCCTGAAGGCCGGTGACCAGGTCGTGACCGCCGGTCAGAACCGGCTCTTCAACGGCATGTCGGTTGCGGTCGACAACACCGTTGATCCCAGCAAATCGGCAAACAAGCAGGTTCAGCAATGAGCTTTTCCGATATCTTCATTCGCCGCCCCGTCCTCTCGACGGTGCTGGCCTGCATGATCCTGCTCCTGGGTTTCCAGGCCATCTTCAACCTGTCGATCCGCCAGTATCCGAAGGTTGACGAGACGGCGATCACCATCACCACGGCCTATCCCGGCGCCAGCGCCGACCTGATTCAGGGCTTCATCTCCGCGCCGATCGCGCGCGCCGTCGCCTCGACGGAAAACATCGACTACGTCACCTCGTCGAGCCGCCCGTCTTCGAGCACGGTGACCGTGCAGATGAAGCTCGGCTCCAACCCCGATGTTGCGTTGACCGAGGTGCTGTCCAAGGTTCAAGGCGTGCGCGGCACCTTGCCGGATGCCGCCAAGGACCCGGTGATCGTCAAGGGCACCGGCCAGCAGTTCGCGATGATGTATATTTCGATGCAGAATCCGAACATGACGAAGGAGCAGTTGACCGAGTACATCGAGCGCGTCGTGCGGCCGCGCATCTCGACGGTGGAAGGCGTCGCCGATGTCCAGATCTTCGGCGCCGAGGAATATTCGATGCGGGTCTGGATCGACCCGGTCAGGCTCGCCGCCCGCGGCGCCACGGCCGCCGACGTGCTGACTGCGATCAACAATTCCAATTTCCTGTCCGCGCCCGGCAACACACAGAACGAGTATGTGGTCTCCTCGATCGCGGTTCACTCGACCCTGCAGACGCCGGAAGCCTTCGCGCAGCTCCCCATCCGCTCGACCGACGGCCAGGTGGTGCGGCTGCGCGATGTGGCTCGGGTCGAGCTTGGCGCCGCCAGCACCGACACGAGGGTGAGCTTCAACGGCAAGCCGGGCACCTTCCTGGCCATCTTCCCGACGCCTGCCGCCAATCCGCTGACGACTGCCGAGGCGATCCACAAGATCGTGCCGGTGATCCAGGATACGTTGCCGAAGGGCATGACGATCGAGATCGTCTACGATTCCACCGAGCAGATCAGCGCCTCGATCGAGGAGGTGTTCAAGACCATCGGTGAGGCTGTCGCCATCGTCATTCTCGTCATCCTGCTCTTCCTCGGATCCTTCCGCTCGGTGATGATGCCGATCGTGACGATCCCGCTGTCGCTGATCGGCGTCTGTTTCATTCTGTTTGCGGTAGGCTATTCGATCAACCTTCTGTCGCTGCTTGCCATGGTGCTGGCGATCGGCCTTGTCGTCGACGACGCCATTGTCGTGGTGGAGAACATCCACCGCCATATGGAGGAAGACGGCATGTCGCCGATGCAGGCGGCCTTCAACGGCATGCGCGAGATCTTCTCGGCAATCGTCGCCATGACCATTACGCTGGCTGCCGTGTTTGCGCCGCTTGCCTTCACCGGCGGCCTGACCGGCGCGCTGTTCCGCGAGTTCGCGGTCACGTTGGCCGGCTCCGTGGTGCTGTCCGGCCTGATTGCGGTGACCATCACGCCGATGATGTCGGCTCGCCTCTTGAAGGCCGGCGCGCACGGCCGCTTCCAGCGCATCGTCGACGGCACCTTCAGTCGTGTCGAGCGCGTCTACGAGCGGGCGGTGACCGCTTCGCTCAGAAACAGGCCGGTTACCTTTATTATCGTCGTCGCGCTGGTCGCGCTCACCGGCTTCATGTTCACCAAGACCTCGACCGAACTGGCGCCGGAGGAAGACCAGGGCTTCCTGCTTTCCATCGTAACCGCCCCGCGCTACGCGACCTCGGACTACACCGAGACCTACGTCAACCAGATCCTCGGTCTTGTTAAGGACATTCCGGAAACGCGGGCGCAGTTCTCGGCGGTCGCCTTCGGCGGCGCCACCAACGGCGCCTTTGTCGGCTTTGCCTTCAAGGACTGGGCCGAACGGCAGCGCAGCTCGAAGGAGATCCAGGCCGACATCACCGGTCGCTTGGCCAAGGTCGCCGGCGTCGAGGCTTTCGTCTTCGCGCCGCCGACGCTGCCCGGCTCGGGCGGCGGCCTGCCGATCTCGATGGTGGTTCGCTCGACCGGCGATCCCTCGGAAGTCTTCGACCAGGCCGAGAAGATCAAGAACAAGGCGCAGGCTTCCGGCCGCTTCATCGTCGTGCAGAACTCGATGTCCTATGACGCCCCGCAGGTGACCGTCACCATCGACCGCGAGCGCGCGGCGGCGCTGAACCTGCCCATCGCCGATATCGGCAACACGCTGACGCTGCTGGTCGGCGGCGCCGAAGTGGCGCAGTTCGATCGCGACTCCAACAGCTATGACATCATCCCGCAGGTGCCGCAGGAGTTCCGCGACAATCCGGCGAAGCTCGGCGAGTATTTCGTGCGCAGCGTCGACGGCAAGATGGTGCCGCTGTCGGCGGTCGTGCATATCTCCACCAACGCCTCGCCGGCAGCGATCGAGCAGTTCAACCAGCTGAACTCGGCCACCATCTCCGCCCTGCCCTTGCCTGGCGTGACCACCGGCGACGGATTGAAAGTGCTGGAGGATCTGGCCAGGGAAACGCTGCCCGACACCTTCTTCATCGACTATTCCGGCCAATCGCGGCAGGAAAAGGAGCAGGGCAACACCATCCTGATCGCCTTCGCGGCCGCCGTGATCGTGATCTACTTGGTTCTGGCCGCTCAGTTCGAGAGCTTCCGCGATCCGCTGATCATCATGATGGCGGTGCCGCTTTCGATCTTCGGTGCCATCGTGCCGCTCAATATCGGCCTCGGAACGCTCAACATCTACACGCAGGTCGGACTGATCACCCTGATCGGCCTCATCACCAAGCACGGCATCCTTTTGGTGGAATTCGCCAACCAGCAGCGCGAAATCCATGGCATGCGGCGCCGCGATGCCATCATCGCCTCGGCCAAGGTGCGCCTGCGGCCGATCCTGATGACGACGGCCGCGATGGCGCTCGGCGTCGTGCCGCTGATCATCTCCAGCGGCGCCGGCGCCGCGGCGCGCTACTCGATGGGCCTCGTCATCTTCACCGGCATCTTGGTCGGCACGATGTTCACGCTGTTCG
The DNA here is from genome assembly GCF_002294915.1 of Mesorhizobium sp. WSM3879. Lineage (NCBI taxonomy): Bacteria > Pseudomonadati > Pseudomonadota > Alphaproteobacteria > Hyphomicrobiales > Phyllobacteriaceae > Mesorhizobium > Mesorhizobium sp. WSM3879. The sequence goes on along the minus strand of NZ_NSFZ01000007.1, from coordinate 196,590 downwards.
TCGTGCCGATGTTCTACACCTTCATCGCCAGCAAGGACCTGCCGCATCTCGCCGAGAAGCCCGATCCGAAGCTGATGCCGGCGCTGCCCACCTGAAGCAATCCAGGACTGCTCCAAAGACAAAAAAGAGGCCGGAAAATCCCGGCCTCTTTTTTTAGGCGGTCGCCCCACGGCTTCGGCGCCAGAGCAATTCCAGGAAAAGTGTGGAACGGTTGCTCGGCGACTTCGCCGTGGCCTTCCGTCCGGAATTGCGTCGAACCTGGCTTGAAGGCGGCAATCCGCCCGCTACTTGACCCGTTACTTTACGATGAGGATGCTGGTGTTGCCCGGGCCGAAGGCCTCGACGAGCTGATAGAAGTCGGCCGCGGCATCGGGATGCAGGCGCACGCAGCCATGCGAGGCTGGCCGGCCAAGATGCTTGATGGCATAGGTCGCATGCACCGCATAGCCGCCGCTGAAGAAGACCGAATGCGGCATCGGCGCATTGTCGTATTTCTTCGAATACCACATCTCATGCATGCGGGTCGGCTTGAATGACCCTGTCGGCGTGATGTGCCCCCTGTCGCCCGTCGACACTTTCCAGGTGAACGTCGGCCGGCCGTCGACCGTGACTTCCATGATCTGCTGCGACAGCGAAACCCGGGCGACGAGCTGGTTGGCATGAGCGGCGTTGCTGCCGAAGAGCAAAGCCGCGCCGGTGAGCGCGGCGGCGGTGACGTGGATGAGCTTGGCTGAAATGGCGGTATGCATGACGATCCCTCTCTCTTATGCCGGTCGGGCCGGCTGCAATTTCGATGGATCGTCTTATCGGGATCACCTGTTTCAGGCCTATTTCGCTTAATATGCGTTAATGTTTCGAATTCGTTTCTCTAAGTTAACGGCCTAATTCCAGAGAACACGCTCCCTTAGACTGGCTGCCGGCAATACCAAGCAGGCCGAAATCGGCGGACAAAGCGTATATGGCCTTGATATGAATGCCTTTCTCCTAATCTCGAAACCGAATTGCAACAAAGCGCGACTTGCGCGGCATGATGCGGATACAGGCCCGCAGCAATGTCGACGTCACGGGAACAGACATCAGCAAGCGAAAATGGGCAGGAAATCGAAAGTTCGCACCTGGTTTCTCAGGATCGGCGTCTAGGCGCCATGAATTCCGGCGAGGTTTCGACACTGCACACTGCACTGTTCATCGCCACGGTCTGGATCATCTCCAGCCTGCGCGTCAACCGGCTGAGGGCCCTCTGGCGGGTCGGTCTTCGGCTGATAGGGATGCGCGGCCCCTCCGGCTACTTGCTGCCGAGAGGACCGAAGGCCCGCGCCGCAGCGGGGGGCTCCGTAAGCGGCGCGGGCGCTTCGGGAGTTTCCTGAAGCATCGACGACTATCGAATTGGGGATTGAGTTATGAAGACGAAATTTGCCGCTTCGGTGCTGTCCGCACTGCTTTATGCCCAGGGGCTGCTTGGCTTTGCCGCGCTTGCAACGGTGCTGCTCAAGGAGCGCGCCCACGCCGAGATCGCCGCCAGCGCCGAAATGCTGTCCGGCCCCTCGGTCCTCGTGGTGCGCTAGGCGCCGGCGTCGGATCCAAAAGTGCGAAGCGGTTTTGGAAATCCGATGCAAGATCGAGGAAAAGACCTGGTGGCCCTCGCCTCAGTCGGTGCGCGGCGTCGGCGGATCGAACCGGTAACCGGCACCCCTGATCGTGGTGATGGTCTCCGTATCGAGCTTACGGCGCAGCCTCACGATGCGCGAATCGATCGAGCGGTCGAAAGCGTCGGCATTCTCGGCGGGCGCGGCGGCAATGATGTCGTCGCGCGTCAGCACCTTTCGCGGGCTCGCCAGAAACAATCTCAACAGCGCCACCTGCCCCGGCGACAGCTGATCCTCGGCGCCGGAACGATGCATGACCATGGCCGACCTCAAGTCGACGGTCGCATTCTCCAGCACGATCAGTTCCTGGGGGTTGCGGCCGCGCCGCGTCAGCAGGCGGCCGATGCGCGCCGCCAGCTCGCGCACATTGAGCGGGCTTTCGATCACGTCGGCAGCGCCGAGTTCCAGCGCCAGCACCTTGTCGACGAGATCGGCGGGCCGGCAGATCAGGATGAAGTCGCAGCCACCCTCGCCGCCCCCGCCTTGGCTACTATAGCGCTTGAGCAGTTCGCGCCCCTCCGCCTGGGTCACGTCGTCACCGACGACCACGACGTCGATGCCGCCTGCCGAAAGCAGCGACTCCGCCTCCCAGGGCTGGCGCGCCTGACGCACATCGTGCCCGCGCCGCTCGAGATGGTCGGCCAGGTCGCCGGCCACCACTTCGGCAACCGACACAAGCGCGACGACGGATCGTGCTGCCATTTTCTCCACTCCGCCACGGACAACTCGAGATGAGCGCTGGACATCATGTTTATACCCAATCTACTTTCCGCTGAAAGCGGGAGCGAGACCATTGTGAAGGCGCGTATTATTGTCGTCGAGGACGAGCCGGATCTGAGGGAAGCGGTTGCCGAGTATCTCGGCGCCAGCGGCTATGACGTTGCCACGGCCGAGAATGCCGCGGCGGCGCGTAGCCTGCTCGAAGCGCAACCCTTCCACCTCGCCATCCTCGACATCGCCATGCCCGGCGAGGACGGCCTGTCGCTCGGCCGCTGGCTGCGCTCCAAGACGCAGATCGGCATCATCTATGCCACCGCCGCCGGCACAGCGCTCGACCGCATCGTCGGCCTGGAGCTCGGCGCCGACGACTACATCGTGAAGCCCTATGAGTTGCGCGAAGTGCTGGCGAGGGTCCGCAGTGTGCTGCGCCGCGTGCCGCAGCCGGTTGCCCCGCAGGCCGCGAAGACCGAGGCCGGCACGCGCCGCTTCATGAATTTCGGCAGCTTCCAGGCCGATTTCGACGGCAGGCTGGTGACCGGCGCCAACGGCGCGGTCATCGAGATGGCCAAGAGCGAGTTCGACGTGCTGGAAGTTTTCCTCACCCGCGCCAACCGGCTTCTGACGCGGGCGGCGATCTCGGAGGCGATCGGCTTCGTGGAAGACCCGGAATCGTCGCGCGCTGTCGACATCCGCATCATGCGTCTGAGAAAGAAGATCGAGGCGGACCCCGCCAATCCGAAATTCCTGCGCACGGTTCGCGGCGAAGGCTATATCTTCTCGCTGCCGGCTGGCGACGGCAACTGACTCCGGCGCCGCGCACCTTCCGGATACGCAATCGACGCTGTAGCATTCCGGTCCGGCGGCATGCCCCCAGAAAACCGTTGTCGATTTTCGGGCTTGTGTGCTGGATTTCATGGTTTACCGATATGGCCCCGGAGATTGACGTTCGACGATGACAGCTGAGGCCGCACGGACAGAGATGCACGGCTCCCGCCAGGGCGCCGCGATGGCGGCCGTCCATGTCGTTCGCCGCTTGCGCGAGGCGGGCGACTGGCAGCGCGAGATGGACAGCATACTGGAGGCACTGTGCCGTTCGTTGGACTGTCAGCGCGGCATTCTCTTCCGTTTGCGCGAGTTGCCGGGCGAGGGCTTTGCCCAGTCCGTGGCCTCCTATTGGATCGACCCTGCTTTTGGCGGCGAGCTCGCATCGCCTACCGTGATCATGCAGTCGATCATCAACTCCGATCCGCTGCTGGAGCAGTTGCAGGAGGATGAGCGCCAGGGCAAGGTCTTCGCCGGCCACACGCGCGACCTCGATGGTTTCCTGCGGGCCGATTTCGAGAAGCAGAACATAAAATCCTTCATTTCGGTGTCGGTCTTCGCCCACGGCCATCTCTGGGGCACTCTGGCGGTCAATGATTGCGCGGCCGAACGCGAATGGACGGATGAAGAAGAGGCGACGCTTCACATCATCGCGCTCGCCATCGGCGACGCCATCGAGCGCTCGCCCTCAGAGGCGCATGCCAGCGAGGTTATCCGCCGCACCATGCTGCAGGCTTCGCTCGACGCCATCATCGTCATCGACGAGGCCGGCTCCATCATCGAATTCAATCCGGCCGCCGAGAAGATGTTCGGCTTCAAGCGCAGCGACATCCTCGGCAAGGATCTGATCGACACGATCGTGCCGCACTATTACCGCAAGGGTTATTCGTCGGGCGCCGAGTACATGGCCGGACGGGGCGCGCCGATGGTAGGCCAGCGGCTGGAGACAGTGACCCAGAACGCGGCCGGCGAGATCTTTCCGATCGAGCTGACCGCGACGGAGATGCGGGTTGCCGACCGCCGGCTCATCTTCGGCTCGATCCGCGACCTGCGCGAGAAGCTGCACGCCGAAGAAGAGATCAACCGCCAGCGCGAGAAGCTGCACCAGAATGAGAAGATGGCGGCAATGGGCTCGCTGCTCGCCGGCGTCTCGCACGAGCTCAACAACCCGCTGGCGGTTGTGGTCGCGCAATCGACGCTGCTGCATGAATTCGCGGCCGACCCGCAGACCAAGGTGCGCGCCGAAAAGGTGCGCGCGGCCGCCGAACGCTGCGGGCGCATCGTCAAGAGCTTCCTGTCGATGGTCCGCCTGCATCCGACCGAGCAGGCCGAAACCGACCTTAACCAGGTGATGCGCTCGGCGCTCGAAGTGACCGCCTATGGTGCGCGCTCCAGCGGCATCATCATCGACACCGACTTCGCCAACGGCCCGCTGCTCGCCATGGCCGACGCCGACCATGTCACGCAGGTCGCGGCCAACTTCCTCATCAACAGCCAACATGCGCTGGCCGGCATCACCGGCGAGCGGCGCATCAAGGTGCGGACCTTTCGCAGCGAGCGCGGCAATCCCGGCTTCTCGGTCGAGGACAACGGACCCGGCATTCCCGATGCGATCCGCTCACGCATCTTCGAATCCTACTTCACCACCAAGCCGGTCGGCGTCGGTACCGGCATCGGCCTGTCGATCTCGAAATCGATCGTCGAGCGTCACAACGGCAACATCTGGTTCGAAGAGGTGCAGCCGCACGGCGCACGCTTCGTCGTCCAGTTGCCGGCGATTGTCGGCAATGCGGCAAAGGCCGGCGAGGGTCCGGCGCGGTCGAGCGGGCTGCGCCATGCGCTGATCATCGACGACGAGCCCGACGTCGCCGGTTCGCTGTCCGACATATTGGAGCTCATGGGGCTCAAGTCGCGTCTCGTGCCAAGCTGGACGTCCGCCGGCGAGGTGCTGAGCGGGCACATGCCGCCGGACATCGTGTTTTCCGACCTGCGCATGCCGGGCACCAGCGGCATATCGATCTACCGTGAATTGCTGGCCGAACGGCCGGGGCTGGCGCAGCGTTTCGTGCTGGTCACCGGCGACCTCATCGGCGCCAAGGCCGAGATTGAGGCACTGCCGCCGCAGCAGCGGCCGCAGATCCTGGAGAAGCCCTTCTCGACGCTCGACGTCCGCGGCATCCTTGCGACCGTTGCCGATGTCGCGGCGGCCGACAACGGCGCCGACATCTGAAATTGCTCCCTCTGCGGCTTCACCTGGATATCGTCGGATTCGAAAAAAGAGGCTCCCGACCGACTTTGCGGCGGGAGCCTGACTGGAGCGCGGAGGGTGCGCTCAGGGGAGCCTAAAACACGTTCGGGGTGTCGGTCAGCGGCGCGGCATTGGCGATCATACGCACAGCTCGGGCCCGTTGCTGACCGGACTGCTCGGCAATGGCACGCAGGCATTCGGCGTTCTCGGCGCCCCAGCTCTGCCCTTTGCAGGCGAATTCGACTTGCGACTGCGGCAGGCGCGCGGTTTTGAGCGTCGTCGGCGCGCCCTCCACGACATTGGCCGGAGGATTGATCGAGGCGAAAGCGGGACCCGCGGCTGGCGCAAGCACCATGCTGGCGAAGGCGGCAACGCCCAGCAGCATGAACATCGCCATCGGATGGTCGCTGGCGCGCTGGCGCAACGCCAGCTTCGGACGGCGATCATTGCGCTCGGGACCGTAAGAGCGGCGGCTGGCATCGGCGATCCGGACTTTAGCAAACATCGGCTGTTCCCTTCGTTATCTTTCTTTTTTCCTTGAAACGAACTTAACCGCACCACGTAACAGCCGAATGATAGGGCGCGATGGCCCATGTAACAGGACTGAAACGGGGATCGTTCTGTTCCTTTTGCTCCTGTCGGATGCGGCGGACTGTAAGCGACCTCACACAGGCGCAGAATTGGCATGGCTGTCGCGATCGTCCGATGCGCGAAGCGCGTCGAAACGGTGCCCTCACAAACTGCGGATCCGAAGCTGGAACCGCCGTTTTGCACTCCTGGTTAAGGCTCGGATTTTCCGGGATTTTCTCGGCTCGGATGACTGCAAGCCGGTCGGCATGAAATTTCCATATTTTCACAAGCCATTGCATTTTAACGGAAAATGTGTTTTTATTGAACGAGCATTCAACAAAACGAGAGCATTTTCATGAACCCGCACCTGCGTGACGTGGCGATCCCCAACGATTGGGACCGGCGGGGTTTGCCGGGGTGGAGTTACCACTCCAACGCCCTTCTCGAGCTTGAGAAGGAATACGTCTTCCGCAATCACTGGCAGATCGCCGGCCATGTCTCCGACGTGCCAAATCCGGGCGACTATCTGACGATGGACGTCATCGGCGAGCGGGCGCTGATCGTGCGCGGCAAGGACGGCGTCGTGCGTGCCTTCAACAACATGTGCCGTCATCGCGGCAGCCGCGTCGTCGCCGACAGTCAGGGCACCTGCAAGAACGCGCTGATCTGCCCGTTCCACGGCTGGGTCTACAATCTCGACGGCACGCTGCGGGGGGCTGCCCGTCCGCGCTCCTTCCCGGAACTCGACAAGACCGAGTTCGGGCTGATGCCGCTCGATCTCGAAGTCTGGATGGGCTTCATCTTCATCCGCTTCCGCAACGGTGGCCCGCAGCCTTCCGTGGCTGAACTCTTGAAGCCGATCGAGGCGGAGATCGCCCATTACAATGTTGCCGACATGGTGCCGTGCTTGGGCATCTGGACCCAGAAATCACCGGTCAACTGGAAATCGGTGCGCGACGTCGACAATGAGGGCTATCACGTTGCCATGGCGCATCCGGCGCTGCAGGACCTCTACGGCGCGACCTATTTCGACGAACCCTTCGTCAACGGCGTTTCACGGTCCTTCGCCACCTACAACCCGCATGCCGGGCGGCGCTGGAGCGTCAACCAGTACATCAAAATAGCGCCCGAGCCGACGCACCTGCCGGAGCATCTGCGCAAAGCCTGGATCTATTACGGCATCTTCCCCAACAACGCGCTGTCGATCATGCCGGAATCGGTGCAGTTCTATCAGGAGTTCCCGCTGTCCACCGGCGAGACGCTGCTGCGCGGCGCGATCTATCGCTACAAGGACGAGACGCGGGAGCAGGCGGCGGCGCGCTACCTTGCATACCGCATCGACCGCGACACCATGAACGAGGATGTCCAGCTCTCCGTCTGGTCGAACGAATCCATGCTCTCCGAGGCGTTCGGGGGCTTCTACCTCTCCGACCTCGAATATGGCGTGCGCACCCACCACGACCATCTGCGCAGGCAGGTGCCGGTCCTGAACTTGGAGACCGCACCGGAGGAAAAGGACATGTGGGGATTGAACGACGCGCTGCGGTCGAGGGGGTGAGAGCGTTCTCTCCCCGTTCCACGGGGAGAGAACTGTTACCTATGTATCCGGTTCAAAGTGTTATCCATCTATCGGCTGGACAGCAGGCAGGTTGAGGGGCAGCGCCGGCCTGCGGGGTTATACCTCCAACAGATGAAGCGCTGCAGGTCCGGCTGATTGTCGACCTCGGCGCCCCTCATCCGCCCTTCGGCACCTTCTCCCTGCGGAACGAGGAGAAGGGAAAGGCTCTCACCCCCGCCAAACGCCTTCCTTCCTCAGATCATCCATCGTGCGCGAGATGCCTTCGCGCAGGATCGCGACCATGTCGTCGATCTGCTCGCGGCTGATGATGAGAGGCGGCGACATCACGCACATGTTGATCAGCGGCCGCACCAAGAGACCGAGCTCATGGCAATGCGCGTCGATACGTTTTCCCACATCCTTGTCGAGCTGCAGCGGATCCTTGCTCTCGCGGTCGGCGACGCATTCGACGCAAGCCATCAGGCCGGCGCCGCGTACCTCGCCGACCAGCGGCAGTTCCTCGAGTGTCTTCAGTCGCGCCTGGAAATAGGGCGCGATCTCGCGCGCATGCTGAAGCACGCCCTCTTCCAAAAGATCGAGGTTCTTCAGCGCGACGGCGCAGCCGATCGGATGGCTGGTGTAGGTGAGGCCATGGCCAAACAGGGCATCGGGATGGTTGGAGCGGCGCAGTTCCTCCAGCAGCCGCTCGGAGATGATCACGCCGCCAAGCGGGAAATAGCCCGAGGTCACCCCCTTGGCGAAGGTGATCATGTCCGGATCGAGGCCGAACACGTCGCCCGAGGCAAAAAGATGGCCGAGCCGTCCGAAGCCGGTCACCACCTCGTCCGAGACATAGAGTATCTCGTTCTCGCGGCAGATCTCACGGATGCGCTTCAGGTATCCGTCCGGCGGCACGACGACGCCGCCCGAAGCTTGCACCGGCTCGCCGACAAAGGCGCCGATGCGACCGGCGCCGACGCGCGCGACCGTGTCGCGGAACTGGTCGACGAGGAAATCGGTGAAGGCGTCGATGCTCATCTCCTTCGGCCGTCGGAACGGATCGGGCGAGGAGAGCTTGATTACCAGCTCGTCGGCACCATCCATCCAGTGCCGGTCGCGCGGGCGGCCGTTGAGCGAGGCCGACAGGTAGGTCGAGCCGTGATAGGCGCCGCCGCGGCTGATGATCAGCTTCTTCTCCGGCCTGCCGCGCACATTGTTGTAGAACTGCATGAAGCGCAGCGCCGTCTCCACCGCCGACGAGCCGCCGGTGGTGAAGAAGGTGTGACTGAGATCGCCGGGAGCGGCATCGGCGATGCGTCTCGCAAGCTCGGCTGAGGGCGCATTCATCGTATACCAAGGCGTGTTGTAGGACAGCGCCATCGCCTGGTCGTACATCACCCTTGCCAGTTCCTCCCGGCGATGCCCGACATTGATGCACCACATGCCGGCCGGACCGTCGATCAGCCGCTTGCCGGATGCGTCGGTGATGTAGATGCCCTCGCCCTCGCCGATCAGCGCCCGTGCCTCGGCGCCGACCGAACCGGCATAGGGCCAGGGCTGGACAAGATGACGCTTGGCCAGCTCGACCGCATCGTCGTCCCCGGGCTCGACAACTCCCCTCGCCTTGATCTCTCGTACAGCTGCCATCTTAGCCTCGCATGGTCCGTTGCGGTGTTTTCCAGAGACATGAAACGCAGCGGAAAGCCCTGGAAATGCGGCTTTCCGTCACTTCATTTTGAATGTCCATTCAATCAATATTGCAGAAATAGCGCTTGATTTCAATCGGCGGATGCGCTCATGATGAAAGAAAGCCGGCAAGTCTGAAGTGATCGCTCCAGGCACATAAAATGGGAACAGGCAGTCGGCGCCGATCAATGGGAAGGCCGTATGGCGGGACAGTCCGAGCCGGCAACTGCAATCACGCCCGGAGCGCTGCAATGACGGCCGCCGCGGAAGGGTCGCCCCCGCTGCGCATGGCGAGAGCCAGACGAAGTCCCCTTCTGCAGTCGGAAGCCGTCCAGGGCATTGCGCTGATCAGCCCGACTTTCCTTTACGCGCTCATCCTTCTCGTCCTGCCGATCCTGGTTGTTATAGCCCATTCCTTCTGGACGCAGGACTACCTGACCATCGACCACACATTCACGCTGGAGAATTATCGGATCGCGCTGACCGAGCCGATCTACCGCGACCTGCTCTGGCGCTCGCTCTACATCTCGCTGACGGTCAGCCTGCTCACCGTGCTGCTCGCCTATCCGATCGCCTATTTCATTTCCTTCCATGGCGGCCGCCAGAAGAGCCTCTGGCTGTTCCTCATCACCATCCCGTTCTGGACCAGCTACCTGCTGCGCGTGATGTCGTGGAAGGTGATCCTCGGCTACAACGGCGTGCTCAATTCCGGCCTGATGGGCCTCGGCATCATCGACGAGCCGTCGACTGCGCTGCTCTACAATTCCAGCGCGGTCATCATCACGCTGACTCACGCCTGGGCGACCTTCGCCATCCTGCCGATCTTCGTTTCGCTGGAGAAGGTCGACCGCACCCTGGTCGAAGCGGCGACCGATCTCGGCGACGGGCCGCTGCGCTCCTTTCTGCGCGTGACCTTGCCGCTGTCGGCGCCAGGCGTCATCTCGGCGGCGCTGATCGTCATGATCCCGACCGTCGGCGACTACGTCACGCCGAAGCTGGTCGGCGGCAAAGACGGCGTGATGATTGCCAACGCCATCCAGGCGCAATTCGGCAAGGCGTCGAACTGGCCGCTCGGCGCAGCACTCTCCGTCACCACCATGGTCATCGTCTCGCTGATGGCAGGCGCCGCGGTGCTGGTCATCCGCGCGCTGCAGAGGCTGGCGCGATGACGGCGATCAGACGTTACCTGCCAAGCTGGCTGTCGAGCTACGCCGCGCTCTACATTCTCTTCCTCTATCTGCCGGTGATCTTCCTGCCGATCTTCTCGATCAACACCGCGGCGACGCCGAAATTCCCGCTCTCAGGCGTCACGCTGCATTGGTACCAGGACCTGCCGCGCACGCCGGCATTGATCGACGCCACCTGGAACAGCTTGGTTGTCGGCGTCTCGGCCGCTATCCTGTCGACCGTGTTCGGCATTCTCGCCGCCCGTTCGATCACCCGCTACCGCTATCCCGGCCGCCGCACCGTCAACGGGCTGATCATGGCCCCGCTGGTGCTGCCCGAGGTCATCGTTGCCATCTCGATGCTCCTGGTGATGCTGCAACTGGGCTTGAGCTTGTCGCTGTTCACGGTCGTGCTTGGGCATGTGCTGGTCTGCATTCCCTATTCGATGACGGTGCTGACATCCGGCTTCGAAGGCTTCGACCGCAGCCTCGAGGAAGCCTCCGCCGATCTCGGCGAAAGCGCCTTCGGCACCTTCCGGCGTGTGACGCTGCCGATGGTGGCGCCAGCGATCGTCTCCAGCCTGCTGGTCTGCTTCACCATCTCGCTCGACGAGTTCATCATCGCCTTCTTCCTCACCGGCACCGAGGCGACGCTGCCGATCTACATCTGGGGACAGCTGCGCTTCGCGGCCAAGCTCCCCGGCGTGCTGGCGCTCGGCACCTTGCTGTTGGCGGCGTCCTTCGTGCTGATGACCGTTGCCGAGATCCTGCGCCGCCGCGCGGCGAGACGTACCCAGAACGAGGGAGGCCTCTATGCTTGAGCGGGTCCAGTCCGAGCGAACGATTTCCGATCGCACCATGATCGAGATCCGCGACGTCACGCGCAGCTACGGCGCGTTCAAGGCGTTGGACAATGCATCGCTCGCGATCAGGGAGGGCGAGTTCTTCTCGCTGCTCGGGCCGTCCGGCTGCGGCAAGACCACGCTTTTGCGCATGATCGCCGGCTTCGATACGCCGACCAGCGGCTCGATCGCCGTCGACGGCCAGCCGATGGACGGCATTCCCGCCAACCGGCGTCCGACCAACATGGTCTTCCAGAGCTACGCGATCTTTCCGCATCTCAATGTTGAGCAGAACGTCGCCTACGGGCTGAAGCGGCTGAAACTGCAGGGCGGCGAAGAAAAGCGCCGCGTCGAGGAGGCGCTTGCGCAGGTGTCGCTGACCGGCCTTGGCAAGCGCCGCGCCACCGAACTCTCCGGCGGCCAGCGTCAGCGTGTGGCGCTGGCCCGCGCGCTGGTCATGCGTCCCAAGGTGCTGCTGCTCGACGAGCCGCTATCGGCTCTCGACAAGAAGCTGCGCGAGCAGATGCAGGTCGAGTTGCGCCGGCTGCAGCAGGCGGTCGGCATCACCTTCGTGCTGGTCACGCACGACCAGTATGAGGCTTTGGCCATGTCGGATCGCATCGCCGTCATGTTCGGCGGCCGTATCGCGCAGGTCGCCTCGCCCAAGGAAATCTACCAGCGCCCGGTCAACCGCCAGGTCGCCGACTTCCTCGGCGGCATGAATTTCGTCAAGGCCGAGATCGTCGAGGAGAACGGCGCGTCCTTGGTTGTCGACACGCTTGGCTTCGGGCGTGTGAGGACCGACAAGCCGAAGGCCTTCGTCCGCAACGGCGGCGCGGCGACGCTCGGCATCCGGCCGGAGCGGCTGCGCGTGCTCTGGGACAATGCGGCGGCGAAGTTCGAGGTCGCCGGCAAGGTGGTCGAGCGCCACTATTTCGGCGAGATCACCCATCTGATCGTCGAGATCCCGGGGCTGGAAAAGCCGCTCTCGGTGACCGAGACCAATGATTTCGGCGCCGACGACATTCCGGTCGGCGCGCCGATCCGTCTCGCCTACGACCCAGAGGCCCTGGTGGCGATGGCGGACTGAAGCCGCGCCAAAATCTTCCCGGCGGCGATGCGTCCGGCCACGATCGCGCCCTCGACATAGGCGGGGAAGGACGGCGACACTTCCGACGACGCAAAATGGATCGGCGGCGCGCCGGCAAGGATCGTGCGCTCGGCATCCGTTGCCGTCACGTCGACGATGAGATCGCTATAGGCGCCGCCGCTCCAGCAGTCATCCGTCCAGTCGCGCTGGCTGAAATCGAGAATATCGGCCGCGTCCGGACCGAGCGCATCCGCGAGCTTCGCAACGACCTCGGCGCGCAACGCCGCAGCACCCAGCTTGCGGCAGCGCAGCGCCAGCGGCCCGCCGATGAAGACGACGAGCGCTGCATGCTCGGCGTCCCTGCTGGCATCGCAGGCAAACAGGCCCGGCATGTCGCGCCACATCACCATGCCGCTCAGATCGCGCTCGCGCCAGAACGGCCTGGCATAACGGACGAGGATCTTGACCACCGCGCCGCTTTCCCAGACGCCAAGCGCCTTCTTCAAGGCCGTCGATAAGGCAGGCCGAAAGTCGAGCCTGTTGGCCGTCGCTGGCGGCAGGGCGAGCAGGACCTCGTGCGCCTCGACGGCGCCGCCGCCGGCGACGACACGAACGCCTGACGGCCCACGCTCGATGCGAATGGCCGGCTCGTTCAGCCGCAGCCGGTCACCGAGATCGCCCGCCAGGTCCTCGGCCAGCGACTGCATGGTCTCGCGCAGAGAATATTGCAGTTCCGGCACTTCGTTGGTGATGCGGCGATCATTGTCGATCAGGTACCAGAGCGGCACCTTTTCCAGCGCCAGGCACCACAGTCCCTCGATCATCGAGCGGAAGGCGGCTTTGGCATCTACCGGATCCGTCTGGCGTTCGAGCCAGGAGGCGACTGTCAGCCCGGCGATCGCGGGATCGTCAGGCTCGATCCAGTTCATGCGGTCGCGGATCGCCATCGCGGTCACATAGGTCTGTCCGGCCTGGTCGACCGACATCGGTGGATGGGTGATGAAATCGCCATCGACAAAGGTTTTGACGAAGGTCTTGCCGCGCGCCCTGGCCAGCGCCATCAGCTCCGGCATGTCCTCGCACAGGAACTGGCCGCCGCTGTCGATCAGCTCGCCGAGCCCGTTTCGCATACCTTCCACACGACCGCCGACGCGGTCGCGTGCTTCCAGGACAAGGAAATCGACGCCGGCACGCTTCAATTCGAGCGCGGCCGACAGGCCGGTGAAGCCGGCGCCGACGATTGCAACGTCGGTTCTTTCGATCTTGCTGCTCAATAGCCGGCCTTGATCTTCTCGAACTCGGCGATCATCTTCAGCTTGAGCTCGGAAGGCAGCGGCTGCTGGAACAGCGTCTTGTCGACCCATTTTTCCACGTTGTCGTAGCCCTTTTCCTTGAGCACCGCCTGGTCGACACCGGCCATGCCCTTGGCGTTGGCTTGGCCGTAGCCCCAGTCCTTGACCAGCACCTTGGCGACTTCCGGATCGTTGACGGCATTGAGATAGTCATAGGCCTTGTCAATGTTGCCGGGCGCGTCCTTGAACAGCACATAGCCGCACACCCAGGTCGAGATGCCCTCGTCGGTATCCTTCTTGGACTTGATCGGCACGCCGGCGGCCTGTGATTGCACCGCCGCGTCGTTCCAGGCCCAGGCGAGATCGACCTCGCCGCCTGAGAGCAACTGCACGATGTCGGTGGTGTCGGTCCAGTAGGAGCGCACGTTCTTGTGCACCTGGCGCAGGAAATCGGACGCCTGCTTGAACTGCTCGTCCGTCATCTTTGTCCAGTCCTTCAGCCCGATGGCGAGGCTGGCCAGCGCATAGGCGTCGTCGACATTGTCGCCGATCGAGACGCGTCCCTTATACTTGGGATCGGCGAAGGCCTTCAGCGACTGCACGTCCTTCTCGGCGATCTTGTCGGAGTTGAAGGTGAGCTGCGTGTCACCCCAGTCCCAAGGCATGAACCAGGCTTTGCCGTCGGGGGTGGTGGCAAGGTCCTTCATCGCCATGATGCCGGGGTTGAGATCCTTCCAGCCGGCGATCTTGGAGGTGTCGAGCGGCTGCAACAGCCCCGCCTCGCGCCACTTCACCACGCTTTGCGAACACGGATGGCCGAGGTCGGCCTTGAAGCCGGAGCGGATCTTCTCGAATGCCTCGTCCTCATCGCCGAAGAAGGCGAAGGTCGGCGAGTCGCCGTCCTTCTCGACATATTTGCCGTGGAAGCTGGGGTCCTCATAGCCGGACCAGTCGAACACGATGAGGTCCTTGTCGGCGGCAACGGCGAACGCTGCCGCCGAAGACGCCAGCGCGCCGGCGAGCGCCAAAGTAAGTGTCAGGCGTCGGCTGAGTTTCTTCATGCTGTTCCATCCTCTTTGGTCTTGCCGGTCTTGCTGGCCGGCTGTTGCTAACCCCGGGCTGACGTTAATCGTAGTGTTTCGGAAAGGCGGCGGCCAGGAACGCGTTGGCCGCCTGCAGCGCGGTCTCGCGGGTGGTGTCTTCTGTGCCCATCATCAACCGCAGCCACAGGCCCTCGAGCATGGCCGATAGCGCCAGCGCCATGACCTGCGGCTCATAGGCATAGCCGCCGCTTTGCTTGAGCGTCGCGCAGAGGTCGATGAACACCTGTTGGTAGTAGGCGTCGCGCGAGCTGCTCAGCGCCTGGTAGGTCGGCCGCGATTTGGCCTCGCCCCAGAAGGCGCACCAGGCGGCGAGCTTGCGCTTGTTGCAGATCGAGCGATCGAAGTCGGCCCACACCAGCGCCTGCAGCTGCCGCGCCGGATCGTCGCCTGCCTTCTGCAAGGCGGCGCGCCAATGCGCCGAATACTCGTCATACATATATTGCAGCGTGGCTACGAGCAGCTTCTCCTTGCTTTCGAAATGGAAGTTGACGATGCCGCGGGACAGGCCCGCGCCGTCGGCCACATCGGCCATCGTCGTTTCCGCATAGCCGCGCTTGGCCAGTGAATCGATCGTCGCCTCGATCAACTGGAGCTGCCTGACTTCTTTCGAAGCCTTGCGGCCGCGCTTCTCGGCCTCTCCTTTTCGTGCCGGTTCGGGCAAGGCATCCCTGGCCTCTGCATTCTTCATGAGCGTGACGGTCTCCAGCATTGCCGGCTATCCGACCGGCTTCCAACCGCGCAGATGAGTGGGGCGGTGCTCACCACTGTCAAGCACCTTCTGCATCGCCTCCCAGGTCCGGATGTTCTTGTCGACATAGCCCCCGCCGACCGCGGCGGCGAGCGCTTGATAGAGTGGCCCCTTCAGGCGCGCCAGTTCCTCCCGCGCCACCTCGCGGTACCATGCGTTGCGGCCGCGGACGCTGATGTCGCGGAAGCCAGCACGACGCATCGCCTCGGCGTAGCGCGCCGGCGAAGCCATGGCAAAGGACAAGCCTTCCGCCGCGAGATAGGCCTTCATGTCCGCAGACGGCTCGCCGTCGTGCGAGATCATCCAGTTCGACGCGGCGAAGACGCCGCCGGGCTTCAGCACGCGGAAGATCTCGGCGAACAGGGCATCCTTGTCCCGGACATGCAACAGTGCGTCCTTCGAGAAGACGACGTCGAAGGAAGCATCGGTGAAAGGCAGCAGTCCCGGCGGCGCCTGGACGAAGCTGACGCGGTGCTGGAGACCCTGCGCAGCCGCCTTTCGCTTTGCCGTCTCGATCACCGGCCTCTCGACATCGAAACCGGTCGCATGCGCCGCACCATGGCGCGCGACCAGATCCAGCGTGATGCCGCCGGCGCCGCAGCCGAGATCGAGGATCGTCTTGCCCTCGAGCGAGAGGCCTTCGACCACGCGGTCCACTTCGTCCGGGCCGCCCGGGGAGAGGTAGCCATCGCCCCAGAGCGCCTCGAGGAAGCGAATGGCCGCGTCGTCATATTCCGGCTCGGCGTTAGCCGTTTCGATCATCGGACTGAGCCTCAAATGCCGAAGTCACCTTCGCGCTAGCGGAACACCAGAAATGCGGGGCAAAGCCTAGCGCATCAACGCAGAAACGCAACGCCATTTGTTGAACATTCATTCAAAATGGCTGGACAAAAAACCGTGACCCGTGCCAAATTCGGCTGATCGGGGAACAAATCGCACCCAAAAACGGGCGGCCGGAGGGAGGTTGAGCGCACATGAAGGCATGGGACGCGATCGTCATCGGCGGCGGCCACAACGGGCTGGTCAACGCCGGCTATCTGCAGCGCGCCGGGCTCGACGTGCTGGTGGTCGAGAAGAACGACTGGGTCGGCGGTGCGGCCACCAGCCGCGAGCTGACGCCGGGCTTTCTCTACTCCAACTGCTCCTATGTCTGCTCGCTGTTCCGGCCCGAGATCATGCGCGATCTGGAGCTGCCGCGCTTCGGCCTGCAGGTGATCTCCTATGAAGGCGGCGCGGTGTTCACGCGCGACGGCGACTATCTCGCCAACTACCGCGACCACGACGCGCATCGCCGCGAATTCGCCCGCTTCTCCAAGCGCGACGCCGAGGCCTACGACCGCTATTCGCGGGACGTCACAAGGCAGTGCCGCTTCATCCAGCCGCTGTTGATGCGCACCGCGCCCGATCCCACCAGCTTCAAGCCGCGCGATCTTGGCGAGTTGCTTTATCTCGGCAAGAGATTCGCCGGTCTCACTGCTGAGGAAATGGCGCTGACCTTGCGCTTCTGGACGATGTCGATCTCCGACTTCCTCGACGAGTATTTCGAGACCGACGTCATCAAGGCGAACTTTGCGCTCGCCGGCATCATCGGCACGGCGCTTGGGCCCATGTCGCCCGGCACGGCCTATGTCCTGCTCCACCATTATATGGGCGAGGTCGATGGCTCCGTGGGCGCATGGGGCTATGCGCGTGGCGGTATGGGTGCCGTGACCAAGGCGCTCGCCGCCTCATTCAAGGCCTCCGGCGGCACGATCCGCACCGGGGCCGAGGTCGAGCGCGTGCTGATCAGGAACGGCAGGGCCAAGGGCGTCGTGCTGGCAGGCGGCGAAGAGGTCCACGGCAAGCTCGTCGTCTCAAACGCCGACGTGAAGCGCACCTTCCTGAAACTGGTCGAGGAGAAGGAGCTGCCCGACATTTTCCTTCGTCGCGTCAGGAACTTCAAGATCCGCGGCTCGTCCGGCAAGGTCAACATCGCGCTCGATTCGCTTCCCCAATTCCCGGCTCTGCCGAAGGATTCGCCGGTCTACCGCGCCGACATGCACTTCACCGATTCCATCGAGCGCATGGAGCGCGCCTATGACGACTGGAAGGCCGGGCGCTGGTCGGCCGATCCCTTCCTCGACATGGTGATCCCGACCACGCTCGACCCGACCATGGCGCCGCCGGGAAAACATTTCATGAGCTGCTTCGTGCAATATGCGCCGCCCAAAATTGGCGGCCGAGACTGGACGGACGCCGACCGCGACGGCTTCGCCGAGAGCGTGGTTGCGCAGATCGCCGAATATTCGCCCGGCTTCCGCGACCGCATCGTCCATATGGAGGTGCGCACGCCGCGCGAGATCGAGGCCGAGGTTGGCCTCACCGAAGGCAACATCTTCCAAGGCGAACTGACCTTCGACCAGCTGCTGTTCAACCGCCCGGTGCCGGGCTACGCGCAATACCGCTCGCCGGTCGGCGGGCTCTATATGTGCGGCTCCTCCACGCATCCGGGCGGCGGCGTCATGGGCGCGCCCGGACGCAACGCCGCCGCCGAGATCCTGCGCGATCTCGCCAAGCCAACCCTGCATATGAGTCCGGCCCATGACGTCATCTGAAACGAATTGGGACGCGATCGTCATCGGCGGCGGCCACAATGGCCTGGTTGCCGCCGCCACGCTGGCGAAATCGGGACGCAAGGTGCTGCTGCTCGAAGCTGGCAAGGAGGTCGGCGGCGCGGCGCGCACCGAGGAATTCGCTCCGGGGTTTCGCGTCTCCTCGGTCGCTCATCTGCTCAATCGCCTGCATCCCGATGTGGTGAAGACGCTGGAGCTCGAGCGCCGCGGCCTGAAGATCGAGCGCGGCGATTTCGTGCCCTCGGTCGCATTGTCGAAAGACGGCCCGCTGGTGCTGCACGGCGCTTATGGCGAGGCGCTTACGGGCGCCAGCCCGTCGGAGCAGTCGGCTTGGCGCGACCTGCGCGCGCAGCTGTTGCGCTACGCCGGCGTTTTGAAACCGTTTCTGTCGCGCCGCCCGCCGGACCTTGCCGGCATGTCGCTCGCCGAAATGACCGGGCTCGGCCAGACGGCGCTGGCGCTGAAAAAGCTCGGCAAGGAGGATATGCGCGACTTCCTGCGCGTGCTCTTGATGAACGTCTACGACTTGCTCGACGAGCAGCTTTCCGACGACAGGCTGAAAGGCCTGCTCGCTTTCGACGCGACACTGGGCTGCCATCTCGGTCCGCGCTCGCCGACATCGCTGCTCGGCCTCTACTATCGGCTCGCTGGCGAGATCGGCGGGTTCGCCGGCGCGCAGATACAGCCCAAGGGTGGCATGGGCGCGGTCGTTGCCGCCATCCGCTCGGCGGCCGAGCAAGCGGGTGTTTCGATCCGTCTGGCTTCGCCGGTCGCCAAGGTCGTCGTCGAGAAGGGCCGCGCCCTCGGTGTCGTCACGCAGGGCGGCGAAGCGCTGCGCGCAAAAGCCGTCGTCTCGGCCATCAATCCCGCAACCACGATCCTCGATCTGGCCGGGCCGCGCGAGGTCGACACCGGTTTCGTGCGCAAGGTGAAGAACATCCGCATGAAGGGCGATGCGGCGAAGCTCCATCTCGCGCTCGACCGGCCGCCGCAATTTGCCGGCGTCGACGCCGCTGGCCACAAGGGCCGCCTCGTCATCGCGCCTTCGCCGGACCATGTCGAGGGCGCCTTCAACCCGTCGAAATATGGCGAGTTCTCGCCCGAGCCGGTGATGGAGATCACGCTGCCCAGCCTGGTCGATCCTTCGCTGGCACCCTCCGGCGCCTGCGTGCTGTCCGCGGTGGTGCAGTACGCGCCCTATGCGCTGAAACAGGGCTGGACCGCCGGCAAGCCGCAATTCCTCAAGGCGATCATGGCGCAGCTCGAAGCCTATGCGCCTGGCATCGGCGCCACGGTGCGTCATGCCGAGTTGCTGACTCCGGCCGACATCGAGGGACGCTACCGCATGCCCGGCGGTCACTGGCACCACGGCGAGTTGCAGGCCGACCAGATGCTGATGTCGCGGCCGGTCTCCGGCTGGTCGGGCTACGACACGCCGCTCAAAGGGCTGTTCCTTGCCGGCGCCGGTTCGCATCCCGGCGGCGGCATCTCCGGCGCCCCCGGCCTCAACGCCGCACGCCGCATCATCGCGATGAGGGCATGAGATGATTTCGCCATTCACAAACGCAGCGCTCTACGACGCCAACATGAGTCGTCATGTGAAAATCAATTCCGCCCGCACCCTTGCGCAATCCCACTTCCGCACGCTTCGGCTCGACACACCTTTCCAGCCGCGCATTGACGCGATCGCGCTGACAAACGACTGGTACAATTGGGCCGGCTACCGCGCGCCGCATTCGCTCTGGGACGAGGAGCTGGAATATTTTGCCATTCGCAGCCAGGCGGCACTCTTCGACATCTCGCCGATGACGAAATACCGGATCGAGGGTCCGGACGCCGAAGCCTATCTCGACCGTGTCACGCTGCGCGACGTGACCAGGCTGAAGCCGGGCCGCGTCCACTACACCGCCTGGTGCGACGACGAGGGTTTCGTCCTCGATGACGGCACGCTGTTCCGGCTGTCGCCGACGCGCTTTCGGCTGTGCTCGCAGGAGCGGCATCTGCCCTGGCTGCTTGACAGCGCCATCGGCTATGAGGTCAGCGTCGAGGAAGAAACCGAAGCGATCGCCGGGCTCGCGCTGCAAGGCCCAACCTCCTTCGCCATCCTGCGCGACGCCGGCTTTGCCGGCATCGAGCGGCTGAGGGTTTTCGACCTCGCCGACTTCGCGCATGACGGCGCTGCCGTCACCATCTCGCGCACCGGCTTCACCGGCGATCTCGGCTACGAGCTGTTCGTGCCGGCGGACAAGGCGTTGAGCCTGTGGGACCGGCTGATGGCGGCGGGCGGGCTGCGCGGCATCCGCGCCATCGGCTACACGGCGCTCAATCGCGCCCGGCTAGAAGCCGGGCTGATCGTCGCCAATGCCGACTTCACCACTGCCGGGCATGCCATCCGTGCCGACCGCCTGCGCATGCCGGACGAGATCGGCGTCGGCTTCATGGTCGATCCGAACAAAGGCCACTTCAACGGCCGCCGCCCCATCTTCGAAGCGCGGGCGAAGAAGCAGCTGCGCCATGTGCTGGTCGGGCTGGAGATCGAAGGCAACATCCCGGCCGAGCACGCCATCGTCTACTGCAAGAAGAGCCGGGAGGTCGGGCTTGTCAGCGCAGCGATGTGGTCGCCCATGGCCAAGCGCAACATCGCCATCGCCTCCTTGCAACGGCCTTACGGCGATAGAGTCGTCGACGACCTCTGGGTCGAGATCTACGCCTTGCGCGAGCTGCGATACCAGAAGCTGATGAAGCGGGCGAAAGTGGTGCCGCGGCCGTTCATCAAGCTCGATCGCCGCACCGCCAACCCGCCGGCGGACTTTTGACGTGGAAGGGGATGCGGACAGGCTGGACGCGGAGGCGGAAGCGGCCGAGCAGTGGCAGCTGGTCAACACGCCGCTCGGCGAGATGTGGTCCGGCCGCACCCGCTATGCGGCGGCGATGTTCTTCTTCAAGCGCGGCGAGATGGATGCCGAGACGCTGGAGGTCTACCGCATCTGCGCCCGGCTCGACCATGAAGACCCCTTGCCGATCATCCGCGACCGCGGTGTCGGCAAGGAATGGCTGAAGCGCTTGGGTGCGTAAGCCCGCAGCGCGACGGAGCTGAGCTCCTGCTTCGTCCTAGGATGACGACGTCTGGGGGAGCGTTCTGGCCCAATCCAGAACGTCCAAGATTGTCACTTTATCCGATCGTCCTTTCAAGGACACGCAGCCAATTCCGATAAGCGATCTTCTCGATCAGCGCGCGCCCGAAGCCGCGAGCGGCGAGCGCGTCGAGGAGCTTCGGCAGGCCTGCCACGTCGCCGATCACCGCCGGGATCATGGCACCGTCGAAATCGGATCCGAGGCCGACACCGTCCTCGCCCAGCGCCTGCAACAGCGACTCGATGTGGCGCAGCATGATGTCGAGGCTGGTGTCGGCATTCATGCGGCCGTCCTCGCGCAGGAAGCCGGTGGCGAAGTTCAGGCCCACCATGCCGCCCGTTTCGCGGATCGCGCCGAGCTGCCAGTCGGTGAGGTTGCGCGAATGGCCGCAGATCGCATGCACGTTGGAGTGGGTCGCGACCAGCGGCGCATCGCTGAGCGCGGCGACATCGCGAAAACCCTTCTCGTTGAGATGCGAGAGGTCGATCATGATCCTGAGCTGGTTGCATGCCTTGACCAGCGCCTTGCCGGCGTCGGTCAGGCCCGGCCCGGTATCGGGCGACGAGGGAAAGCGGAACGGGACGCCGTTGCCGAAGGCGTTCGGCCGGCTCCAGACGATCCCCAGCGAGCGGAGCCCGGCGGCATGGAGCACGTCGAGCATGGCAAGCTCGGGATCGATCGCCTCGACGCCTTCGATATGGAACACCGCGGCGATCGAGCCATTCGCCATCGCCTCGCGCACATCGCCGGCGCTGCGGCAGACGGTGAGCGCGCCGGCGCGCTCGAGCCTGAACAGGATCGAGGCCATGCCGATGGTCGAAGTGACCGCCTCGGCGCGCGGCAGTTCCGGCGGCAGTGGTTCGTTGTCGCTCGGCGCCGGCGGCACGGCGCTGCGCTTGGTCTTTTCGATCGGCGGCGGAAAGATCGCGAACATGCCGCCGGCAAAACCGCCCTTGTTGGCGCGCGGCATGTCGATGTGACCGCCCGGCGTGCCCTCGATGAACAGCTTTTCGACATCCGCTTCGTTCGACTGGTAGAGCCTCAGCAGCGTGTCGTTGTGGCCGTCGAAAACGGGAATGAGGTCGGATTCGGTCATCAGGCCATTCGCTTTTTGAGGTGGCGGATCGGGGCGGGAGAATCCCAGGTGATCTGTCTAATTAGGCAAGATGGCCGAACTGCGCAAATGCCAGACGCGTGTTCGCATTTATGGCTGGGCCGCGTCGCTCGCCCCCGGGCGGTGGATCGGCACGCAGCGCCGAGACGGTTGAGGGCGCTGCAGCGGAGTAAGACAGTCGGTTTTTCCCTGGAACTCCCCCACCCGGCCGCTTCGCGGCCACCTTCTCCCTCGGGGAGAAGTGGAAGACGGGTGCTACTACTTCAGCACGTCGGCCCATTCCGGATGGCGGCGGAACTGGGCGTTGGCGAAGGGGCAGAGCGGGATTATCTTCTTGCCCGCCGCGCGCGCGTCCTCGACGGCGCGGGTTACCAGGCGAAGCCCGGCGCCCTGGCCGCGAAAGACATCCGGCACCTCGGTGTGATCGATGATGAGCTGGTGCTCGCCGACCTTGGTGAAGGTCATTTCGGCCTCGGCGCCGCCCGGTCCGCGCAGCAGGTAGCGACCCTTGGAGCCGCGATCTTCCAGTTCGATCTCGGGCAGCTGGTCAGCCATTTTTCTTGCCTCCTGCGCCGACGAGCGAGAGGGCAAAGAGCCGCCGCGCCGCTTCGATTTCATTCGGCCGCACCTCGTGCCCGCCGTCGTGCCATTCCACTGTGACATCGGCCCCGTCGGCGCGCAAATAGGCCTCCAGCCGCGTTGTCAGGTTCGGCGGGCAGATCGGGTCGCGCCTGCCGGCCGTGATCAGGATGCGGCGCCCGGCAAGGCTGCCCTGCACCTGCGGCTCGAACGGGATCAGCGGATGCATCAGCGCCGCGGCATCGAACAGTCCTGGCTCGGCGAACACCACCGAGGCCAGGATGTTGGCACCGTTGGAATAGCCGAGGCCGAACGCCGCCGAGGGCTTTGCCGCTTCGACATGCGCCTTGACGAAGCCGGCCATCTTGGCCGTCGCCCGCGCGAGGTCGTCCATGTCGTAGACGCCTTCGCCGGTGCGGCGGAAGAAACGGGCGGCACCTTGCTCCGACACATCGCCGCGCGGCGAGACTAACGTCGCCGAAGGCGCGAGCTGGCGACCGAAGGACAGAAGCTGGTTCTCGTCGGCTCCGGTGCCGTGGAAGACGAACAGCAGCGGGCCGCCCGGCGAACCGGGCAGCACTTTGTAGATGTAGGCGTCCTTGCTCATGGCGTCAGTCTTCCAGCTTCTGCAGATGCTGTTCGAGATAGGGTCTCAGATGCTGATGCTGCGTCGGCAGCTTCAACGCCTCGCCGAGATGCGCGGTGTCCTCGTCGCGGTTGAAGCCCGGCTCGTTGGTCGACACCTCGAACAGCACGCCGCCCGGCGTGCGGAAATAGATCGCCCAGAAATAGTCGCGATCGATGACCGGCGTCACGCCGTAACCCGTGTCGACAAGCGCCTTGCGCACTTCGAGCTGCCTAGCGCGATCCTCGACCGCGAAGGCGACATGGTGCACAGAGCCGGCGCCGAGATTGGCAAAGCCTGCGCCCGGCAGCGATTCGATGTCGACGACGTCGGCGCCGTTGCCGTTCTTGATCGCCATCCGGCGGATGTTGCCGGACTTGTCGACCTCTTCATAGCCCATGAACTTCAGCAGCTCCTCGGTGGCGCCGCCGTCCTTCAGTCTCAGCGCGACCGAGTGGAAGCCGCGGATCGCCTCATCGGCGGGGACGCCGCCCTTCACCCAGGGCGCTCTGCCGTCGGCCTTGTCTTCGACCAGCGCAAAACTGTCGCCGTCGGGGCCGGTGAAGGCAAGCCGCTTCTCGCCAAAGCTTTCGCTGCGGCCAACACCGCTGACGCCCTCGTCGGCGAAGCGCTTTTCCCAATAGCCGATCGTGCCTTCCGGCACTGAGAAGACGGTGGTGCCGACTTCACCCACCCCATGCCGGCCCTTGCCGATGTCGGGGAACGGGAAATAGGTCATCACCGAGCCCGGCGTGCCGAACTCGTCGGCATAGTAGAGGTGATAGACGTCCGGTGCGTCGAAATTGACGGTCTTCTTCACCCGACGCAGGCCGAGCTTCTTGGTAAAGAATTCATTGTTGCGGCGCGCATCGCTTGCCATCGAGGTAACGTGATGCAGGCCCTTGATCTGATTGAGCATGGTCTTGCTCCTTCCCTATCCTTGCTGCGGCCCTTGCCGCTGTCCACCGCAATATGAGGATAGCGCCGGGCCCGGCAAAGCGACCAAACTCAGAATGGACTGTATCACAAAAGTGAACGGCCATAAGACCGATGTTCACCAATTGATGAAACTGCCTCCTTGCGCCGATCGGGAAATTTCGGCTCCATGAGCGGGCGCACCATGTTGAGGAGAAGAGTTTGGAGAACCGAGTGAGCCGCCCGAATGTTCTTCTCATCACCTGCGACCAGTGGCGCGGCGATTGTCTGTCGGCGGCGGGACATCCGGTGGTGAAAACGCCGATTGCGGATGCGCTCGCGGCCGAGGGCGTGCTGTTCCGGCGCCACTACGGTGGAGCGGCGCCCTGCTCGCCGGCGCGCGCCTGCCTCTACACCGGCCTCTATCAGATGAACAACCGGGTCTGCCGCAACGGCTCGCCGCTCGACGCCCGCCACGGTAACATCGCGCTTTCCGCTCGCGCGGTGGGTTATGACCCCACGTTGTTCGGTTATACCGATATGGCGCCGGACCCGCGCCGGCTTGCGGCCGGCGATCCGCGGCTGAGGAGTTATGAAGGCGTGCTGCCCGGCTTCAGCGTCCGGCAGTTGCTGCCCGAACATCAGAAGCAGTGGCTGTCCTGGCTGCGGACGCAAGGCATCGACACGAGTGCCGGGGCACCGGGCATCCATCGTCCGGCTGGCAAGCAGGGCAAGGTCGGCGATGATGTAAGCAACGCGCCGCCGGTCTATTCGAAGGACCAGACGCCGGCGGCCTTCCTGGCCGGCGAATTCATCCGCTGGCTTGGCGAACAGGAGCAGTCGGCGCCGTGGTTCGCGCACATCTCCTTCATCAGCCCGCACCCGCCTTTCATCGTGCCGCAGCCCTACAACACCATGTACGACCCGGCCGACGGCCCCGCTTTCCGGCGCGCGGCGAACTGGCAAGCCGAGGCGCAAAGCCACCCCTACCTCGCATACGATCTTGGCCTGCAGAAGCGGACGAAGTTCGTTCCCGGCGTCGAGGGCAAGGTGCGGGATTGGAGCGAGGAGAATTTCCGCCGGATCCGTGCGCTTTACTACGGCATGATCTCCGAGCTCGACGCGCAGCTCGGCCGCATCTGGGAAGCGCTGAAGGCGGCCGGCAGTTGGGATGACACTGTGGTTGTGCTCACCTCCGACCATGCCGAGATGATGGGCGACCACTTCATGCTCGGCAAAGGCGGCTTCTTTGACGCCAGCTACCACATTCCGTTGATCGTGCGCGATCCGCGCCGGACAAAAGCGGCCGGCGCATCCATCGATCGCTTCACCGAGGCGGTGGACGTCTTCCCGACCTTGCTCGACCTGATCGACGCAGCACCTGGCGTCCTGGCTCGACGGCGAGGAGCCGGCCGACTGGCGCGACGCGGCGCAGTGGGAATTCGATTTCCGCTCGGCCGCCGACGGCGAAGCCGAGCGGCATTTCGGCATCGGCTCACGCGACTGCAACCTTGCCGTCCTTCGCACCGAGGCTTTCAAATATGTCCATTTCGGCGGCGGCCTGCCGCCGCTTCTCTTCGACCTGGCTAGCGATCCGGACGAGTTGAGCAACGTCGCGCACGACCCCGCCTATCTGCCGGTGCGCCTGGAACTCGCCGAGAAGATGCTCACCTGGCGCGCCAACCATCTCGACCAATCACTCGCGCTGGCGGAGCTGACAAAGGACGGAGTGGTCGGCCATGTGAGCAAGACAGCAGGCAGCAGGGAATAGCGAAACTCGTATTCCCTGCTGCCCGCTGCCCGCTGCCCGCTGCCCGCTGCCTGGTCCCTTACTGCAGGACCATCCTCTGCTTGTCGCGGTTTGCGGCATAGGAGCTCTTGTCGTAGGCTGCCTGCGCCTCCAACTGCTCCTTGGTGAAGTTGGTGTAGAGATACTTATTGCCGTCCTTGTCGGTCATGAACTTCAGCTTATCCATGCCGAGGGCGACTTCCTTCTCGCCGATGCCGAGGAAACCGCCGACATCGATAACGACCGCATCCGGCTTGTTGTCGGGCGTCAGCACGACGTCGCCAATCTCGCCGATCTCGACATCGTTGGCGCCGTATACCGTGGTGCCCTTCAGGTCGTCGACTCTGATGTTGCCCATCGGCATTTCGTTCAACGTCGATTTGTCGATCGAGGCTGTCTTGGTCGTGTCGGTGGCGGCTGTGCCGGCATCGGCCGGCTTGTTCTCAGCCGTCGTATTCGCAGCCGGCGCCGCGGGCTTGGTCTCAGCCGTCGTCTGGGCCGGCTGAGCCGGTTTGGCCTCCTTGTCGGCCGTGGTGTCGGACGAGGTCACGGCAGGGGTGGTCGTTGCCGGAGCAGTGTTCGAAGCCGTGGTGGCTGCGGCCGGCGCCGGATCATAGGCCTTGCGGTTGAAGTCCGGCTGAGCCTCCAGCTCTTCCTTCGTCGTCTCGGCGATCAACCAGCGATCGCCATTCTTCTCTGCCCATTTGGCCTTGGCGAAGTCGAAGGTAACGTTCTTCTCGCCAATGCCCAGGAAGCCGCCGACGCCGATCACGAGGGATTCGGCCTTGCCGTCCTTGGCAAGAACGATGTCGTTGACGTCACCGATCTTTTGGGCGTCGTCGGCGGTGCCGTTATAGACCGACTCGCCCATGATGTTGGTGGCGAGATTGCCTTCAGCCTTCTCTACCGGCTGGGCCGGCTGCGCGGGCGCTTGCGCCGTTCCGGTGTCGGTGGTCGCAGGCTGCGTGGCATCGGTCGTTTGCGCCGGGGCCGGATCATAGGCCTTGCGATCGAAGGCCGCCTGTGCGTTCAGCTCGTCTTTGGTCGTCTTCGCTACGAGCCAGCGGTCGCCGTTCTTCTCGGCCCATTCCAGCTTGTTGTAATCGAAGGCGACATCCTTGGTGCCGACGCCAAGAAAGCCGCCGACGCCGATGATGACGGATTTTACGTTGCCGCTTGCATCGAAAACGACGTCGTCGACCTTGCCGATGTCTTCGGCATCGTCGCCGGTCCCATTATAGACGGACTCACCGATGATGTTGGTCATCAGCGCCCCGTCTGCACGTACTACTGGAGCTTGGGTCTCGGCGGCGGGCGCGGGGGTTTCGGTGGCGGGCGCCTGCGCCGGTGCAGGCGTTGTGTTCTGCGCAATGGCCCCGGTTGCTAGGAGGGTTGCAAGCGCGGTCGTTGCAAAAAGAGTGCGGATCATGATCGTCTCTCCTCGTGCCTGATTTCCTACGCGCCGCATTCGCGGCCTCGCACAAGGCAAGGGCGAGCGCGGCAATATTCCACGATTTCACAACGTCGTGAGGGGAGCCTTGTTCCAAACGGCGCCCGTCCACGGCGCTTGACTTGCTCGCTGACGCGGAACCTTCGGCGGCCCCTTTCCGTTTCAGCCTCCGGCTGAGAGCTCGTTTTTGGCCTAACAATAGCAGGACGGAGAGGGGCATGCGGTTTGCTGCGGTGCTGAACAAGGACGGGGGCACCCTGCGCACGACCGATGTTGCAGCCTTTGCCGACCGGGTCCGCGAGCTTCTGGAAGCGGCCGGCCATTCGGTTCAGATCGACATCGTTGCGGGCGGCGAAATCGCCACGGCTTTGGAAAAGGCCATAGCCAGGCGCACCGTCGATGTCGTGCTGGCCGGAGGCGGCGACGGAACGGTGTCCACCGCCGCCTCGCTTCTGATGAACAAGAAGAAGGCCTTGGCCATATTGCCGGCCGGTACGATGAACCTTTTCGCGCGCAGCCTTGGCATCCCCCAAACACTGGAGGCCGCCTTGAAGGCCTTTACCGACGGCGAGGTCAAGGCTGTCGATATGGCGACCGCGAATGGCCGTCCCTTCGTGCATCAATTTTCAATCGGCATGCATGCCAGAATGGTCCAGCTCCGCGAGAAGATGGATTTTGGCTCGCGGCTGGGAAAGATGCGGGCGTCGGTTCGCGCCGCATGGGCAACGATCAAGAACCCGCGCACCCTCAAGGTGACCTTGACCATCGGCAAGACCGACATCATCACCCGCGCGACCGGAATTGGCATCAGCAACAATCTGTTCGGCGAGGGCCATCTGCCTTATGCGGACAATCCGGCCGGCGGCGTGCTTGGCATCTATGTCAGCGTTGCGCGCCGGCGCCGTGACTTGGTGAAATTGCTGCTTGCCATGCTGCGCGGCCGGTGGCGCCAAAGCGAACATGTCGAGATCCACCAGGCTGACAAAGCCGTGCTGAAAATTCATTCCTCGCCGACAAAGTTCAAGGCGGTGATGGACGGAGAGTTGGTCAAGCTGGAACGCGAAACCACGGTCGAGATCCATCCAGCGACCCTTAACGTGCTGGTCCCTAGAAGCAGCGCGCAGGCAAAGGCAGCCTGAATGAAGCCAAGACCTCAAAACTACTGTGTTTGACCGCTGGGAGCAGGCGCCTGCTCGGTCCCTGGAGGTTGTGGGACGTGCTGCTGCTCGGTGCTCGGCTCTTTGATCAGCACGCCATAAATCTCGGCTACGCCCCAGGCGATGAATACCAGCAGCAGCCCGGCGACGAGAATCCTGAGCGCATGCCAGCCCCAATGCCCCTGGCGGGCTTCGTTTTCAGGAACGGTCTTGGGCATGGTCGGTCTCCAGGTGTGGGGGCGGGCACGCCGAGCACGGCATGGTCGGGTAACGGACCCTTTCCGCGAAAGTTCCCAATCCGACAGCTATATCCGGCACGGTCGGCCGCCCCGACCGGCTTGCCGCGCCTATGGCGTTTCGCTGCGATCCTTTTCTCGAGGCCCAGCCTTCACGTTCTCGCGGTAGATGGCGTAGGCGGCGAGCGCGATCGCGGGCGCGAGAAGCGTGCCCAGGCCGCCCTTGCTTTTCGCGAGCGCCGGGAGCAGAGCGAGCGCCGCGGTAACGCCAACCGCCGTCATGTCGGCCTTTCGCCTTCGCGCGCGCCGCCGCGCCCGCATGCTGGTTGTGAGCTTGTGGATCACGACAATCAGCCCGGCGATCACCAGGAAGCCGATGCCGAAGCCGAGGCTGGTCGCTAGCGGCCCGTAGCGCGCCGCCAGCCAGATATAGGCCGCGCCGATGAGGAAACCGACGCCGCACAGGGCAAAAACACCGGCAAGTCCGTAGAGGATTGCGGTCAGCCGCGCTCTTTGCAAGGCCGCCACCGCCTCGCCGGAAGCAAGGCCGGAAATAAGCGAAACCAGCGTCCCCATATGAGGGCTGCTAGCGGCGCGACAGCAGCGCGAACAGGAAGCCTACTCCCGCCGCAATCGCCAGCGACGTCACCGGCTTTTCGCGAACGCTGGCTATCAACTGCGCTTCCAAATCCTGAGCGCTTCCGCGCATGCTTTCGAACGCTGCCTCGCCGTGCGCGCGCAGCTGCTCGACGCCTTCGGCGGCCGCGCGGCGCGCTGCCCCGTAACTGTCGTCCCGGGTCTTGGCCAATTGCCTGGTGAGCTCTTCGATATCGGCCTTCAACTGCCGGATGTCGGCTTCGAGGTCGGCGCTGGGGGGAGTATCTGTTGCGGATCTGCCTGCGGCGGTCGCCATTGCGTAACTCCTTAAGTTTGCTTCCATTTCAACGCTTGGCCGAGACCGGAGTTCCGTTCTGCCGGTCGTCGTCAGATGAGCCGTCTGCGCTCCTCACCCAAACCTTGCCAGCCGGCCAACTCCGTCAGCCCCTCATGGCTGATAACCTCGCAACCACCGTCACGCCAAATGATCAGCTTACGGTCCATCAGCTTGCGGATCGTCTTGTTGGTATGCACTAGCGACAGGCCGAGCGTATCGGCGATATGCTGCTGCGTGATCGGGATCTGCACCGGCCGCTTGCCGTTAAGGCCTGCGCCCCGGGCACGGCTGGAGATGAAGGCGACAAGATAGGCGGTGCGCTCCAGCGCGGAACGGCGACCGATGCTCAGCAGGTTTTCATCGAGCATGCGCTCCTCGCGCGACGCCATCCAGGTGATGTCATAGGCCAGGCCCGGGTAGTTACGGTAAAGCTCGTGCAATTGGTCGCGCTCGAAGACGCACAGCAGCATCGGCGACAAGGCCTCGACGGAATGCTGCATCTCGCCCATTAGGCTGCCTTGCAGGCCGATGAGATCGCCGGGCATGGAATAGTTGAGGATTTGCCGCCGCCCGTCGCGCAACAGCTTGTAGCGGAATGCCCAGCCTGAAAGTATGGTGTAGAGATGCGCGCTGTGGCTGCCTTCGACCAGCACGGTCGCCCCCTTGTCGACCGCAAGCTCTCCTTTCTTGAACCCGCTGACGAACAACAGCTCCTGACTCTCGAATTGGCGAAAGACTGGCAGCGGCCGCAGCGGGCACTTGCCGCAAGGATATTGGCGGGTGGCAAGGGAATATGCGCTCTGGCCGGACATTTCGACCCCTCTTCGAAACCCCTGCCCCGATCGGGCGAATACAAACGCTTCACCCGGACCGAGGTTCCGCCGCTCACGCAATGCATCGCCGGTCATGTCTTTTTTAAATGACAGAGCGCCGAATACCGCGCATGACTGAAGCCTTATAGGAGTCGCCGCCACGTGCCCCCATTGCTAGACGGATTGCGCATCCTGGTCTTGGAAGACGAATTCTTGATAGCGATGGATGTCGAGCAACTATGCCGCGACCAAGGGGCAGCCGAGGTCACGATTGTTGGGGACCTGGCTGAAATCGACCTGCGGGATGGGTTTTCGTGGTTCGACGCCGCTATCGTCGACCTGATGCTCGGCGGCACCTCGACACTCGACTTCGCCGAGCGGCTGCGCAGCGCGGGCATTCCATTCGTCTTCGCGTCCGGCTACTCCGACGCCGAGGATCTCGAAGGCTCTTTTCCCGAGATTAAGCTGGTCACCAAGCCCTACTCGGGAGACGATCTGATCCAGGCCCTGGCGCTCGCCTGCAGGCGCGCGAAAGCGGCGTGACGACGTAGCGTCGAAGAGCCGGAGGTCGGTGTCAGGCGGCGTTTGATCCTGTCACCTGCGCCGAGATCGCGTCGGGGCCGTATTCGTCCTCGCCAGAAATCTTCAGGATGTCCTGCAGCCGGGCGCGCGCGCGGCTGACCCGGCTCTTGATCGTGCCCACCGCGCAGCCGCAGATCTCCGCCGCCTCTTCGTAGGAAAAGCCGGACGCGCCGATCAGGATAATGGCTTCGCGCTGATCCTCCGGCAGCTGCTCCAGCGCGCCGCGGAAATCCTTGAGGTCGAGCTGGCCATGCTGGGCCGGGTGGACGGCGAGCCTGGCGGTCATGATGCCGTCGCTGTCCTGCACCTCGCGGCCGCGCTTGCGCATCTGCGAATAGAATTCGTTGCGCAGGATCGTGAACAGCCAGGCCTTGAGGTTGGTGCCCGGCTGGAAACTCTCATGTTTGTCCCACGCCTTGACCAGGGTTTCCTGGACGAGGTCGTCCGCCTTGTCGGCATTCTGCGTCAGCGACACCGCAAAGGCGCGCAGGCTTGGGATCGCGCCGAGCAGCTCGGTCTTGAAGCTCTGGGAGACCGCCGCCATGTCTCAGTCCTTTTTCTCGGCGGGTTCGGCCTTTTCCAGCTGGCTGAGCAACTGAGCGAATCGATCCGGCACCTGATCGGAGACCAGCTCGTCGTAATATTGCTTGAGTTTGCGGGCGATTTCGGAGTTCGGTCCGAGCGGACTGCTACCCCCGTTCCGGTGCCTGCTCGGGGCGCCAGTTATTGCATTCTTTGACATTTCTTTCATGTTTGCCCTAAGTCCCAGCACCTGAAACCGCTTTAAAACCATAGATCACGACGCAAGCGGCACCCTTGTCTGGTTGCCCATCCCAAAGCCGGAAACGCCCGCTTCCTAATTTAGTTCCCTGCCCGGCGGAACTTTTTCAGAAAGCCGACGTTGGTTTTGCCGGGACTTCCAGTGAGTCTAGCCTTTGCAATGCAACAACGTCATCTGAGGGAGACGTCAAATATGAGCCTGTCCGCAACCATCGCTCCTCACCTGCCTTTCCTCCGCCGTTTCTCGCGCGCCGTGTCGGGATCGCAGGAAAGCGGTGACGCCCTGGTTGCTGCGATGCTGGAGGCCATCATCGCCGACACCGAAGTTTTCCCCAAGGCATCGAGCGATCGCATTGCGCTGTACAAGGTCTTTGCCAGGCTTTTCACTTCGATTGCGATCCGCGTGCCGCAAGAGCATGCGCAGACAGCTTGGGAGCAGCGGGCGGCCGCCAATCTCAACGCAATCGCGCCGCGGCCGAGGCAAGCTTTCCTGCTGGTCGCCGTAGAGGGTTTCAGCGAGGATGAAGCCGCGGAAATCCTCGATGCCGACGAACAGGAGTTCTCCGAATTGCTTGCCCAGGCAAGCAGCGAGATTTCCCGCCAGGTCGCGACCGACGTGCTGATCATCGAGGACGAGCCGCTGATCGCCATGGACATCGAGGAAATGGTCGAAAGCCTCGGCCATCGCGTTGTCGGCACCGCCCGCACGCACGCCGAGGCGGTCGCCGTTTTCGGCAAGACGCGTCCGAAAATGGTGCTGGCCGACATCCAGCTCGCCGATGGCAGCTCGGGCATAGAGGCCGTTAATGAGATCTTGTCCTCGACGCCGGTGCCGGTGATCTTCATCACCGCTTTCCCTGAGCGCCTGTTGACCGGCGAGCGTCCCGAACCGGCGTTTCTGGTGACCAAGCCCTTCAATCCAGACATGGTGAAGGCCCTGATCAGTCAGGCGCTGTTCTTCGACCGGCAGGCGAAAGCCGCGGCCTGACCGCATGTCCGATCATTGAGCTCTCATGCGAGGCGCCCGCGCCTCGCAAGATGCGGCGCGGAGTCCCATCCGTGAAGCGTTTTCAGGGGATCGTCTTTTTCCGCAAATGGTGGAACAAACGCCATCCAGCAACGTTTTTTCCAGGACGTTAGAAGGAGAGATATCATGCTGTACTGGGCGCTCGTTTTTCTTGTGGTCGCGATCATCGCCGGCGCGCTTGGGTTCGGCGGCATCGCCGGCACGTCGGCTGGCATCGCGCAGATATTGTTCTTCGTCTTCCTTGCTTTCCTGGTGATCTCACTCATCGCCGGCCTCGTCAGGAGAACCTGACCAGGGGCAGTGCCGAACACTGGAAGCCGCACCCCTCAAACGGTTTCCAGCCACCGCCGGGCGATGTCCCCAAAAGGATGTCGTCCGGCGGACCGCTTTTGGGCAGCGTAAGTGTCAGTAGGTCAAGACCGGGGCAGCAATCCTCGTAAGCCGTTCGCGCCTGGATGCGGGAAGTATCGAATGCGTTCCAAGGCCTCAGAGAAGGACTATACGCAAGAGCGCAGCGACGAAGTAATCGCGATGCATCCGGCGGAAAGCGGGATGCAGGTGGGGCGCGCGCTGCTCCACGCGCTCCACAATGCTGGAATTTCGGTCCTCTACCAGGATCGTGAAATGAAGACCGTCTGGGCGCGCAACATGCGCGCCCCGTGGGCGTGCGAGACGGCCGAGGGCAAGGATGTGCTTTCCCCCGCGCAGTCCGAGCGCATAGGCGCAGCCAAGCGCAAGGTGATTGAAACCGGCAACCCGGATCGCCTCGAGCTCGGCATTTCCGACAGTGACGGCGTGCGCTGGTTCCATGTCTGGATCGATGCCGATCGCAGCGACTCCGGCGAGGTTCAGGGCGTCGTCACCACCATGGTCGAGACGACGGAGCAGAAGCGCCGCGAGCAGACGCTGAAGACGCTGCTGCGAGAGGTCAGCCATCGCTCGAAGAATCTTCTGGCCATCATCCAGAGCATAGCCACCCAGACCGGACGCTACTCGGAGACGCTCGGCGATTTCCTGACGCACTTTCGCGGCCGCATCCAGTCGCTCGCCTCGTCTCAGGATCTGGTGACATCCTCCAACTGGCGGGGAGCGGCGCTTCGTGAGCTCGTGTCCGGCCAGGTCGGCCGCTATAGCGCCGATCCAAGTCGCAGCCTGCGTTTCGATGGGGAGAACCCTTACCTCAATCCGAACGCTGCCCTTCATATCGGACTGGCCATGCACGAGCTGGCCGTGAATTCGGTAAGCTACGGCGCCCTGTCGCAGCCTGACGGACGGATCAGGGTAAGCGCCAGGATCGCGGCCGGCAGCGAGACTTCGCCTGGCCTTTTGCTGATTTGGACAGAAAGGATCGGCGCCGGTCGGCGCACCGAAAATCGTTTTGGCAGCGTCGCCCTCGAACGCGTCGTGCCGACGTCGCTGAACGGCTCCGCCAGTCTCGATATCGACGACGATCGTCTCGAATATCGCCTGACCATCCCGCGCGGCAATTTCGAGATAGAATGACAACCACGTCCCGGGGCAACGGTCAGCCGCCGGAGAGGCGTTTAACCTGCTGTTCACCATAAAATCCGATTGTGTTCCCCGGCAGAAGCAACTCCAGGATAGCGCGCAATGCCCTTCCGAGTTGCGTAAACCTTGGAGTGGATCGGCGATCCCGTGAGGAGCTGAACCGCTCGCGACGCATCAAACCCAGCCGCGCAATCACACCGCGATTTGGGAGGAACCGAAGATGATTGCCGATATGAACAGGCTGGAGCGGGCCGCCCGCGTCTCGATGGGCGGCTTCCAGGACGCCGAAGCACCGCCTCGCCCCGTTCCTCCCATCCATCGCTTCGCCTCGGCGCCGTCGCCCTTGTTGCTGCTCTCGTGCTGGCGGTGGACTGGCAACTGGCCTGATCTTTCCAATCGAGCAGCCGGCCGGCGCCAAGGGCACGCGCCATTGCGCGCCGACTCCGCCGAGCAGGAACTTTTGAGCGGCAACAATCGTTCTTTGCGGCGGGAGGATTCGACCCGTGGAACACATCGCCGCCTTGCTCCTCGTCATTGGCTGCTCGGACACCATGACCGATTGCCGCGAACTGTCGGTGCCGGTCAGCGTCTTCGAGACTTTCGAGGCTTGCATCGCCGAACGGCCGTTTGCGCTGGGCGACCTGCAGGGGCGCACGCCGCGTGTCAAGGGCGAGTGCCTTGCCGTCGATCCGGCACTTGAAGACGACTACGATCAACTGCTGTGGACCGTGCGTCCCGACGGCAGGCTCGTCGCGTCGCTGGAAACTTCCGGCGCGCTTGTCGCGTCAAACGGCGCACGCCCGTAAGACACTCTCTTCAGCAATAACAAGATCGGGCAGGCAAAGCCCGTTTTTTCGTGCTAAACGGCGGTTGGCACTGCCAAAAGTGAGGACAAAAGCGAGGAGCTATTTATGCGGAAAATGATCATTGCCATGGTTGCCGTGGTCGCCGTTAGCGGCTGCACCACGACTGAGCAGGATGTCGTCGGGGGCGGCTTGATCGGCGCCGGCGTCGGCGGCCTGGTCGGCGGCGGCAGGGGCGCGCTGATCGGCGCGGCTGTGGGCGCCGGGTCCGGCCTGTTGGTTCGCAACCTGCGCAATGGCTATTGCGTGTATCGCCGCTCTGACGGCACGAGATACAAGGCCCGCTGCAACTGATTTTCCGCGAGACACAGTCATCTACCCGGGGGGCCGACCAGCGGTCCCCGGGTAGATCCTCGTTGGACCCTGACTGACGGGCGCTCAGCCTGGCAGGGGTATTCGGATTTCCACCTTAAGCCCGTCGGCCCGGTAGTCGCGCTTGATCGTACCGCGCAATTCGCGCGTGACATTGAGATCGATCAGCTTGGTGCCGAAACCGGTCTTTGCCGGCGGCTCCAGTTTCTTCTGCCCGGCCTCGCGCCAATTGAGCACCAGCGTCCGCTCCCGGCCACGTCCTTCGACCCGCCACTCGACCTTCAGGGCGCCCACCGAGTTGCCGGCCTCGCCATATTTCAGCGCGTTGGTGGCAAGCTCGTGAAAGGTCAGGCCGAGCGCTTGCGTCGTCGTCTCGTCAAGCAGCACTTCCGGCCCCGACAATATGCCTTCGGAAAGCTCTTTGCCGAACACCTGCCCGAGCTCGGTGCGCAGCAGGTCGCCGAGGTCCGCTTTCTGCCAGCGCGAGCGTGTCAGCATGTCCTGCGACGCGGCCATCGCCTGCAACCGCGCCGAGAATGATGCCGAGAACTCCTTCACGTCCGTGGCCTGCGAAGCAGTCTGCCGCGCGATCGCCAGCACCCTGGTGATCGAGTTCTTGATGCGGTGCTTCATCTCCTGCAGGATCAGCTCCTTTTCCAGCAGGCTCTTCTCCGTCGCCTCATGCAGCAGCGACTTCGCCTCGTAGGCGCGCTCCTGATAGCGGGCCACCAAGGCAATCGCCCCGGCGAGCAGCAGACCGAACAGCCCGAGCATCACGGGAATAGCGCGCGAGGAAGGCAGCGCGAAAGCGCTCGTCGGCCGAAACAGGACAGTCCAGGGTCGGCCGGCCACGACGATATCCCGGCGCGCCAGCAGCTTTCCGCCGAGCGATTCGGCCGGCGGCGCCTCCGACCGGAACAGGAGATTGTCGGCTCCCGGCTGGCCGTCGAAGATTTCGACGTTGACCGGCAGCAGCGGAGCCTTGCTGAGCGCCACCTGGAACAGATCGCGTGCGCGGAAGGAGGCGTAGAGGAAGCCGGCGGTCGAGGAGCGGCTGGCATTGATGACGTCCGGGGCCGTTTCCACGTTCAGCCGCACGAAGACCAGAAATCCGGGGAATGTCTGCTCCAGCCCTTGTCCCTGGCCAAGTTGAACGAGCCCACTGGCGTGCTGCCGGTCGTCGGCCATGGCCTTCTCGATTGCCGCCCGCCGTGCCGGGTCGCTGAACATGTCGAAGCCGATGATCGACTGGTTGGAGGTATCGAGCGGCTCGAAAAGCACGATGGGCGTGCGCCATTGCTGCTGCGTGATTGCCGGATAGACCGGGTGGGCCGAACCGCGAGCGCGCAGGATGTCGCGCTCGAGCGTGGCCTCGTCGCCGGTCTTGGCCAGCCTCAGGAAGCCGATGCCGCGCAGTCCGGCGAAATTGTCGTCGATGTCGAGCGCGGTGAGGAAGGCCTTGAACTCGCCGCGCGTGATATCGCCGTTACGAGCATCGAACAGCGCCTGGGTCGAGCGCAGCAGCGACAGATGCAGGTCGATGCGGCTCTCGATGCGGTTGAGCGCATCGTCGGCGGTTCCCTCGAACTTGATGCGTGCCGCCTCCTGGGTCGCGAAATAGGCGAACCCCGCCATCGTCAGGCTGATCAGCGCGACGGCGATGAAGGCGACGATCGGGAAAAGCTTTTTCAATGCAGGGTGCGGCCCATGGATGGTTGGCTACCTTTATGGGCAAGTCTCCGCGCCAATACAATGGCAAGGCCAACCCAACGCCGCGATTGGCTCATCAAACAAGTCGCAAATTAGCCAACCAATTTATGGTCTTAGGCCGCGATTTTCAGCGCTCCCGGGCCTGGCATGGCGCCCGGCGGGCACTTGCCCAGAATGATCATGCCGAGCACCTCGTCTTGGGTCACGTCGCTGGTGCGCGCCGTACCGACGACCTGGCCGTTCTTCATGACGCAGACCCTGTCCGCCAGCTCGAACACGTCATGGATGTCGTGGCTGATCAGGAAAATGCCGATGCCGTCGGCCTTGAGCTGCCGCACCAGTTCGCCGACCTGGGCCGTCTCCTGAGGGCCGAGCGCTGCCGTCGGCTCGTCCATGATCAGGATTCGCGCGTTGAACAGGATCGCGCGCGCGATCGCCACCGACTGCCTCTGTCCGCCGGACAGCTTGATCACCGGCTCCTTGAAGCGCTGGAAGCGCGGATTGAGCCGGCCCATCACCTTGCGCGCTTCGGCCTCCATGGCGACGTCGTCGAGCGTGCCCCAGGCTGTCATCAGCTCGCGGCCAAGGAAAAGGTTGGCGGCGGCGTCGACATTGTCGGCAAGCGCCAGCGTCTGATAGATCGTCTCGATGCCGTATTTCTTGGCGTCGCGCGGGTTGGAGATTGCTGCCTCCTCGCCATTGACGAAGATCTGACCGGCATCGCGCTTGTAGGCGCCGGACAGTATCTTGATCAGCGTCGACTTGCCGGCCCCGTTATGGCCGAGCAGCGCCACCACTTCGCCGGGGAAGAGATCGATGGAGGCGTCGTCGACGGCGCGAATGCCGCCGAAGGCGATCGAGATGTTGCGCATGTCGACCAGCGCGGCGTCGGCGGGAGCGTTCTCGTCTGCCATGATGCTGCCTCCTTCACACCCGCTTGCGGTAGATGGTGTCGAGCCAGACCGCGATGACCAGCACGGCGCCGACGACGATGCTTTGCAGCGGCGAATCGACGCCGAGAAGCACCATGCCGGACTGCAGCGACTGCATCAGCAGCGCCCCGAGCATAGCGCCGAGCACGGTTCCCGAGCCGCCGGCGAGCGAGGTGCCGCCGATGACCGCCGCGGCGATGACCAGGAGCTCGTCCAGCGTGCCGAGCGCATTGGTCGACGAATTCTGCCGCGCCGACGAGATCGCCGCGGCGATCGTCGCCAGCACACCCATGATCATGAACACCTTCATGGTGATCCAGCGCGTGTTGATGCCGGCAAGGTTGGCCGCTTCCGGATTGCCGCCGATGGCAAAGACATAGCGGCCGAAGCGAGTGCGCTTGGTGATGAAGGTCATGACGAGGCCGACGGCGATCGCCATCAGCACCGGAATGGCGATGCCGTGGGCGATGAACAGGCCGCCTTCGGGGACGGTGAGGTTTTTGGCGGCGGCATAGCGGTTCACGATGCCGACCGGCCACGGATAGGAATTGGCCAGCCACACCGCGCCCATGATGACCGCGCAGGTGACCGCGCCGAGCAGCGTCTCGGCCCAGATCGGACGCAGCGGGAAACGGAAGCGCTTGCGCTGCACCCTGCCGTTGAACAGCGCAAACACCACGGCAACGCAGGCGACGATCCCGACGATCCAGCTCCATTTGGCGCCGATCGAGCCGGCCGGTCCGCCGCCCATCAGCTGGAAGGTGGCGTCGAGCGGCGCCACCGTCTGGCCGCTGGTGACCCACCAGGCAGCACCGCGCCAGACCAGCAGCCCGCCAAGCGTCACGATGAAGGCCGGCACTTCGAGATAGGCGATGACGAAGCCCTGGAAGGCGCCGATCAGCAGGCCGAGCGCCAGGCCGATCAACAGTGCCAGCACCCAGATCCAGGGATTGCCAAGCTCGAGCCCAACCATTCGCACCAGGAAATGCACTTGGGCAAAGCCCATCACCATGCCGATCAAACCCTCGGCGGATCCGACGGAGAGGTCGATGTTGCGCATGACGATGACCAGCACCATGCCGGAAGCCATGATGGCCACGGCCGAGGTCTGCACCGACAGGTTCCACAGGTTGCGCGGCGTCAGGAACGTTCGGCTGTCGAAATCGAGCGGATTGACGCCGAGCCGCAGGCTCGAGATGACATGCAGGCCGATCCAGATGATCAGCAGCGCGCCGACCATGCCGAGCATGCGTGTGTCGAGCTCGGTCGCCTTGAGGAAGCGCCCGACGGTGCTCAGTTCGGAAGCCCGCGCGCGATCCGCCGCCGGGTTGGCCGGCGTATCAGAGGTCGTATCGGTCATGATCTCCTCCCGCCGGCTTGCCGTCTGGCGCGGATGCCGGACCACGATGTTAGAGCAATTCCAGGAAAAAGTGCGTAGCCGCCTGGAATTGCGCGGAAACAAACGGCTGGAGCAGTTCGGCGATCCTGCCGGACAGTGAACTGCCCCAATGGTCTCCGGCTTCAGTACGCCCGAAAGCCTTTCGAGAAACGCCGCGGCCGTTGGGCCGCGGCGCTGCGTTTGAACCTGACGGCCAGCTTAGTTGCAGACCGCGACGCTGCCGGCGGCAACGCCCGCGCAGACTTCATCCTTCTTGATCCAACCCGCGTCGATGACGACGTTGAGATTATCCTTGGTGATTGCGACCGGGGTCAGGAACAGCGACTTGACGGTGTTGCCGCCAGGCGTCGTGAAGTCCTTGGCGCCCGCGATGTCGGTCATCTTCTTGCCGTCGGCGAGCTGCGAGGCGATCTCGGCGGCGTGCTTGCCGAGCTCGCGCGCGTCCTTCCACACCGACACCGTCTGGGTGCCGAGCGCGATGCGGTTGAGCGCGGCATGGTCGCCGTCCTGGCCCGAGACCGGAACGGTGCCGGCCAGCCCTTGCGCCGTCAGAGCCGCGACGACGCCGCCGGCGGTGCCGTCATTGGCCGCCACCACCGCGTCGACCTTGTTGTCGTTGGCGGTCAGGAACTGCTCCATGTTCTTCTGCGCATTGGCGGGAAGCCAGCCATCGGTATAGGCCTCGCCGACATTCTTGATCTTGCCGCTGTCGATGGCTTCCTTCAGCACTTCCATCGAGCCGGAGAACAGGAAATCGGCGTTCGGGTCGGCGCCCGAGCCCTTGATGAAGACGTAATTGCCCTCGGGCTTGGCCTTGAACACCTCGCGGGCCTGCATGCGGCCGACTTCCTTGTTGTCGAAGGTCAGATAAAACACGTCCTTGTTCTCGATCAGGCGGTCGTAGCCGACGACCGGAATGCCTTCGTCGAGTGCCTTCTGCACCGCCGGTCCGATCGCCGAGGCGTCCTGCGCCAGGATTATCAACGCATTCGCGCCCTGCGAGATCAGGCTTTCGACGTCGGTCAGCTGCTTGCCTGGATTGGACTGTGCGTCGGCGGATATGTACTTGTCGCCGGCGGCCTCGATCGCCTTCTTCATCGCCGCTTCGTCGGTCTTCCAGCGCTCTTCCTGGAAATTGGACCACGAAACGCCGATCACCTTGTCCTTCGCCTCGGCGACCGACGCCAACGTCAACGACATGGCGACGCCCGCCAGAATGGCGGCTGCGAATCTCTTCATGATATCCTCCCTGCGCCCCTCGCGGCGCGACCCAGACTGGCCCGAAGGCCATGTAGAGGCTTTTTTTCGAGCCTCGAAAAAATACTGATCGAACGCTAAAGCGCTGTCAACTGCAATTCTGACGGTTTTTGAGGTGTCGCGTACTTTTTTTCGAGACCCGCAATAAATAATGACAGTGCCGACCGCTTCTGCCACTATCGCGGAACAGTTCGGAGGAAGCGCAGACCGCGTCCACCGAATATTTTAAAAAACCAGGACGGTTCGGGTGCCGGCGTCCGGGACTGAACCAATCTGGTGCGTCGCCGAGTCCTGTGCATGATCGAGAGGCCGCGCTGACTGGGAGGAGACAAAATGTCGGTCGGAATCCGCCACGACGACCTGCGCCGGCGCAACCGCGCCATGGTGCTCTCGGCCGTGCGCCGGGCCGGCCAGCCGTCGCGCACGGAAATCGCCGCGACCACCGGGCTCAGCCATTCGACCATTTCGGCGATCTCTTCCGACCTGATCCAGGAAGGCATCCTGGCCGAGAGCAAGCCGAGCGAGACCGCGTCTCTGAAGCGCGGCCGGCCACAGGTGGGCCTCGCGCTCAAGCCGGAGGCGGCGGCGGTGGTGACAGTGGTGCTGTCGCTCAATTTCCTCTCGGTCGCCGTTATCGATTATGCGGGCCAGGTCATCGCCGAGGAGCAGCGCCGCCTCGATACGCTCACCATGCCGCGCGACGAGCTGATCGGCGAATGCTTGGCGATCGTGCGGCGCCGGCTGGACGATCCGGACCTCGACGTCGGCAGCGTCGCCCGCATCGCCATGGGCATCCAGGGCATCACCGATTCCCATGCCCGCGCCATGCTGTGGTCGCCGATCACGCCGCTGACCGACATTCCCTTCGCCGACATCCTGGAAAAGGAATTCGGCATTCCGGCCACCATGGAAAACGACTGCAACATGATGGCTGTGGCGCTGCAGTGGCGCGATCCCCACCGCTATCGCGACAATTTCATCGCCATTCTGCTCTCGCACGGCATCGGCATGGGCCTGGTGCTGAAGGGCGAGCTGTTCACCGGCACACATTCGTCCGGCGGCGAGTTCGGCCACATGATCCATCGTCCGAGCGGCGCGCTCTGCCGTTGCGGACGCCGCGGCTGCGTCGAGGCCTATGCCGGCAACTACGCCATCTGGCGCAGCGCCATGAAGATGAGCGAGGACGCCGAGCCGATCGATGTCGGCGACGCCGACATGCGGGCGCTCGCCGCCAAGGCGCGCGAGACAGATGGCCCGGAGCGCGAGGCCTATCGCCGGGCCGGGGAGGCGCTGGGCTTCGGCCTTGGCAGCCTGTTCGCGCTGATCGACCCGGCGCCGGTCGCCATGGTCGGCGTCAGCGCCGCCGCCTTCGACCTGATCGAGCCGGCGCTGCGCGAGGCGATCGCCCAGACCGCCGGCGGCCAGCATTCAAATTCGATCTCCTTCGATACCGAGCCGAACGAATTGCCGCTGATCCGCGAAGGCTGCGCCGTGCGCGCGCTGACCTTCGTCGACCAGGAGATTTTCGCCTCGGGCGTGCAGGCAAGAGCGGGCAAGAACGTAGCCTGAGCAGCTTCGAGAGCGATCGTTAGCTTCCGAGCATCCTGCAGACGCCGGAGATTAGTGAAGCCCCCCGCAGCTTCGTCATTCCAGGGCGGAGCAGGAGCGGAGCTCCCTCCGCCCGTGGATGACGAAGCACAGGCGTCTCGGCTACCCACCAACGCAGATCCCGGAATTGCCGAACCCGTCAGAACATCGAGCCGAGGATCTAGTCTTCCTTGATCGCATAGCCCGCCCCGCGAATGGTGCGGATCACATCGGGCATCCGGCCGTTGTTGACCGCCTTGCGCAGGCGTCCGACATGCACGTCCACGGTGCGCTCGTCGATATAGATCGTCTCGCCCCAGACATTGTCGAGCAGCTGGCTGCGCGAGAACACCCGGCCGGGATGCCGCATCATGAATTCCAGCAGCCGGAACTCGGTCGGACCGAGCCTGATCTCGCTCTTCTTGCGGTAGACGCGGTGCGATTCGCGGTCGAGGACGATGTCACCGACCTTGAGCACGCTGGACAGCACCTCCGGCTTGGCGCGGCGCAGCAGCGCCTTGACCCTGGCCATGAACTCCGGTGTCGAGAACGGCTTGACCAGATAGTCGTCGGCGCCCGTCGAGAGGCCGCGCACCCTGTCGCTTTCCTCGCCGCGCGCCGTCAGCATGATGATCGGCAGGCGTTCGGTCTCGGGCCGCATCCTGAGGCGCCGGCAAAGCTCGATGCCGGACACCGCCGGCACCATCCAGTCGAGCACCAGCAGGTCGGGCACATTCTCCTGCAGGCGGATCTCGGCCTCGTCGCCGCGCGTCACCACCTCGACCTGATAGCCCTCGGATTCGAGGTTGTAGCGGAGCAGCACCCCCAGCGGCTCCTCGTCCTCCACCACCATGATGCGTGGCGCGATCATTTAGCAGGCACCTTCGCTGTCAGGCCGCCGGCGCCGACATCGCCGTCTCGTCCTGCTTAGGACGATTCGCGGGCAATTGCGTGCCGGTCAGCACATAGTAGGCGTTCTCGGCGATGTTGGTGACGTGATCGCCGATGCGCTCCAGATTCTTGGCGCAGAACAACAGATGCGTGCAAGCCGTGATGTTGC
Organism: Mesorhizobium sp. WSM3879; assembly: GCF_002294915.1. Lineage (NCBI taxonomy): Bacteria > Pseudomonadati > Pseudomonadota > Alphaproteobacteria > Hyphomicrobiales > Phyllobacteriaceae > Mesorhizobium > Mesorhizobium sp. WSM3879. The sequence goes on along the minus strand of NZ_NSFZ01000007.1, from coordinate 152,723 downwards.
GCGGATCCTCCATCATGTAGGTCAGGAGCTCGCGGAAGACGGAGGTGTATTTGACGTCGATGCGCTCGTCGTCGTTGCGGAGCTTGGCGAGCGCCGTGGCGTCGCCGGTCGCGTATTCCTCGATCACGCCCTGGACCTGGATCAGCACCAGCTGCGCCATCGAGTCGATGGAGTGCGAAAGGTCGCGCGGCGCGGCGCTGATGCCGACCGAGCCGACGCGCTTGGCGATGTTCTTGGCAAGGTCGCCGATGCGCTCGAGATCGCCGGCCATGCGGATGGCGCCAACGACGCTGCGCAGGTCGTCGGCCATCGGCTGGCGTTTGGCAATCAGCGTGATGGCGCGATCGTCGAGCTCGCGCTGGCGCGCGTCCATGATGGCATCGTCGGAGACCACGCGCTGCGCCAGCGCGTTGTCGGAATTCAGCAGAGCCTTGGTCGACGCGCCGACCATCGAGCCGGCAAGATCGCCCATGTCGCGGATGAGCTGGCTGATCTGCCTCAGATCCTCGTCGAAGGAAGCGACCGTATGGGCCATGGTTATGTCCTCGTATGAACTCAGCCGAAGCGGCCGGTGATGTAGTCCTGCGTGCGCTTCTCGCGGGGCGAGGTGAAGATCTTCTCGGTCCGGTCGAATTCGATCAGCTCGCCGAGATACATGAACGCCGTCTGCCGCGACACGCGCGCCGCCTGCTGCATGTTGTGGGTGACGATCACGATCGTGTAGTCGGCCTGCAGCTCGTCGATCAGCTCCTCGATCTTGGCGGTCGAGAGCGGATCGAGCGCCGATGCCGGCTCGTCGAGCAGGATGACCTCCGGCTTCACCGCCACGGTGCGGGCGATGCAGAGCCGCTGCTGCTGGCCGCCCGAAAGGCTCTGGCCACTGGCGTTGAGCTTGTCCTTGACCTCGTTCCACAGCGCGGCGCGCTTCAGCGCCTGTTCGACGCGATTGTCCATCTCGGCCTTGCTGATCTTCTCATACAGCCTGACGCCGAAGGCGATGTTCTCGTAGATCGACATCGGGAACGGCGTCGGCTTCTGGAACACCATGCCGATCTTGGTCCTGAGCAGGTTGAGGTCCTGCGAGGGGTCGAGGATGTTCTTGCCGTCGAGCAGCACCTGGCCTTCGGCGCTCTGCTTCGGGTAGAGCTCGTAGATGCGGTTGAGCACGCGCAGCAGCGTCGACTTTCCGCAGCCCGAAGGTCCGATGAAGGCGGTGACGCTGCGCTCGGGCAGCGACAGGTTGATGTCCTTCAGCGCCTTCGACTGGCCATAGTAGAAGTTGAGGTTCTTGACTTCGATCTTGGCCTTCTCGGCGGTCGTCTCGGCTACGTTCAGGTCGGTGGACAACATCGGTTTCATCTGTCCTCTCTGCGTCCGGTAAGGCTGCGGGCGAAGATGCTCAGCCCGAGAACCGTCAGGGTGATTATCAGTGCGCCCGTCCAGGCCAGTTGCTGCCATTCCTCATAAGGGCTCAGCGCAAACTGGAAGATGGTCACCGGCAGGCTGGCCATCGGCGCGTTGAGATTGCTCGACCAGAACTGGTTGTTGAGCGCTGTGAAGAGCAGCGGCGCCGTCTCGCCCGAAATGCGGGCGATTGCCAGCAATATGCCCGTGACGATGCCGGACAGTGCGGCGCGATAGGCGACCGAGCGGATCACCACCCAGCGCGGCGCGCCGATGGCGGTGCCAGCCTCGCGCAGCGCGTTGGGCACAAGGTTCAGCATGTCCTCGGTGGTGCGCACGACAACGGGGATCACCAGGATCGACAGCGCCACCGCGCCGGCGATCGCCGAGAAATGACCCATCGGCCGCACCATCAGCTCGTAGACGAACAGGCCGACGATGATCGACGGCGCCGACAACAGGATGTCGTTGATGAAGCGCACCACTGTCGTGAGGCGCGAGAAGCGCCCGTACTCGGCCATATAGGTTCCGGCGAGCACGCCGATCGGCGTGCCGACGACGATGCCGATGACGGTCATCACGATGCTGCCGTAGATGGCGTTGAGCAGGCCGCCGGCGTCGCCGGGCGGCGGTGTCATTTGCGTGAACACCGAAAGCGAGAGCCCCGAGAGTCCCTTATAGAGAAGGGCGCCGAGGATCAGCGCCAGCCAGACGAGGCCGATGCCCGCCGCTATGGTGCACAGCGCCATCATCACGGCGTTCTTGCGCTTGCGGCTTCGGTGGAGCGATGCGGCTGTCGACATCGGTCAGGCTCCCGTGCGGCTATCGATGCGCAACAGCATGTAGCGTGCGAGCGCGAGGATGATGAAGGTGATGATGAACAGGATCAGTCCGAGTGCCACCAGTGAGGACGTGTAAAGCTCGCCGTCGGCTTCGGTGAATTCGTTGGCGATGGTCGCCGAGATCGTCGTGCCGGGCGCAAACAGCGAGGCGCTGATGCGGTGCGCATTGCCGATGACGAAGGTGACGGCCATCGTCTCGCCGAGCGCGCGGCCAAGACCGAGCATGACGCCGCCCATGATGCCGACCCGCGTATAGGGGATGACCACACGCCGGGTCACTTCCCAGGTTGTGCAGCCGATGCCGTAAGCCGATTCCTTCAGCACCGCTGGCACCGTGTCGAACACGTCCTTGGTGATCGAGGTGATGAAGGGCAGCACCATGATGGCCAGGATCAGCGACGACGTCAGCAGGCCGATGCCGTAGGGCGGACCGGCAAACAGGCTGGCGAGACCCGGTATGCCGTGGAAAAGATTGATGATGAACGGCTGTACCGTCGTCTGCAGGAATGGCGCGAAGACGAACAGGCCCCAGATGCCGTAGATGATCGAGGGAATGCCGGCGAGCAGCTCGACCGCGATACCGATCGGGCGCCTGAGCGGGCGCGGGCAGAGCTCGGTCAGGAAGACGGCGATGCCGATGCCGATCGGCACGGCAATGAGGATGGCGATGGCCGAAGTGACGACGGTGCCGTAGATGGGCGCGAGCGCGCCGAAATTCTCGGTCACCGGATTCCAGGATTCAGTAGTCAGGAAGGAGAAGCCGAACTTCGACAGCGCCTCCCACGAGCCGGCGATCAGCGAGACCGCGACGCCGCCCAGAAGAACCAGCACGAGTATGGCGGAGAGACGCGTGACCGTTCGGAAGATCGTGTCGGTCAGGGCGAAGCGGCGCACCGTCGCTTCCCTGGTCCGTATGGCGGACGATGTCACGGCTTCGGAAACGGCTGTCATTTCGCCCCTCGCATTTCGAAAGAGACAGGAGGGCGCCAGCGGCGCCCTCCTTATTCCGTAGGAATTACATGCCGGAGTAGAGCGGCTTGCCGTTGCTGTCGACGATGTCCTTGCTCCACATTTCCTCGACGCTCTTCACGACCGCGTCGGGCATCGGAACATAGTCCAGCTCGGCGGCCATGTCGTCGCCCTTGGCGTAGGACCAGGCGAAGAACTTGAGTGCTTCGGTGGTGGCCGCCGCATCATCGGGCTTCTGGTAGACGAGGATCCAGGTCGCGGAGGTCATCGGCCAGCTTTCAGCACCAGCCTGGTTGGCCAGAATGACGCCGTAGCCAGGCTTGGAGCTCCAGTCGGCATTGGCTGCAGCGGCCGAGAACGCGGCAGCGGTCGGCTCTACCTTCTTGCCGTCCTTATTGATCAGGTCGGTATAGGTGAGCTTGTTCTGCTTGGCATAGGCATACTCGACATAGCCGATCGCGCCACCGGTCTGCGCTACGTTGTTGGCGACGCCTTCGTTGCCCTTGGCGCCGATGCCCACCGGCCACTCGAGCGCGGTATTGACGCCGACCTTCGACTTCCAGTCGGCGCTGACTTCGGCCAGATAGTAGCTGAAGTTGAACGTGGTGCCCGAGCCGTCCGAACGGTGGACGACCGCGATCGCCTGGTCGGGCAGCTTGACGTCGGGGTTGAGCTTCTTGATCGCCTCGTCGTTCCAGTTGGTGATCTTGCCGACGAAGATGTCGGCCAGCGTCGGGCCGTCGAGCACCAGTTCGCCCGGCTTGACACCTTCGAGGTTGACGACCGGAACGATGCCGCCCATCACCATCGGGAACTGCGCGAGCCCGGTCGACTTGAGATCCTCGCCCTTGAGCGGCGCGTCCGAGGCGCCGAAGGTCACGGTCTTGGCCTTGATCTGCTTGATGCCGCCGCCGGAGCCGATCGACTGATAGTTGAGACCGATGCCGGTCTCCTTTTTGTAGGCGTCGGCCCACTTGGCATAGATCGGATAGGGGAAGGTAGCGCCGGCACCGGAGATGTCGGCCGCCATAGCGGCGGAGAGGGAAAGCGTGGATGCCGCAGCCATTGCAATCGCAACGGCCGCCGAGCGGATGAAATGTCTCATGTGGCCTGCTCCTGTTCGGAATATGGTCTTTCGGCAACCCTTGTCTATCGGCGCCTGGTGAGCGCAATAGACTTCGATTATTACAGTCGCATGACAGTTTCGTGTCAGCCCGGTAACGCCTGAACAGGGATGCCTGGGGGGCCTGCGGCCGCCATTTGCGGACCGAGCCGAAGTTTGCTGCGGGAATCAGCAGCTTGTCCGAGTTTTGAATCAAAAATTATCCCGGCGGCCGGGATCTCCGGCCGCCGGGAAATAAAATCCGGACGAGAGCGCGTTGCCTGTGCGCCAGAGCGGATCATGGCCTGGCCATCGCCGAAAACAGGTCCGTTGGGGTAGAGTCGACGCTGTTCCTTGCCGGCGGTCGCTGCTCCCGCCCGTAACCGAAGGGCGGAATCGACAGGAACTATTGTCCTGACCTGGCCTTCGTTTTGTATGGTGCGATCACACCATATGTCTGCGTTGGACGCAGATGACGGGCCTCGTCGACGACGCCGTGAACGGCCGCGCAGAAAGGCTGTTATCCGGCGCTGCGGCGAACTTCCGCGCCCGACCCGAGCCATCTTTCAAGCTTCTCGAGCAGCGCCTTCGGGCTGATCGGCTTCGGCAGGTAATCGTCCATGCCGGCTTCCAGGCAGCGCTCGCGGTCGCCCTTCAGCGCATGCGCGGTGACGCCGACGATCGGCACATGCGTGCCCATCTCGGCTTCGAGCCGGCGGATGGCCGCGGTCGCCTCCAGGCCGCTCATCTCGGGCATCGACACATCCATCAGGATCATGCGCGGGTTGAGCCTGCCGAAGGCGTCCAGCGCCTTGCGGCCGTTGCCGACGATTTCGAACTGGTATCCGGTCTCGCCCAGGATTTGCGTGAACACCATCTGGTTCACCTCGTTGTCCTCGGCGACGAGAATGTCGAGCCCGCGCTCCGCGCCGGCCAGGCGTGGACGGGCACGCGCCGGCGGCGGCTGCAGCAGGACGCGATCGGCCACCGTCGCCTGCGCCGTGGACGCCTGCGGCGCGCCGGCCCCGGTCTCGACGTCGCCGGTCAAGGCCGGATGGATGGCCGCCGTGCTGTGGCGATGACGCTGGATGGTGGCGACCAGCGTCTCCAGCAAGATCGAGGAACGCGCCGGCTTGATCAGCTGCGCATCGATGCCGAGATCGCGGTAGGCGGCGCTGGCGAGCGACTGGTCGACCGAGGTCAGCATGATGATCGGCGTGTGCGCGAGGCCGGCGGTGTTGCGCACGATGCGCGCCATTTCGGCGCCGGTCATGCCCGGCATCTGGTAGTCGAGCACGACGCAGTCGACAGGCACGCCGTAGGCGGCAGCCGCAATCAGCACCTTCAGTCCCTCGGCGCCGCTTTCGGCCGCGCAGGAATCGAAGGTCCACGAAGCCATCTGCTCGCTGAGGATCGCGCGGTTGACGGCATTGTCGTCGACGATCAGCACGCGCGCGCCGGTCACGTCGACCGGCATGATCCGCTGCCCGCCTCGCTCGGCCCGCGGCAGCGTGACGGTGAACCAGAAGGTCGAGCCCTTGCCCTCGGCGCTGTCGACGCCGATCTCGCCGCCCATCAGTTCGACCAGCCGCGAGGTGATGGCAAGGCCGAGCCCGGTGCCCTCGTGCCGTCTTGTCGAGGAGGTGTCGACCTGGCTGAATTTCTCGAACACCAGCTTCAGCTTGTCTTCGGGAATGCCGATGCCAGTATCGGTGACCGAGATGGCGAGCTTCGTCCCCGACGGAACGCGCTCGCCGGTCACGTCGACCAGCACATGGCCCTTGTCGGTGAACTTCACCGCATTGCCGAGCAGGTTGGTGACGATCTGTCGGATCCGGCCGACGTCGCCGACGAACTCACCGTCGAGGCCGGGCTGGACGCGAACGATGAGCTCGAGGTCCTTTTCCTTGGCGCGGGTCGACACCAACGTCGCCACATCCTCTATCGCCTCGGCAAGGTTGAAGGGCGCCGGGTCGAGCACGAGCTGGCCGGCGTCGATCTTGGAGAAGTCGAGGATGTCGTTGATGATGGTGAGCAGCGCGTTGCCCGATTTGACGATGATGTCGGTGAACGTCTTCTGCTTTGGGTCGAGGTCCGACTTGGCGAGCAACTCGGCCATGCCGAGCACGCCGTTCATCGGCGTACGGATCTCGTGGCTCATATTGGCGAGGAATTCCGACTTGGCGCGGTCGGCAAGCACGGCGCGCCGGCGCGCCTCGCTGAGCTCGGCCTCGCGCTGTTTCAGTTCCGTTATGTCCGTGGTCGACCCGATCAGATAGAGCGAACCGTCGGACGCGATCATCGCGCCCTTGCGCGCGAACTGGTGACGCACGCTGCCGTCGGGCAGCGTCACCTGTTCTTCGATCTCCTGCGTCTCGCCGGTGCGCAGCACCGCCAGGTCGCCGGCGACGAAAGCTTCGCCGTCCGCGCCGAAGATCTCGACGTCGGTCTTGCCGATCGCCTCTTCCTGGCTGAAGCCGGTGAGATCGCACCAGCCCTTGTTTACGTAGAATTGCCTTAGATCCGAACGCTTCGCGTAGATCGACACCGGCACGTTGTCGATCAGGTTGCGGAACACCTCGTTCTCGCTCATGCTTTCCTTGAGCGCCCGCTCGCGCGCCTTGACCTCGGTGATGTCGGTGCTGGAACCGACCAGATGCACCGATCCGTCGGTCGCGACGAGGCGGCTCTTGCGTGTCATCAGCTGCCGCACCGTGCCGTCGCGATGGCTGACAGGCTCCTCGACTTCGCGCCCCTTGCCGGTCGCGATGACCTCGGCATCGTCATGGCTGTAGCTTTCGGCGTCCTCGCAGCCGAAAAGCTGCCGGTCCGTCTTGCCGATGACGTCTTCCTTGGCAATGCCGGTCAGCGCGCACCAGGCCTTGTTGACGAACTCGATCGTAAGATCCTCGGCCTTGATGAACGCCGCCACCGGCAATTCGTCCATGACATGCCGGTAAAGGTCGATCTGCCGCATCGACTCGCGCAGCGCCTTCTCGCGGGCCTTGAGATCGGAAATGTCGACGCGCACCCCTATGAATGTGCCGTCGTCCGCTCTCATGTCGTAGACCTGGGACCAGCGACCGTCGGGATTGAGCCGTTCATAGGACGAATTGGGCAGGTGGTAACGTTTCAGCATGGCGTCGAGCCAGCGTTCTTTGTCGACACCATAGAGATTGTCGATCTCGACGTCGCCGCTCGACCGGAAATAGCCGGCGGAATGACCGAGAGCGAGCGCCTCGCGTAAGGTGCGGCCCGGCTGCCAGGCCGGCTTCAGCGCCGGCAAACTGTCATGCAGCTTGCGGTTGGCGAAGACGAATTCATCGTGGCGGTCATAGATGATGACGCCGGCCGGCAGCGACTCCAGCACCGTGGCGAGATTCTTGCGCGCATCCTCTGCCTCGGTCTCGCGATGCTTCATGTCGGTGATGTCGACATAGGAGATCAGACGCTTGCCGCCGGCAAGCGGTGCCAGCGAGGCGATCAGCACGCGGCCGTCATTGCGCGGCAACTGCCTGGAACCGGCAACGCCTGCCCGGATTTCGGCCTCGCGCTCGGCGATGTGGCGTTGCCAGCCCACCTCGTCGGCACCATAGGGGTCGGCGTCGCGGCTGGCCTCCATCAGCTCGCGGAAGCCGCAGCCGGCAGTGGCGCGAAGCGGATCGATCTTCCAGAAGTCGTAGAAGGCGCGGTTGATGATCTCCGCCCTGAGGTCGGCATCGAGGACAATGACGCCGATCGGCATCGAATCGACCGTCAGGCGAAGATTGGCGAGCGCCTCCGAGGTCGCGGCCGCATGCTGATCGGGGGCGAGGGGGACCGCCGCCTCGCCGCGCTCGACCGCGCCTTCGAAAAAACGGGCGGCGCCCATCTCGAAAGTACCGTCCCTATCCGCCATCCCTACCCCCAGGCCGAACCCTCCCGGTTCGCCGGCGGAATGTGCCCGACAAGCATTAACGATCGGCTAACCTTAACGATTCGCAACCGAACACGCCCGATGCCGTTAACGGGTTTTAGGCGGACGCCGGTCCGATCTCGCTGCGGTAATCCCTCCGTTGGCGAACCCACCGCTGCCGGGCTATAAAATCGGTGGGGGTATAGCTGATGCTTGGTCGAATGCTGACTTTTGTTCTCTGTCCGGCGCTGCTCGCGGCAAGCGGCTGCACGCGCAGCGACGACGGAACCGTCATCATTCCAAGCCGGATGGACGTCAGGCGCATTTGGGACAAGGCCCCGCCAGGAACAACAGCTTCGCGGCAGATCGCGACGGACGTATTTCCTCAGCCGCCGAGCGCCCCGGTGAGTTCCCCCAGTCGAAGACGTGTTTCGACGGCCCCTTCCTTTCAGCCGGATTTGGCTGATGCGTCCTCCCAGCCACAGAAGGCGCTCGCCTGCCGGAATGTCAGCGAACCCGGTAAGCGCTATCGCGTCGTCTGCGAGTAGCCTCGTAGCTACGATAAGATCGCGTGTTTCCTCACTGCGCGTGAAACCTTTGTGTGGTGTCTGGCGTTATCGGCGCAGCACGAAGGGGAGCGAAGATGTCTGTTCATTTCACCGTCTCAGGCCTGACGAGAAACCTGATCCATTCGCTTGGACTGGATCACGAGCGGGCCCCGAGGCGTCTGACACCCGAGCAAAATCTATTGCTGGAATGCTATCTGGCCGGACAAATTCCGGAATCGGCCTGGAGCGACTATGTCTTCGAGATGCCGCAACTGGAAAAACACGCCAATGCCCGCCGCGGGCGCAATCCGGCGTAGCGCTGTCCAGCAGCAAAGCGCCTCTTAGAAAGCATAGCCGTGTTTTCTATTGGAAATCGGCGAAGGCGAAACTGGGCAACTTGGCAGTTCTACTGCTGAATTGCTTTGGCGTTGTCCTTCGGCGAATTGAACTGAAGCGTAAAGATCTTCCCGGGAATTCCTTTGGCAAGCTCCGGCGAAAAGCTGAGCGGCAGGCAGTTCCGCAGGGCGACGGTCGCCGCGTCGACATAGGCCTGACGCGCCTTGTCATCGCCGTTGACCTTGATGGCCGTTGGCTTCGGCGGGCCGATCAGCGTGCCGTCGCGCCTGAAGCTGAAGCTCAAGGTGACCGAGGCAGTTCCGGCTTCGGCCGGCGGCGTCCAGCACGCCTGCAGCGCGGCGCCGACCTCGTTCATCGTGTTGAGCGATGCGGCATCTGCCGGAAAAGGCATCGCCAGCAGCGCGCCTGCGATCGCTGAAAGTCTAGCCGTGCTTCTCATGGCTCTGTCCTCGCCGCTTTCGCCCGTTCGCATGGTACGATCAACGACGCGGATGACAATAGAATTTCAACCGCGCCGGCAAACCGACAAAATCATGCTGCCGTGACGCTGGCGCGCCGGCGGAAAAGCAAAAAGGCCGGCGCTGAGCCGACCTTTCCTTCTCCTCGGCAATCGCGCCAGTACATCCGTGGTCGCAGCGAGGACCGGGACACTAGACAAGGGTCTGGTTAACGAAACCCTAAACCTCGCGCATTTCTTAAGCCGTGGCCTGAGCCTTCACATGGGCGATGTAGCCGCGCACGTCGCCGGCCGGCTCAGCATAGGCCTTGCCGAGCTTCTTCTCGATCGCAGCCATATAGTCCTTCGCCCAGTTAGGCAGCGCATAGTCGATGACCGCCAGAAACTCCAGTGTCGCCGCCAGACGGATGTCGGCGATCGACGGGTTGTTGCCGCCGATGAAAGGCTTGCCGTCCCTGAAGAAACTATGAAAGACCTCCAGCGGCTCGGCGATTGCGGCGATGGCAGCCTTTTGCGCCTCCGATTTCTTGTCGGGATGGGCATCGCTGTGGCCGACCTCGCCGGCATATTGCGGAAAGCCAAGTGCCGGATAAGTGGCCCTGGCCACATAGGGATAGAGCGTTCCGACCAGGTAGAACATGGCGCTGTCGACCATCGCCCGCTTGGCCGGCGCCTTCGGATAGAACTTGTCCAGCCCATGCTTGTTGGCGAGGTACTGCATGATTGCGCAGCTTTCCCAAAGCACGCCTCTGGGAAGTCCTTTGTCCTCGATCATCGGAGTCAGATGCGCCGGGTTCCGCGCCAGGAATTCTGGCGTGCGCGTCAGGCCCCAGGCGTCGGTCTCGGCATGGTCGAGCCCGGCCGCTCGCGTGAACACCCGGACCGTCATGTTGTTGACGCTGGGCCTAAGCATGCTGAGCTTGACCGCGGGCTTCTTCGCCGGTTTCGCCTTGGCTTTAAGTGCTGCCTTTGCCGTTGCTTTAGGCGCCGCTTTCGCCGTCGCTTTAGGCGCGGCTTTTGCGGCCGGCTTGACTGCTTTGGCCGACATCTTGGCGGCAGTCACCTTTGCCGCCGGCTTTGCCATCTTCGCTGCCGGCTTGGCGGCGGCTTCGTTCGTTCCTTTCGTTGCAGCCTTTGCCATCTGGTCCTCCCTCTGACCTGTTCAGTATGGATTCTTCGCCGCCCGGTTCTCGGACAATGTTTCGCGCGATCGCTCGACCAGCGCCTGGATGGCGTCGGCAAGGTGCGCCTCGGCGATATTGTAGTCGCCGCGCGCAACGCGGATCTTGTGCGCCGCCATCAGCACGTCGGCATGGCTGAAGCCCGCGGGCGGCTCGAACCGGTAGGAGGCAAGCTCGATCAGCAGCCCAAGCGGATCCTCGAAATAGATCGAATCCATAAAGCCGCGATCCTTTACGCCGCTGTGCTTGATGGCGCGCTCGTCGAGCCGGCCGACTGCCTGCAGGAACGTCACGCGCGACACCGAGAACGCGATGTGGTGGACACAGCCCGTATCGGTCGGTGTGCGCCGCTTGACCGGGCTGCGGCTCTCGTCGGTGAAGACCGTGATCAGCCGGCCATCGCCCGGGTCGAAATAGAGATGGCTTTCGCTCGCTTTGTCGAGATTGGGCTGCTCGAAGATGAATGGCATGCCGAGCACGCCTTCCCAGAAATCGATGGAGGTCTGGCGATCGGCGCCGACCAGCGTGATGTGATGGACGCCTTGCGACTGCAGTTTTTGCATTGGCTCCTCCCGGCCCCGCCGCGCCTGCCGCCGGACGACACGGCCAGGCAGCCTTAGATCGGCGCCCGGCAGGCGACCGCCGCACGGCTCCGCTCCGCTGGGTTCCGCATTTTCGCGTCCTGCTGGATCGCGGCCGAAACTTTGATTATCGGATGCTAATTCAATCCGACGCGTTGCGCCAGAAGCGGCGACACAGCATCGCACCAGCAGGTCATCGCCGGCCGCAAGGAGGATGCACAAGGCTCTCTTTGCACCATGCTCGATGGCCGGCCGGGTCAGCGGAACCGCCTGCCCGACACCCCTCTTTACAACCATGGCCTTGGCCGACGACATCCAAATGGCGAAACGCCATGTTCTGCAGGCCGAACAGCACCTCAAGCGCCGAGCGCGCGCGCATCGCTGCGCTAAAGCGCCGTCGGTGGCCGGAGGCAAGGCGTCCAGCTTTCTGCAGTTGCTTGAAGACGCCCAATCGATCCACCTGCATCAGCTGTCGCTGTTGTTGGAGAGAGCGTCTCGTGAGCGGACCCGAGCCGGCATTTAGACTTGGACGCTTGGAAGCCTTATTTGTAGACGTCCTTGAGGACGCCGGAAATGGCTACGCCGCTACGCTTTCACGTCGCCGATCAGCGAAGCGTCTCAGCGATAGCGACGACGTTCACGCTGTCCTCGCGCAGCATGACTCATCATGGTAACCGGATTTCGGGCCCGCAGCGCGGACACTCTTGAAATCTCATTCTACCTTAGAAGAAGAAGCACTACTCCGACTTCGCCGGGGTTTCTTTCTTGATTTCCGTCGATGTTGACGTGTCGGACTTGTCAACACTCGCCGTCTGCTGCGCGTCGACTGAGGCTTGATCCTTCGCGTGTGCCGGGCAATTGGCTGATGCTGCAGAGACGGACAGGCCCAGCGCTAAGATCGTTCCGAGGAAGGCTTTCATCATCATCCTCCTTTTGGCAAGTGACATAGCGTAACCCGCGCGTTGCGCGCCGCAAAATCACTTTTCACTCCCCGCATCACAGCTGGCTCGCGCGTCGAGGCCGCAGAGAACTTTATTGAGCGGATGGACCGAGCTGCGTTGCTCCGGGCATGGAGGCGCTGTCTACGCGCCAGAGCGTGAAGCCCCCAAGCCCTTCGCCTGGGGACGATATGGTCAAACGCGATTTGCGTAGCGCGCTCGATCGCGTTCGATCTCGTCGGCGGTGTAGTTTTCGGCGCCAGCGTCAAAGCTCCTCCAACCGTCCGCTTCGTAGGCACTGCGGCGATCTTCCAAGTTCACTGATCTTGATTGGCCGAGGATGCTCTCGGCTTCGCCGGCCAACGCGTCGTCGACCCTGGCCGTGACCAACGTCCCGCCGCGGCGCACACCTTCGGCGTAGACATGAGCATCCCTTTCCGGGACCCCGGAGTCGGTAAGGGCTCCGACGATGCCCCCGGCAGCCCCGCCGACAACTGCGCCCCCCAATGCGCCTGCAGCGGTAGCGGCGAGCCACCCTGCGGCGACAACAGGGCCCACGCCTGGGATAGCCATGATCCCAAGCCCCGTCAGCAACCCGCCGGCGCCGCCAATGAGGGCGCCCACACCGGCGCCGCCAGCCGCATCTTCGGCGGCATTCGAGCGATCATCTTGGTACCAGCCGGTCGAGTTATTGGCGACGATGCTGATGTCGGAATGCGGAACGCCGATGGCTTCGAGTTCACCGACGGCATCGGAAGCGTCCTCATAATTGTCAAATAGTCCGGTCACGGTTCTCATGGTTGAACTCCAATCCGTTTCAGTTGCTGCCGGCAACGACGTTGCCTTGATAATCGAGCGCCACGGTTGTCTTCTTTCCGTCCTTGGTGGCCTGACCGCGCCAGATGCCTTGATCGTCCTTGGTTAGCGCTGAGACATCCGAGAAGCCGGCATCCTGGATCCGGCTCTTGGCCTGGTCTTCGGTGAAGCTATTGGCGCCTGGCACCGGAGCAGCCGGATTTTTTGTGTCGGTCGTGGTGACGGCGGGAGTTGTCGAACTCGTCGTCGTGCCGGTTTCATCGTCCATGGTGGAAGCGATCTTCTCGATCATTTCCTTATGCATTTTGAGTGTGGGCAAGGTCTCCGATGCGAACGCCTTGAGCTGGGGATTGTCGCCATCCTTGGCGTAGTTCTCGAACAGCTCCACGGCATCCGCGTGCGCATCACGCTGCATCTGCACATAGGTCTTTTCGACCGGATCCTTGCCGTTCTGAAGGGCGTCGAGGTCGCTCTTGTGCTTGGCATCCGTCTCAGCGGGCACTTTGAGCTTCTGCTCGCCGGCAATCGTTTCGAGTTTTGCATTGGCCGCCCCATGATCGTCGATCATCTTTTGGGCGAAGTCTTTGACCGCCTGATCTTGGGCTTTGGCTTGGGCGATCTTACTCGACTCGACCTCGAACATGCCCCCATTGGCAGCCTTATCGACGAACCCCTGGGCATCGTCGGCGGCAAGGACAGGCACTGCAAATGTGATGGCGGCGGCTGTGGTCAGCGCAACCAATAAATGGCGATTTTTCATGGAGAGATTCCTGGTTGGGCACAGATCGTGCTGCAAACCCAACAAGCGTCCGACACCTTTGTTCCGAGCGCGGTTTGATTTAGCCGAGGAGTACCGGCATTCTTTCCCTAGGACCCGGCTGCCGGGTTTTCGGTCCCGCCACGCTCCTGAACAAAAGCCAATAGGGATCGCGGCCAGCAGGATTCTTTCAGTATGGCTTGTCGCCAGTGGCAAGCAGGTTGAAGGGGGTGCCACCGGAGATTTTTGCGGCTTTCCGAGCGGCCTTCGTCCAGGACTTTATGCGTCTAAATCAAGCGGCTCGTGATCCAGCCTGTTGATTGCAAGATGACCTCGCTTGCTGGCCTCTCGGCAAACTTTTCACGTTAGACGGAACCTTTGTGATCACCGGCTCTTCCCTTGTAATTGCTGGGAGGCAATCAATGGCAAACCTGGGAAGACTGGCTGTCGCCATATTGGGCATTCTCGCCTACCAAAATCGCGACAAGATCGGAGAGCTGCTCCGTGGCGCGGGAAATCGCGATCCAAATAGTCTGCAGGGAGGGATCTTGGATCAGCTGTCCAAAGGGGTATCGGGGACGGCGCTTGGGGATATTGTCGACCGCTTCAGAAATGCGGGAGCCGGTTCCAAGGTGGATTCTTGGGTTAGTAGCGGACCCAACCAGCCGATCGAGCCGAAAGATGTCGAGGCAGCAATAGACGATGAAACACTGGCTTCTCTTTCAATGCAGACCGGCTTGTCCCGCGATGAGCTGATAGCCAGGATAACCAGGGACTTGCCCGAGGCGGTCAACAAGCTGACGCCCAATGGCGAACTGCCACCCGCAGGGCCCGACGATGTCACCCTGCTCGATCCGGTGCCACCACAGCGTTGATGGCGCCGCAAGGTCACACTACAAGTCCGTGAGCGTTTGCGAAAAGCCTGTCTTGAGAAGCGCGAGGACTTGCAACAGTCATGGCGCAACTCATCCCGCTTTCGCAGACGAGCGGGTAGCCGCTTCCGTTAGGGAGCCTGCTGACCTTGAGCGGTCAAGCCCTTCAGGGTGTAGCCGCGGTGGCAGCCAAAGGCCCGACGCTTGCGCTCACTAGTCGCGACGGTGTTTATTAGCTACGCCTAAAGTTCTGATGTCAGCCGTCGAAAGGTGGCGCATAGTACAGACTCGCCCCTTGCCCACATGGGGTAAAAGGCCCGGCCTGTCTGCCCTAGGTCCCCCGATATGCCACAGGCCGGGCGCCCCCATCTTTAGGCTGCACTGTTCCGCGCCGCCTTTTTCAGCAAGCGCGATAGATGCACGTCGTGAAGCTCCTGAACGCTTTGAAGAAGTTCGGAATTCAAGCGCCTTGGTGGTGGGCAATTCGAGGCGTTGTAGTTCGGCTGGGAAACAAAGAAGCGTTAGCCTGCATGGTGGAGGCCACTGAACAGGCGGGGGCTAATCCGTCTTTGCGCCTACGGCAGATAGATGAGCCGCTTCTCCAATCGATACGATGAATCCCATCATTGCCCGATGCTACTTTGAGGAGGCAACCGGTTTTGCAGCCCTGGCAGCTAGTAGGCTTGAGGGGTTGGATATGAGCAGAACGACTCTCGTTGCGATTGCTTTCCTCGTCATCAGCATCGGCCCGACCGAAGCCAATGGCCATAAAGTTTTGCCGGTTTGCACCGCGTCGAGCTCACTGTCCGAGGTCTTGCATGGCAAGTGTTTTCTCGTCAAAGGCTCGATGATCTATGGCGACATCGCCGATCTTTCCCAGATAATCCAATTGGGATGGTAGCCAAGGCGGAATCGGTGCCTAGACGCTATCGCATGACTGAGCCACGCCGTTTCTTACCGGGAAATAGCGCAGCGCCTTCCTCTCATGGGACAGCGGGGAAACAGGGGCTTCAAAGCCCAGGGGCAAAAAAGCGCCGCTCCGATAACGTCGAGTATAACGCCAGGCGCGCGCCAGTGGCGGATTCGTGCGCCTATCTTCCATCCCGGTGCGTAACGCATTGCCGCCGCAAACTGGCGCGGTTCATTCTGGTCGCGAGCCCATAGAGTGGATGCGTGGTTGCATTCCAGGCTGGAGGCCTTTGCCGCATCAACCGAGAATCAAGCAGAAATTACGCGGTCGACAGCCTGTCGCGACCGGCCCCTAAAGGTCGACCTTGGCGACATTATCCTTGTATTCCTGCTTCGGGTCATATCCGAGCAGCATCTTGATGCCCGAAACCACGCTCGACGCATCGAGCCAGATTTCGGCTCGGTCCGGATCGAAGCGCAACAGCGTGAGTTTCGGATCGTCTTTGCCGCCCTCGAACCATGCTTCGACATAGGGGTTCCAGAGCCGATCGATCACAGCCCGATCATTGTCGACGCGAAGCTTGCCCTGCACCGTTGCGAAGAGGTCATGTCCCTTGGAGACGAACGTGGCCGTTGCCTGGTCGCCGCCGGAAAGGCCCATCGGAAGCTCCGTGTCTTTCGCCGTGAAAAACCAGATCGGACCGGTATCGTCCTTCTCCAGTTGTGCCGTCATGGGCCGAGGGATGATGTTGGAGCCGTCGAGGCCGATCATCATCGTCATGTCAGATTTCAGTGCTTTCCAGAATTTCGCTTCGAGCTCAGCGGGTGTCGGCATGTCTCATCCTTTCACTGAAAGAAAGGCAAACGGCCGACGGTGCTGTGTGTTCCTTCGCGCATTGCCTGGCTAAGGCTTCTCGATCGCTATTCGACGCGTCGTCGTTCAAAGCAGCTAAATCATTGGAATCAATGGTACGCCCAAGGGGAATCGAACCCCTGTTCCCGCCGTGAGAGGGCGGTGTCCTGACCGCTAGACGATGGGCGCGCTCAAGAACCGGCTACATAGGATGAAGGCCGGAAAAAAGCAACTGGGGTTTCGGACTGTTCGCAGACTTTGCGGACTGCCCTCGTCAACCCTGCCGTTTCGGCTCGATCAGATCCCAGAGATTGCCGTAGAGATCGACAAACACTGCCACCGTGCCATAGGGCTCGAAGCGCGGCGCCTCGCGGAATTCGACGCCCCTGCCAAGCATCGCCTGATGGTCGCGGGCGAAGTCGTCCGTTTCGAGAAAAAGAAACACCCGGCCGCCGGTCTGGTCACCGATGCGGCTTGCCTGCCTCTCGCCGGAGGCTGCCGCCAAGAGCAGCCGCGCGCCCTGCCTGTTTGCCGGCGTGACCGTCACCCAGCGCTTGCCGCCGCCGAGGTCGACGTCCTCGCTCAACACAAAGCCAAGCCGCTCGACATACCAGGCTATCGCCTCGTCATAGTTTTCGACGACGAGCGCCACGGTCGCAATGCTGCGGTTATCGGCAAAGCCGCTCATTTATTGCGAATCGCGAACTGGCCGATGACGCGGCGCTCGGCAATGTCGTAGAGAAAGATGGAACGGCTGCCGTCGGCGAGCTCGGCATCGATCGACAGGCGGTTGCCGGACAGTGCCTGACTGACGACCTTGGCGCCGACCGGCAGCACGATATCGCCGGAGAGGGGCGCGCCGGCCGGAGCCTGGACATCGCCGGCATGCACCGATCCGGCGCCGGGCGCATTGCGGGCTTTGTAGACAAGGGCTCCGATCACCACCATAAGGGCGAGGAACAGAAGACCGAGATTGACGATCATGAAGCGGATGAGCTTCCGGCGCACTTTTTCGGCCGCAGGGTCGAGCGGCTTCTCCTCATCTTCTTCGGCGATCGGCCGGGCCATGACTAAACAATCCGCAACGGGTTTCGATGAGCGCTCATAGCGAAGAGACCTCGATTTTGATAGGGCCCCGATTTTGAGACAGGATGAATTGCCGGGCGATGAGTTGGATGGAGCGGTGGAGCTGGAAACCGGCGCCGATGCCGCAGGCCAGCGCCTCGACCAGTGGCTCACCGCCCAGCTCGGCCCGGAGATCTCACGCAGCCGCGTGCAGGCCCTCATCAAGCAGGGTGCGGTTACGATCGCCGGCAAGCCGGTCGAAGAGGCAAAGCGCAAGATGGCGCCGGGCGAGCGTGTCGCGGTCATCATGCCGCAGCCGGAGCCTGCCGAGCCGCAAGGCGAGGCCATTCCTCTCGACATCCTTTACGAGGACGACGAGCTGATCGTCGTCAACAAGCCGGCGGGGCTGGTTGTGCATCCCGGCGCCGGCAACTGGACCGGCACACTGGTCAACGCGCTGATCCATCATTGCGGCGACAGTCTTTCCGGCATCGGCGGCGTCAGGCGACCGGGCATCGTCCACCGGCTGGACAAGGAAACCAGCGGCGTCATGGTGGTGGCCAAGACCGACCGCGCCCACAAGGCACTGTCCGAGGCCTTCGCCGATCATGGCCGGACGGGCGACCTCGAACGCGCCTATCTGGCGCTGGTCTGGGGCATTCCGCAGCGGCCGACCGGCACCGTCGAGGCCGCGCTCGGCCGCGCCGCCGACCGGGTGCGGCGCGCGGTGGTTCCCGAAGGCCGGGACGACGCCCGGCATGCCGTCACCCATTTCACCGTCGTCGAGCGTTTCGGCGGGCGGCAGAAGGAATTCACCACCGCAAGTCTGATCGAATGCCGCCTCGAGACCGGCCGCACGCACCAGATCAGGGTGCATATGGCGCATATCGGTCATCCGGTGGTCGGCGATCCGGAGTACGGCCAGGCCTTCCGCACCAAGGCCAACCGGCTGCCGGAACCGCTGAAAGGCGAGGTCAAGGCATTTTCCAGGCAGGCGCTCCATGCCTCGCTCCTTGAATTCCGACACCCGACCACCCATCTACCGATGCGGTTCGAGGCGCCGATGCCGAGGGACATGGAGGAACTTGTCGGCGGCTTTCGAATGCTCTGAACCGCCATCAAGACGCTTCAAACCAGCCATCAAAAAACCTGACTGGCGTTGTTCACTTCAGCGTGACACACTGTTTCGTGTTGAACAAATGCCTGTCCTTTCTGGTTTTGTTCCTATATACAGCAGTTGCCGCGAGTGAGCCGATTGGCATTCGCGTCACATGCCCGCCGCGTTACGGGGGCATCACTCCAATAGAGAGGGGGCGCTATCATGGCCCAGTCACTACCCAGTATCGTTTCCGGTGAAGGCGGTCTCGCCCGCTACCTGGAAGAAATCCGTCGCTTTCCGATGCTTCAGCCCCAGGAAGAGTACATGCTCGCCAAGCGTTATGCCGAGCATCAGGACACTTCCGCCGCGCACAAGCTCGTCACCAGCCATTTGCGGCTCGTCGCCAAGATTGCCATGGGCTATCGCGGCTACGGCCTGCCGATCGGCGAGGTGATCTCGGAAGGCAATGTCGGCCTCATGCAGGCTGTCAAGAAATTCGAACCGGAGCGCGGCTTCCGGCTCGCCACCTACGCTATGTGGTGGATCAAGGCCTCGATCCAGGAATACATCCTGCGCTCGTGGAGCCTGGTCAAGATGGGCACCACCGCCAACCAGAAGCGCCTGTTCTTCAACCTGCGCAAGGTGAAGGGCCGGATTCAGGCGCTCGACGACGGCGACCTCAAGCCCGACCAGATCGCCGAGATCGCCACGCGTCTCAACGTTTCCGAGGCCGAAGTGGTATCGATGAACCGTCGCCTGTCGGGCGACGCTTCGCTCAATGCCCCCATCAGGGCGAGCGAAGGTGAGTCCGGCGAATGGCAGGACTGGCTGGTCGACGACCACGAAAGCCAGGAGGAGATGCTGATCGAGCAGGACGAGCTGGAAAACCGGCGCTCGATGCTGTCGGGCGCGCTGTCGGTGCTCAACGACCGCGAGCGGCGCATCTTCGAGGCGCGTCGTCTGGCCGAAGAGCCGCTGACGCTGGAAGAGCTGTCGGCCGAGTTCGACATCAGCCGCGAGCGCGTGCGCCAGATCGAGGTGCGCGCCTTCGAGAAGGTGCAGGACGCGGTCAAGGCCGCGGCCAAGCGTCAAAATCAGGCGCTGCGCACCATCGAAGCGCAGCCGGCGGCGTAAAAGCTCGAGGCATTACGCAAAGACAAAACGGCGGCGCCGGGATCTGGCGCCGCCGTTTTTTAACGTTGCAACACCTGCGATTTGGCAAGCTTCGCAAAGGCAGATGCAAATGTCTTCCCGCCAAGACAAGAAGAGAATTTGGCACGTTTGCGAGTTGCACCGCCAAAGCCTTGGCAAATGTTGCTATCCGTATTACGACAGGTATCGGCGTAGGAAATTTAGCGCTCTGAACGAGCAGACACATGTGCAGAGCGATGCGTCAATGAAAAATGTTCAGTTAATCGATGGCGCCGACAACACCGCGTACAATATCTATGCAGTTTCAGATGAAGATTTTGAGTTAATTTTTCCGAATGGTCAGGATATCGAGTTCATTGAGGATTTCTTTAAGCGCGTTGGGAGCAAAAGGGCGAAGCAGGTTCAAGAAAGTTTAAGTAGAGGTTTACAAAGAAAAACCGAAGTTAATGGTATACACGGAACACTGTTCTATCAGCTAAAACGGCAGAAGAAGCGCTATTACCCAAACAAAAAGTTTTCAGACGACCCTTCATCGACGCGTTGATCGTACGCGAGCAGTCAGAATTGGTATATTAACTCGTCGACCTCCGGCTTCGCACTTTTGCGGTCCGACAATACGTTCCAACGCCTGCGATTGGCGAAGGCGGCGAAACAAGCCCTTTCTCCCCGTCACGATACGGGGAGAAATGTCCGGCAGGACAATGAGGGGCAGCGCCGACGCTGCAAGGTTGATTGCTCAGCAAAAATCTCCGAGCAGCTTGGCGCTCATCTATCGAACGCCGCGCCGCCCCTCATCCGCCTTTCGGGCACCTTCTCCCTGTGGGACGGGGAGAAGGAAAGCTCACCCTGTCGGCTGCTTGGTCTTGCGCAGATACGGCAACACCGTCTCGTAGGCGCCGAAGCGCTTGATCGCGTCCTCGTTGGAGACGGCGGCGGTGATGATCACGTCCTCGCCCTGCTTCCAGTTTGCCGGCGTCGCCACCTGGTGCTTGGCCGTCAGCTGGATGGAATCGATGACGCGCAGGATCTCATCGAAGTTGCGGCCGGTGGTCATCGGATAGGTCAGCACCAGCTTGATCTTCTTGTCCGGGCCGATCACGTAGACCGAGCGCACCGTGGCGTTGTCGGCCGGCGTGCGCCCTTCAGAGCTCTCGCCGGCGCCCGCCGGCAGCATCTCGTAAAGCTTGGCGACGGCGAGATCCTTGTCGCCGATCAGCGGATAGTTCACCGTCTGGCCGGTAGCTGTCTTGATGTCGGCCTGCCATTTGTCGTGGCTCGACACCGGATCGACGGAAATGCCGATGATCTTGACGTTTCGCTTTTTGAATTCGCCCTCGAGCCCGGCCATCGTGCCGAGCTCGGTCGTGCAAACCGGCGTGAAGTTCTTCGGATGGCTGAAGAGCACTGCCCAGCCGTCACCGATCCATTGATGGAAATTGATCGTCCCTTGCGTAGTCTCGGCCGTGAAATCCGGCGCGATATCGTTGATACGAAGGCTCATCGCGTGCTCCCTACCCTGTGACATGGCGCCGGCCTGGGCTAACCCCATCGGCGCGTGTCAGCTTCTATACCGCCGGAAGGAACGGTTCAAAAGGCTTGTGTCTGCAAGCGTGATCGGAACGATGGAAAAATTTCTGCTTTTCCTGGAAAAGACAGCAGAATTTCCATAGCGGACGCAGGGGATTGGCGGCTTAAGCCTTCTTCACCGCCAGCGTCGTCGCAAGGTCTTCCATGCGCTGCGCAAGTGCCGCGAGCGCGGTCGTCAGCACGCTGTCGCTCTTGTCGGCCTTGGTCAGCGCCTCGTCGCGCGTCTTGCGCAGCGTCAGCACCTCGCTCTCCATGCCCTTGACCCGCTTGTTGAGCTCCGAAAGCTCATCCATCACCATGATGCCGGCCATGACGGTCAGCCGCTGGTCGCCGATCTCGCCGAACGAATCCTTCAAATGCATGACATACCGGTCGAAGCGCTCGGCGAGGTCGATCAGATGCTCTTCTTGGCCCTCGTCGCAAGCCATCCGGTACTGCTTGCCGTCGATGGAAACGGTGACCTGTGCCATTGGCTTACCTGTCCAGTACCGCGCGAATGGTTTCCATGGCGGTCACCAGCCGGCGCGACACTTCCTTGTTGGCATCTTCCAGCCGTTCGGCGCGGGCCTCGGAATTGTCGAGCTCCTGCGCCAGCCGCGAGCGGTCGGCGTTCATGCGCTGCACCTCGGCCTCGGCCTCGGAATAGTCGCGCTCATGCTCGAGCCGCGCCGCCACGGCGTTTTCCAGTCCCTCCATGGCTTTGCCGAGCCTGGCGATGACTTCCTTCAGGGTCGTTTCCCCGGTCATGGCCTTCGTCCTATGCCCTGCCCGTCACCGAATCGCTCGCGTTCAGAACGCGTTATCTCGGAAAGATTAGGCGCCGGGTGAAGCGCGCGTCAATAAAGCTCTCGCGACTGTCCCCCGCTAACGCTAATGTAGCGTCGCCGCCGCCTTCACAAGGCCGGCAAAAAAGCACCGATTTGTTGACTCAAAGGCCGCGCCTGCTATGTGTCGCGCACCCTTTCCACGGGCTCTCCCAAAGCTCCAACCCCTATTCCGGAGGAAGCATGACCTCGCGTGAACAACATGATCGGATGGCCAATGCGATCCGTTTTCTTTCCATGGACGCCGTCGAGAAGGCCAATTCCGGCCACCCCGGCCTGCCCATGGGCTGCGCCGACATCGCTACGGTGCTGTTCACCCGCTTCCTGAAATTCGACGCCAAGGCCCCGCACTGGGCAGACCGCGACCGTTTCATCCTGTCGGCCGGCCACGGCTCGATGCTGCTCTATTCGCTCCTGTACCTCACCGGCTACGAGGACATGACGATCGACCAGATTAAGAATTTCCGCCAACTCGGATCTAGGACCGCCGGCCATCCCGAATACGGCCATGCCGCCGGCATCGAGACCACCACCGGTCCGCTCGGCCAGGGCCTCGCCAACTCGGTCGGCTTCGCGCTCGGCGAGCGCATCATGAATGCCGCCTTCGGCAACGACCTTGTCGACCACTACACCTATGTGCTGGCCGGTGACGGCTGCTTGATGGAAGGCGTCTCCCAGGAAGCCATCGCGCTCGCGGGCCATCTCAAGCTCAACAAGCTGATCGTCTTCTGGGACAACAACAACATCTCGATCGACGGCCCGGTCTCGCTCGCCGACAACACCGACCAGGTCGCCCGCTTCCAGGCCAGCGGCTGGAACGCCAGCCACATCGACGGCACCGATCCGGAAGCCATCGCCTATGCCATCGAAGCCGCCCGCCATTCCGACAAGCCGACGATGGTCGCCTGCAAGACGACCATCGGCTTCGGCGCCCCGACCAAGGCCGGCACCAACAAGGCGCATGGCTCGCCGCTCGGCGCCGACGAAATCGCCGGCGCCCGCAAATTCTTCAACTGGGAATCGCCGCCCTTCGAGATTCCGGCCGACATCCTCGACGCCTGGCGCGGCGTCGGCACCGCCGGCGCCAAGGCGCGCGCCGATTGGGAAGGCCGCCTTGCCAAGGCCGACGCCAAGCTGAAGGGCGAATTCGAGCGCCGCCTCGCCGGCAAGCTGCCGGACAATTTCGACGCCGTCATCGCCGAGTACAAGAAGAAGCTCTCGGCCGACAAGCCGAAGGTCGCCACCCGCAAGTCCTCGGAAATGGCGCTGGAAGTGATCAACGGCGCTGTTCCCGAAACCATCGGCGGCTCGGCCGACCTCACCGGCTCCAACAACACCAAGACCAGCCAGACCAAGAACATCACTCCGGACGACTACGGCCAGCGCTATGTCCATTACGGCATCCGCGAGCACGGCATGGCGGCGGCCATCAACGGGTTGACGCTGCATGGCGGCCTGATCGCCTATGGCGGCACCTTCTTATGTTTCTCCGACTATGCCCGCCCCTCGATGCGCCTTGCCTCGCTGATGGGCATCCGCTCGATCTTCGTCATGACCCATGACTCGATCGGCCTCGGCGAGGACGGCCCGACCCACCAGCCGGTCGAGCATCTGGCCGCACTGCGCGCCATTCCGAACCACAACGTCTTCCGCCCGGCCGACGCGGTCGAGACGGCGGAATGTTGGCAGCTGGCGTTGGAGTCCGAAAAGACGCCTTCGACGCTCGCGCTGACCCGCCAGAACCTGCCGACCGTGCGCAGCGAACACAGCGAGAAGAACCTCAGCGCCTCGGGCGCTTATGAGCTTGCCGCGGCAAACGGCGAGGCGGCCGTGACGATCTTCGCCACGGGCTCGGAGGTCGAGGTCGCCCTCGGCGCCCGCGAGTTGCTCGAAAAACACGGCCATCCGACCCGCGTCGTATCGGTGCCCTGCTTCGAGCTGTTCGACCAGCAGGACGAGGACTATCGCAGGAAGACCATCGGCAACGCCAAGGTGAAGGTCGCTATCGAGGCCGGCATCCGCCAGGGCTGGGACCACCTGATCGGTATCGACGGCATCTTCGTCGGCATGACCGGCTTCGGCGCCTCCGGCTCGATCGAGCAGCTCTATCCGCATTTCGGCATCACCGCCGAGGCCGCGGCGAAGGCCGTGGAGGCGCGCCTGCACGGCAAGTGAGCCATCGCATGTCGCTCAAAAGCGCGCAGCGATCTCGAGCGGCCTGCACAAAAAGCAACGCCCCGTCCGGCGAAGCCCTTCAAAGGATGTCGCCGGACTGGACCAACCTAATCGATTTAAATTCCGGCTTCTGCGGCTGGATTCTTTGCACGCCCGCCGCTATGAAGCAGCGGACCCATCCACTTTCCAGTCCCCAGGGAGAGAAACATGACCGTCAGAGTTGCCATCAACGGATTTGGCCGCATCGGCCGCAACATCCTGCGCGCCATTCATGAATCCGGCCGCAAGGACATCGATGTCGTCGCCGTCAACGACCTCGGGCCGGTAGAGACCAACGCGCATCTGCTCCGCTACGACAGCGTGCATGGCCGCTTCCCGCATGAAGTGACGGTCGACGGCGACCAGATCTCCGTCGGCAAGGAGAAGTTCAAGGTCACCGCCATCAAGGATCCGACCCAGCTGCCCTGGAAAGATCTCGGCATCGACATCGCGCTTGAATGCACCGGTATCTTCACCGCGCGCGACAAGGCTGCCGCGCATCTGACCGCCGGCGCCAAGCGCGTCATCGTCTCGGCCCCGGCCGAAGGCGCCGATCTCACGGTCGTCTACGGCATCAACCACGACAAGCTGACCAAGGACCACGTCGTCATCTCCAACGCGTCCTGCACCACCAACTGCCTGGCCCCGCTTGCCGCCGTGCTGCACGAGACCGTCGGCATCGAGAAGGGCATGATGACGACGATCCATTCCTACACCGGCGACCAGCCGACGCTGGACACCATGCACAAGGACCTTTACCGGGCCCGCGCCGCGGCGCTGTCGCAGATCCCGACCTCGACCGGTGCCGCCAAGGCGATCGGTCTGGTGCTGCCCGACCTCAAGGGCAAGCTCGACGGCATCTCCATCCGCGTGCCGACCCCGAACGTCTCGGTCGTCGATTTCAAATTCATCGCCAAGCGCTCGACCACCGCGCAGGAGATCAACGAAGCGCTGATCGCCGCCTCCAAGGGCAAGCTGAAGGGCGTGCTCTCGGTCACCCATCACCCGAACGTCTCGATCGATTTCAACCACGATCCGCACTCCTCGATCGCGGCGCTCGACCAGACCAAGGTCATGGACGGCAACTTCGTCTCGGTACTCTCCTGGTACGACAACGAATGGGGCTTCTCGAACCGCATGGGCGACACGGCTGTCGCCTTCGGCAAGACCATCGCCTGACCTCAGGCTTCCTTTTTGATCGTGTGAAACGCCCGGCTTCGGCCGGGCGTTTTTCGTTCGACGCAGCGGCATGGGGCAAAAAAGCCACGCTGCCGCCTTGCACTGGTCATGTCTTCGCCCCACTCTGCCGTAAAGCGGGAGGGACGCGGATTTGAGGGGCAATTCCGGATGGAGCATGCGATCTATCTCGTGACGCTGGTCGGCACAGCGCTTGTTGTCGCCGCCGCCTTTTCGAGCCTGATCGCCTTTCGCTTCGGCGCACCCCTGCTGCTCCTCTTCCTCTGCATTGGCCTTGCCACCGGCGTCGACGGCCTTGGCATCGAATTCGACAATGCGCGGCTGGCTTATTTCGCCGGCTCGTTGGCTTTGGCCATTATCCTATTCGATTCCGGTTTCGGCACGCCACTCAACGCCTTGCGCCAGGCGGCCGGGCCGGCGCTGTCGCTGGCCACCGTCGGCGTCCTCCTGACCACCGGCATCTTCGGCGTCGCCGCCTACTACCTCCTCAATCTCAGCTGGCTGGAATCCTCGCTGCTCGGCGCCGCCGTCGCTTCGACCGACGCAGCGGCGGTGTTCTTCCTGCTGCGCGCCGGGGAGATCCATTTGCGCGAGCGCGTCCGCTCGACGCTCGAGGTTGAATCCGGCACCAATGATCCGATCGCCATCTTCCTCACCATCTCTTTGGTCGAGATCATCGCCGCGCATGCCAACCCCGAGGCAAACGTTCTCGCCACCAGTTTGGTGATCGGCTTCGTCATCAACATGGGACTCGGCGCCATCATCGGCGTGCTCGGCGGCTTGGCGATCGTGCGCCTCGTCGAGCGACTGAACCTCGACCATGGCCTGCTGCCGATCTTCGTGCTGACGCTGTCGCTGATGGTGTTCGCCGCGGCCGGCGCCATCGGCGGCTCGGGCTTCCTTGCGGTGTATCTCGCCGGCCTCGTCGCCGGCAATTCCGACATTCGCGCCGTCACCATCCTGAAGCGCTTCCAGGACGGCATGTCGTGGCTGGCGCAGATCATCATGTTTTTGATCCTCGGCCTGTTTGCCACGCCCTCGCAGTTCCCTGCGATCCTGCTGCCGGCGATCCTGCTCGGCCTGTTCCTGATCTTCGTGGCGCGGCCCTTGGCCGTCTGGCTCTGCCTGATGCCGTTCCGCCTGCCGCGTCCGGAGGTCGCTTTCGTCTCTTGGGTTGGGTTGCGCGGCGCCGTTTCGATCCTGCTTGCCATCACGCCACTGCTCGGCGGCCTCGCCAACGGTCGCCTCATCTTCAATGTCGCCTTCATCATCGTGCTGGTCTCGCTGGTGGTGCAAGGTTGGACCGTCGGTCCGCTGGCGCGCCGCCTCGGCCTCATCGTGCCGGCAAGGCTTGGACCGCTCGACAAGGTCGAACTCGAGCTGCCGGGCTCGGCCCACCACGAGCTGCTCGCCTATCGCGTCGCCCCCGGTAGTCCGGTGGCGCGCGGCGAACGCATCCCGCGCTGGGCGAGGCCTTCGCTGGTGCTGCGCGATGGCCGCTCCATGCGGTTCCAGGACATGGGCCGGCTCGCCGCCGGCGATCAGGTCTACATCTTCGTGCCGGACCGCTATCCGCGCTTGCTCGACAAGCTCTTCGCCAGCCGCGCCGTCGTCGACCCCGAGGATGCCGATTTCTTTGGCGCCTTTGCCGTCGATCCGGCCCGCTCCGCCGCCGAGCTCGAAGCCGCCTATGGGCCCGGCCTCACCGAGGCCGAACAGAAGCTCACCGTCGCGGCGCTGGTCACCGAGCGGCTCGGCGGCCAGGCCGAATATGCCGACCGCGTGATGATCGGCCCGATCGAGCTGATCGTACGCGATGTCGACGAGAAGGGCCGGATCACCGGGCTTGGCCTGTCCTTCGAGCCGACCGCGCCGGTGGCGCGCGTGCCGGTTTTCCTGAGCGCCGGCGAGATCGCCGACCGCATCGCCGCCTTTATCCGCGGCTGGCGCAAACCAGCGCCAAGCAAGGTTCCTCAAAGCGAGCCGGACGAAATGACGACGTCCAAGCCCATAGCGCCAAAATCAGCCAGCGAGAGCTGACGTCACACAACGACATCATTTTTGCGCGCGCTGTGCGGCCCAGGCCTTGCATCGTGCCCGGTGGCGGGTAAGGTCGCCGCGTTTTTGGCGGAAAGGACGACCATGGCCGGCTTCAAGACACTCGACGATATCGGCGCCGTTGGCGGCAAGCGCATCCTGGTGCGCGTCGACCTCAACGTTCCCGTCGCCGACGGCAAGGTGACGGACGCCACCCGCATCGAGCGCATCGCGCCGACCATTTCCGAGCTCTCCGGCAAAGGCGCCAGGGTGATACTGCTCGCGCATTTCGGTCGTCCGAAGGACGGCCCGTCGGCCGAATTCTCGCTCGAGCCGATCGCTCGCGCCACGGCGGAAGTGCTCGGCCGCCCGGTCGGCTTCGCCTCCGACTGCATCGGCGACAAGGCCGCCGACGCGGTTGCCGCCATGAAGGATGGCGACGTCCTGCTTTTGGAAAACACCCGCTTCCACAAGGCCGAGGAGAAGAACGATCAGGCCTTCACCGAAAAGCTCGCCGCCAATGGCGACATCTACGTCAACGACGCCTTTTCCGCCGCGCACCGCGCGCATGCGTCGACCGAAGGCCTGGCGCACCGCCTGCCGGCCTATGCCGGCCGCACCATGCAGGCCGAGCTCGACGCGTTGGAACAAGGTCTCGGCAATCCGGTGCGGCCCGTCGTGGCCATCGTCGGCGGCGCCAAGGTCTCGACCAAGATCGATCTTTTGATGAACCTGGTGAAGAAGGTCGACGCGCTGGTAATCGGCGGCGGCATGGCCAACACCTTCCTCGCCGCGCGCGGTACCGATGTCGGCAAATCGCTCTGCGAGCATGACCTGGCCTCCACCGCCAAGCAGATCATGATCGAGGCGGCCGAAGCCGGCTGCGCCATCATTCTGCCCGCCGACGGCGTCGTGGCGAAGGAATTCAAGGCGGGTGCCGCCAGCCAAACCGTCGCCATCTCCGACGTGCCCGCAGACGGCATGATCCTCGATATCGGCGAGAAAACCGTGAAGAGCGTCGCCGATTGGATCGACCGCGCTGCCACGCTGGTCTGGAACGGCCCGCTCGGTGCATTCGAGATCGAACCCTTCGACCGCGCCACGGTGGCTGCGGCAAAGCATGCGGCAGCCCGCACAAAGGAAGGCAAGCTGGTTTCGGTCGCCGGCGGCGGCGACACGGTGGCCGCGCTCAACCATGCCGGCGTCGCCGACGATTTCACCTATGTCTCGACCGCCGGCGGCGCCTTCCTCGAATGGATGGAAGGCAAGCCGCTGCCGGGCGTCGAGGTGCTGAAGCGCTGAGTCATTCAAGACTTTCCGAACGGACGCCGCTATCGAGACTTTCAATCGATTCGAGCTTTTCGGCGTCATTCCTTTGGCGGTAGTGTTCTGCTAGCGCGGAATAAACGCACCTTAGGAGAGCACCATGAGCGAACGTCTCGAAGACATTGCCGCCGCGATCGTGGCGGATGGCAAGGGCCTTTTGGCCGCCGATGAGAGCTCCGGCACCATCAAGAAGCGCTTCGACGTCATCGGCGTCGAATCGACCGCCGACAATCGGCGCGACTATCGCGAGATGATGTTCCGCGCCAAGGAGGCGATGACCAAGTATATTTCCGGCGTCATCCTCTATGACGAGACCATTCGCCAGAAGGCTGCCGACGGCACGCCGCTGGTCGACATCATCAAGGCCGCCGGCGCCATTCCGGGCATCAAGGTCGATGTCGGCGCCAAGCCTCTCGCCGGCTTTCCCGGCGACACCATCACCGAGGGTCTCGATGGCCTGCGCGAGCGGCTGGCGGACTACTATAAGCTCGGCGCCCGGTTCGCCAAATGGCGCGCGGTGATCGACATCGACACCGCCAAGGGCGTGCCGTCAGCCACCTCGATCGCCTCCAACGCGCATGCGCTGGCACGCTACGCCGCGCTCTGCCAGGAGGCAGGCATCGTGCCGATCGTCGAGCCGGAAGTGCTGATGGACGGCGCCCACTCGATCGACACCTGCTACGAGGTGAGCAAGGCGACCCTGCTGAAGCTCTATGGCGAGCTTTATGCCGCGCGCGTGGTGCTCGAAGGCACCATCCTCAAGCCGAACATGGTCATCTCCGGCAAGAAATCGGGCAAGAAGGACAGTCCCGAAGCGGTCGCCCAGAAGACGATCAAGCTGTTTCGCGAAACCGTGCCCGTGGCGGTGCCCGGCATTGCCTTCCTGTCGGGCGGCCAGGACGACGAGGAAGCGACGGCCAACCTTAACGCCATCAACGTCATCGGCCCACATCCGTGGAAGCTCTCCTTCTCCTACGGCCGCGCCCTGCAGGCGGCCGCGCAGAAGGCCTGGAGCGGCAAGGCGTCGAACGTCGCCGCCGGCCAGGCTGCCTTCATCCATCGCGCCCACATGAATCATCTGGCGGCGCTCGGACAATGGCAGCCGGCGCTGGAAAAGGCCGCCTGATAGCAATGCATGTCGCCCAGAAGTGTGCAGCGGTTCTGGGGCAACGATATGCATCAATAACGGCTTGAAGCGCGTCGACGCGCTTTGAGCTTTCCCTAAAGCGCTGAAAACCCGGGCCAAGGCCCGGGTTTTGTTTTTGCCGGCCGCACTCCTAGCTGAGGCATCGAAACAGCGGGGGGCCAGCGCCGCCTTTCGCAGGCCGTCCCCACCTGATATCGACGTGCCTCAAGCCCAATGACCAAGCACGGCCGCCAGCGAGATTGCGGCCATTGCAAGCAGCGCCAGCTTCCAGAAATCGCTGCGGCGCTTCAGCCCCGGCCAGCCGAGCGGCTTGATGATTTGGATGAGCATGATGCCGATGATGACAAGGGCGAGCAGTTTCGTCATGCCGCCTTTGAGCAGCATCCTCGGCGGCTGTCAAAGCGGTTCTTGGCGCTTTCGCACCGCATCGCTCCTGACAAACGAAGGGACATCCATGGGACCGCGCTGATCGTTCTGGCGCCGGCTTCGGCTACCTCGCACCCCTGCTGACAGACTGCTGTCAGCAGGGGTGTGAGATACTCCTCTCGTCAAAAAGAGGAGCTCGGTCATGAACGGTTTTACCATCCTGCGTAGCGTGCAGCACTATGTCGGCAAGATCCGCACCGTGCGGAACGAGATCCGGACCCAGCGTTTCCTGAACACTTTGCCGGCGGACATTCGCAAGGACATCGGTTGGCCGGACCTTTATAACGGCCGCGTGCGTGAGAACTGAAATTTTTCGGCGCATGACTTGGATAGCGGCCATGGCGCGCCCAGATGTAATGTCGGTTGAAACGCTGGGTTTCAGGAAAGACGCCGTTGTCCGGTGGTGGAGTGGCTGCAGCCTCCTGACACTATGTTGTCAGGAGGCTTGCGTTATTGAAGCAGCCTCGAACCTGCGGGAACCGGTTTTGGGACCGCGGCATGCGTAGAACCGAAGCCAAGGGGTCAAACGATGCGCCGCGCCGACAGGCTTTTCCAGATCGTGCAGCATCTGCGCGGAGGCAGACTGGTCACCGCGCAGAAGCTCGGGACGTGGCTCGAGGTGTCCGAGCGGACCATCTACCGCGATATAGCCGACTTGCAGTCGACCGGCGTGCCGATCGACGGCGAGGCGGGTGTCGGCTACATGATGAGGGAAGGTTTCGACCTTCCGCCGCTGATGTTCACGCGTGACGAGATCGTGGCGCTGGTTGCCGGCGCCCGCATGGTGCGCGCCTTTGGCGGCGCGGCGATGGCAAGGGCCGCCGACGAGGCGCTGGTCAAGATCGGCGCGGTGCTGCCCGACACGGAAAAGGATCGCATCGCGCGCACCGAGATCCACACGCCGATGTGGGTGGTGAGCGATGCCGCGCGCGAGGCGATCGACCTCATCGAGCGCGCCATCGAGAAGCGCCAGGTGCTCACCATCGACTACTCGGACGAAGCCGGGCGCGGCACGGCGCGCGACATCCGGCCCCTGGGCCTCTGGTTCTGGGGCAAGGTATGGACCCTGGTCGCCTGGTGCGAGATGCGCGACGATTTTCGCGCCTTCCGCATCGACCGCATCGCCTCGGTGGTGATTGCCGGGCGTATCTACAAGCCGGAGCGCGGCAAGCAGCTCGCCGACTTCTACCGCGCCGTGGAACGCAGCGAGGATTACGGCATGGCGCCCGATCGAGCGGCGCGGACCTGACCTCCCCAGGCACGGCCGACAAAAAAGCCCGCGCGAAGCGGGCTTTTTTGTCGGGCTGGGAGACCTTACTCCTCTTCCCCGTCTTCTTTCTTGTCCTTCGACTTCAGCGCCGAAAGCTTGGCGAACACGGCATTGGCGTCGAGCTCCTGATCCTCGTCCTTCGGCTTCTCCGGAGCCGGCGTCAGCCTTTCGGTCAGCGCCGCCGGCAGCAGCGTGTCGCCGGCAGCCGGCTGTGCCTGCTCGCGGCCGCGCGAGGCGCGGTTGACTTCCATGTCGAGGTCGATCTGCGAGGTCAGGCCCAGCGTCACCGGATCCATCGGCTGCAGATTGGCCGAGTTCCAATGCCGGCGCTCCCGAATCTGCTCGATCGTCGACTTGGTCGTGCCGACCAGCCGCGCGATCTGCGCATCCTTGAGTTCGGGATGGTTGCGTACCAGCCAGAGAATGGCGTTCGGCCGGTCCTGGCGTTTCGACAGCGGCGTGTAGCGCGGGCCTTTGCGCTTCGATTCCGGCACCCGCACCTTGGGGTCCGAGAGTTTCAGCCGATGGTTCGGATCCTTCTCGCCGCGCGCGATCTCGTCGCGGGTGAGCTGGCCGGTCATGATCGGGTCCATGCCCTTGATGCCCTGCGCCGACTCGCCGTCCGCGATCGCCTTGACCTCCAGCGGATGCAGTCCGCAGAACTGCGCGATCTGCTCGAAGGAGAGCGCGGTGTTGTCGACCAGCCAGACGGCGGTGGCCTTGGGCATCAGCAGCGTATTGGCCATGTCAAAAATCCTTCTCGTTCGCCCGCGTTCCCGCGCGGGCGGTGGTTTTAGAGCCACCAAAATGGGAAATTCGCGGCCTGTATAAACGCTCCGTCACGATTTCGCAATGTTTTTGGGAGGCGAGCAGCCGGGACCAAAAAGACAAAACCCGCCGGACGGAGTCCAGCGGGTTCGGAACCGGAGACGAGCAAGCGTCTGCGACGGCTCTGGCTTCGAGACTGCGGCCCAGCCTTGCGGCCGGGTCGTGCTTCAAATCAAAGAGCCTGGCGAGCGATACGCTCGATGTCGCCGCGGTTGATGCCGAGGTCGTTCAGCTGGCGGGCGTTCAGCTTGTTCAGCTCACGCACCGTCTCATTGTAGAGGCGCCAGTTGCGGAAAGCGCGGATCGGGTTCATTTCAGTCCTCCATTCACGGGATCAGTTGTTCGATGCCGCGTAAATAGGCACCCTTGCCTACGAATTGAACGGACTCTTTTGCATGGCGGCAATGCATTTTGTGCATTGCAGCATTAGGCCTTTGTTCAGTCTCTCGTCAGGGATCCGAACGCCCAGGATGCGTCGAGGATTCAGGTCAGGCCAAGCCCAAAACGGTTGGTCCGCAAACCGGAGCGGAACGTGACTTAAAGTACGTGAGCAGCGGAAGCGCAGGACACAATTGTTTGCAGGCCGGCCTCACCTATCGGGCGACATCCTAGCCGACGTCGAGGACGATCTTGCCGATATGCTCGCCCTCCTCCATCCGCTCATGCGCCCGCCAGGCCTCCGTCAGTGGGAAGATCATGTCCATGACCGGAGCGACCTTGCGGGTGCCGAGCAGCGGCCAGACCTGAGCCTCGAGCGCCGCCGCGATGGCTGCCTTGAATTCGACGGTGCGCGGCCGAAGCGTCGAGCCGGTATGGACAAGGCGCTTGACCATGAGCTTTGCGAAGTCGGTGCTGGCGACCGCACCGGCCTGTACGGCGATCTGGACGATGCGTCCTTCGACCGCCGCCGCATCGTAGTTGCGCGCCACATAGTCGCCGCCCACCATGTCGAGGATGACGTCGGCGCCCCGGCCGCCGGTTGCGTCCTTGACCTCGGCAACGAAGTCCTGCTGGCGATAATTGATCGCCCGGTCAGCGCCGAGCCTAAGACAGGCGTCGCACTTCTCCTTGCTGCCGGCCGTGGTGACGACATAGGCACCGAATGCCGAGGCGAGCTGTATGGCCGTGGTGCCGATGCCGGACGAGCCGCCATGGACAAGCAACGTCTCGCCTTTCTTCAGCCCGCCGCGCTCGAACACGTTGTGCCAGACGGTGAAGTAGTTCTCCGGCACGGCGGCGGCCTCGGAATAGGTGAAGCCCGCCGGGATCGGCAGCACGCTGCCGGCATGGACCTTGACATATTCGGCATAGCCGCCGCCCGGCGTCAGCGCGCAGACCCGGTCGCCGGTGCGCCAGCGCGATATCGCGTCGCCGAGCGCCGCGATCTCACCGGCCGCCTCGAGCCCGGGCAGGTCCGAGGCGCCGGGCGGCGGCGGATAGGCGCCTTTGCGCTGCTGCACGTCAGGCCTGTTGACGCCGGCCGCGTGCACGCGGATGAGGACCTCGCCGGGGCCGGGCGTGGGCACGTCGCGCGTCTCCGGCTTCAGCACCCTGGGACCGCCAGGCTGCGAGATTGCGATCGCCGTCATCTTTGCCGGAATATGCTGTCCGCTTGCCATGAATTGTCCCGTTTCCTCATGCCGCTGGCCGGCTGTTTGCATCGGCATCCCTGCCCTATGTATGCTCATTACCAAATCAGGCAAATGGTGAAATCAGGGAGAAGCGACGATGGCGATCTTCGACGACGAACCCAGGAAGAAGCCCCGCCCACACGAGATCGGACAGGATCTGTCGCTGCTGTCTGTCGATGATTTGTCCGAGCGCATTGACCTGCTGCGCGAAGAGATCGCGAGGCTGGAAGCTGAGCGGGCCGCCAGGGGCGCCACCAAATCCGCCGCCGAGGCACTGTTTCGCCGCGGATAATCCTGGCTGCATGGCCAGCCGCCCCGGAAAAGCCTGAAAGCGACTGCCAGAGCTGCACTCTCAAACAGACCTGCGCTTCGAAATTACCAGCCGGATCAGCCTATGTTCGCAACCTACCGACCGATCCTCTCGCTGCTGCGCGGCACCGCGTTCCTGCTGGCGGCCTCCGGCCTGCATGGCCTGCTTTTGCCGCTGCGCGGCCAGCTTGAGGGGTTCTCGACCGCCTCGCTCGGCCTGATGGGCACGGCATGGGCCGGCGGCTTCGTCACTGGCTGTTTCTTCGCGCCGCGGCTGGTGCGCCGTGCCGGTCATGTCAGGGCGTTCGGCGCCTTCGCCGCCTCCGGCGCAATCATTGCGCTCCTCACCGGCCTCATCATCGACGAGTATTTCTGGATCCTGCTGCGCGCCTTCACCGGCTTCACCATGGCCGGCGCCTTCATGGTCATCGAAAGCTGGCTGAATGAGAAGGCCACCAACGAGAATCGCGGCACCGTCTTCGGCCTCTATATGATGGTCACCTATGCTTCGATCATGGGCGGCCAGATGATCGTCGCCGGCGGCGATGTGAAATCGGCCTCGCTGTTCATGATCACCGGCATCCTGTTCTGCCTGTCGCTCCTTCCGACTGCGGTATCGACCCAGTCGCATCCGAAGCCGCTGCAGGATGTCAAGCTCGACGTCAAAGGCCTCTACGCCAATTCGCCGGTGTCGGCGGTTGCCTGCCTTCTGATTGGCATAGCCAATGGCGCTTGGGGCACGCTCGGCGCCGTCTATGGCGCCCGCATCGGCATCTCTACCGCCGAGATCGCGCTGATGATGAGCCTGGTGGTCATCGCCGGCGCGGCCATGCAGCTCCCCGCGGGCCGGCTATCCGACACCACGGACCGCCGTTTCGTGCTGGCGGGCGCAGCCTTCGGCGCGGCACTGTTTGCCGTGCTGGTCTTTCTGG
The DNA here is from genome assembly GCF_002294915.1 of Mesorhizobium sp. WSM3879. Classification (NCBI taxonomy): domain Bacteria; kingdom Pseudomonadati; phylum Pseudomonadota; class Alphaproteobacteria; order Hyphomicrobiales; family Phyllobacteriaceae; genus Mesorhizobium; species Mesorhizobium sp. WSM3879. The sequence continues at coordinate 117,198 of NZ_NSFZ01000007.1, read as the reverse complement.
TCGAGCCGCGTTCCGGCGTTTTCGTCATCTTGCTGACGGCCGCCTACGGCGCCTTCGCCTACACGCTCTATTCGATCGCCGTCGCGCATGCCAACGACCACGCGCGGGCGGAGGATTTCGTCAAGGTTTCCGGCGGCCTGCTGTTGCTCTATGGCTTCGGCACCATGATCGGACCGCTGCTGGCCGCCGCTTTGATGGGCTGGCTGCGCCCCGAAGCGCTCTTCCTTGCGACCGCGCTCGCGCATCTCTGCCTTGCCGGTTACACCCTGCTCCGCATCCGCGCCCGCGCGCCGGTTCCGATCGAGAACCGCGATGCCTTCAAGACGCAGCCGGCCGACCGCGCCGTCACGCCGGAAGCCTTGCGGCTCGACCCGCGCACAAAGGTTGAAACCGATGGTTGAGATTTGGGGAACTTTGCCCCACAAATGAGGCATGATGTTTTCCGACGCTTTCGTGGCGATAGCCGATCCCAACCGGCGCTATCTCTTGGAAGAGCTCCGGCGCGGTCCCAAGACGGTGAATGAGTTGGCCGCCGGTTTGCCGGTTTCGCGCCCGGCCGTTTCCCAGCATCTGAAAGTCCTGCTCGACGCCGGTCTGGTCAATGCCAGGGCCGAGGGCACCAGACGCGTCTACGCCGTCAGCACCGCCGGCTTCCTCAGGCTGAATGTCTGGCTGGATCAGTTCTGGGAACTCTCCCCTGGAGAGTGACCGCTGGCCACCAGCCAGAGGCCCTCAATTCGCTCCCTGCAGCGCCGCGCCAAGCGCGTCGAGCAGTTCGCCGGTGCCATGCTCGCGCGTGGCCGGCGAGTCGATGCCGTCGAAGAAGGCCCCTTGCTCCGTCAGGATCAGTCGCGTTCCCTTGCCTTCCGCGATGAGCTCGATCGTCGCCAGCGAAACCGAAACTCGGGTTTCGCCGAACAGCAGCTCATAGCTGTAGACGATGCGTTTGTTCGGCACGATGTCCTGGTAGACGGCGTTGAAGAAATGCGTCTGCCCGTCGCTCGGGCAGCCGGCATTCACCTCCTTGCCGCCGATGCGAAAGTCCATTTCATGCCGGCTCGGCATCGGGTTGTCAGGATCGAAGAACCAGCGCTTCTTGGCCGCCGGATCGCTGAGCGCGAAATAGACCTTTTCGGGCGGCGCCGGATAGAGGCGTTCGATGACAAAGGTGGAATGGACGACGGATCGTTCGGTCATGACGGGCCCCTTCAGGTTTGGTCAGTGATGTCCGTGAGAAAATCGCCGAGCCGGTCGAGCCGGCGTTCCCAGGCCAGTCGCCGCTCGTTGATCCAATGCTCGGCTGCCCGCAATGCGTTTGGCTCGATCCGGCAAGTTCGCACCCGGCCAAGCTTCTCGGTGCTCACCAACCCGCTCGTCTCAAGAACGGCGAGATGCTGGACGACGGCCGACAGCGACATCGCCAGCGGCTCGGCGAGCTGACTGACCGATGCCGGTCCGCGCGACAGACGTTCCACCATCTGGCGCCGGGCGGGATCGGCAAGCGCCTGGAACATCAGATCGAGCTGGGCGGGATCGTGCAGCATCGAGGCTTAGCCATTATTGTAGGGGAAGAACTTGAAATAGGGCTGCGCCTCCTCGATCACGCGGGCGAAGCTTGGCCGTTCGAGCAGACGGTCGTGATAGCGTTTCACGGCGGGAAATTTGTCGCCGAACGGCTCGACCTTGTTGGCGTAAAACAGCGCCGGCGAGGCGGCGCAGTCGGCCAAAGTGAAGTGATCGCCGACCGCCCACGTTTTTGACTGCATCTCCCGTTCGATGATGGCGTAGGAATTGCGCAGCTGCTCGCGCGCCTGCTCGACTCCGAACGGATCGGTCCTGTCCTTTGGCCGCAACCGGTCGCCGACGATCTTCTGCATCGGCTCCTGCACGTAGAAGTCGTAGAAGCGGTCTGCCTGGCGCACCTTGATGGCGAGGTCGACGTCGGCGGGAATGAGCTCGACCGGCCCGGGATAATAGGCGCCGAGATGTTCGATCACGATGGTCGATTCCAGCACCGTGCGGCCCCGCGCGTCATCGCGCAGGGCCGGCATCTTGCCCGTCGGCGAAACCTTCAAGAAAGCCGCGCGTGACTGCGCATCGCCGAGATCGACGATCTGAGGCGCAAACCGCGTGTTGTTTTCGTAGAACGCGATCAGCGGCTTCCAGCAGAAGGACGCGAGCGGATGGAAATACAGCGTCAGGGACATTTTTTCTCCTGTCGGCGGAGATCGAGGCAATACTGAAGTGATCACTTAACTATTTTCGCAGACCGCTGGTGCCAATCCTAATCCCGCCGGGCTAGCCAAATGCGGCGATGGCTTCGAGGATTTGCGGCCAATCGTTGCGGTGCAGTTCGTGGCCGCCGCCTTCGATCCGCACCAGCCTGCCGCCGGCAACCGCGCCGGCGAGCGCCTCGCCGTGCTCGATCGGGAAGAGCGGATCGGTAGTGCCGTGGATGACGAGCAGCGGCACGGTCAAATCCCTTATTCGCCGCTCCGGGCCGCTGCTCTTCAGCAGGAAGTGGTTGGTGGCGCTGGCGAGACCGCCGGACCGATCGTAGTCCTCCTCGATCACCGCACGTGTCCGTTCGCTGTCGAACGAATGCAGGGGGCTGGCGATTGCGCGAGCGTCCCTGACCATGAAGTCGATCACCTGTTGCCGGTTCGACCAATCGACATCGGCACCTTCGGCGGAATGCTCTCGGTAGGCCTCGCTCGTCCCCGGCAAACCGGACGTATCGACACCGAGCGGTGAGCTGGAGATTACGGTCAGCGCGCTGACCCGTTCGGGATATTTCAGCGCTACGATCTGCGCGATCATGCCGCCCATCGACATGCCGACGACCTGCGCCTTGGCGATATTGTGATCGTCGAGCACACGGACGGCATCATCGACCATGTCCTCGAACCCGTAAGGCGGCGCGCCCGGCGTATACTTGGTCGAGAGACCAGTGTCGCGATTGTCGTAGCGGATGACGAAACGGCCGCGCTCGGCAAGCGCCCGGCAAAAGGCTTCCGGCCACCAGAGCATCGAGGCCATGGCGCCCATGATCAGAAGGATCGCCGGGTCGGCCGGATCGCCGAAGCTTTCCGAATGGATCTCAGGGCGAGGCAAGATGGTCATCCTTCTCTCCTCCATCTCCCAATCTGCTTGCATATTGCAATCAGTTGCACGATAAGCAGGCTGATATCATATTGCAACCGGTTTTTTGGAGACTGGCATGAACACCGAGCACCGCTCCGGCTGCCCGATCAATCTGTCGCTGGAAGTTTTCGGCGACCGCTGGAGCCTGATCATCCTGCGCGACATTATCTTCGGCGGCAGGCGTCATTTTCGGGAATTGCTCAACGGCTCGATCGAAGGCATTGCCTCCAACATCCTGGCCGATCGCCTGAAGCGGCTGATGGAGCTCGGCCTCCTGACCAAGGCGGACGATCCCAGCCACAAGCAGAAGGCGATCTACAGCCTGACCGAGATGGCAATCACCCTTGTGCCGATCATGGCGCATCTCGGCGCCTGGGGCCGCGTCTGGCTGCCGGTCAGCGAGGAGCTGTCGATCCGAGCCGAACTGCTCGAAAAAGGCGGCCCGCCGTTGTGGGATCGGTTCATGGACGAATTGCGCCACGAACATCTTGGAGCGCCGGTGAAGACGCCGCCCGGCACGCCGACCGTGCGCCGGCAGTTGCAGACCGCCTATGAGGCGGTTGTCGCCCGCAAGCCTCAGGCCGCCGCAGGTTGACGGCGTTTTGGACCGCGGGTCGCCGGGTGCAATCCTAGTTTAAGTTGATATCCCGGCTTGCCGACCGCATCGACACGGAGAAGCCGGCCAGCACATCAAACAGCGCGATGATCATCAGCGAAAAGAAGACCGAATGCGCGGCGCCCTTCACCAGCAGGAACTCGACCAGGAAGGCGATGAAGACCAGCGTCGACAACAGATGATCCAGGATCGACGCATTGGTGGTGCGCACCGATTTCGATATTTCGACGAAGAGGAAGATCAGCCCGATCAGCACCATCAGGTCGCCGAGCGTCATCGAGAAGACGCCGCCCGACATCATCCGGAACGAGAACATTTCGATCGTCCACGGATCGTCGCCGCCGCCGAACAGGCCGAGCAGTCCGAGGTTGTAGAGGACGAAGGGCACGATCAGCAGCGGGATGGCACCGAACATCTGGGCGTCTCCAATGAGGCACCCTTTTGTAAAAGGCGCGGCGGGCACGCCGTCAAGGCTTTTCGGCGACGGCGCCGAACACGCTCTAAATCCTAATGAAATAACGATGTCAGCCGTTTTCCCGCTGCCTTTTCGGCGGCTCGTGCCCAGCCAGCGCGAGGACCTTCATCCGGTCGCCAGAATCAAAAAGACCGGCCAGCGGCCGGTCCTCTGAAAACGTCACAACCATGGAAGCTTCTCAGCTTTCCCGTGCAAGCTTCTCAGCTTTCCTTCGGCTCCAGCACCTGGCGGCCGCGATACATGCCGGTCTTCAGGTCGATGTGATGCGGCCGGCGCATTTCGCCGGAATTCTTGTCCTCGACATAGGTCGGGGCCTTGAGGGCGTCGGCCGAGCGGCGCATGCCGCGCTTCGACGGAGAGGTTTTTCTTTTTGGAACGGCCATGGATATGCTCCACTACATGGTCAAAATGCCCCGGCAACCCTCGCGAAAGGGCCGCATCGAGGCCATAATCTGAGAAAGTCGGGTGCCTATACACGCCTTGCGCCGTTTTGGCCAGCACTGGCACGAATTTTTTTGAGCCGGCGCCGGGTCACCTTAATCGAGGCAACCGACGTAAGCGCCCGAGCGCCCGGCGCGCCGCTCGATCAGATTGGCGAGGCGCCTCAAGCCCGGGCCTGGCCTGGCCGGATTGCGCGCGATCGGGTTGGGCAGGCTGACGGCAAGCAGCGCTGCCTGCCGGCGCGACAATTGTCTGGCCGAGACGCCGAAATGATGCTGCGCGGCCGCCTCGATGCCGTATATGCCTGGCCCCCATTCCGCGATGTTGAGATAGATCTCCATGATGCGGCGCTTCGACATCACCGCATCGAAATAGACGGCCAGTGGCAGCTCGACCACCTTGCGCACGCTGCCCAGCGGCCGCGACCACAAAAACAGGTTCTTCACCGTCTGCATGGTGATGGTGGAGGCGCCGCGCGTCGCCTCGCCGGCAAGCGCATCGTCGACCACGCCGCGCAATTCGCCGAGGTCGACGCCGCGATGGAAGCAGAACTGCCCGTCTTCCGACATGATCACCGAATGCATGAGCACCGGGGCCACATCGTCGATCGAAACCCAGCGCCGGTCGTAGCCGGAGAAGGTGACGAGATCCTTCAGCATCAGCGTCGAAACCGGATGCACGAAGGGCGGCAGATAGAGAAAGGTGAGCGCGACCGGCATCGCAGCCAGCACGATCGCCGCGACCAGGCAGCGCCGGCCAAGGCGCTTGAGACCGGCGCGGTTCAGGCGCCGCGGCCGTGCCATGTCCAGCCCTTCGCTTTCATGTTCGACGATCGGTTCCGTCAAGTCGCCCCACCCGTGCCACCCGCTACTTCGGCATAATGGCGCGAGGCTGCTTGCGCAACGTCTGAGTGTCGGCTACCGGTCCCGGCCATGTTGAAAGACGACCAGGTGGCCTTCGAATCCGCGCTTTTTACGCGCGCCGCAGCAGTCGAGATCCTGCTGCGGCAGGTCTTCGATGCGCCTCTGCTTTCCGGCGAGATCGTCCGGCCGGAACGCCTGATGGCGGCGATGCGCCATGGCGTGCTCAACGGCGGCAAGCGGCTCCGACCTTTTCTGGTGATGGAAAGCGCGGCGCTGTTTTCGGCAGATGACGAGGCGGCGCTGCGCGTCGCCGCCGCGCTCGAATGCGTGCATTGCTATTCGCTGATCCATGACGATCTTCCTGCCATGGACGACGACGATCTGCGCCGCGGCCAGCCGACGGTGCACAAAGCTTTCGACGAGGCAACCGCGATCCTTGCCGGCGACGCGCTCTTGACTTTGGCCTTCGACATCATCGCCGACGAGGCGACCGCGTTGCCGGCCGAGCGACGGGCGGCGCTGGTGCTGGCACTCGCCCGCGCCGCCGGAGCCGGCGGCATGGTCGGCGGCCAGACGCTCGACCTCGAGGCCGAGCGCAAGCGGCCGGACGAGGCCGGCATCATCCGTCTGCAGGCGATGAAGACAGGCGCGCTGATCCGTTTCGCCTGCGAAGCAGGCGCCATCATCGCCGGCGCATCCGCCGTCGACCGTGAAAGGCTGGCGGAGTTCGGCTCGGCGATCGGTCTTGCCTTCCAGCTAGCCGACGACCTGCTCGATCTCACCGCCGACGCAAAGCAGATGGGCAAGGCGACCAAGAAGGACGCCGCCGCCGGCAAGGCGACACTTGCCGCGCTGCACGGAGCCGATTGGGCGCGCGAGCAACTGCACGGCCTCATCGAGCAGGCGCATGCGCTGCTGGAGCCCTATGGCGAGCAGGCGGATTTGCTGAAGGCGGCGGCAACGTTTGTCGCCACGCGGAGCAGCTGAGACCGCAGCTGACGCCGCGGACCTCAGGTCGCGGTTTTCACCCCCGCCCCGCGGCGTTCGCCACCACGAAAGCCGCGTAAAGCGACTGCCGCGCCGTGATGAACAAGCGATTGCGCTTGGGACCGCCGAAAGTCAGGTTGGCTACCGTCTCCGGGATGCGGATCTTGCCGATCAGCGTGCCGTCTGGATCGAAGCAATGGACGCCGTCGCCGGCCCCTGCCCAGACGCGGCCGGTCGTGTCCACCCTGAACCCGTCGAACAGACCGGCCGTGCAGGTGGTGAAAACGCCGAGTTCGCGCAGATTGTTGCCTTCGACAGCGAACTTGCGGATGTGCCTTGGCCCGTCCTTCTGATGCGTGACGCCTGTGTCGCCGACATAGAGGATCGTCTCGTCCGGGGAGAAGGCGAGGCCGTTGGGTTTTGCCATCGTGGAGACAACTCGCGTTACCTCACCGGTGCCAGGATCCGCGCGATAGACATGACATCCCTCGATCTCTTGCTCGCCGCGGTCGCCCTCGTAGTCGGTGGCGATGCCGTAGGGCGGGTCGGAAAACCACACCGTGCCATCCGAGCGCACCACCACATCGTTGGGCGAGTTCAAGCGCCTGGCTTCGAAGCGGTCGGCGATCACCGTGATCGAGCCGTCATGCTCGGTGCGGGTGACGCGCCGCGCGCGATGCTCGCAGGTGACCAGCCGCCCTTGGAAATCGACCGTGTTGCCGTTGGCGTTGTTGGACGGCGAGCGGAAGACCGAGACCGCGCCGCTGGTGTCGTCGTAGCGCATGATGCGGTCATTCGGGATGTCGGAGAAAAGGAGATACCGGCCGGCGGCAAACCACGCCGGGCCCTCGAGCCAGCGCCCGCCGGTCCACAGCCGCTCGACCGCAACGTGACCGACGAAACACCGCTCGAACCGCTCGTCGAGAACTTCGAACCCAGCGCCTTCAATGTCTCCGAACATGGTACTTCTCCGCGAAAACCGCCTCATCGATAGCCGGCGCGTTGATCCATTTTCAAGACTTGACCTGCATAAATGTTAGCGATAACATCGGTCGCAATTCAGTCATTTGCTTGGCTTGGGAGGAGGCCAAATAATGCGGCCCAGGCTCATCGAATTCATCGACATCTCCAAGCGCTTCGGCGGCACCCTGGCGCTCAAGTCGGTCTCGCTCGACATCCATGAGGGCGAGATCGTCGCGCTGCTCGGCGAGAACGGCGCCGGCAAATCCACGCTGATCAAGACGCTCGCCGGCATCCACAAGCGCGACCAGGGCACGATCCGCTTTCGCGGCGAGGATTATCACCATCGCCCGCCCCGCCCCAATCAGCCGCAGAAGGTCGCCTTTATCCATCAGGACCTCGGCTTGATCGAATGGATGACCGTGGCCGAGAATGTCGGCATGGCGCAGGGCTTTTCGCGCCGCATCAGCCTGATCGACTGGCAAGACACCGAGCGCCGCGCCGAGCGCGCGCTGGCGCTCGTCGGCTGTGCCTTCGATCCGGCGACGCGAGTGCAGGACCTCTCGCGCACCGAAAAGTCTCTGGTGGCGATTGCCCGGGCTTTGGCCACCGAGGCCGACGTCTTGGTTCTCGACGAGCCGACGGCGAGCCTGCCGGCGGACGAGGTCGAGCGCCTGTTCGAGGCGCTGCGGCCGCTGCGCGAGCGCGGCGTCGGCATGATCTATGTCTCGCACCGGCTGGACGAGGTGTTCCGCATCGCCGACCGCGTCGCCGTCATGCGCGACGGCCGCATGGTCGCCGTCAAGCCGGTGGCCGAGACCACGCCGCAGGAACTGGTCGATCTCATCGTCGGCCGGCCGGCGCACCAGATGTTTGCCAAGTCGCATTGGCAGGACGGGCCGGAGCGGCTCAGGGTGGAAAACCTCACCTGCGGCAGTGTCGGTCCGGTTCGCTTCGAGGCACGGTCCGGCGAGTTGCTTGGCCTGGTCGGCCTGCGGGGCGCCGGGCAGGAAGCTGTCGGCCGCGCGCTGTTTGGGGCCGAAGCTTTCGACGGCTTGGCCTGGCTCGACGGCAAGCGCCTCGACATGTCCTCGGTCGGCGCCGCTCTTGCCGCCGGCGTCGGACTGATTGCGCGCGACCGCACCGAGGAATCCGTGGCGCTGTCGCTCTCGGTGCGCGAGAACATGTATCTCAACCCCTCGGCCGTCGGCCGCGGGCTCTTCTCCTTTATGAAGCCGGCCCGGGAAAGCGAGCTGACGCGGGAGCTCGGCGCGCGGCTGGGGCTGCGGCCCAATGACCCGCACCTGCCGATCGAGGCGCTCTCTGGCGGCAACCAGCAGAAGGTGGTCGTCGGCCGCTGGCTGGCGACGGGCCGTAAGCTTCTGATCGCCGAGGATCCGACGGCGGGCGTCGATGTCGGCGCCAAGGCCGAGATCTATCGGCTGATCGCCGCCGCGGTCGAAGCCGGGCTGGCAGTGATCGTCGTCTCCACCGATTTCGAGGAAGTCGCCCACATCTGTCACCGCGCGCTCGTCTTCTCGCACAATCGCATCGTGCGCGAGCTCGCCGGCGATGCCTTGACGACGGCGGCGCTCATCAGCGCCGCTTCCGTGTCCGAAGCCGCCTGAGGAGGATCCATGAACTCGACCAAATCGACGGCGCTGGAGCCGACCCGTTCGGAGCTCGCCGGACTGAGCTACGGCCAGAAGGCGGCGCGCTATCTGCCGGTCTACGGCCTGCCGATCCTGACGCTGCTCCTGATCCTGCTCTTCTCGCTGCTCTTGCCGCGGACGTTCCCGACGCTGCTCAATTTGCGCTCGATCGTTTCCGACAAGGCGATCATCGCGCTCTTGTCGCTGGCGGCGATGATTCCGATGGCTTCGGGCCGCATCGACCTCACCGTCGGCTACGGCATCGTGCTCTGGCATATCCTTGCCATCAGCCTGCAAACCGCATTCGGCGTGCCCTGGCCGCTCGCGGTGCTCATCGTCATCCTGCTCGGCGTGCTCACCGGCTTCATCAACGGCCTGCTGGTCGAGGTGGCGCGCATCGATTCCTTCATCGCCACACTCGGCACCGGCACGGTGCTCTACGCTTTGGCAATGTGGTACACGGGCGGCCGCCAGGTCGTCGGCGTGCTTCCCGACGGTTTCCTTTCCCTCAACGGCACCATGCTGTTCGACCTGCCGATCACCGGCTACTACGTCGTCGTGCTGGCGCTGGTGATGTGGCTGGTGCTCGAATATATGCCGCTCGGCCGCTACCTCTACGCCATCGGCGCCAATCCGAAGGCGGCCGCGCTCAACGGCATTCCGGTGCAGAAATTCGTCATGGGGGCCTTCGTCGCCTCCGGCGCGCTCACCGCCTTGGGCGGCGTGCTGCTGGCCTCGAAGCTCAGGATCGGCCAGGCCAGTGTTGGCCTCGAATACCTGCTGCCGGCCCTGGTCGGCGCATTCCTCGGATCGACCACCATCAAGCCGGGCCGCGTCAACGTCTGGGGCACGATCGTCGGCGTCGTCATCCTCGCCGTAGGCATTTCCGGCATCCAGCAGTTCGGCGGGTCGTTCTGGGTAGAGCCGTTGTTCAACGGCGTCACCCTGCTCGTCGCGATCGGCATTGCCGGCTACGCGCAGCGGCGCCGCGGCGCGGTGGTGCCGGCATCCGCGCCCACCAGCCGACCAGCCACCAGCCAATCAACAAATACAACCGACAATGCTTAATGGGAGAAACGATATGCAGCGCAGAACAGTCCTACAGCTCGGAATTGCCTGCCTGGCGCTTGGCATCGCCTCGCCGACGCTGGCCGACCCGATGGCCGACGCCAAAGCGGTGGTGGATAAATATGCCAGCAAGGTCGAGAAGTGGGACGGACCGACCACGGGACCGAAAGGGGCTGCCGGCAAGACCATCGTCGTGCTTGGCGCCGACATGAAGAACGGCGGCATCCTCGGCGTCACCAAGGGTGTCGAGGAAGCCGCTGCCGCCCTGGGCTGGACGGTCAAGACGCTTGACGGCGCCGGCTCCATCGGCGGCCGCACCGCTGCCTTCGGCCAGGCGCTGGCGCTCAATCCCGATGGCATCATCATCAACGGCTTCGACGCCGTCGAGCAGAAGCCGGCGATGGAGCAGGCCAAGGCGGCCAAGATCCCGATGGCGGCATGGCATGCAGGGCCGACGGTCGGCCCGATCGACGATCTCGGCATCGTCGCCAACGTCTCGACCGACCCGATGGAAGTGTCGAAGGCGGCCGCCGACTGGGCCTTCGTCGATGCCAAGGGCAAGCCCGGCGTCATCATCTTCACCGATTCCACCTACCAGATCGCCATCGCCAAGGCGGACCGGATGAAGAAGGAGATCGAGGATCTCGGCGGCAAGGTGCTCGAATATGTCGACACGCCGATCGCCGAGACCTCGCAGCGCATGCCGCAGCTCACCACCTCGCTGCTGCAGAAATACGGCGACGCCTGGACCCATTCGCTGGCGATCAACGATCTCTATTTCGACTTCATGGGCCCGTCGCTGGCGGCGGCCGGTAAGTCCGGCACCGACGCGCCGATCAACGTCGCGGCGGGCGACGGTTCGGAATCGGCCTACCAGCGCATCCGCTCCGGCCAGTTCCAGAAGGTGACGGTGGCCGAGCCGCTGAACCTGCAGGGCTGGCAGCTTGTCGACGAGCTCAACCGCGCCATGGCCGGCGAGAAATGGTCGGGCTACATCTCGCCGCTGCATGTGGTGACTTCCGACAATGTCGAGTTCGACGGCGGCCCGGACAACCGTTTCGACCCGGGCAACGGCTACCGCGACCAATACAAGAAGATCTGGGGCAAATAGACGTCATCCAGAACGATCAGCGAGCGGTCGGCGATCATCCCGCCGGCCGTTCGTTTTTTCCGACGCTTCAGGCCGTGTGTCGCACAACAACCTTGGGCGTCATGCCGACTACGACGCGGTCATCGAGCGCTCGCCGCCCGTTGAGCAGGTCGAGCACCAGCTCGGCGACGCGGATGCCGATCTCATGCGCGCCGACGTCGATCGTGGTGATCGAAGGCACCGACTGCTCGGCGAGATCATAGGCGCCGAAGCCGGCAATCGCCACGTCGTCCGGCACGCGGATGCCGCGTCGAACGCATTCCATCAGGGCGCCGAAGGCGGAGAGGTCGGACACGCACATCACCGCTTGTGTATCCGGCCAGCGCGAGATCATCTCGACCATGGCGGTCGCGCCCTCGCGCATCGAGATCGGCGGCACGCCGGAGGCAATCACGCGCGAAGCGTCGAGGCCGCGGTCCTCCAGCGCCGCGACGAAGCCGCGCCGGCGGTCCAGGCCGCGGGTGTCCCGCGAGGTGTCGCCACCGATAAAGCCCAGCCTCGAATAGCCGCGCTGGACGAGATGATCGACCATCAGCCGCCCGGCATCGGCATTGGAAAAGCCGACGACGTGGCCGATGGGATCGGCTGGCAAATCCCAGGTCTCCACCACCGGAACGCCGGCATTTGCCAGCAGCTTGCGGCAGCGCGGCGTGTGCCGGCCGCCGGTGACGATGATCGCCTCCGGGCGACGCTGCAGCAATTGCCCGACCAGGCGTTCCTCCTCCTCGACATTATAGTCGGTGAAGCCGAGCAGGATCTCCAGCCCGCTGTCGCGCAGGCCCTCGGTCATGCCGCGCACCGTGTCGGCGAAGTTGGCGTTGTTGATCGAGGGGATCGTCGCGGCGACGAAGCCCGAGCGCCGCGACGACAGATTGGCGGCGATGCTGTCGAAGACATAGCCGAGCTCTTCAGCCGCCTTGAGGATGCGGTCGCGCGTATCGGCGCTGACCGAAGCGTCGCGCTTGAAAGCGCGCGACACGGTCATCGTCGAGACGTTGGCGCGATGCGCGACATCGGCCATGGTCGGCCTTTTGGGCGAAGATTGCATGGCAGTACGTTATCGATATCACGGCGGAATGCAACGCGCCGTTGCAGCTCACGCAAACGCGATCTGGACCTTCATCGCCTGGCTGCGGTCGTTGGCGAGCTCGAAGCCGGAAAGCGCCTCGTCGACCGGCACCGAGTGGGTGATCAGCGGCTTCACGTCGATCAGCCCCTTGCGCATCAGCTCGACGCCGACGGCGAATTCGGGATGGAAGCGGAACGAGCCGTTGATCGACAGTTCCTTGGCGGTCACCGTTGACATCGGCAGTGCCATCTCGGCGCCGCCGAGGCCGAGCTGGACGATGGTGCCGCGCGGACGCAGCGCCGCGATGCCTTGTGCCAGCGCCGACGCCGCGCCCGAACATTCGTAGAGGATGTCGAACGTTCCCTTGTCGGCAAGGTAGGGCGCAAATCCTTCCGGCTCGCTTCGGGTGTTGATAGTCTTGTCGGCGCCGGCGCGCATGGCCATCGACAGCGTGAAATCGGCGATGTCGACGGCGACGATCTCGGCGGCACCGGCGCGGCGCGCGCTGATGATCGACAGCAGGCCGATCGGCCCGCAGCCGGTTACCAGCACGCGCTTGCCCAGCACCTCTCCGGCCCGGCGCGTCGCGTGCAGACAGACCGCCAGCGGTTCGGCCATCGCCGCCTCGCCGGCGGTCAAGCCGTCGGCGGGGACGCACTGAATCGCGTCCGCCACCAGCATTTCACGAAACGCGCCCTGGATATGCGGGAACGGCATGGCGCTGCCGTAGAAGCGCATGTTGAGGCACTGGTTGTGCATGCCCTCGCGGCAATAGCGGCAGCTGTAGCAGGGCCGCGACGGAGACACGGCGACAAGCTGTCCTGTCAGCAGTCCACTCACTCCCGGCCCGAGGCTCTCGATCACGCCGGAGACTTCGTGGCCGAGGATCATCGGCTCCTTCAGGCGCACCGTTCCGAAGCCGCCGTGATTATAGTAGTGCAGGTCGCTGCCGCAGATGCCGCCGGCGGCGAGACGCAACAGCACCTGGCCCGGACCCGGCTCCTCGCCCGGACGGTCCTCGATGCGCAGGTCTTTGGCGGCGTGGATGACGATCGACTTCATGGCAGGCGAACTCCTCGGACTGTGCCGGCAGGCTTTGCGTAAAGCAATTTCACAGCACCGGCGTCAGCAACGGCTGGCCAGCAAAATGGGCGGCAAGGTTGTCGCGTACCAGCTTGCCCATCGCCTTGCGCGTCTCGATGGTGCCCGACGCATGGTGCGGCTGCAAAAGGACGTTATCGAGCGCCAGGAACCGCGGATTGAGCTTCGGCTCGCCCTCGAAAACGTCGAGTGCGGCAGACCCCAGCGCCTTCTTCTCGAGCGCATCGAGCAGCGCATCCTCGTCGATATTGGAGGCGCGCGAAATGTTGATCAGCATGCCGTCCTCGCCAAGCGCCGCGATCACCTCGCCATTGACGATGTGGCGCGTCGCGGCCGACGCCGCGAGCGTCACGAACAGGAAATCCGAACGGCCGGCCAGGGCGACGGGATCGGCGACGAACTCCCAGTCCGCGGCGAAATCCTTGGGCGCGACGTCGCTGTAGGCGATATCCATGCCGAAGCCGGCCAGACGCTTGGCCACCTCATAGCCGATGCGGCCGAGGCCGAGCACGCCGGCCCGCCGGCCCCAGACTCGGCGCTTCAGCGGGTAAAGGCCCTTAGAGGCCCAACTGCCATCGCGCACCCAGCGCTCGGCGCCGATCATGCCGCGCGACAGGCACAGCATCATGGCGATGCCGAGATCGGCGACGTCGTTGGTCAACACATCAGGCGTATTGGTGACCCGCACGGCGCGCTCTCGGCACGCCGACAGATCGACCGCGTCGAAGCCGACGCCGTAGACCGAGACGACCTCGAGTGCCGGGCACGCCTCGATCATGGCGCGGTTCGCGCCGAGTTCGCCGCGGGTGGCGATGGCGCGGACCTGCGGCCCGACCTCGGCGAGGAAGGACGGCTTGTCTTCGGCCGCGAAATAACGATGCACCACGAAGGCTTCGTTGAGCGGCACCTCGTCCCACGCGGGATAAGGTCCAACCTGAAGGATATGGGGCCGCTGCATCGGTTTTCGCTCCAGTTGACTTGACAGGTGATGTTATCGATAACATAAAACGGACAGCGACGAGAGGCAATCGAGAAAATGTCGTCCACCTTGTTCGATCTCACCGGGCGCACCGCGCTCGTCACCGGCTCCTCGCAAGGCATCGGCTTTGCCTTGGCAAAAGGGCTCGCCGGTGCCGGGGCCAAAGTGGTCCTCAACGGCCGCGACGAGGCAAAACTCGCCGTTGCGGCCGCGCAAATCCCCGGCGCTGTGACGCTGGCCTTCGATGCAACCGACCATGATGCGGTACGCGCCGCCATCGATGCGTTCGAGCAGACTCACGGAGCGATAGACATTCTGGTCAACAATGCCGGCATGCAGTTCCGTACGCCGCTCGAGGACTTTCCCGCCGACGCGTTCGAGCGCCTGCTGCAGACCAATGTCGCCAGCGTCTTCCATGTCGGCCAGGCTGTGGCGCGCCACATGATCCGGCGCGGCCGCGGCAAGATCATCAACATCGCCAGCGTGCAGACCGCGCTCGCCCGACCGGGGATCGCGCCCTACACGGCGACCAAGGGCGCGGTCGGCAATCTCACCAAGGGCATGGCGACCGACTGGGCCAGGCACGGCCTGCAATGCAACGCCATCGCGCCCGGTTATTTCGACACGCCGCTCAATGCGGCCCTTGTCGCCGACCCAGCCTTCAGCGCCTGGCTTGAAAAGCGCACGCCGGCTGGCCGCTGGGGCAAGGTCGAAGAACTGGTCGGCGCCTGCGTCTTCCTGGCGTCCGACGCCTCTTCCTTTGTCAACGGACATGTCCTCTATGTCGATGGCGGCATCACAGCTTCGATCTGACCTGCCGCCGCGCATGGTTGTCATGGGCGTCACCGGTTCGGGCAAGACGACGGTGGGCGAGGCGCTGGCCCGTGCGATCCAGGCGACGTATGTGGATGGCGACAAGCTGCACCCTGAAGCCAACATCGCCAAGATGAGCGCAGGCATTCCGCTTGACGACGCCGACAGGTGGCCATGGCTTGCGAAAGTCGGCGGAACGCTGAGGCTGCAGCCCGCACCGGTCATCGTAGGTTGTTCGGCGCTGAAGCGCGCCTATCGCGATTTCATCACCGAGCAGGCCCGCGCGCCGGTGCTGTTCATCTATCTCGATGGTTCGCGTGAACTGATTTCCCGGCGCATGAGCGAGCGCACCGGGCATTTCATGCCGACCAGCCTGCTCGACAGCCAGTTCGCGACGCTGGAAGTGCCGGCCAAAGACGAGAATGCCATCGCGGTGGCGATCGACGCACCGCTCGAAAAGATTGTCGCGGACATAACGTCCAGATTTGAGGAGCGACCGTCATGACCAACATAGTCGCGCTAATCGGTGCCGGCGCCATGGGCGGAGCGATCGGCGAACGCCTGCTCGCTACCGGCAACCGGCTCTTCGTGTTCGATCTCGACACGGTCAAGGTGGAAACGCTGGTTGCGAAGGGCGCCAGCGCCGCGGCCAGCGCGGCCGCCGCCGCCGCAGCGGCCGACTTCGTCATCCTCAGCCTCAATTCCGCTGCGATCGTGCGCCGCGCCGTGTTCGGCGATGGCGGCGTCGCCGCTGGCGCGAAGCCCGGCACGCTGATCATCGACATGTCGTCTATCGACCCCGACGCGACGCGCCAGCTGGCGGCGGACGCCGGCGAAAGGAGTCTGCGCTGGGTCGACTCTCCGCTCTCGGGCGGGGCGCCGAAAGCCCTCGTCGGCGAGCTGACGCTGATGGCCGGCGGCAAGGCGGAAGATGTGGCGGACGCGCACAAGGTGCTCCACCACGTCGCCAGCAACTATACGCATATGGGCTCGGCCGGTGCGGGGCAGACGACGAAGCTGATCAACCAGGTGCTCTGCGCCCTGAATTTCATGGCTGTGGCGGAAGCGACCCGGCTGGCGCTCGATGCCGGCGTCGACGCGCTCAAGATCCCGCAGGCGCTGAAAGGCGGCCGCGCCGACAGCGCCATTCTGCAGGAATACCTGCCGCGTTTTGCGACCCTCGACTACCGGCGCACCGGCCGCATCGACAACATGGTCAAGGACCTCAACGCTGCGCAGGACCTGGCGCGGCGCACGCACACCGCAATGCCGCTGACGGCCGTCTGCGCCGAAGTGCACCGGCTGTTGACGGCCGCCGGACTGGGTGGCGAGGACCAGGCTGCACTGATGGAATTTTTCCGACGCAAGGATGAGGAGCCCGCAGCATGATCACACGCTATGCGCTGTTTGAAGGCAAGGTGAAGGACGGCCAGACCGAAGCCTTCCGCGAGGATGTGATCAGAACCGTCCTGCCGAAGTGGAAGGCTTTCCCGGGCGCGCTAGACGTACGCGTCAGCTTTGCCGAGAAGCGCGACGACGGCGCGCCGGAATTCCCGATGATCCTGGCAATCAACTATCGCGACATGGCCGCGGTCGAGGCCGCGCTCGCGAGCCCCGCCCGCGCGGAATCTCGCGCCGCGACTGAGGCGGTGTTGGCCAAGTATTTCGAGGGACGCATTCACCACCACGTCACCATCGCAAACGAGTTTTCCCTGTCGACGGATTGACGTGCTTAAATCTGCCCTGAGCCCTAAATGCGCAGGCAAGACAGGCAGCCGCACCAACGAAATCTTAATGTAAATCAAGCGTAATCCCGACCGTTAAAATTGTGCGTTTGGGTTGGGGTTACGCATGCCGGAGTATTCCTCCTTCATCCGGTCGATCCGGGTCCGCTATATTTCGGGATTGCTCGTCTTTGCCCTGGCCTCGGCGGCCGTCATGTTCGCGCTCAACCGCGTGAACTCATACCGCCACGAAGTCGATGCCTTGAGCGCCAATTTCGTCATCTTCTCGCGCGACCTGCGCAACGCCACCAATTTCGCCGAGACGACCGGAACCGTGTGGCGGGCTGAGACCCGCGATGGGCTGACCGCAGCCGCGCGCGGCCATTCCGAACGGCTGATGGGCGAGATCGAAATCCTCAACGCGCAGCTCGCGGCGATCAGGCCGCGGCTGTCGAAGAATACGCTCAATGCGCTCGAATCCGCTTCGGTGAACGACGATCTGTTCTGGTCGGCGCGCGACATGGTGCGCAATTTCAACCTGATGTCGGTGGCCCAGACAGTCGACGAATGGAGCTACCGCGAGATCCGCAACCAGAACGATCTTTTCGCCCAGCCGATGCTGGTGCGCGTGCGCACCGCGCTCGATGACGAGCGGCGCCTCGCCGATGCCGCCAGCGACCGGCTGCTCTTATGGGCGAGCGGCCTGCTGATCGCCGTCATCGCCATCGCCGCGGTTCTGATCTTCCGGCCGATGGAGAACGCGATCCGCCGCGCCTTCGCCGAAACCGCCGCATCGTTGTTCAAGGCCGAGGCGGCCGACCGGGCCAAGTCGGAATTCCTCGCCAATATGAGCCATGAGATCCGCACGCCGATGAACGGCGTGCTCGGCATGGCCGAGCTTCTCGCCAAGACCGAGCTGACGCCGCGCCAGAAGACCTTCACCGACGTCATCGTCAAATCCGGCAACGCGCTGCTCACCATCATCAACGACATTCTCGATTTCTCGAAGATCAATGCCGGCCAGCTGACGCTCGACCCCGCCCCGTTCCGCCTGGCCGAAGCGGTCGAGGACGTGGCCACCCTGGTCTCGGCCCGCGTTGCCGAAAAGAACCTCGAGCTCATCGTGCGCGTCGACCCGCGCCTACCTGGCTTCGTCGTCGGCGACGCCGGCCGTTTCCGCCAGATCGTTACCAACCTGCTCGGCAATGCGGTGAAGTTCACCGAGAAGGGGCATGTGCTGATCGATGTCGGCGGCGATGTGATCGACGGAACCGTCCAGCTCAAGGTCCGCGTCGAGGACACCGGCATTGGAATCCCTGCCGAAAAGCTGCAGAGCGTGTTCGAGAAATTCGCCCAGGTCGACGGCTCGTCCACCCGTCGTCACGAAGGCACCGGGCTCGGCCTTGCCATCTCCGCCCGCCTCGTCGACCTGATGGGCGGCAAGATCGGCGTTGAAAGCGAGATCGGCCGCGGCTCGGTCTTCTGGTTCGCCGTACCGCTGCCGGCACACAATCAGCAAGCGCGCGATGAGATCGTGCCGGTCGACGTCACCGGCGCCCGCGTCCTGGTCATCGACGACAACCCGGTCAATCGCGAGATCCTGCTCGAGCAGCTGCGCAGCTGGAGCTTCGACTGCGCCGCGGCCGAAAGCGGCGCCGTCGGCCTCGCCTTTCTCGACCGCGCCTGCCAGCTCGGCGCTTCGGTCGACTGCATCATCCTTGACTACCAGATGCCCGGCATGAACGGCGCCGATGTCGCCAAGGCGATCGCCGCCGACAGCCGCCTGTCTTCCATTCCGGTCGTGCTGCTCACTTCGGTCGACCAGGTCGATTTCGGCCGACTGGTGATCGATTTCGGCATCGTCGCGCATCTCACCAAGCCGGCGCGTTCGGCGGTGCTGCTCGGCACCGTGATCTCCGCCATCCAGAAGGCGCGCACGCAAGGCGGCAAGGCGCATTTCGTGCGCGAGCCGGTCGTCGTCCAGTCGGCTCCGCCGCCCTTCACCGTCATCCGTGGTCCAGCCGTTCCGGTCCTCTCGCCCGAGCCGGCGGCGGCGCCGAGCGGTCCGATCGATATCCTGATCGCCGAGGACAATGACGTGAACCAATTGGTCTTCGGCCAGATCCTCAACGGCCTCGGCCTCAGCTATCGCATTGCCGGCAATGGCCGCACCGCGGTTGAGATGTACCGCTCGCTGCGCCCGAGGCTGGTGCTGATGGACGTCTCCATGCCTGAGATGAACGGTTACGAGGCGACGCGCGCCATCCGCGCCATCGAAGGGCAGAGCGGCAGCCATACGCCGATCATAGGCGTCACCGCGCATGCGCTGAAGGGCGACCGCGAAAAATGCATGGAAGCCGGCATGGACGACTACCTGCCGAAGCCGGTCTCTCCCGACCGCCTCGGCGCGAAGATCGGCACCTGGCTCAGCGAGACGGTGGCGGCGAAGACGGCTTGAGCTACCGGTTTCGCATAACCAGGCACGCCCCGCCGACGCTTTGCAGCTTATTGCAGATGCCGTTGGCCTCGGCGCGCGAGTCGGCACCGATCCTGACCGCATAGATGCCGCGCCGGCCGATCGGCGTGCGCACGCGGCTGACCACAGGATCATGGCTGCCAAGCAGGGAAGGGAATCGGCCGCGAACCCGCAACCACTGGCTGATTGCGGCGGAGCGGCGGAAATTGCCGGCCACCTGGACGCCCCACGGCTTGACGTTGATCGAGGCCATGGCGACGGTCCGCGACATGATCACCGGCAGCCTGCGGCAGGCGACCGCGAAGCTCATCTTCGGATCGAGCGGCCGGATCGTGCCGGCATAGGCGGTGTCCGAGAACTTGTCGACCGGCTCGCCCATGATGTCGAAGACATAGCTTTCGGTCTCCATCGGCAGGAAGCCGCCGGAGGAGAGCCAGCGCGACACGCGGTTCTCGCCCGCATTGTAGGCGGCCGCCGCGAGGCCGAGATTGCCGTAGCCCGCCTTCATCTCGGCAAGATACTTGGCCGAGGCGGGGATCGCCTGTCCGATGTCGAACGGATCGGCAAGCCCGCGCAGCTTGGCGGTGCCCGGCATGAACTGGGCGATGCCCTCGGCGCCCACGGGGCTCACCGCATTGGGATCGAAGCGGCTCTCCTTCCAGATCAGCCGGGCGAAGAAATCCTTGGGTAGGCCATTTTGCTCGGCCTGGGTCTCGATCAGGTCACAGACGCGATTGATCAGCCGTTTTGCGGCCGATCGCGACTGCGGCGGATCGGCGAATGCCTGACCGGCAGGGATCAGCGCGCAAATCAGGATCAGTGCCGTCCTGAGCAAGCGCTGCATGGCTCATTCCGCGGCGGCTTTGCCGTGTCCGTACCGCTGCTCGATATAGTCGGCGACCATCTTTTCGAAATCCTGCGCGATCGAGGGACCACGCAGCGTCGCCGCCTTCTTGCCGTCGATGAACACCGGCGCCGTCGGCGACTCGCCGGTTCCGGGCAAAGATATGCCGATATCGGCATGCTTGGATTCGCCGGGGCCGTTGACGATGCAGCCCATCACCGCGACCTTGAGGTTCTCGACGCCCGGATATTTCTCGCGCCACACCGGCATGTTCTTGCGGATGTCGGCCTGGATGCTTTGGGCCAGCTCCTGGAAGACGGTGGAGGTCGTGCGGCCGCAGCCGGGGCAGGCCGCGACGATCGGCACGAACTGCCGGAAGCCCATCGTCTGCAAAAGTTCCTGCGACACCTGCACCTCGCGCGTGCGGTCGCCGTTCGGCTCCGGCGTCAGCGAGATGCGGATCGTGTCGCCGATGCCCTGCTGCAGGAGGATACCCATGGCAGCCGAGGAAGCGACGATGCCCTTGGTGCCCATGCCGGCCTCGGTCAGCCCGAGATGCAGCGCATGGTTGGAGCGGGTCGCAAGCTCGGTATAGACGGCGATCAGATCCTGGACGCCGCTGACCTTGGCCGACAGGATGATCTTGTCGCGGCCGAGCCCGATCTCTTCCGCCATCTCCGCCGACAGGATCGCCGACTGCACGATCGCCTCGCGGGTGACTTCCTGGGCGGTGAGCGGCGAGCCCCGGCCCTGGTTGTCATCCATCAGCCGGGTCAAGAGCTCCTGGTCGAGCGAGCCCCAGTTGACGCCGATGCGCACCGGCTTGTCGTATCTGATCGCCATCTCGACGATCGCGGCGAACTGGCGGTCCTTCTTTTCCTTGAAGCCGACATTGCCGGGGTTGATGCGGTATTTCGCCAGCGCCTCGGCGCAGGCCGGGTGATCGGCGAGCAGCTTGTGACCGATATAGTGGAAGTCGCCGACCAGCGGCGCGTTGACGCCGAGCCGGGCCAGCCGATCACGGATGCGCGGCACGGCGGCGGCGCTTTCGTCGCGGTCGACGGTGATGCGCACGATCTCCGAGCCGGCGCGATGCAGCGCCGCCACCTGGGCAACGGTTTGATCGATGTCGGCGGTATCGGTGTTGGTCATCGACTGCACGACGACCGGCGCGCCGCCGCCGACCATCACGCCGCCGACATCGACGCCGACCGATGCGCGGCGCGGGAAAGGAGAAGAAAAATATCCGGTCATGCCGGCCGCCTTCATCTGGAAGTTCCGGGCATGAGGTGGCGGAGCAAAGATGGCTTGTCAATGGCCGGTGACAGCCACGGTCCGCAAATCGGCTGCGCTTGGTTGGCGGCCGTGCGGTTCAGCAGCCCACATCGGGCTGCGGTTGCATTCCAGGAAGAGTCAGGAAATTCAGCGTAAACTCGCCAGACCGGCGGCATTCTTGCCACCGGTTGGGTTGCACCCGACGGGTGCGGTTATGTTGCCTAGAGGAGTTTCAGTGTGCCGTCGGTTTCGCCTTCAGCTTTTCAATCTCGTCCTTGATTGCCAGCTTGCGCCGCTTGAGAGTGGCGATCTCGAGGTCGTCTACCGAAGGATGATTCATCGCGTCGATAAGCTCGCGCTCGATGTCGCCGTGCTTCCGCTGCAGCTCATCAAGATGGGATGCAAGAGACATGATTGGTTCTCCCTTTCATGGATTCCTCGATTGCAGCCGTCTCAGGCACGTCCACCGCAGGTCGCAACTGTGACGGCACGATGACAGTTTGCCACCAACCAATCTCGATGTCGAATGCCGCGTGGTAGCATTCCACGACAATGTGAAATGTGATATCAGCGGCGCGCCGGTCACAAACCCCACCGGCCCCGCCCAAAGGCCCATCCCTGGGCGACGCATACGCAGACGGTAGATAATGTCCGAACAGGAACAGGCTGAGATACGCCTCGAATATTCCCGGCTCAAACAGGAACACGCCGATTTCGACGCCGCCATCAATGCGATGATCGCCATGGGTTGCGACCCGCTGCAGATCCAGCGCATGAAGAAGAAGAAGCTGATGCTGAAGGACCGGCTGATGGCGCTGGAAGACCGCATCATCCCCGACATCATCGCCTGACCGGCAGCTTCTTACGCTCGACGGCTAAGAGATCGAAAGCCGCGCGGCGCGGTCACGCAGCAGCGCGACCAGCTCGCCTGTCCGATCTTCCGACGTGTCGATCGGAACCACCAGGCACATCGTCGCCTCGATCTTCCCGGGCGCTGAAAAGACCGGCGCCGCCAAGCATTTGGTATAGGCGTCGACAAGGCCCGACGTCACGCAATAGCCGCTGACGCGGGCTTTTGCGATGTCGTCGATGAAGTCGTCGAGCTCGATCTTGCGGCCATCCGGCAGCACGAGGTCGTCCTGGGAGATCATCGCCTCGATCCGGCTGCGTTCCAGGCCGGCGAGCAGCAGCCGGCCCGACGCGGTCCACGGCAGCGGGATCTGCAGGCCGGTCGCCGAGCTGATGCGGAACGGCCTGGTGCCCGGGCTCGAATGGACGATCGTGTAGCGGCCGCTCTGCAGCATGCACAGCTCCGAGGTCTCGCCCGTCTCGCGCGACAGCGTGTCGACCTCCTGCCGTCCGCGCCTGAGCAGGTCGTTGCCGCGCATATAGGCCATTCCGTAGAGGTAAAGCTTCTTGCCGAAATAGACGCGGTTGCCGTCGCCGGCCATCTCCAGGAGACCGGCACCGACCAGCTCGCGAACGAGCGTGTAAGTCGTCGAGCGGGGGGCGTTGAGCCCCTTGGCCAGTTCGCCGATGCCGATCGCGCGCTGCGTGGCATGCAGGAACTCCAGAATGTGCAGCGCGCGGTTGAGACCCTTTTCGCGAGAGTTCGCGGGCCTTTCTTCGTCCGAACTTCCGGACTGCCACTCGGTCAGTGTTTCGCCATCTTGCATTGTCGCTTCCCGGTGTTAGTATCTGTCTTGTACAGGATACATACGTCTCTTGTAAGAGACAATCGTATATCGATTGCTGACGCGTGTATTCATGGGGAACACACCACCAAAGGAGGTCGCCGTGAACGACACATCCGGAAGACGTGATTTTCTGAAATTGGGAATGGCCGGACTTGCCACCGCCGGCGCGCTCACCGCGGTCAGCGCCGAGAAGGCCGCCGCGCAAGCCGCGTCCGACAGCGTGCTGCGCACCGCGCTCGATCGCGGCAAGCTGATCGTCGGCACCGGCAGCACCAACGCGCCGTGGCATTTCGAGAACGATGCCGGCGAGCTGGTCGGCATGGACATCACCATGGGGCGCATCCTCGCCAAGGGCCTTTTCGATGACCCGACCAAGGTCGAATTCGTCATGCAGGATCCGGCGCAGCGCATTCCGAACGTGACCACCAACAAGGTCGACATCACCATCCAGTTCATGACCATGACGGCGCAGCGCTCGCAGCTGATCCACTTCTCGCGCCCCTACTATGTCGAAGGCGTCGCGCTGCTGACGCTGCCCGGCTCCGAGAACAAGACTTTCGACAAGCTGCTGGCGAACGGCTCCGCCACGCGCATCTCGATCCTGCAGAATGTCGATGCCGAAAACTCGGTGCACTTTGCCCTGCCGCAGGCGCAGGTGATGCAGATCGACACCCAGGCCAACGTGCTGCAGGCGCTGGAATCCAAGCGCGTCGACGCCGCCGCAGTCGACCTCTCCACCGTGCGCTGGCTCGCCTCGCGCAACCCGGACAAATATTTCGACGCCGGCAAGAGCTGGTATTCGATGCTTTACGGCGCGGCCATCAGGCAGGGCGACCTCGACTGGCTGACCTACGTCAACCAGACCTTCACCATCGCCATGTTCGGCCACGAGACGGCGCTCTACGACGCTGCCTTCAAGGAATATTTCGGCCAGGAACCGCCGCCGCGTCATCCGGGCTTCCCGGTCATCTGACGAGGCCTGTCTGACTTTAGCCGGCGGAGGGACTCAGCGAGCGCCCTTCCGCCTGTTCTCCTCGACACCGGCTCCTGCAGTGGCGAATTCTGGATCGTCACCACAGGCCATTGAGACGGACGCATGGGCTATACGCTCAATTTCAACCTGATCTGGCGCCATTTCGACAAGCTGTGGGGCGGACTGTTGCTCAGCCTCGAGCTTGCGGTGATCTCGATCGCCATCGGCATTGTCATCGGGCTGGTGCTGGCCGTCTGGTATGTCTCGGCCGGGCGCGTCGTGCGCGGCATTATCGCGTCTTACGTCGAATTCATCCGCAACGTGCCGCTGATCCTCTTGGTCTATCTGGTCTTCTACGGTCTGCCGACCGTCATCGACCTGGCCTACAGCGCGCAGACGTCCTTCGTCGCCACGCTTGCCGTCTACAGCGGCGCCTATCTGGTCGAAGTGTTCCGATCCGGCCTCGAAGCCGTGCCGCGCGGCCAGATCGATGCCGGCAAGGCGATCGGCCTTACGCCATGGCAGCGGCTTGTCCATGTGCGGCTGCCGACGATGATGCGCATCACCCTGCCGGCGCTTTCCAACACCTTCATCTCGCTGTTCAAGGACACGTCCGTCGCTTCCGTCATCTCGGTGCCCGAGCTGACCTATGGCGCGCAGTGGATCAACTTCAACACCTTCCGCATCGTCGAGGTCTATCTGGTGGTGACGGCGATGTATCTGGTGACGGGTTACGCCCTGCTCTTCGCGCTCCGGCTGGTCGAGCGCTGGTATAGGACGGCGCGCTGATGCTTGGCCAGATCGCTTACGCCCTGCCGTTCCTCGCCGAAGGCTTCGCGCTGACGCTTTGGGTGTCGCTGCTGGTCGTGGTGCTGTCGCTGATCGCCGGCGTGGTCTTCGGCGTCGGCCTCGTCTACGGGCCCGCACCCTTGCGCTGGGCGGTGCGGATCTTCAGCGACACCGTCCGCGGCATCCCGATCCTGGTGCTGATCTTCTTTGTCTATTACGGCCTGCCGGCCGTCGGCGTGCATCTCCAGTCCTTCTGGGCGGCGGTGCTGGCGCTGACCTTGTTCAAGACCGCGCAGGTCGTCGAATATCTGCGTGGCGCGGTCGCCTCGATCCCGAAAGGCCAGTCGGAAGCGGCGATGGCGATCGGCCTGACCTTTCGCCAGCGCCTTACCTACGTGATTTTCCCGCAGGCCTTCCGCCGCTTCCTGCCGCCTTGGATCAACGGCGTCACCGACGCGGTCAAGGGCAGCGCGTTGGTCTCGCTGCTCGGCATCACCGATCTGATGCAGGCCATCAACCAGGTCATCGGCCGCACCTATGAAGCGATGCCGCTCTATATCCTCGGCGCCCTTCTCTATTTCGGCGTCAACTACGCGCTTTCGCTTGCCAGCCGACGGCTGGAGCAGCGCTTTGCCTTCATCCGGGAATAGCACGATGGCCACCACTTCCGATAACAGCCCTGCGCTTCTCGATATCGCCGAGGTCTCGAAATCCTTTGGCTCGGTCGAGGTGCTGCGCTCGGTCAGCCTCAAGGTGGCGAAGGGCGAGGTGGTCGCCATCATCGGACCGTCCGGCAGCGGCAAGACCACGCTGCTGCGCTGCGTCAACTTCCTCGAAAGCTACGACAGCGGCTCGATCCGCATCGACGGCAAGGAGGTCGGTTTTCGCGACGGCGGTGCGCGCCAGCGCCGCAGCGAGCGCGACTTGGCCGCCATGCGCGCCGAGACGGGCATGGTGTTCCAGGGCTTCAACCTGTTCCCGCATCTGACGGCGGCCGGCAACATCATGCTCGGCCTCACCAAGGTACGCGGCAAGAGCAGCGGCGAGGCGCGCTCGATCGCCGACCACTGGCTGGGTCGTGTCGGTCTCGCCCACAAGGCCGACAGCCTGCCCGCCGAGCTTTCCGGCGGGCAGCAGCAGCGTGTCGGCATCGCCCGCGCCGTCGCCATGGAGCCGAAGATCCTGCTGCTCGACGAGATCACCTCGGCCCTCGATCCGGAACTCGTCGGCGAGGTTCTGGCCGTGGTGAAAAGCCTCGCCGAGGACGGCATGACCATGGTGATGGTGACGCATGAGATGGCCTTCGCCCGCGACGCCTCAAGCCGCATCGTCTTCATGGCCGACGGCGGCGTCAGTGCCGTCGGGCCGCCGAAGGAGGTGCTTGCCGCGGAGACTACGAACGAGCGCCTGCGGACTTTTTTGGCGCGCTTCCGCGCCTCGCAATTCTGACATCGGATGGCAAATGCCATCCAAGGAGCATTCTTCCATGACGCCTTACACCCGGCTCGCCGAACTCGGCCTGAGGCTGCCCGAGCCGCCGACGCCCATCGCCAACTTCGTCACCCATGCCGAGAGCGGCCGGCTGATCTTCCTTTCGGGCCAGGGGCCGCTGCGCGCCGACGGCACGCTTTGCACCGGCAAGGTCGGCGAGGACGTCACCGTCGAACAGGCCTATGAACATGCCCGGCTCACCGGCCTCAACCTGCTTGCCGTCATGCACGCGGCGGCGGGCGACCTCGGGCGCATCGTACGCGTCGTCAAGCTGCTCGGCTTCGTCAATGCGACGCCGACCTTCAGCGATCACCCGAAGGTGGTCAATGGCTGCTCCGATCTCTTCGCCGATGTCTTCGACAAGATCGGCGGCCACGCGCGTTCGGCGATCGGTGTCGGCTCGCTGCCTGGAAACATCACCGTCGAAATCGAAGCGGTCGTCGAGATCGCCGCCTGACACTGGGATCTGCTGCCATGAAAACCTATTCCGAGAACGGCTCCAACACCACGATCCGCGAGCGGCTGGGACTCCGTCCGATCATCAACGTCTCGGGCACGATGACGACGCTCGGCGCTTCCATCATCGTCCCGGAAGCGATCAGCGCCATGGCCGAGATCGCCTCGCAATGGGTGGAGATGGACGATTTGCAGCGCGCCGCGAGCGCAGTCGTCGCCCGTCTCACCGGCGGCGAGGCCGGCTTCATCACCGCCTGCTGCGCCTCAGGCATCACCATGGCGATCGCCGGCGCGATGACCGGCACGAACCTGCTGGCCATCGAACGGCTGCCCGACGACACCGAAGGGCTGAAATCGGAGGTCGTCATCCAGCTCGGCCATATCGTCCATTACGGCGCGCCGATCGATCAGTCGATCCGCGTGGCCGGCGCCAAGGTCATTCCGGCGGGCACCGTCAGCGTCACGCAGGATTACCACGTGCGCGAGGCGATCAACGAGCGCACCGCGGCCGCGCTTTACGTCGTCGCCCACCACACGGTGCAATACGGCATGCTTTCGCTGGAGGAGTTCTGCGAGATCTGCCACGCCAAGAATGTGCCGGTGATCGTCGATGCCGCTTCGGAATACGATCTGCGGACCTTCCTCGCGCAGGGCGCCGACATCGTCGTCTACAGCGGCCACAAATTCCTGAGTGGCCCGACCAGCGGCATCGTCACCGGCCGCAAGGACCTGGTGCGCGCCGCCTATCTGCAGAATCGCGGCGTCGCGCGGGCCATGAAGGTCGGCAAGGAAAGCATCGCCGGCACCATGGCGGCGCTCGACGCTTGGGAAAAGCGCGACCATACCGGCATTCGCCGGCGCGAAGAGGCGGCGCTCGATCTGTGGAAGGATGCGCTGCAAGGCATTCCGGGCATTGGCGCTGAGATCGTGCCCGACCCAACCGCCAACCCGCTCGACCGCCTGCAGGTCTTCGTCCGTCCGGAGAGCCGCTTCACCGCCGCGGGCCTAGCCTCGGCTTTGGCCGCCGGCTCACCGCCCGTCATCGTGCGCAACCATGAGGTCGAGCGCGGACACTTCTTCCTCGACCCCTGCAATCTCCATCCCGGCGAGGCCGAGATCGTCGCCGAGCGGCTGCGCGCGGTTCTGACCGCGAAGGAGCGTCCCGCGGATGCGATGAAAGCGGCGCGCAAGGATTCATCCGGGGCGCTGCGCTGGCCGGACTAGACCTCGCCACCGTCGGCCCACAGCCGCGACAATCCTTGCGGCTGTCGGCGAATTCCGCTAAGGCGCGCCTTTGCCGCCGGGAGCGAAAACCTTGACCGATCAGCGTGTCGACGTCGCCATCATCATGGGCAGCCAGTCCGACTGGGCGACGATGCGCCAGGCGGCGGAAACGCTGGATGCGCTGGGCATCCCGCACAAAAAGCTGATCGTCTCGGCACACCGCACGCCGGACCGCCTCTATGAATTCGCCAAGGGCGCCAAGGCGGCCGGCTACAAGGTGATTATCGCCGGCGCCGGCGGCGCGGCGCACCTGCCCGGCATGACGGCGGCGATGACGCCGCTGCCCGTCTTCGGCGTGCCGGTGGAATCCAAGGCGTTGTCCGGCCAGGATTCGCTGCTCTCGATCGTGCAGATGCCGGCCGGCATTCCGGTCGGCACGTTAGCGATCGGCAAGGCCGGTGCCGCCAACGCCGCCCTTCTGGCCGCGGCCGTCCTGGCGCTGAGCGATGAAAAACTCGCCGCCCGCCTCGATGCCTGGCGCACCGCACAGACCGCCAAGGTCGCCACCGAGCCGGCGGATACCCCGTGAGCCTGGCCCCGGGATCGACCATCGGCATCATCGGCGGCGGCCAGCTCGGCCGCATGCTGGCGATGGCCGCCGCCCGCCTCGGCTATCGCACCATTGTCCTGGAGCCACAGGCCGACAGCCCGGCGGCGCAGGTCGCCAACCGTCAGATCGTCGCCGCCTATGACGATCCGGCGGCCCTTGCCGAACTGGCCGGCGCCAGCGCTGTCGTCACTTACGAATTCGAGAACGTCCCGGTTCAAGCGGCGCAGACACTCGCGGCGCGCGTTCCCGTCTGTCCGCCGGCCCGCGCGCTGGAAATCGCGCAGGATCGCGTGACCGAAAAAAGCTTCCTGAACGGCATCGGCGTTCCCACAGCCGAATTCTGCCCAGTGGACAATGACGAGCAGCTGACGGCCGCGCTGAAGAAATTCAGCGGCAGCGGCGTGCTGAAGACGCGCCGCATGGGCTATGACGGCAAAGGCCAGCGCGTCTTCCGCAACATGGAGACCGGCGGCTTTGCCGGCACCTGCGAGGCGATGGGCAATGTGCCGCTGATCCTCGAATCGCTGGTCGCTTTCGAGCGCGAGATTTCGGTGATTGCCGCGCGCGGGCAGGACGGCTCGGTTGCCGCCTACGATCCGGCCGAGAATATCCATCGCGAAGGCATATTGCGAACGTCGACATTGCCGGCCGCCATCGCACCGGACACCGCATCGGCGGCGAAGCAAGCGGCAGCAAAAATCCTTGCGGCGCTCGACTATGTCGGCGTCATCGGCGTCGAGTTCTTCGTGCTTGCCGACGGTTCGCTTTTAGCCAATGAGCTGGCGCCGCGTGTCCACAATTCCGGCCACTGGACGGAAGCCGCCTGCATCGTTTCGCAGTTCGAACAGCATATCCGCGCCATCGCCGGCCTGCCGCTGGGCTCGCCTGCACGGCATTCCGACTGTGTCATGGAAAACCTGATCGGCGATGACATGCTGAAGGTTCCGGCGCTGCTCGCCGAGCCCGGCGTGATGCTGCATCTCTACGGCAAGGCCGAGTCGCGGCCCGGCCGCAAGATGGGCCATTTCACGCGCATTGAGCGTCGGCGCTAACGCCGACTACTGCACGTCTTCGTCCTCGTCCGGGCTGGCGCAGCTCGGATCGCCTTCCTGGCAGTTGGGGCCGGAGGTGAGTTGCTTGGTGCGCTCGGTGGTCAGTTCCGTCAGGCATTGCGAAACCTCCATCGGGTGGATGGAACCGCCCTCGCTGTCGGCGGTCGAATAGGCGCATTCGGCGTCGCGGAAGGTGATCCAGGCGCGCTGTGCGGTCTGCAGCAACTTGTTGGCCTTCTCGTCGTTGCGGCCGACAATATCCTTGTAGGCGGCGTTGAGCTTGGCATCGGCCGCCTGATAATCGGCATTGGCGCAGATATTCATCATCGACTGGCTTTCGTCGCTGCGGTCGCAGTCCTCGGCCCATGCAGCCGGAACCGTCGCGATGAGGACAAGGCATGCGGGCAGAAAGAGACGGCGCATGATAAGACTCCGTTTCGCTGAGAGCATCTGCAACCTAGAGGAATCGCTTGGCGTCGCAGAAATGCGGCTAAACAAATAGACATAACCGGAGGGGACCTATGTCCCGCTCTGGCGTGGCCCGCAACATTCCAGCCGCCTCTGAGTCGCGCAATGCCGCGCGTTCCCTATGGCGAATATTTGATCAGCGCACCATTTGCGGCATAAGAGCCGCCCGCTTGCGGTTGACACGGGCAAGGCTCCTCGTTTATGAGCCACGCAAGTTCAAGGCGCGCTTTTTTCGGGCGCGCCTTTAAAATTCGGCCCGGGACCGGGCCCCCGACCGAACAGGCAAGACCATGAAGATCAAGAACTCGCTCAAGGCGCTCAAGGCGCGTCACCGCGACAACCGGCTGGTTCGCCGCAAGGGACGCATCTACATCATCAACAAGACCGCTCCGCGCTACAAGGCGCGCCAGGGCTGAGACTTGCGCGCGGCGCTAAGCGCCGCGCCCGCTGATGTCGACTGCCGGTTCGCCGGCCCTCTCACGCTAAAATCATTTTGACGATCCGCCGTCCGGGACTAGATTCCGGACATGCGGATTCTTTTTGCATTCTTCATTGCCCTCGTCCTTTCCGGAACGACCTTGCCCGCTTCGGCGCAGCATGAGGCCACGCCGCCCGCCGCTTCGCCGCCGCCCGCCATCACGCCGCCGCCGGTCGCCTCGACCAGGCAGGGACGGCTCGACCAGCTCTTTGCCGATCTCAGACGCGAGCGCAACGAGAAGGCCGCCGAACGCATCGCCGGCCGCATCTGGAATGAGTGGAACCAGTCCGGCAGCGCCTCGATCGACCTGATGATGCGATGGGCGCAAAGGGCGGCGGAAGACCAGAAATTCGACGTCGCGCTCGATTTCCTCGATCAGGTGGTGACCTTGCAGCCCGATTATGCCGAAGGCTGGAACCGCCGCGCTACCGTGCATTTCCTGATGAAGAACTATGGAAAGTCGATGTCGGACATCGACCACACGCTGCGGCTCGAACCGCGCCATTTCGGCGCGCTGTCGGGTCTCGCGCAGATCATGGCCGAGACCGGCCACAAGCAGTCGGCGCTGGAAGCCTGGCAGAAGGTGCTCACCATCTATCCGATGATGCGCAGCGCCCAGGGCCAGGTCTCGACGCTGTCGGAAGACCTGGCCGGCGAGGGCATTTGAGGGGCAGCTCTTCGTCATCCTCGGGCTTGAGCCAACGACCCACGCCCTGACTTTCCGCGCCGCGACGGTGGTGCAGAACGCTGCAGCCTTCGCGCAAGGTGACGACGACCTTGACAAGCCCGGCCAAGCCGAACGTTTGCGATACTCCACCGAAGCGGGCAATAATTGGGGCTGGCAGCAGGCCGCCAGCTCGCCAAACTCACCGTGCTCCTAAACTAAATCCACTCGCCCTCGTACTTTCCGCATGTACCTCATCTGCCTCGCGCTCCTCCTCCTCGTTGCCTTCCTCATCGCCCTTGCCGGCATTACCCGCGCCGGCGTCTGGCTGATCGAGCGTCGCAATCCGCCGATCGGCGCATTCGCCGACATCGATGGTGCCCGCATCCATTATGTCCACGTCCCCGCCGCCGGCGCCGGTCTGCCGCCTGTCGTCTTCATCCATGGCGCCAGTGCCAATCTCAAGGACCAGATGCTGCCGCTGAGGCCTCTGCTCGAGGGCCGCGCCGAGCTGCTGTTCCTCGACCGACCGGGCTTCGGCTGGTCCGAGCGCGGCGACAACGAAACACTGGCGACGCAGGCCGACACTGTCGCCGCTCTGATGGATCGGCTCGGCATCGCAAGGGCGATCATCGTCGGCCATTCCTTCGGCGGCGCGGTCACCACCGCCTTCGCGCGCCAGCATCCGCAAAAGACGCTCGGCCTCGTCTTCCTGGCGCCCGTCAGCCATCCGTGGCCGGGCGGCGCGACCGCCTGGTATTACAAATTGACGGCTGTTCCGGTTGTCGGCTGGCTGTTTTCCGAGACCATTGCTTACGCGGCGGGCATGCTGCGGATCGGCAATGCCACGGCCTGCGTGTTTTCACCGAACAACGTGCCGAAGGGCTATATCGGCAAGGCTTCCATTCCGCTTGTGCTGAGGCCGCCCGCCTTCCGCGCCAACGCCCGCGATGTGGCCCGACTTTACGACTATGTGCGCGCGGCCTCGCCTGGGTACCGTGAGATCAAGGCGCCGACCTTGGTCATCTCCGGCGATCGCGACAAGGTGGTCTATGCCACGGTCCATTCCGTCGGCCTCGAACGCGACATTCCCGGCGCCGAGCTGGTCTGGGTCGCGAATCTCGGCCACAAGCCCGACTGGATCGCCCCGGACCTCGTCGTCGGCGCCATCGAAAGGGCGGCCGGCGCGCCGGTCGACCTGCAGTCGATGGCGAGCGTTGTGGAAAGCCGCATCGCCGGCGACGCGCAAGGCGCTGACAGGTACCCGGAACTGAAGGTGCCGGACGCCGAGCTGGCGCCGGGCTAAGCTCGGGACCGGAAGGGCATCGAGATTCAAATTAGGCCGAGCCGAGCAGAGCGGATTCCCAGAACCGGAGCGGAGCGAGTTAACCACATGGGCCCCGGAAGCGCAGGGAGGCGCGCTTCACAGGCCGGTCCCACCTGAATACGGGCATAGCTTAGTGCGTCTCTGATCCGACATAGGCGATGCGCAGCATGTTGGTCGAGCCGGGCGTCCTCAGCGGCACGCCCGCCGTGATGATGACGCGGTCGCCCGGCTTGCCGAAGCCTTCCTCGAGGGCAATGCGGCAGGCGCGGTCGACCATATCGTCGAGGTCGATAGCGTCCTCCGAGACCACGCAATGCGTACCCCACAGAAGCGAGAGCCGGCGCGCCGTGTTGACGATCGGCGACAGCGCCACGATCGGCACTTGCGGCCGTTCGCGCGCGGCGCGCAGACCAGTTGTTCCAGAGGCGGTGTAGGAAATGATCGCCGACAGTTTCAGCGTCTCCGCGATCTCGCGCGCAGCGAGCGAAATGGCGTCGGCCCCGGTCGCTTCCGGTTCCGAGCGCTGGGCGTTGATGATGCCGGCATAAGTCGGGTCGGCTTCGACCTTGGTGGCAATGCGGTTCATCATCGCGACCGCCTCGACCGGGTAGGCGCCGGCGGCGGATTCGGCCGAAAGCATGATCGCGTCCGCGCCTTCGAAGACGGCGATCGACACATCCGAGACCTCCGCGCGGGTCGGCACGGGTGCGGTGATCATCGATTCCAGCATCTGGGTCGCGATCACCACCGGCTTGCCGGCGCGGCGGGCGGCGCGCGTGATCTGCTTCTGAATGCCGGGCACCGCCTCGAGCGGCATCTCGACGCCGAGATCGCCGCGTGCGACCATCAGCGCGTCGGAGAGTTCGATGATCTCGGCCAGGCGCGCCACCGCCTGCGGCTTTTCGATCTTGGCCATGATCAGGGCCCGGCCGCGCGCGATCTTGCGCGCTTCGGCCAGATCCTCCGGCCGCTGCACGAAGGACAGCGCCACCCAATCGACGCTTGCCGCCAGCACCGCGTCGAGATCGGCGCGATCCTTTTCGGTCAGCGCGCCGACCGGCAGATCGGTGTCGGGCAGGCTGACGCCCTTCTTGTCGGAGATGCCGGTGCCGGCGACCACCGTGCAGGTGATCGACTTGCCGTCGCTCTTGACCGCCTTGAGCTCCAGCTTGCCGTCATCGATCAAAAGACGGTGACCGGCCTCGACCGAGTTCAGGATTTCCGGATGCGGCAGGTAGACGCGCTTCGACGTGCCGGGTTCCGGACTGTCATCCAGCGTGAAGGTCTGGCCGACGGTCAGCGCTTCCTTGCCATTGGCGAACTTGCCGACCCTGAGCTTTGGCCCCTGCAGATCGGCGAGAATGCCGATCGGCCGCCCAACTGCCGCCTCGACGGCCCGGATGCGGCCGACAAGCGTGCGCATTAGCTCGTGGTCGGTATGGCTCATATTGATGCGGAAGACGTCGGCGCCTGCCTCGAAGAGCTTTCGCAGCATCTCCTCGGAGGAGGAAGCCGGACCGATGGTGGCGAGGATCTTGACCTTGCGGTTACGTCTCATTGATTGTTCGTTCCCGGAGCGGGGGCCGCTGGCGCGCCGCCCGTTGCGGGCTCGTCAGTCAGCTGGACCATCCAGCTTGCCTGCTCGCCCGTGTCATATTCCTGAAATCCGGCGCGCTGAAAGCCCCGGGCGACGCAATCATTCACGCCGGCAATCTTGAACTCTTTTTCGGCGACGCACATGTTGATCGGGCCGTCCCAACGCCCGCCGCGCTCGGCGTCTTCTGCATAAAGATAGTAAAACCTTGATGACAGCGGCCCCTCGATCAGCGTCTTGCAGGTCGATCCCTCGATGTGCCACCAGCCCTCTGTGATCCAGCCGGCCTTCGCCCGATAGCCGATGCCGACGCCGACCAGGTTCTGCGTCGCGTTGCAGACGCGGAAGTCGGCGCGCGCCGGCGAGGTCGCGGCGAGCGCGCACAGGCCCGCGCCAAAGATCAGGAGCGGCAGGCTCAGGCGCTTGCGCAGCCTGCCGGCGCAACCCAATCCAAAACCCTTGGCGAACCACATCTGCATCGTCGAAGCACCTTTTCAGCAAACTCCGGGCGCATGTCAACGCGCCGTTTTATTCAATTCCAATCGATTTAGAAGGGGTCCGGTGGACGATTTGGCGTCCCATCCGGGATTCTTTGCAGAAACCGTGGCCAAACAACGGCATTGCGCCTCAGTCCTCTTCGTGGAATGACGATACCACCCCGCCCGGACGCCAGCGAACAGACCGTTTTCAGCCGATGACCCGATCCACAGCTTTCGCGCCCTTCGACATCGTCGAGGGCGACCGCAAGAAGGGCATCGTGCTTCTGGCCGATCACGCCCGCCGCGACCTGCCGGAAGAATATGGCAGCCTCGGCCTGCCGGCTGCCGAGTTCGAGCGCCACATCGCCTATGATATCGGCGTCGAGACGGTGACGCGCGAGTTGGCGGCGGTGCTCGATGCGCCGGCCGTGCTGGCCGGCTTCTCCCGCCTTCTGATCGACCCCAACCGGGGCGAGGACGACCCGACGCTGATCCGCCAGCTCTATGACGGCACCGTCGTGCCCGGAAACTATCCCATGGCCGCCGAGGAGCGGGAGAGACGGCTCGACCGCTTCTATCGCCCCTATCACGACGCCGTCGGGGCCATGATTTCCTCGGTGGCGCAGGCCTCCGGCAAAGCGCCGTTCATCTTCTCGGTGCACTCCTTCACCCCTCGCATGCAAGGCTTCATCCGCCCCTGGCATGTCGGCATCTTGTGGGACCGCGACGACCGCGTTGCGCGGCCGCTGATCGACATGCTGGCCGAAGACAAGGCGCTCATCGTCGGCGACAACGAGCCCTATGACGGCGCGCTGCGCGGCGACACCATGTTCCGCCATGCCATTGTCAACGGCTATGCCCATGCCCTGCTCGAGATCCGTCAGGACTTGATCGCCGACCGCGCTGGCGCTGTTCAATGGGCGGAGCGATTGGCTCCGATCGTTGACGCCGTCGACCGGCGTGCCGATATACACGAGGTGAAGATGTTCGGCTCGCGCACCGGGCCGGCCTAAAAAACGACCGAGAGGCCGGGGACCACGAAATGACCGAACTCAGCGAAGAACGGAAACGCGATTTCGAGGCCGCCGCCTTCCGCCGGCTGGTCGAGCATCTGCGCGCACGCGGCGACGTCCAGAACATCGACCTGATGAACCTGGCCGGCTTCTGCCGCAACTGCCTGTCGAACTGGTATCGCGAGGCGGCCGAGGCCGACGGCATTGCGCTGACAAAGGACGAATCGCGCGAGATCATCTACGGCATGCCCTATGCCGAATGGCAGGCGCTCAACCAGACCGAAGCCTCCGAGGCCAAGAAAGCTGAGTTCGAGGCCAGGCGGCCGAAGGATCATTGAACGGTCCTATTTGGCTCGCCCCTGCTGCTTTGTCATCCCAGGGTCTGCGCGCGTCGCTTCGCTCCTGCTTCGCCCATGGATGGCGAAGGAGGCGTTTCGGCCAAATCTCCAAAGTAGGGCCCATTCCTCACAGGTCCGCGCCTTTTGGTCCAACGCTTCTGCCAGAGCGCTTCTTGACTACAAATTGAATCGATCTAATTTGCCGCGCAAAGCATTCGGACTTCAAACCATGAGCGTGCAAACCACAAGGCAAGCCGCGACGCGCGGCCGCTGGGCCGTTGCCGGCATTTTCCTGGCCAATGGCTT
Organism: Mesorhizobium sp. WSM3879; assembly: GCF_002294915.1. Taxonomy (NCBI): domain Bacteria; kingdom Pseudomonadati; phylum Pseudomonadota; class Alphaproteobacteria; order Hyphomicrobiales; family Phyllobacteriaceae; genus Mesorhizobium; species Mesorhizobium sp. WSM3879. Next base: position 80,602 of record NZ_NSFZ01000007.1, on the reverse strand, counting down.
TCTCACCGGCAGCTGGGCGCCGCAGATCCCGGTGTTTCTGACCCGGCTGGACATCTCGAAATTCACGCTCGGCCTGCTGATCCTGTTGTTTGGTGTCGGCGCGGTGATGGCGATGACCTGGTGCGGCCATCTCATTTCCAGGCACGGCTCGCGCCCCGTGCTGCGCTGGTTCGGCATCTGCGGCAGTTTCGGCCTGCTGGTCGTGGCACTTGCGCCCAACGTGCCGCTCGCGGCCCTCGCGATGCTCGTCTTCGGCGGCTCGATCGGCGGCATGGACGTCGCCATGAATTCCAACGCGGTGATCGTCGAACGACGGCTCTCCCGCGCCATCATGTCGTCCTCGCATGGCTTCTGGAGCCTCGGCGGCTTCGCCGGCGGCGCGCTTGGTGGCTACTCCATTCAGAACTACGGCTATCTCGCGCATGCGATTGCGGTGACGGCGCTCGCCTTTTTGGTCATCGCCTTTGCTGTTCGCTACCTCATCGCCGACGACAGGCCGCAGGCCGCCGGGCATCAGAAATTTACGCTGCCGCGGAACACAATTGTCTATCTGGTCGGGTTGATGGCGCTGCTCACCATGGTCTCAGAGGGCGCCGTACTTGACTGGGCCGCGCTCTACCTCCAGCAGGAGCTCGGCGCCGACCTTGCGATTGCCGGCCTCGCCTATGCTGCCTTCTCCGGCGTCATGGCGCTCATGCGCTTTCTCGGCGACGGCGTGCGCAACCGCTTCGGCGCGGTGGCGACGCTGCGCGGCTCGGCGCTTGTCGCTGCCGCCGGCATGCTCGTGGCCGGCCTCTCCCCCTCGCCTTATCTTGCCATTGCCGCTTTCGCCTTCTGCGGTTTCGGCATCGCCAATATGGTGCCGATCCTGTTTTCGGCCGGCGGCAACCAGGAAGGCTTGTCTTCCGGCACCGGCATGAGCGTCGTCACCACCATGGGCTATTCAGGAATCCTGGTGGCGCCGTCGGCGATCGGCTTCGTCGCCGAGCAATCGAGCTTCGGCCCGATCTTCGTCGCGCTTTCCGGCCTGCTGGTCATCGTGCTCTTGATGGCGAACCTCGCTCACCGCGCCGAATTCGCCGCCGAGCCTGCGCCGGCGGAGTAGCGCTTCAGCTCTTCATGCAGGAAATCCGCCACGCGGCGGATCCGCATGCTGGTGCGCACGTCACGGTGCATCGCAAGCCACACCGGCAGCACGGGCAAGGGAACCTCCGGCAACAGCTTCTCCAGTCGAGGATCGCGGCTAGCGAGCGGCTCCTGGCCGATGCCGATGCCATTGCCGGCCCGCACCGCTTCCCACAGCACGATCTGGTTGTCGGTCCTGAAGCGGAAGTTGCTGCGGCTGACCGGGATGCCAAACGCGGTAAGGCCGCGAACGATCTCATCGCTGCGGTCGAATCCGACCAAAGGATGGTCGACGAGATCGCTCGGCTTCTGCGGGCGTCCATGCCGGTCGAGATAGGATTTCGCAGCACATATGCAGAGCGCGATATCCGTGACCTTGCGCGCCATCAGCTCGTTCTGCGCCGGCCTGACCATGCGGATGGCGATGTCGGCGTCGCGCCGCAGCAGGTTCTCGACCTGGTTGGAAGCGACGATCTCGACCTCGATGCCCGGCTCTTCCTCGCCAAGGCGCGCCGTGATCTGCGGCAGCACGCAGGCCGCAACCACCTCCGAGGCAGCGATGCGCACCGTACCCTCGATCGCCTCGACCGAGCCCAGCGCAAGCAATGAGAATGCATTGGCCTGCTCGCTGACTGCCTTTCCGCGCTCGTAGAGTGCGCTGCCTGCCTCCGTCAGTTCGTAGCCGCGCCGCCCGCGCCGGAACAGCGTGACGCCGAGCGCCTGCTCCAAGTCGGCGATGTGGCGGCCGAGCGTGGGCTGGCTTGATGCGAGCTGGCGCGCGGCGGCCGAAAGGCTGCCGGTCTCGGCCACCGCGACGAAGCTCTTGATCAGATTCCAGTCGAATTCATTCATTCGTTTTTGAATAACAGAGTGCCAGCCTTAGTCAATTTCCATTCGGCTTTGAAGAGGTCAAATTAAGCGGGCAAACACAAAAAACGGAGACGAACAATGACCAAGATCGCAATTCTGGGCGCCAATGGCCGGCTCGGACGCGTGGTTGCCAAGGCCTTCATCGACGCCGGTTTTGACGTTCGCGCCGTCACCCGCACCGGCAAGGTGCCGGCCGAGCTTAAGGGCGCTATTGCCGTCGCCGGCGACGCGCTGGACCGCCAGTCGCTGATCCGCGCCACGCAAGGCGTCGACATCATCTTCAATGGCTTGAACCCGATCTATACCGACTGGGGCAAATGCCTGCCGATGGCCGAGAACGTCATGGCAGCCTGTCGGGCCAACGGCGCGCTGCATCTCTTCCCGGGCACTGTCTATAATTACGGCTCGCCGATGCCGCAGGTGATCACCGAGGAAACGCCTTTCCATCCTACCACCGACAAGGGCCGCATCCGCGTCGCCATGGAGGAGCTTTTCCGTCGCGAAGCCGATGCGGGCCGCGTGCGCACCATTCTGCTTAGGGCCGGCGACTTCTTCGGCGGCACCGGCAGCGGCGGCTGGTTCGATCTCGTCGTCGCCGCCAAGATGGAAAAGGGGGTCTACACCGCCGCCGGCCCGGCCAAGCTCGTGCACGAATGGGCCTATCTGCCCGACTTCGCGGTGGCTTTTGTCGCACTGGCGCGCAATCTCGATAAGCTCGGCTTTTACGAGGCCATCAATTTCCCCGGCCACGCCGTCACCGATCTCGACATCAAGGCCGCCGCCGAAAAGGCGCTCGGCCGCAAGCTGAAACTCACCTTCATGCCCTGGTGGGTGCTGCGCGCCGGCAGCCCGTTCGTAACCATGTGGCGCGAGATCGTCTCGATGTCCTACCTGCGCTTCGAGCCGCACCGGCTGGCGTCAGCGCGCCTGGAAAAGGTCATCGGCGAAATCCCGCACACCCCGCTCGCCCGAGCAGTGGCGGAAGCCATGCAAGACATCGGCATAGCCGTCGCGCCCATGCGTCAGGCCGCCTGAGCAAAGAACAACCTCAAGATGAAAACGGCCGGACTTCAAGGCCCGGCCGCAAATCGTCGTCGGTTCAGATCCTGCCCATCAAAAGCAGGATCAGCAACACTACCAGAATGACTCCCACAATCCCCGAAGGCCCATAGCCCCAAGACCGCGAGTGCGGCCATGCCGGCACGGCGCCGATCAGGATCAGGATCAGGATTATTACGAGAATTGTACCGATCGTCATTGAAAACCCTCGCCGTCTGGTTGAACTTCGAGGGAACAATGCAAAAAGCCGCCCGGTAGTTCCCGAGCGGCTTCCATGTACCTGAGTTGCGAAGTCGCCCTACTCGGCGGCTTTCGGGAAGGCGACCGCCGGCTCGGCATTGGCTTCCGCTACCGGCTCGCCTGTCGAGAGCTCGCCCTTGCCGCGGCGGAACAGGCGGCCGAACCAGCCACGCCGGGCGCCGGGCTTCACCTTGGCGCGGGTGAACACCATCAGCATCGAGGGCGTCACCACCAGCGTCAGCAAGGTGGCGAAGGACAGGCCGAAGACGATCGCCGACGACAGCGAAATCCACCATTGCGTCGATGGCGCGTTGATCGTCGTCTCGTGATGGAAGATTTCGAGACCGAGGCCGAAGGCGATCGGCAGCACGCCGAGGATCGCCGAGACCGCCGTCAACACCACGGGCCTGGCGCGTTCGCGGCAGGTCTGCAGCACGGCATCCATCTTGTCCCAGCCTTCCTCGCGCAGCCGGTCATAGGTGTCGATGAGCACGATGTTGTTGTTCACCACCACGCCGGCAAGCGCAATGACGCCGATGCCCGACATGACGATGCCGAAGGCCTCCCCTGTCAGAAGCAGCCCGAGGAACACGCCGATGGTCGCCATGACGACGCAGGAGAGAACAAGCCACACGCTGGTGAACTTGTTGAACTGCGCGAGCAGCACCAGGAAGATCAGGAAGATCGCGGCGCCGAAGGCCTTGCTAAGGAAGGCGCTGGCTTCCGCGCTGTCCTCGTTGGAGCCAGCGAGCTTCCAGCGTATGCCGCTGCCGAGATCCATGCCGGCCACGGCCTTGGTGACTTCCGCCTGCACCGCTGCCACTTGCGCGCCGGCGCTGACATTGGCTTGCACCACCACGGTGCGCGCGCCATCGATGCGGTTGAGGACGCCGACTGTCGGCTCGGGCTTCCTGACCACGAAGTTCGAGATCGGCACCGAGCCTTGCGAGGTCTGCACCCTGAGCTCGTCGAGCGTCGAGAGCGTGCGCCGGTCTTCCGGCAGACGCAGGCGAATGTCGACGGCGTCGTCGGCGCCGGCCGGCCGGTACTCCGACAGCTTGAGGCCGTTCGTCACCAGCTGCACCACCGTGCCCACCGAGGTCGGGCTGATGCCGTATTGCGCCGCCTTGGCGCGATCGACCTCAAGCGCCCAGTCGACGCCGGGCGGCGGCAGGCCGTCGGAAACATCGATCACGTTGGGGATCTTGGCGATGCGCGCGGCGGCGGCGCGCGCCTTGTCGTCGAGCCCGGCCGGGTCGGCGGCCGAAAGCCTAATCTGGATCGGCTTGCCGGTCGGCGGGCCGGCCTCCGGCACGCGCACTTCGACGTCGACCCCGGGAATCCCGGCCATGACGCCACGCAAATCGTCGAGGATTTGGTTGGCGGACTTGCGCTCGCGCCAATCGACGAATTCGTACTGGATCACCCCGACCACGTCTTCCGGGATGTCCTGGCCGCCGCCTTGCGTCTTGCCGACGCGCGTATAGACCGATTTCACGCCCGGCCAGCCGAGCAGGCGGCTTTCCGCCGTCTTGGTTGCGGCGTCCATTTCGGCCAGCGAAAGGTTGCCGCGGGCATGCACATAGAGCAGGCCGTAATCCGGCTCGACGCTCGGGAAGAACTCGACGCCGGCGCCGTATTTCGAATAGGCGAAACCGACGCCGACCAGCAGGCCGACGGTGAGCAGGATGACGGTGATCGGGAAACGCACCGCCTGTTTGACCAGAGCCATATACCAGCCGTCGCGATCGCTGTCCTCGTGATGCGCCGGCGCCTTGGCGAAGATGGCGCCGAGCGTCGGCGCGAAGACCAGCGCATAGAGCATCGAGGCCGACAGCGTCACGATCAGCGTGATCGGCATGTACTTCATGAAGTCGCCGATGATGCCGGGCCAGAAGAGCAGCGGCGAGAAGGCGGCGATGCGCGTCATCGTCGCTGCGATGACCGGGCCGGCCATGCGCTTGGCGGCTAGCGCGAAGGCATCGGCCTTCGGCATGCCCTCGCTCATGCGCCGCTCGGCGAATTCAGTGACGATGATGGCATCGTCGACCAGCATCCCGACCGCCAGGATGAGGCTGAACAGCACGATCATGTTGATCGTGTAGCCCATCATCGCAAGCAGCAGGATGCCGATCAGGAAGGACGACGGAATGGCAAGGCCGATGAGCAGCGAGGCGCGTCCCGACAGCGCGTAGAGGATGACGATGAACACCAGGATGACCGCGATCATCACATGGTTCTGCAGGTCGCCCAAAAGCTGGTTGACGAAGACCGACTTGTCCTGCGTGTAGGTGACGTGCATGCCTTCCGGCATCGTCTTGATGAAGGTGTCGGACACTTCCCGAACATGGTTCAGCGTGTCGATCAGGTTGGCGCCGATGCGCTTCTTCACCTCGATGGCGATCGCCGGCTTGCCGTCGAGGCGGGTCACCGTCTCGGCGTCCTTGAAGGTGGAGCGGATGGTGGCGACGTCCTTGGCCTGCACCACCGCATTGGGCGTGGCGACGACCGGCAGCTTGGCGACGTCCTCGGGCGTCTCGATGAGCGACGGCACCTTGACGGCGTACTTGCCCTCGGAGCCTTCGAGATTGCCGGCCGCGACCAGGCTGTTGGAGGCGCCGACGCCCTGGATCACTTGATCGAGCTGGAGTCCGTAGGAGGAGAGCTTCACCGGATCGATGACGACTTCAACCAGATCGTCGCGTGAGCCCTGCAGCGAGCCTTCGAGCACGCCCGGCACCTCCTCGATGCGGTCGCGCAATTCGCGCGCCGCCGACGTCAGCACGCGCTCCGGCACGTCGCCGGAAAGGGTGACGACGAGAACCGGGAACTCCGAGACGTTGACTTCAGTGACGGTCGGCTCCTCCGCCGCCTGCGGCAGGTCGGCCTTGGCGTCCTGCACCTTGCTGCGGGTGTCCTGCAGCGCGGTGGCCAGGTTGGTCTGCGGCTGGAACTCGACCAACACGTAGCCGCCGCCCTGGAAGGCGGCCGAGCGCATCTCCTTAAGCCCCTTCAGGCTCTTGAGCTTGCTTTCCATCGGCCTGAGCAGCAGCCGTTCTGAGTCCTCCGGCGAAATGCCCTGGTAGATCAGGCTGACATACATCATCGGAATTGGAACGTCCGGCTCCGCTTCCTTCGGCGTCGACTGATAGGCGACCCAGCCCGCGACGAGCAGGAACATCAGCGCCGATATTGTGAGGCGGGCGTTGTGAATGGCGAGTCTGACGATGTCCATGACTTATGCCTGCTGTTTCCCTGGAAGCCGCGACATTGGCCAGCGGCGCCGGCCGAGCCGGCGCGGCCGCGCTATTGCGTGCCGGCGGAGGCTTCGCTGATCAGCTTGTTGATGGTTGCCTGGTCGGCCTCGACCGGCTTCACCAGATCGCCTTCCTTCACCAGTTCCTGGCCGGCGACGATGATGCGCGCGTCCTGCGGTATGCCGCCGAGCACCAGTCCCTTCGGCGTGTCGTCGACGAGGTCGATCGGGAAGAACGCCACCTTGTCGTCCTTGCCGACGGCGCGGATGCCGAGGTCGCCCTTGTCGCCCAGCGTCACCACCGAGCGTGGCAGCATGACCGCATCGGTCGGCTGGGCGCTGAGCGTGATCTCGGCCGTCATGCCGGCGGGGATGGAGCCGTCGGCATTGGGGATGGCCACCTCGACACGGAAGGTGCGGGTCTGCGAGGAGGCGTCACGGCTGATGTAGCGCACCGTGCCGGTAACCTTCTGGTCGTTGACAAGGCGCACATTGGCCTGGTCGCCGATCTTGATGTAGCGCAGGTCGCGCTCGCTGATCTCGCCGCGCGCGATCACCGGGTCGAGCTTGAGGATGGTGGCCACCTCGCCGCCCTGCATCAACGAGCTGCCGAGCTCGACGGGCACGCGGTCGATGACGCCGTCGAAAGGCGCCTTCACTTCGTTGCGGTCGAGTTCGGCCTGCGCCGTCTCCAGCATGGACTGCGCCGCCGTCAGGTTCGACCGAGCGGTGTCGAGCTGCAGTTTGGGCAGATTGCCGGTCTTGGCCAGCCGTTCGGCTGCGTCGATCTCGGCCTTGCGCTGCGCCAGCAGCTGCCTGGCATTGTCGACATTCGAGAGCTTCTCCTCGGCGGCAAGCATCAGCACGAGGTCGCCGGTCTTGACGTGATCGCCCTGCTTGACCGGGAGCTTATCGATGACACCGGCGACGCGGACAGCAAGCACAGCGCGCTTGTCGGCTTCGGTCAGGCCCGAGATCCGTATCGCCCGCGCGAAGGTTTTGCGCGGCGGCGTCACCACCGCGACGGTGCGCAATGCTGCCTTCGGCTCGGCCTCCGCCGTCTTCGGCTTTTCGGCGCCGGACTGCGCGGCTTTGCCTGCTTCTCCCTGCTTCTGGTGGTCGGCGGCGCTGCCCACGGACGAGAACTCGCCCGTTGCCATCCAGGCAGCGGATCCGATGAGCACAGCAATGGCTGCAAGCTTGTGAAACCTGATTTTCGGCATCGTCATTTTTTCCGTTGCAGGCTTGGGCGAGGTCGACGGTTTCGATCCCCGGGCGCGCGGCCGATATGGGGGCGCGCAGAGCCATCTTCAATTTGCCGTGATCGGCGAAGCGCGCTTCTACCGCAAAGCCGTTGCGCAAAACAGTCAGAAACTTTGATGGATTATTGCGCCGCCGAGCTTGGGGGCGCTGGTTTTTTCCGCGTTTTACATGCTGGACTGCTTGGCTTTTCTCAATCGGGGCCGGTTTTTCAGCCGATCGGACACTCAATGGCAGCAGGCGTCAGTATGATGAAGAATTTTTTTGCGAAATGACATGTCGCATTGGCATGGGGCAATCAGAGGACGCGCCCAATCCGAAAATAAATCCGATCAGGTGATCAGGTTGAGCAAGCGGAACAGCCGCTCGAATGTGCGGCCATAAGGCGGCCTGAGCAGGGCCCCGGCACTCAGCCTGGATTGGACGAAGATCGGCTTTTCCTTGCTGAAGGTGCGGAAACCCCATTCGCCGTGATAGGCGCCCATGCCGCTCTCGCCGACGCCGCCGAATGGCTGCCGTTCCTGCACCAGATGCATCATGCTGTCGTTGATCGTCACGCCGCCGGCAACGGTTTCTCGCATGATCCTTTGGCGATTGGCGCTGTTCTTGCCGAACCAATAGAGGGCGAGCGGACGCTCGCCGCGGTTCACGTGATCGATTGCCTCATCTACCGCGCCGTATTCAACGATCGGCAGCACCGGCCCGAAGATTTCCTCGCGCATCAGCCGCAAAGTCTCGCCGGCGTTCCTGACCAGGACCGGCGCCATCTTGCGGTCGCTCACGCCAAGCCTTTCATTTGCCGGGTTGACCTCGGTGACATCGGCGCCGCTTTCGCGCGCCTCGGCGATCATGTCGCTCAGGCGCCGCTGGTGCCGTTCGCTGATGATCGCCGTGTAGTCGGGATTGTCGCCCAGGCGCGGATAGAGCTGCGTCATCGCGCCGGCAAGTTTTGCGGCGATCGCCGCGCCTTGCCCTTGCGGGACCATCAGATAGTCGGGTGCGATGCAGGTCTGGCCCGCATTCAAGAGCTTGCCGTAGGCGACGCTTGCGACCGCAGCGTCGAGATCGCAGGACGCATCGAAGATCGCCGGTGACTTGCCGCCAAGCTCGAGCGTCACCGGCGTCAGATTGGCGGCCGCGGCCAGCGCCACCTGCCGACCGACAGCGGTGGAGCCGGTGAACAGGAGATGATCGAAAGGCATGGACACGAATGTCTTGCCGACTTCGGCATCGCCGACCACAACGCTCATCTCGTCGGAGGAAAAATGCTCTTCGACCAACCGGGCAAGCAGGTCTGAAAAATTCGGCGTCAGCTCGGACGGCTTGAGCAGCACCCGGTTGCCGGCGGCTAGAGCGGCAGTCGCCGGCGCGATGGCAAGCTGGAACGGATAGTTCCAGGGCGAGACGATGCCGACGACCCCGAGCGGCTGCGGCAGAAGGCGGTTGCGCCCCGGCAGGAACGGCAGGCTGGTGGCGACGCGGCGCTCGCGCATCCAGCCGCGCAGATGCCGGACGGCGTGCTTGATGCCGGCGCGAACGACGAACAGTTCCGCAAGCCGCGTTTCCTGCGCCGCCCGTCCAGTGAAATCGCTGTCGATCGCCGTGCAGATCTCGGCTTCATGCTTTTCGGTCAGCGCCAGCAGCCGCTTCAGCCGGTCCTTGCGCACTGCGAGGCCAGGAAAGGGGTCCTTCTCGAAGGCCCTGCACTGCGCCTCAAACTTGACCCCGAGAGAGTTCTGTCTGGTCTGCAGCATCGCTACCTCCCGTTTACGTCGAGGTAAACTACTCGCGCGACGGGGGTGAATCCAGCATATCGCCGGTTCCGCAAGGGAAACTTCAGCGCCTGCTGAAACGTGCGACAGGGTTGGGCAACTAGGCTCGCCGGCGCGCTGACTCTGGCTTGATGCGCGCGGCGAGGAATTCCTTGACCCGCCGGCCCGGCGCCGGGCCGCGCATCGGCCTGAAGCCGTCGTCGAGCTCGCCCGAGAGGTCGAGCGTCGCTCGGCTGCCGACCGCGTCGTAGTTCTCCTCCAGCCAGTCGCTGGCCGCACTGCGGCCAAGGTCCCGCAGATAGGCGAGGAAGGCCCATTCGGCGTTGACCTTGGACGAGGCCGACAGATCCTTGAAAGCCTCGTCGGCATCGATGCGGTGCATGCGGATGTCGCGGTATTCGCCATGCGGCAGGCGTCCCGCCGCGATCAGTTCCTTGACGAAGGCGATCGAGCGGAATTCGCGCAGCAGCCCGGCATTGAAGGTGATCTCGTCGATGCGGTTCTGGATCTCGTTGGCGCTCTTCGGCGTGCCTTCGCGCACCACCGGGTTGATCTGCACGAGCAGCACGTCCTCGGTCGCCGCAGTCTTGAAGAACGGATAGAGCGCCGGATTGCCGCCATAGCCGCCATCCCAATAGGGCACGCCCTTGATCTCGACGGCGCGGAACAATTGCGGCAGGCAGGCCGACGCCATCACCGTGTCGAGGTCGATCTCGCCATCCGAGAAGACGCGCAGCTGCCCGGTCTCGACATTGGTCGCCGAAATGAAGAGCTCCATCGACTTGCAGGCGTGCACGTTGCCGAAGTCGATCTCCTTCTCGACCACATCGCGCAGCGGGTTGAGGCCGAGCGGATTGGCGACGTAAGGCGAGAAGACCCGCGACATGGTGTCGAAGAAGAAATAGCCGGGCGTGTTCTCGATCGACCAGTTCCCCCAGACGACGTCCCACGGCATGCGTTGCACCGGGCTGAACCGCCCCTTCGAGGCCACAGCACGCCAGAAATCATCGAGCTTTGTGCGCGCGCCCTCGACGCCGCCGCGCACGAAGCCGTCGGCCAGCGCCACCGCATTCATCGCGCCGGCGCTGGTGCCGGACACGGCAGCGATCTCAAGCCGCCCGTCTTCGAGCAAACGATCGAGCACGCCCCAGGAGAAGGCGCCGTGCGAACCGCCGCCCTGAAGCGCGATGTTGATCTTCTTCTTGTCCCCCGCCTTGCCGTTCTTCGCCATGGCGTTCCTTGTCTCGATGTGCCGGCCTGCCCCTGCGTCATTGGAGCGGGACCGCTGCCGTCAGCTTATGTTGCAGCGCAGCATATAAGGACGGACCAAGGCAAGAACACGAGCACACAAGCGTGATCGGGTGAAATTTCGCTCATGAAAAAACTGTCCGCTGCCGGACGCGGAGTATTGCATTAGGGTTTGCTCGCGGCGTCAGGCGACGAGATCGGGCACCGGCCCGACATAGCGCGACTGCGGCCGGATCAGGCGTCCGGTCGCCTGCTGCTCGCGCGCATGCGCAATCCAGCCGGCGACGCGGCCGGCGGCAAAGACGTTGGAGAACGCCTCCTTCGGGAAGCCCGCGGCTTCGAGCAGGAGCGCGGTATAGAATTCGACGTTGGTCTGGATCGAGCGTTGCGGCTTGGCGACCTTGAGCACGTCGAGTGCCGCCTGCTCCACCGTCTCGGCGAAGGCCAGCCGACGGCCGGACTCATTTCGTGTGCCCAGCCGCCGCACGACGGCTTTCAGCACGTCGGCACGCGGGTCGCGTACGCGGTAGATGCGATGGCCGAAGCCCATGATGCGCTCGCCGCGCGCTATCTCGTTTCGCAGCCAGGCGGCCGCGTCGCCGCTCGCCTCGATCGCGTCGAGCATCTCGATCACCGGCCCCGGCGCGCCGCCATGCAGCGGGCCTTTGAGCGCGCCGAGCCCGGCCAGGATCGCCGAGGTCAAGCCCGCCTGCGTCGACGCCACCACCCGCGTTGCGAAGGTCGAGGCATTGAGCCCATGGTCGCAGACTGTCACCAGATACGTATCGAGCGCCTTGGCAAGGGCCGGCGACGGCGTGCCGGAGAGCATTCGCAGCATGTCGTTGGCATGATCGGCGCGTGCGTCCGGAGTCAGAGGCTTCTCGCCGCGTCCGAGCCGCAGCAGGGCCGGAGTTAGCACCGCCGGCGCCGCGATCAGCCGGAGCGCGTCGGCGAGCGACTCGCCGTCGGGCAGAAGGGCGATGCCGGCGCGCATGCCGCTGTAGACGTCGAGCGCTGGAAGTTCAGCGAGCATCGGCTGCAGCCGTTCGAAAACCTCGACACGCGCATTGCCGATCGCCTTCTCCAGCTCGTCGTCGCCGGGAAGCTCGTCAAAGAACCCGTCGAACAAGAGGCGGACCACCTGGCCGTAGCGCCAGTGCCCGGCGAGTTCCGCCAACGAATGGCCTCGGATGGTGAGATGGCCGCCCGCGCCGTCGACATCGGAAAGCACCGTCTCCGCCGCCACAACATCATCGAGCCCATTTGCCATGACTGTCTCCTTGACCCTTTGTGCACTGCAGTTAATGCTCTACAATCAACGCATCAATCTTGATCAACTGAATCAATATGAGGCGGTGCGGACTTGTCCGAATGGCTGACGCGGGAGGAAGCGCTGGCGCGGCTCAAGGTCCGGCCACAGACGCTTTACGCCTATGTCAGCCGCGGCCGCATCGGCATGCGGCCCGACGGGGCCGATCCGCGCCGCAGCCAGTATCGCGCCGACGACATAGCCGCGCTCGCCACCCGCCGGGCGCGCGGGCGCAGCCCCCAGGCGATCGCCGAAAGCGCCATCGCCTGGGGCGAGCCAGCGATCACCACTGCCATCTCGACCGTGCTGCACGGCCGCCTCGTTTATCGCGGCAAGGATGCCGTTGCGCTTGCCGCGACAGCGACGCTGGAGCAGGCAGCAAGCCTGCTTTGGGCATCCGGCGCCGCGATATCCTTCGCATCGCTGACGCCTTCGATCGTTCGCGAGAGCGGCACCCCGACGGCCTTTGCAAGATTGTCGGCGCTTGCCGCGGCTGGCCGGCCTTCGCTCGGCCGCAGGCCGGGCATGCTGCAGCAGGATGGCGCCAGCGCCACCAGCGTGCTCGCGACGTCACTCGGTGCAAGCCCGGGGGCGGAGCCGGTGCATGAAAGGCTGGCGCGCGGCTGGTCGGTCGACGCTGCCGGTGCCGATCTCATCCGCAAGGCGCTGGTGCTTTTGGCCGATCACGAGCTCAACGCCTCGACCTTCGCCGCACGCGTCGCCGCTTCGACCGGCGCGCCGATCGCGGCCTGCCTGCTTGCCGGGCTTGCTGCCCTTACCGGCCCGCGTCATGGCGGCGCCGGCGCCGCGGCCATCGCGCTGGTCGAGGATGCCGAGCGGCTCGGGCCGGACGAGACGATCGCGCGCTGGCTGGCCCACGACCGGCCGCTGCCCGGCTTCGGCCATCAGCTTTACCCCGAAGGCGATCCGCGCGCCGAGGCTCTGCTGCCCGACCTCGACATCGCTGACGGTCTGCTGCATCTGCGCGACGCCGTCCTTGCCGCGACAGGCATGCGCCCGAATGTCGACTTCGCGCTGGCCGCGCTGACGCGCAGCCTCAAGCTTCCCGCCGACGCGCCCTTCCGCCTGTTTGCTCTCGGTCGCAGTATCGGCTGGACGGCGCATGCCATCGAGCAGGTGGCGAGCAACAGGCCGATCAGGCCGCGAGCCCGCTATGACGGCCCTGCAGGAACACCTGACGGCTAGCCGTCACGACATGGTGTCGAGCTTGCGCTGCATGGCGGCGATCTGCGCCTTCAATTCCTGCAGGTCGTCGGATTTCTCGTCCTTCTTCGGCGGCTCGGCGGGCGCAGCGGAATTGGGGCCGCCGGACGGGAACGGCGTGAACATGCGCATCGCGTTCTGAAACATCTCGACGTTGCGCCGCGTCTGTTCCTCCAGCGCCTTCATCGGCGTCTTCATCATGTCGATCGGCGCCTTGCCGAAGGCGCCCTTCAGCTGCTCGCGGAAACGCTCCTGCTCCTTGGAGAAGGCGATCATCGACTGTTCGAGGAAGCTCGGCACGATCATCTGCATCTGGTCGCCATAGAAGGAGATCAGCTGGCGCAGGAACGGGATCGGCAGCATGTTCTGCCCGTCCTTGTTCTCCAGCTCGAAGATGATCTGGGTCAGCACCGGATGCGTGATGTCGTCGCCGGTCTTGGCGTCCTGCACGGTGAATTCTTCGCCCTTCTTGACCATCTCGGCCAGATCTTCGAGCGTCACATAGGTGCTGGTGCCGGTGTTGTAGAGCCGGCGGTTGGCGTACTTCTTGATGACGATCGGGTCGTCTTTTGCGGCCATCCGTATCCTCCCCAGGATACCGGCGCGTTCACAGTAAGCGGCCGGTAACGATTGCGCCATTTGTCGAGGATATGCGCAAAAGCGTCACAATTCCAAGCGGTTTGTGCAGTGCGGCATCAATTAATGCCGAAAGGGCGGGCCAAATTGTGCTGCAGCGCGATGGCCACGCCGTCACGATAAGCGCTCGACTTGCTTGCCGCGCATGGCGGCCATGCCGATTTCCGGTTTGACTCAGGTGCTTGAACGGGCAAGAAAGTCTCCAAGGATAGCCTAACGACACCTCGAAGCCTGGAGAAGAAAATGTCCGCTTCCAATTCAATCGTCGTCGCCAGCGCAGCCCGCACAGCAGTCGGCTCCTTCAACGGCAGTTTCGCCGCCACGCCCGCGCACGAGCTCGGCGCGGTCGTCATCAAGGAATTGCTCGCGCGGGCCAAGGTCGACCCGGCGGAGGTGGACGAAGTCATCCTGGGTCAGGTGCTGACCGCCGCTCAGGGCCAGAACCCGGCCCGCCAGGCTTCCATCAATGCCGGTCTGCCCAAGGAGACGACTGCTTGGGGCCTCAACCAGGTTTGCGGCTCGGGCTTGAGGGCCATTGCGCTCGGCATGCAGCAGATCGCCACCGGCGACGCCAAGGTGATCGTCGCCGGCGGCCAGGAATCGATGTCGCTGTCGCCGCACGCCCAGCACCTGCGCGCCGGCGTCAAGATGGGCGACTACAAGATGATCGATACCATGATCAAGGACGGCCTATGGGATGCCTTCAACGGCTACCATATGGGCAACACCGCCGAGAACGTCGCTCGTCAGTTCCAGATCACCCGCGAAGTCCAGGACGAGTTCGCGCTGGCCTCGCAGAACAAGGCCGAGGCGGCGCAGAAGGCCGGTAAGTTCAAGGACGAGATCGTCGCCGTCACCATCAAGGGCAAGAAGGGCGACACCATCGTCGACCAGGACGAATACATCCGCCACGGCGCTACGCTGGATGCCATGACCAAGCTGAAGCCGGCCTTCGACAAGGACGGCACCGTCACCGCCGCCAATGCTTCGGGCATCAATGACGGCGCCGCCGGCGCGCTGCTGATGACCGAGGCCGAGGCTGCCAGGCGCGGCATCACCCCACTGGTCCGCATCGCCTCCTGGGCGACCGCCGGCGTCGATCCGGCGATCATGGGCACCGGCCCGATCCCGGCCTCGAAGCGGGCGCTGGAGAAGGCCGGCTGGTCGGCCAAGGACCTCGATCTCGTCGAGGCCAACGAGGCCTTCGCCGCGCAGGCCTGCGCCGTCAACAAGGGCATGGGCTGGGATCCCTCGATCGTCAACGTCAATGGCGGCGCCATCGCCATCGGCCATCCGATCGGCGCCTCGGGCGCCCGCGTGTTCAACACGCTGGTCTACGAGATGCGCCGCCGCGGCGCAAAGAAAGGCCTCGCGACGCTTTGCATCGGCGGCGGCATGGGCGTTGCGATGTGTGTGGAAGCCTTGAACTGAGCGAACGGCGAACTGAGCGAATAGCGAATGGGGAGTAGCCTATAGGGGGAAATGGTGTTGCGCGACGGGTTATCGGATTCCTACTCGCTATTCGCCGCTCCCTACTCGCTCTTCCGACCAAAGGGAGGAAATGCATGAGCAAGGTAGCAATCGTCACGGGCGGATCGCGCGGCATCGGTGCGGCGATATCGGTGGCCCTGAAGAATGCCGGCTATTCGGTCGCCGCGAACTATGCCGGCAATGACGAGGCGGCCCAGAAATTCAACGCCGAGACCGGCATCCCCGTCTACAAATGGTCGGTCGCCGATTATGACGCTTGCGCCGCCGGCATCGCCCAAGTCGAGGCCGATCTCGGTCCGGTCTCGGTGCTGGTCAACAATGCCGGCATCACCCGCGACACCATGTTCCACAAGATGACCCGCGAGCAGTGGAAGGAGGTCATCGACACCAACCTTTCCGGCGTCTTCAACATGACGCATCCGCTATGGAACGGCATGCGCGATAGGAAGTTCGGCCGCGTCATCACCATCTCCTCGATCAACGGCCAGAAAGGCCAGATGGGCCAGGTCAATTATTCGGCCTCGAAAGCCGGCGATATCGGCTTCACCAAGGCGCTTGCCCAGGAAGGCGCCCGCGCCGGCATCACCGTCAACGTTGTTTGCCCAGGCTACATCGCCACCGACATGGTCATGGCCGTGCCGGAAAAAGTGCGGGAATCGATCATCGCTCAGATCCCGGTCGGCCGTCTCGGCGAGCCGGAGGAGATTGCGCGCTGCGTCGTCTTCCTCGCCTCGGAAGACGCAGGCTTCATCACCGGCTCGACGATAAGCGCCAATGGCGGCCAGTATTTCGCCTGAGATCTTATTCGGCTGAACTCTTCTGACACCGATGGCAGGCGGCCCGCCGCAAACGGGCCGCCTGTTTTTGTCTGCGCTCCGGCGGCACCGGGTGGGCATGCCTCAATTTGGAACGCAATACTTAACGGCCTCCTCGCGCCCTGTGGAAACCCGGTTCACATGCTGTGAATTTTTCGGTGCACAAGCTGTGGACAACACCATATCTAGGGGTGAACAAACCGGGAATTTTTGCAGATCGCTGATTCGTCGCCGATTCGTTCCGGCTTTGGCCGAAAAGTTAACGGGCAACGCCGGAAACAGCGCGAAAAAGATTAACGACGATTAGGAAAGATCAACCATTTCATAATGTTCGCGGCCGCGCTCAAGTCCGTCGCGGTCGCTCTCCCACAAAGGTTAACGACGCTCCGGCACCAGCGCGAGCCAAGCACGAAACGGGCCAATTCACAGATTCAGCATGTGGTGAGACTCATGGCCAAAAAATCCACATGTAGCCGTGAACAAAACCTGAATCAGAGTGAGTCAGTGATTCGTCGCCGATTCGTTCCAGACTCGTTCCAACGGTTAATCAACCGCGGATTTTGACCTTGCCTGTCGTCGCGCCATCTCTTGATGGGAACATTCCGCTTTCCCTTGATGGGAACATTCCGCTTTCGCTTCGCGTCTGAAATCCCTATGTGTGCCCTGTCACACGCGACGGAACCGCCGCGTCCCCGACAACAAGCGGCAGAAAGCCTCATTTCCGAGCCGATGAATATCCAGCCGAAACCCTCCCAGCCGCTGATCCTTTCCGGCCGCGACGTGACGGCCGTGCTCGGCCCCACCAACACCGGCAAGACCCATCTCGCCATCGAGCGCATGGTAGCGCACGACACCGGCATCATCGGTCTGCCGCTGAGGCTCCTTGCCCGCGAAGTCTATACACGCGTCTGCGAGAAGGTCGGCGCCAGCAAGGTGGCGCTGATCACCGGCGAAGAGAAGATCGTGCCGGCGAGCGCGAGATATTCCGTCTGCACCGTGGAGGCGATGCCGCGAGAGACCGATGCCGCCTTCGTCGCCATCGACGAGGTGCAGCTCGCCGGCGACCTCGAACGCGGCCACATCTTCACCGACCGCATCCTGCATCTGCGCGGCCGCCAGGAGACGCTGCTTCTGGGCGCCGCCACCATGCACGGCATCCTGCAACGCCTGCTGAAGGGCGTCTCGGTGGTGACGCGGCCGCGGCTGTCGCATCTTGCCTATGCCGGCTCGAAGAAGCTCACCCGCCTGCCGCGGCGCACGGCGATCGTCGCCTTCTCCGCCGACGAGGTCTATGCCATCGCCGAATTGATCCGCCGCCAGCAGGGCGGTGCTGCCGTCGTTCTCGGCGCACTCAGTCCCCGCACCCGCAATGCCCAGGTGGAGATCTTCCAGTCGGGCGACGTCGACTATCTGGTCGCCACCGATGCCATCGGCATGGGCCTGAACCTCGACCTCGAGCACGTCGCCTTCGCCCAGAACCGCAAGTTCGACGGCTACCAATACCGCAACCTGACCGCCGCCGAGCTAGGCCAGATCGCGGGGCGTGCCGGCCGACACCTGCGCGACGGCACCTTCGGCGTTACCGGCCAGGTCGATCCGTTCGACGAGGATCTGGTCAAGAAGATCGAGGCGCACGATTTCGACCCGGTGAAGGTGCTGCAGTGGCGCACCGCCGATTTCGATTTTGCCAGCCTCGATGCCCTGAAACGCTCGATCGAGACCAACGCGCCGGTCGAAGGGCTGACCCGGGCACTGCCGGCGGTCGACGCTCAGGCGCTGGAACATTTGTCGCGCGACGCCGACATCAGGACGCTTGCCACCGGCAGGGAGCGCGTGGCGCTGCTGTGGGAAGCCTGCGCGCTGCCGGACTACCGCAAGATCGCGCCCGCCCAGCATGCCGACCTCATCGCCTCGATCTACATGGACCTTGCACGCCATGGCCATGTCGATGAGAATTACATGGCCGAGCAGGTGCGGCGAGCCGACACCACGGATGGTGATATCGACACGCTGTCGCACCGGATCGCCCAGATCCGCACCTGGACCTTCGTCTCCAACCGACCGGGCTGGCTGGCCGATCAGCTACACTGGCAGGAAAAGACGCGCGAAATCGAAGACAGATTGTCGGATGCACTGCATGAGCGGTTGACGAAACGCTTCGTAGACCGCAGGACTTCCGTCCTCATGCGGCGCCTTAGAGAAAATACCATGCCTGAAGCTGAAATCAGCCCAACCGGAACCGTGCTCGTCGAAGGCCATCACGTCGGCGAGCTGCAGGGATTCCGCTTCACCGCCGACCAGAGCGCCGGCGGCGAGGACGCCAAGGCGGTGCGCACCGCTGCCCAGAAGGCGCTCGCGGCTGAGTTCGAGGCGCGCGCCGAGCGCTTCGCCGCCTGCGCCAACGGCGATCTGGCATTGGGCTCGGACGGTGTCCTGCGCTGGATCGGCGCGCCGATCGGCACCCTGGTTGCCGGCGACGAGGCTTTGAAGCCGCGCCTTGTGCTGCTTGCCGACGAGCAGCTCACCGGCCCTGCCCGCGACAAGGTCGCGGCGCGCGCCGAGCGTTTCGTCAATTTTCAGATCGAGTCGCTCTTGAAGCCGCTGGTCGATTTGAAGAACGCCGAGCAGCTCACCGGCATCGCGCGCGGCATCGCCTTCCAGCTCGTCGAGCATTTCGGCCTCATCAACCGCCGCGACATCGCCGAGGAAATGAAGTCGCTCGACCAGGAAGGCCGCGCGGCGCTGCGGCGTCTTGGCGTGCGCTTCGGTGCCTACCACGTCTTCGTGCCGGCGCTGATCAAGCCGGCGCCGGCCGGGCTGGTGACGCTGCTCTGGGCGCTTAATAGCGACGGCAAGGACAAGCCAGGCTTCGGCGACGTGGTGCATGCGCTGGCATCGGGCCGCACCTCGGTGGTCATCGATCCTGCTTTCGACAAGACGTTCTACAAGCTCGCCGGGTATCGCAATCTCGGTCGCCGCGCCGTGCGCGTCGATATCCTAGAGCGGCTGGCCGATCTCATCCGCCCCGCGACCAACTGGAAGCCCGGCCTCGGCCAGCGACCCGACGGCGCTTATGACGGCCACGCCTTCATGGTGACGCCGCCGATGATGTCGATCCTCGGCGCCACCGCCGACGACATGGAAGAGATCCTCAAAGGCCTTGGCTATCGCGCCGAACCGAAGCCGGCGGCGGAGGTGAAGGCCAAGCTCGACGCGCTGGACAATGCCGCCCGCGAGGCCGCGGCTGCGAAGCTTGCGGCGGAAGAGGCTGCGCGTGCTGCACAGGCGGCAGAGGCGCACGCCGTGGCAACAGACACGGTTGCAGAGACAACGATCGAGGGATCCGAGCCGGCTGCCGCTGTAGTTCCTGCCGAAGCCATCGCGGAAGCCGCGACGGAGCCTGACGCGAAAGATCCGGCGGAAGCGTCGGATGTGGTCGCGGAAGAGACTCCGCCTGTGGAGACCGCTGCAGCGGTCGACGCTGCAGCAGTGCTTGGGTCGGCTGAAAGCGCCGACGCTTCCACCTCGATGGGGGAGGTTGCGGCGGGAAGCGACGCGGGTGGGGCTGACGGCGCCGACGATGCAGACGGCACCAACACCGCCGACGCCGGCGCTCTCCACGAGGGTGAAAGCGGTGAAGGCGCAGAGCCCCCCGCCGAGCCGGAAGAGCCGAAGCCGATCCTGCTGTGGCGGCAGGCGCGCTTCGACCATTCGCGCCCGCGCCACCGCCATGACAATCGCCGCGACAATCGTCCGCGCAACGGCCAGGCGGCAGGCGATGGCCAGGCGGGTGCCACGGGTGGCCAGGCCGGCGATCGGCCAGCCCGTGAGGGCCGCCGCGACCAGCGCGACGGGGCCGGCAAGCCGCGCTTCGACCGGTCGAAGTTCAAGCCGAGACCGGAACGCGAAGGCGGCGAACGGCGCGAAGGCAGGCAGCAGGGCGAGCGTGCCGATCGCCACGAGGGGGGACGCCGCGAGGGCCGGCCGGACTGGAAAGGCAACAGGCAGGACGGCAAGGGCAATGCCGCAGGCGGCAACAAGCCGGCCTTCCAGGGCAAGCCGCGCGAGGAGCGTCCGCAGCGCTTCGATCCGGATTCACCCTTTGCCAAGCTCGCCGCCTTGCGCGACCAGCTGAAGAAATAGCCTCGGCCGGTCACGATGGTTGGAGAAGGCCGCCAGCGCATCGACAAATGGTTGTTCTTCTCGCGTGCGGTGAAATCCCGGTCGTTGGCGGCGAAGCTCGTCATTGCCGGGCGCGTCCGCATCAATCGCGACAAAGCAGCGCAGGCCTCCGATCTGGTCAAGGCCGGCGATGTCCTGACCATCACGCTCGACCGCCGAATCCTTGTCTGGAAGGTGCTTGGGCCTGGCGCCCGGCGTGGTCCTGCCGACGAGGCGCGGCTGCTTTACGAGGATATGTCGCCGCCGCCGACGGCCAAGGGCGAGGCGGTTCCTGACGCCATTCCGGCGCTGCGCGAGGCCGGCACCGGCCGTCCGACCAAGCGGCAGCGGCGGCAGACGGACCGGCTGCTCGGCGAGGACTAGAAGATACGACGGAACCTCGTCGCGGCAGGCGCGCGGAATTCCTTTCCGCGATGCCGGCTCAGGCGGGAAGTCCTGCCCTTGCAAGCGGCGGGCAAAGGCGTTACCTCACCAAAAAAGCCCAGCAAATACGGGACGTCCCGGAGCCTGCGATGACCTATGTCGTGACCGACAATTGCATAAAATGCAAATACATGGACTGCATCGAGGTCTGTCCGGTCGACTGTTTCTACGAAGGCGAGAACATGCTCGTCATCCATCCTGACGAGTGCATCGACTGCGGCGTGTGCGAGCCGGAATGCCCGGCCGACGCGATCAAGCCGGACACCGAGTCCGGGCTCGACAAATGGTTGCAGGTCAATTCCGAATACGCGGAGAAATGGCCCAACATCACTGCCAAGAAAGAGCCGCCGGCCGACGCCAAGAACTTCGACGGCGAGGCCGGGAAGTTCGAGAAGTATTTCTCGCCGGAGCCCGGCGAAGGCGACTGAAGGCCGGGCCGGGCAAGCCGGCATGACGCCACGTAAGCGAGCCGATACAATTGCTGTCTTGACAGCCAGCGATGGCGCATGGCGTTAGCGAATGCAGCAAAACCTTGATTCTTCCGACTTTTTGTGTTATATCCGCGAAACATGCCGGTGACACAACGTCGATTTATGGCGCTAACGCCCCAAATCACTGAAAGGTGAACTTTTCAAATCCGGACCAGAGCGATCTGGGGCAGGCAATCGCATTCGTGCGGTTTGTCGGTCCCGGCTTATTCCGGTGAGTTCACTTGTTGTGCGGCTAAAGATCGGCTTCCGCCGATTGTCTGAGTTCAGCCGGCGCCGCCATGCCGGCGCTACAACTAAGGAGTTCAGGGCGTAATGGCAACGATCACCCCGCAGAAGAAGTCCACCGCGGCCCGTCACGGGTTCAAGACCGGTGAGTTTATCGTTTATCCGGCGCATGGCGTCGGCCAGATCGTGGCCATCGACGAGCAGGAAGTCGCGGGTCACAAGCTGGAGCTGTTCGTCATCGATTTCCAGAAGGACAAGATGCGGCTTAAGGTGCCGGTCGCCAAGGCGACCTCTATCGGCATGCGCAAGCTCTCGGAAGAGGATTATGTCGATCGCGCGCTGAAGGTCGTGCAGGGCCGCGCCCGCATCAAGCGCACGATGTGGTCGCGTCGCGCGCAGGAGTATGATGCCAAGATCAATTCCGGCGACCTGATCTCGATCTCGGAAGTGGTGCGCGACCTCTATCGCGCCGACAACCAGCCGGAGCAGTCCTATTCCGAGCGCCAGCTTTACGAAGCCGCGCTCGACCGCATGGCTCGCGAGATCGCCGCCGTCAACCGCATGTCGGAGACCGAGGCGGTTCGCCTCATCGAGGTCAACCTCAACAAGGGTCCGAAGCGCGGCGCCAAGGCCGACAACGAGGAAGCCGAGCAGGAAGAAGCTGCCTGAGCTTTCGCCTGCCGAAGAACGAAGAACCCGGCCTGGCGCCGGGTTTTTTGTTGCGCGCAATATCGGAAGGTCGACGCTGCCCTCATCCGCCTGCCGGCACCTTCTCCCCGTAGTGAACGGGGAGAAGGAAGATGACGGCGTCGTTGGCGCCCATTCTTGAAACGTTGGCGATTGGCGAATGATGAAAGCGTCCTTTCTTCCCCACCACTATACGGGGAGAAATGCCCGGCAGGGCAACGAGGGGCAGCGCCAACTTATGAAGAAATCGTACCTGATCCCCCGTCGCCGGCTTCCTTCCGCGCTTCCTCCTGCCGCAGCGAGGCGATGAAGCGCTTAGTCCGCTCGCGCTCGGGATTGTCGAACACGATCGAAGCCGGGCCCTTCTCGACGATCGAGCCGGCATCGAGGAACACGACCTCCTGCGCGATCTTGGAGGCAAGTCTCAGATCATGCGTGGCCATCACCATGGTGGTGCCCTCGCGGGCCAGCTGACCCAGCACGTCGACCACTTCCTGCGCCAGCTCCGGATCGAGCGCCGAGGTCGGTTCGTCGCAAAGCAGCACGCGCGGCGACGGCGCCAGCGCCCGGGCGATCGCAACGCGCTGCTGCTGGCCACCTGACAGAGTCGCCGGCCAGGCATCGGCCTTATGCGCCATGCCGACCTTCTCGAGCAGCGCCATCGCCCGCTCGCGCGCCCGCGCCTGCGGCCATTTCAGCACCGTCACCAGCCCTTCCATGACATTCTCGATCGCGGTGCGATGCGGAAAGAGCTGAAAGTTCTGAAACACCATGCCGGTCTGCAGCCGCACGCGCTGGATGTCCGCTGTCGGTACCTTGGCGCCCGGCCGAAATTCCAGCGTCTCGTCGCCGATGCGCAAAGTGCCCGAGGTCGGAATTTCCAAGAGGTTGATGCAGCGCAAGAGCGTGCTTTTTCCCCCGCCCGAAGGCCCGACCAGCGCCGTGACACTGCCTTCGTCGATGCTGACGGTGACACCTTTCAGGACAAGATTGTCGCCGAAGCGCTTCTCGATGTTGGTAAGGCCGATCATGCATTGGCCTCCAGGAAGCCGCCATAGCGGTTGAGCCGCACCTCCAGCCGCGCCTGCAGCGCCGACAGCACCGAGCTCATCGCCAGATAGAGCGCCGCCGCCTCGACATAGAGGATCAGCGGCTCGTAGGTGGTGGCGACGATGCGCTGCGCAGCCTGGAACATTTCGGGCACCGTTATTGCCGCCGCGAGCGAGGTGTCCTTGACCAGCGATATGAACGTATTGGAGAGCGGCGGCACCGCGACGCGGCCCGCTTGCGGAAGGATCGTGCGCCGCATCGCCTGGCTCCAGGTCATGCCGATCGAATAGGAGGCCTCCCACTGCCCTTTCGGCACCGAGCCGATGACGGCGCGGATGATCTCCGACGTGTAGGCGCCGATATTGAGCGTGAAGCCGATCAACGCTGCGGGAAAGGCATCGAGCAGGATGCCCACCGACGGCAGGCCGTAGAAGATCAGGAAGAGCTGCACCAGGAGCGGCGTGCCGCGAAAGATCCAGACATAGAAGCGCACAAGCGCGACCAGCGGTTTCGGGCCGAACAGCCTGATCAGCGCCGTCACCAATCCGGCCATAAGCCCCAAGGCGAAGGACAGCAGCGTCAGCGGCACGGTGAAGATCAGTGCCGCCCATAGCAGCGTCGGCAGCGACTCCAGCATCAATTGCAACCAGTGCGGCACGGAGCCCTTCTCCTTTCCGGACGCTGCGACCCTCTGGCCGCATGCCGAGCGAC
The DNA here is from genome assembly GCF_002294915.1 of Mesorhizobium sp. WSM3879. Classification (NCBI taxonomy): domain Bacteria; kingdom Pseudomonadati; phylum Pseudomonadota; class Alphaproteobacteria; order Hyphomicrobiales; family Phyllobacteriaceae; genus Mesorhizobium; species Mesorhizobium sp. WSM3879. Next base: position 56,528 of record NZ_NSFZ01000007.1, on the reverse strand, counting down.
TATCAGGTAAAAATCGGCGGGCCGTCAAAGACGGCCCGCCGGAACTCAAGCAAAAGGGATGATTGGGCTTACTGCGAGACGTCCTGGCCGAAATATGTGTCGGCAATCTTCTTGTAGGTGCCGTCGGCCTTGATGTCGGCCAGCGCCTTGTTGATCGCCGCCACCAGTTCCGGATCGCCCTTGCGCACGATGACACCGGAATAATCGGCATTCTCTTCCTGCGCGGCGATCTTCACATTGGCGTCGGGCTTGTGCTTCTTGAAATCGAGGAAGGACAGGCTGTCGTTGATGGTGGCGTCGGCGCGACCGGTGAGCAGCAGCTGGATCGACTGGTCGAAGCCGTCGGTGCCGACCAATTCGGCGCCGTTCTTCTCGGCGAGCTTGCCGAAATTCGAGGTCAGCGACTGCGCCGCCTTCTTGCCCTTGAGATCCGCGAATGTCTTGATGTCGCTGTTGTCGCCGCGCACGATCAGCACCGCCTTGGAGGCGATGTAGGGATCGGAGAAATCATACTTGGCCTTGCGTGCGTCGGTGATGCCGACCTCGTTGATGACGGCGTCGTAGCGGTTGGCGTCGAGCCCCGCGATCAGGCCATCCCACTTGCCCTCGAGAAACTGCACCTTGACGCCGAGCTTCTCGGCGATCGCCTTGGCGATCTCCACGTCGAAGCCGACCAGGGCGCCGGATTCGTCATGATAGGTGAAAGGCGCGTAGGTGCCCTCCGTGCCGACCTTGATCACGCCCGCCTGCTTGATCTGGTCGAGATTGGCGCCGGCATGACCGGCTGTGACTGCCAGAACCTGCAGCGTTCCGGCGACGAGAAGCGATTTGAGCCATTTCATTTTTCTGTGATCCCGTTTTGACCGGTGCCCCGGCGCATGGTGAGAGCGGCAAACTGGCAGATGGAAGCTCGAGAAATAAGGAACCAGATTTCAAAAATCGACCGTTCCAGAAATCCAGTTCTCAAAACCAGCGAAAAATCCGCCAAGCCAAGCCTCACGGATCGATAACAGAAACGTTTTCGGCAGGCATATGCATCCGCCGGCACTACGGAACCATTCGCGCTTCTGGCACGTTGCTGGCTGTTGTAGGGCGCTGCGACGTCATTTCAACCGTCATCCAGTGCAACGACCGCCAAAAGGAGCCGGCATGATCGAGGATGTGGCAGGACGGACACTGGTCCGGGCGGCAATGAAGGCTCCCTATCTCGAGCGCGACGAGGAGCATCTCCTGGCCATACGCTGGAGGGAAAAAAAGGATCAGGACGCGCTGCATCTGATCACCGTCGCCCATATGCGGCTGGTGATTTCGATGGCTTCCAAATTCCGCCACTACGGTTTGCCGCTCGGCGACCTCATTCAGGAAGGCCATGTCGGCCTGCTGGAGGCGGCTGCCCGCTTCGAGCCCGCCCGAGAAGTGCGTTTCTCCACCTATGCCACCTGGTGGATCCGCGCCTCGATGCAGGACTATATCCTGCGCAACTGGTCGATCGTGCGCGGCGGCACCAGCTCCGCGCAGAAGGCCCTGTTCTTCAATCTGAGGCGGCTGCGCGCGCGGCTTGCCAACGGCGCCGAGCCGCTCTCCAATGCCTCCCTGTACCGTGAGGTTTCGGCCGCGCTCGGCGTGCCGGAAGCCGACGTGGCGATGATGGATTCGCGTCTTTCGGCCCCCGACAGCTCGCTCAACACCCCGCTTGCCGACGAGAACGGCGCCGCCGAGCGGATGGATTTCCTGGTCTCGGAGGATCCGCTTCCCGACGAGGTCGTCGGCGAAACTATCGACGTCGAGCGCCGCGCGGTCTGGCTGAAGAGCGCGCTCGGCGCGCTCAATGCGCGCGAGCTGCGCATCATCGAGGAGCGCCGCCTGAGCGACGACGGCGCCACCCTGGAATCGCTTGGCGAGGCGCTCGGCATCTCCAAGGAACGCGTCCGCCAGATCGAAGCCCGCGCCATGGAAAAGCTGCGGGCGGCGCTGGTGAAGCAGAACCCCGAATTCCTGGCGGAAGCCGCCTGAAAGCCAAGGCAGCGACTCGAAGTCGTCGGGAGGCCATCAGGTCCCGGCGGCTTTTCTGCATCCGTAGCCATGGATTGTGAATTCTTTAACAGACCCTCGCGGCGTAAACTGTCTTCCTGACTGCACCAACTTTAGCGGATGGGGGTTTGCCATGCTGCGATGCTGCGCGTTCCTTGCAGCCTTGGTTCTCGTGTGCTTCACCGCGTTCGAGGCTCACGCCGATCGAAGGGTTGCCTTGGTCATCGGCAATGCCGAATACCGAAATATTCCGGCTCTCAAAAACCCGGACAAGGATGCTCAGGACGTCGCGAACACGTTCCGGCTGGCCGGCTTCGACGTGTTCGTGGCCAAGGACTTGACCAAGCTTCAGTTCGAGGAGCGGTTCCGCAACTATCTCGCCGCGGCGGACGGTGCGGATCTGGCCGTCGTCTACTATTCCGGCCACGGTTTTCAGATCGGCGGCGAGAATTTCCTGATCCCCGTCGATGCCTCGCTGAAGGATGCCGCCGACATCGAGGTCCAGGCGATCAAGCTCGACGACGTTCTGGAGCAATTGCGCTCGAAAGCGAAGATCCAGGTGATCATCCTCGACGCCTGCCGCAACAATCCTTTCCCCCGCCAGGATTACTGGCTGAGGGACCAGCTGATCGTCGCGGGCGACGCCGGCCTTGCGCAGGTGAAGAGCTCGCTGAACACGCTGATTGCCTTCGCCACGGAGCCGGGCGCGGTCGCCTATGACGGGCGCGGTGCCCTCAGCCCGTTCTCATCTGCCTTTTCGCGCCATGCACTGGCGCCCAACCAGGAAATCCGCACGGTGATGGCGGCCGTTCGCCGCGACGTGGTCAAAGCCACCAACGGCAAGCAGGTTCCGTGGGAGAATTCCTCGCTGGTCGACGAGGTGGTGCTGATGCGCCACGATGACGCCGAGGGTCAGGAGGTCACGGCCAAGCAGGAGCAGCCGGATCCGGAGAGCGGCATCCACCTCACCGGCGCCGCCGAGGCGATCGGAAATCGCGATATCAGCATCCCGGTTGGCGTCGGTCCGGTTCCGCTGAAGCTCGATTTCCCGAGCAACGATCCCGCGGTGAGCCTGAAGCTTGCAAGCTATCCGGCAACGGGAACGCTGTCGCTGCCGGACAGGACCCTGTCTCCGGATTCCAGCCTGAGGGCCGGTGAAATCGATAATTTGCGTTACGAGCCGCAGATCGGCTCAGCTGCTCCGGTCGAGATTGGCTTCCAAATCCGCGGCGGCAACGCGTCCAAGGCAGCGATGATGAAGCTGTCGCCGAGCGTCGACCCCTGCGACCAGGCGGCGGGCGCACCGCTCGACCTGCAGGGCGTCGCGCCCGGCCGTTTGCAGAACGAGATCGCCGGCGAGGCCGCGGAGGCCTGCGAGGCGGCGGTGAAGGCCTACCCCGACGTCGCTCGGTTTCGCTACGAGCTTGGGCGGGCGCTGCTGGCGTCCGGCAAGGTCGACGAGGCCAGGAAAGCTATCCAGGAAGCTGCCGACAGGGGGCACGTCCGCGCCATGTTCGAGCTCGGCCATATCGCTTCGTCCGGAATAGGACCGGCCGCGGACTCCGCGAAAGCGATCAGCTTCTATTCAGAAGCATCCGACAAGGGAGACCCCTATGCGATGGCCGCTTGGGGGCGAGCCTTGTTCAATGGTGTCGACGTCGAGCAGAATACCGGCAAGGGATTGGACCTGCTGCTCAAGGCGGCGGCCATGGGGCACGTCAACGCGATGAACGATCTCGCCGTGATCTTCAAGGATGGCCGCAACGGCGTGCCCGCCGACGAGGCCCGCGCCTTGGCTTTCCTCAAAGCCGGCATCGCGCGGCAAGAGGCATATTCGATGAGCATTCTCGGCCTTCCCGCGCGCAGCACCTTAACGGTCGCAGTGTGCAAGCCGAAGGTCGTGACGAAAATAGTCACCAAGGTAAAGGTTGTCCGCACACCCGCGCCGAAGACGCCGACGGTGACAGTCCCGACAGTGGTCAAACCACCTCAGACCGATACCGGGCCGGCGCCCTGGCGCGGCAGTAGCGGCGATCATTCGGGGTCCGGCGGCGGCCAAAGTGGTGAGGGCAGCGGAGGCAGCACCGGCGGCCAGACCAGCCCTGAAGGCGGCAGCAGTGGCGGGCTCTGATTGCTGCGGCAGCCGCGCGCCCGCCGAATAGAAGCGCGCGGCTGATTCGTTGCGGAAGCACGAAACGGGATGACGACCCTACTTGTCGGTGACGATCTTGACCTTGTCGCCGGCCGACACGCTCGCGCCCGGCGACATTGCGTTGAGCACCCGGAACAGGTCGAGCTTTCGGTCGACGCCGACCATCTGAGCGGCAAGCGTGCCCATGTTCTGGCCGGGCTGCACAGTGACCACCCGGATATGCAGCGGCTTCAGCGCCGCCTTCTCGGCCGCGCTCAACGTGCGGAAGGAGCCGCTGACGGAGCGCGCGACCGGCTCCAGCGCGGTGCTGGCCGAGGGTGCCGCAGTCAGCAGCCGGTAGACCTGTCCGCCGGCCCGGATGACCGCGATATCGAACTGCCAGCCTTGCGCACTGGCATGCGCCATCGCCGCCTCGTTGCCGTTGACCGTTTCCTGGCGCACGCTGGCATCGTCCAGTCCGGCGACCCAGCCGCTGCGGATATAGTCGGTGAGCGACACCGACTTGTCGATCGCCACGCCATCGAAGCGGATGGCGATATCGCCCGGACCGGTCGCGGTCACGGCGGCGGCCGAATTGTCGATGACGAAGCCTTCCGGCACCGAGAACGACACGCCAAGGCCGGGATGCAGGAAGGTCTGGCCGCGCACATAGCCCTCTTCCGGCGTGTCGCCGTAGAGCAGCCCGTCTATGCCGGCGAGAAAGGCATCGCGGTCGCGCGTGCCGACGCCGGGCGGTCCGAAGTTGCGGGCGAGTCGCTGCGCCAGCTCGATGCGCTGCGGCGTGTTGGGATGCGTGGCCAGGAAGTCGAGGCTGGCATCCGTGGCGCCGCTGACCGAGCGGAAATCGGTATAGGCCGACATCGACTGCAGGAAGCGGCCGGCCGCATAGGGGTCATAGCCCGCTTCGCCGATCGACTTGATGCCGATCGCGTCGGCCTGCAGTTCCTGGTTGCGCGAAAACTGCGCAAGCCTCAGCTTGCCGCGGATGAGAGCGGCCTTGGCGGTCGGGCTGTCGCCGAGCACATCGGAGACGACCTTGGTCGCCAAGCCTTCCTCGGCCTCGAGCTGCTGCCGCTGCAACCCGTGATTGGCGGTGACGTGGCCCATCTCATGCGCGATGACGGCCGCAAGCTCGGAGGAGTCATTTGCCAGCGCCAAAAGTCCGCGCGTGACATAGAGATAGCCGCCCGGCAGCGCGAAGGCGTTGACGTTGGGCGAGTTGAGGATGGTGATGCGATAGGTCTGGGTCGGATTGGCCGAGACCACCGTCAGATTGCCGACGACCTTGGCCACCATGCGCTCGAGCTTCGGATCGGAATATTCGCCGCCATAGGTGGCGAGAATCCGCGGATGCTGCGCTTTGGCCATTTCGGCCAGCCTGGCGTTGGCGACGACATTGTCGACGGTGATCGGCTTGTCGGAGGGCTGGAAGCCGGACTCCTGCACGTCCGGCGGCGTGAACATCTGGCAGCTCGCCAGCGCCACGGCAAAGCCGGCCATCGCGAAAAATCGCGCCAGCGGCTTAGTCCATACTCTCTCGATGCCGGCCGTCAGATCGGCTTCCTTTCGTAATCTTTCGGCAAATCACGGCCCACTCGGACCAGCATGGCCGGACCTAGCCACACTCCCCCGGACAAGGCAAGCAAACGCCTGATCACCCGCGACCGGTTTGGCCGTAAATTATGTCCGCTTCCGGGCAATGTGTTGTCATCCGGCAACGCTGCCGCCTCGATCGCCGATATAGCGCCGGAAGGCCTCCGGTCCAGCACCGTCGAAGAAATCGGCGGCCGACCCTCTTGCCGCGACCCTGCCCTCGTCGACGAACGCGATCCGCTGGCCGATGCGGCGCGCGTCCTGCGGCTGGTGCGTGACGAAAAGCACGGTCATCTGTCGCTCGGCGTGGATGCCGGCCATGAGATCGAGCATGTCTTCGCGCAGCGCCGGGCCGAGCGAGGCGAAAGGCTCGTCGAGCAGAAGCACCGGACGGTCCCGTATGAGCACCCGCGCCAGCGCGACGCGCTGCCGCTCGCCGCCGGAAAGCTCGCGCGGCAGCCGCTTTTCCTTGCCGGCGAGACCGACACGCCCCAGCGCTTCCGCGACCGCGCGGTGGTCGTCGGCCGTGAGCTTGAGCGATGGCGAGCGGCCAAGCCCGACATTGCCCTCGACCGAAAGATGGGCGAACAGGTTGTTTTCCTGGAACACCATCGACACCGGCCGCGCCGAGGGCGGCGCATTGTCGACATCGATCCCGCCGATCAGCACCTTGCCAGCATTGGGTGATTCGAAGCCGGCCACCAGATTGAGCAGCGTCGACTTGCCTGAACCGCTCGGCCCCATGATGGCAGTGATCCTGCCGGCGGCGAATTCGACATCGAACCGGAAGGATGCCTCGCCATAGCTGAAGGATACGCCGTCCAACGTGACGGCCAGGCCCTTCGTGGCCGCGATGCCATTATTATCCCTCGTCATGCCTTTGCCTCCCGCCCCAGCCAGTCGGCGGCGACAACCAGCATCAGGCAGACGAGGCCGAGCAAAAAGGCCAGCCCCGCGGCGTCGGCGGTCCGGTAGCTGCCCATGCGCGCGAGTAGAAGATAGGGCAAGGTCTGGACCGAATCGCTGCCGAACAGCGCGATAACGCCGAGATCGCCGAGCGACAGCGCCATGGCGAACGCAAAGCCGGTGGCCAAGGGCCGCCGCAGCGACGGCCAGTCGACCAGCCGCAGCCGGTTCCAGCCGGAAATGCCGAGCGCCAGGCAGAGTCGCTCGTGGCGCTCGCTCGCCGCGTCATAGGCAGGGCGGACGGCGCGAATGGCAAATGGCATCGCCATCACCGCATTGACCGCGACGACCATGACAGGTGCGATGGCGAACACATCGGTGATGTTGCGCAGAGCCAGGAACCAGCCGGCGCCGATCACGATCGGCGGCACGACCAGCACGAAACCGGCGCCGGTGTCGGCGGCGTGTTCGAGCAGCGACATGGCGCCGCCCGCGCGGCGCCGCAGGGCCAGTGCGCGTCGGGCGGCAATCAGCGACAGCGACAGCATCACGCAAAGCAGCGCCGAGAGAAAGGAGAGCCCGGCGCTGGTGAGCGTCGCGCGGCGCACGGCGTCCTCGCCGGCCAGCCGCCCAAGATCCGCCTCCAGCCCGGCGAGCACGGTCGCCGCCATCGGTCCGGCGACGAACAGCAGCGCAAGCACGATCAGGCCGGCATTCAACACGGCCTCGGTGGTGCTGGCCGCAAGGTAGCGGCGTGGCGCTACCGGCAGATTCGTATCGCCGGCCGTGTTGGCGCCGAGTCGCGTCAGCATGGCGACCACGACGAAGGTCAGCACGATCTGCAGAAACGTTAGTGTCACGGCCCGCGCGGGATCGAAATCGAAGCGCAGCGCCTGGTAGATCGCGACCTCCAGCGTCGTCGCCGCCGGCCCGCCGCCCAGCGTCAGCACGATGGTGAAGGAGGTGATGCACAGCATGAAGACCAGCCCGGCGACCCCCGGCAGCGCCGTGCGCAGCGCCGGCCATTCGATCAGCCGGAAGGCCGACCGAGCGTCCATACCGAGCTGGCTCGCCAGCCGCCACTGGTCGGCCGGCACGGTGCCGAGCGCCTCGAGGAACAGGCGCGTGGCCAAGGGCAGGTTGAAGAAGACATGCGCGACCAGGATGCCGGAGAGGCCGTAAATGCCCGGCCATTCCCCACCGCCGAACGTGCCGAGGATGCCGGCAAAATAACCGGCATGGCCGTAAAGCGCCAACACGCCGAGCGCGGCGACGATAACCGGCAGCGCCAGCGGCACCGTGAACAACTGCAGGATCAGGCGACGTCCGGGAAAGTTGGTGTGCCTGGACAGGGCGCGGCCGACGAACACTGCCGGCAAGACCGAAAGCAATGTCGACAGCAGCGCCTGCCAAAGCGTGAAGCGGGCGACGCGGAGCAGATAGCTGTCGAAGGCCGCGGCAGCGCTGGACGGACCGCTCGCGCCTTCGAGGATCAGGCCGGCGAAGGCGCCGCCGATGAGCAAAGTGATGGCGACAAGGGCGATGATGCCGGCGGTGATGCGAGGGTCAGGGCGCGGCGTGGATTGCACGCTGCACCACGTTGGCTCGAGCTAGCGAACGCCACGTTCCGTCGCACCCCCCTCTGTCCTGCCGGACATCTCCCTCTCTAGGAGGGAGATTGGCAGCTTTGCCGCTCTTCCTACACCGTCGGCGGCTAGCGAAATCACCGATGACCGCGAATTTCCCCCTTTGCGGGGGAGATGGCCGGCCGGACAGAGGGGGGTGCTCAAGCGCCATCCTGCGTCCTACTTGCTCATCGCCGCCAGCCATTCATCCACCCAGGCCTTGCGGTTGGCCGCCACCTCGTCCGGGCTGAACAGCAGGGTTTTGGTCGGCTTCACCAGCTTTTCGAAGGCCGGGTTGAGCGGCTTGTCGGTCTTGCCGGCCGGGAACATCCAGTTGGTCTCCGGGATGATGTCCTGGAACTTGGGCTCGGTCATGAAGGTTATGAATTTTTCCGCCAGCGGGTTCTTCGCGCCGATTTTGGTGATGCCGGCGACCTCGATCTGCAGATATTCGCCCTCCTCGAAGGACGCCGCCTGATAGCGCTCGGTGTTCTCGGCCACCATGTGGTAGGCCGGCGAGGTGGTATAGGAGAGAACCATCGGCGCCTCGCCCTTGGTGAACAGACCATAGGCCTCGCTCCAGCCCGGCGTCACGGTCAGCACCTTCGGCTTCAGCTTGGCCCAGGCTTCCGGCGCCTTGTCGCCATAGACCGACTTGACCCACAGCAGCAGCCCGAGGCCCGGCGTCGAAGTGCGCGGATCCTGGATGATGATCTTGTCGGGGCCGGCGCCCTCGACCAGTTCCTTCAAGCTCTTCGGCGGGGTCTTCAGCTTTTCGGTGTCGTAGACGACGGCGAAATAGCCGTAGTCGAAAGGCACGAAGGTGTCGTCTTTCCAGCCGCCGGGCACATTCAAATCGGCCACCGCGCCATGCGGCGCGAATAGGCCGCTCGCCTTGGCATCCGCGGTCAGGTTGGTATCGAGGCCGAGCACGACATCGGCCTTGGTGCCGGCGCCCTCCAGCTTGACGCGATTGAGCAGTGCCACGCCGTCGGCAACCGAGACGAATTCGAGATCGCAGCCGCATTCGGCCTCGAATTCCTTCTTCACCGCGGGCCCGGGACCCCAGTCGGCGGTGAAGCTTTCGTAGGTGTAGACGGTAAGCTTGTCTTTCGCCTCGGCAGGCCCGACGCCCACCAAAAGCGAAACAAGGCCGGCTGCAAGAACAAGGTTGGACAATAGCGAGCGCATCGGCGCCTCCTTCGTTCGCGTTAAAGGAATTCAGGCGTCGGATGGTCCGAAACGTCTAATCCCTCCGCCGGTACAAACCGGATCAGGTTCAGCGGGTTGGCTTTGTGCCTCTCAGCCGGTTCGCAAAATCAGCGTCCGGCACCCCGTTAGAGCATTTCGAGACATAGGCCCGGCCGATGCGGCGCGCAAGCGGAAGTTTCCTGGGCATCCATCAGGGTTCACCGCGGTAGCGAAGTGCGATTCCGTTTGGACGCGCCCGCTTCCGTTTCGTTGGCCGGGCTGGTAAGGGCGACGGCCATGGGCACATTCACCATCCTGCTTGGCGGCGATCTCGTCCGCACGCCTCGGCTCGATCGCCAGATCGAAGGCTCCCGCATCATCGCCGCCGATGCCGGTATCGGCCATGCCGATATGCTTGGCCTGCTGCCGGAGCTCTGGGTCGGAGATTTCGACTCGGTGCCGGCGAGCCTGCCGGAGAATCTGGCCGCCGTGCCGCGCAAGATTTTCCCGACCGAGAAGGATATGACCGACGGCGAGCTCGCCATTGCCGAGGCGCTGGCGCGCGGCGCCACCAGCCTGGTGCTGGCCGGCGCCTTCGGCGGCAAGCGCGCCGATCATGCCTTTCTGCATTTGGCTCTAAGCGTGCGGCTGGCCGAGGCGGGCACAACCGTGCTGCTGACCAGCGGCGCCCAGGAGGGCGTGCCCATCCTGCCGGGCAAAGCCGGCTTCGACTACGCCAACGGCACGCTGTTCTCGGTGCTCGGCTTCTCCGACCTCGCCGGCCTGACGGTCTCAGGCGCCAAATGGCCGCTGGACGGTGTCGAGGTGGCGTTCGGCTCCTCGCTTACCATATCAAATGAGGTCAAGGGCCGGCTCCATATCGCGCTCGAGCGTGGCCGGGCGCTGCTGCTCGCCCACCCCTATCCTCTTCCCGAAAGCTGACATGGCCCCGCCTCTTCTCAATCTGGATGGCATAAAACTGACTTTTGGCGGCACGCCGCTGCTCGACGGCGCGGTACTGAGCGCCTCCGCCGGCGAGAAGATCGCGCTTGTCGGCCGCAACGGTTCGGGCAAGTCGACGCTGCTCAAGATCGTCGCGGGGCTAATCGAACCGCAGGACGGCGAAGTATTCCGCCAGCCCTCGGCAACGGTGCGCTACCTGCCGCAAATGCCCGATATGGATGGCTTCGCCAGCGTGCGCGCCTATGTCGAAGCCGGCCTCGGGCCGGCCGACGACCCGCATCGCGCCACTTATCTGATGGAGCATCTCGGCCTGACCGGCGAGGAGCGGCCGAACGACCTTTCCGGCGGCGAGGCGCGCCGCGCAGCACTCGCTCGCGTCATGGCGCCGGAGCCCGATATCCTGCTCCTCGACGAGCCGACCAACCATCTCGACCTGTCGGTCATCGAATGGCTGGAAGAAGAGCTTGCCCGCACCTCGTCGGCCGTGATCCTGATCTCGCACGACCGCCGCTTTCTCGAGCGCGTCTCGCGCGCCACCGTCTGGCTCGACCGCGGCCAGACGCGCCGGCTGGACAGGGGGTTCGCGCATTTCGAGGAATGGCGCGACCAGGTGCTTGAAGAGGAAGAGCGCGAACAGCACAAGCTCGGCCGCCAGATCGTGCGCGAGGAGCATTGGCTGCGCTATGGCGTGACCGCCAGGCGCAAGCGCAACATGCGCCGGCTCGGCGAGCTGCAGGCCATGCGCCAGCGTTTTCGCAGCCATCGCGGCGCCGAGGGTTCGGCGACGATGGTGGCAAGCGACGCCGCTGAATCCGGCAAGCTGGTGATCGAAGCCAAAGGCATCGAGAAGAGTTTTGGCGACCTCACCGTGGTCAAGGGCTTTTCGACCCGTATCCAGCGCGGCGACCGTGTCGGCCTTGTCGGCCCGAACGGCGTCGGCAAGACGACGCTTCTCAAGATGCTGACCGGCGAGCTGGCGCCGGATGCCGGCACCGTGCGGCTTGGCGTCAATCTGGAAATCGCAACGCTCGATCAGAAGCGCGAGGCCGTCGACCCGCAGGAGACGCTGGCGAACTACCTGACCGACGGGCGCGGCGAGAACCTTGTGGTCAATGGCGAGCAGCGCCACGTCGTCTCCTATATGAAGGATTTTCTTTTCAAGCCGGAGCAGGCGCGCACGCCGGTGCGCGAGCTTTCGGGCGGCGAGCGGGCGCGACTGCTGCTGGCCCGGGTGCTGGCGCGGCCGGCGAACCTTTTGGTGCTCGACGAGCCGACCAACGACCTCGACATGGAGACGCTGGAGCTGCTGCAGGAACTGGTCGCCGGCTTTGCCGGAACGGTCGTCCTGGTCAGCCACGATCGCGATTTCCTTGACCGCACAGTCACCAGCGTGATCGCGCCCGACGGCGCCGGACGCTGGATCGAATATGCCGGCGGCTATTCCGACATGCTGGCGCAACGCGGCGGCTCGAAGCTGGAGGAGCGCAAGGCAAGGCCGAAGGCTGAAGCGAACGAAGCGACGGCCAGGGCCGAACAGACCAGCGCGAAAAGCCCGGCCAAGAAGCTCTCCTTCAAGCAGAAGTTCGCGCTGGAATCCCTGCCGAAGAAGATCGAGGCGGTGAGCGCGTCCATCTCAAGGCTGGAGAACAATATCGCCGACCCGTCCTTCTATGAGCGCGATCCGGTCTCGTTCCAGAAGACCATCGCCGCGCTCGACAAGGAGCGCACCACGCTGGCCTCACTTGAGGAAGAGTGGCTGGAGTTGGAGATGCTGCGCGAGGAGATGGAAGGCTAGCCGCTATAGGCAAGCCTCAGAGGCAGGCCTCGCAGATCGCAGCGATATGGCGTCTGTCGGTGCCGCAGCAGCCGCCAAGCACGGCTATCTGGCCGAAGCGGTCGCGCATGGCGCGGTAGCGCCGGCCGAGGTCGACAGGATCGCCTGGATCGAGTTCGGTCGCCGCATCCAGCTCGGCATGGCTTTTGGCGGAGGCGTTGGCCCGCACGCCGCGAATGCGCCTGATCCAGCGTCCGTCGCCGGCAAGGACGGCGTCGAAATGGCTCGGATGCGCGCAGTTGATCATGAAATATGCGGGGGCGCCGTCCGTTTCGTCGTCAACGGTCTCGATGGCGTCTCTCAGGCTCTCCCCCGAAGGCAGGCGTCCGTCCGTCTCGACGGTAAACGAAATCACCGACGGGAGCCCCACCGCCATCGCGGCACAGGCTATTCCGGCAGCCTCCTGCGCATAGGTCATCGTAATGGCGCTGACCATATCGGCGCTGGCATCGCGGAATGCCTTGACCTGATCGCCGTGATAGATCTCGGCCTCGGCGGGCGACATGACTGTGTCAACGTGGTAGCCGTCGCCACGGGGCCCGACCACCCCATTGACCAGCACGGTCATGCCACGCGCAACATAGGGCGCAGCCAGCGCCCGCGCCCATGACACTGCCTGCATGTCTATGCCCGACAATGCGACTTTCGAATAGCCGAGCTTTTCGCCCCAGTCCGGATTGGCGCGCCACGTCGGAGTATCGAGCACGAAGCCGACGCCGTGTTTGTCGGCGATGTCGAGATACTGGCGGAAATAGCGGGCCAACGTCGTCCGCCCCTCCTCCTCGCCAAGAAGCGGAAAGGCGGCGAAGCAGGGCAGATCGAGGCCTTCCAGGAAAACAAGTGAGGTCTCGAGGCCGCCATCGGTCAGGAAAACGGCTTCACCCAGCTCACGAACGTCGATCTTCGCACTGGTCATCGCCGTCTCCGGTCAGACCTGCCGCTTGCGCGACTATAGCATTTGAGGGCGAATTTGCCATGCCGGTCCGGTCGCGAAGGTCGCGCTGGTCCAAAGCTATCCATTGCAGCACTCGCGTGATGCGCATATTCTATGCGCATGTTGCGGAGGCTATCATGCGCAAGATTGCCGCAAATGCGGTCCGCCAGCCGGCAAATCTATCGATCGATTCACAGCTCATGAAGGAAGCCAAGGGGCTCAACGTGAATGTATCTCGTGCCGCCGAAGCCGGGATCGCAGAAGCCGTGGCAGCCGAGAAAACGCGGCTGTGGAAGCTCGAAAACCGCGCCACCATGGATGCCTGGAACGAGTATGTCGACACGTACGGCGTTCCGCTCAAGGAGCATCGGCAGTTCTGATGGCGCGCTATGACGCCTTTGCCGCCAGCGGCATCGAAGGCGGCTACCTCCTCGAGGTTCAATCCGACCTGCTCGACAATTTCAAGACGCGCGTCGTCGTTCCGCTTTTGCCCCTCGCGTCGGCGCCGCCGCCAATGCGGAAGCTGCATCCGGTCTTCGAAATCAATGGACGCAAGCTGGTCATGGCCACCCATCTGATCGCTACGGTGGCTGCGACGGAACTCGGGGAAAACCGTTTCAACCTCGCGAAGCATCACGACGAGATCGTTGCAGCGCTCGACATGCTGTTTCAGGGCTTCTGAGCCGCTCGGCCTCAACCGGACGTCTTCGTCGCCCAGGCCTTCAGCGCCTCATCAAACACCTTCTCGCCCGGAATGCCCTTTTCCATGGTGAGCAGGGCACGGCGTCCGGTCTTGTAGACCACCGGCACGTCGATCCAGGCCTGCCCCCTGAGCAGCGTCAGGTTGGCGTCCTCGTCGGCCTTGGTGTCGTTGAGGGCGACGAGGAAGAAGCCGTCGGCGATCTTGGCCGGGATGCCGATCAGCGGGCTGCCGGCGTCCTGTTCCGAGCTCTTCATGGCGATGCGCAGGATGTTGTCGACGCCGCCGCCGTCAAATCCTTCCGGCGTCAGGAAGATCATCTCGATGATGTGGCTGGCCGGCAGCGTCTGGTCGGTATTGCGCCGGATGGTCATGCGCAGCTGGATGTCCTTGCCGGGTATCGTCGCCTCGGCGCGGATCGCCGGCTCCGGCGGCAGGTCGCCGCCCGGCGATTCCTGCACCAGCGACCAGACGATGCTGCCGGGCTCGGCGGTGCCCTGCTGCGTGCTGGTGCGCTCCTCATAGAAGATCGCTTTCTGGCCGACCGGCACGGTCGCTTGGGCCGTCGCAGGCGCAGTCCCGGACGCGGGTGGCGGAGTCGTGCCAGCGGCAGGCGGAGTGGCCGCCGCGGCCGGAGGCGTGGTTCCGGCGGCCGGCGCGGGCGGATTGGCGGCGGCACCGGCGGGCGCCGACGGCGTGGTCCCGGCAGGCGGGCTCGCGGGCGGGGTTTGCGCAGCCTGCGGAGTGTCGGCGGCGGGCGGGGTCGCGGCCGGAGTTGGCGCGGCGGGCGGCGTGCCGGCGGCGGGCGCCGGCGTCATCCCAGGCGCGGCTGGCGGCGGCGTGGTCAGCGCGGCGACGGATTCGCCCTCGCCGATGGTGCTCTGGCCGCCGGCCGGACCAGGATCTACTTCCTTGCCCTCGGGCGTCAGCCGCTGGGTGAATTTCGCTGTTTCGGCCGGCTCATTGGCTGCAGCCGCGTTATTGCCCGCAGCCGGCGGCGCGGCCGCCGTCTCGGCGGTCGGCTTTGTCGGGACGGCAGGCTTGACCAGAGGCTCGGTCGAGACGGTCTGGCTGCTGCCGCCCTTCAAGCCGAGCATGGAGCTGAACGCATCCTTGTTCAGCCAAACGCCGTACCCGCCGCCGGCCAGCACCAGCAATGCGACAACGGCAGCAATCAACCCGCCATAGCTGCGCTTGCGCGGCGCAGGCCGCAGCCGCTGGAAAGTATCGGCCGGCTGCTCGTCATTGGCAAAGACATCGCTGTCCTCGTCCGGTTCGGCGGCGTTCATCCCGGGCAGGCCGACATCGTCCTCGCGCGGCGAGGGCATGGGCGGCGGTGCCGCGGGCACCTTGTGCCAGCCGCCGGGCTCAGTCTTCGTTGCCCCTTGCCAGCTTGGTTCCGTCTTTGCTGCGCCTTGCCAGCTCGGTTCCGCCTTCACCGGCGCCGGTGCGGGCGCCGTCTTGAAGGGCTCCGTCTTGAAGGGCTCCGGCTTGGCAGGTTCGGGCTTCGCCACCGACGGCTGCCGGACGTGGCTCGGCTGGTTCTTGTTGCGGTCGATCGAGGAGAAAATATGTTCCAGCTCCGCCAGGGGATCTTCCGCTGGAGCCGGCTTGGGCGCCGGAGCAGGCTTGGCATACTCGCGCTCGACGCTGGCGACGGCATCTTCGAGCGAACGTTTCTGCTTGCTGATGACCTCGGCCGACAACGGCGGAGAATAGTTCGCGAGTTTCTTCGCCAGCATCTCACGAGCATTCTCGTAAATCCGCTTGCGCAACTCGGGCGAGGGCTCGCTGTGCTTCGCAAGCTGTTTTTTCAGAACACCAACGAAATCTGCCATGCGTCAGTCGACCTGCAATTCTTTCCCGGCCCGGCCGCAAATCAGCCGTAGCGCCTGGAAGCGCTGTGAAACTAGTCTTGAAACGGATCGGTCACAAGTATCGTGTCGTCCCGCTCCGGGCTGGTGGAAAGCAGTGCAACCGGGGCGCCGATCAGCTCCTCGATGTGGCGGACATATTTGACGGCTTGCGCCGGCAGATCGTTCCAGCTCCTGGCGCCGGCCGTCGTTCCCTTCCAGCCTTCGAGCGTCTCATAGACCGGCTCGACGCGCGACTGGGCGCCCTGGCTGGCCGGCAGATAGTCGATCAACTCGCCATCGAGGCGATAGCCGGTGCAGACCTTGATCTCGTCCAGCCCGTCGAGCACGTCGAGCTTGGTGAGCGCGATGCCCTTGATGCCGTTGACGGCCACCGCCTGGCGCACCAGCACGGCGTCGAACCAGCCGCAGCGGCGCTTGCGGCCGGTGACGACGCCGAATTCGTGGCCGCGCGTGCCGAGGAACTCGCCGACCTCATTCTTCTGCTCGGTCGGGAACGGCCCTTCGCCGACGCGCGTCGTATAGGCCTTGGTGATGCCGAGCACATAGCCGATCGCGCCGGGGCCGGTGCCGGAGCCGGCGGCCGCTTGCCCTGCCACGGTGTTGGATGAGGTGACGAAGGGATAGGTGCCGTGGTCGATATCGAGCAGCGTGCCTTGCGCGCCCTCGAACAGGATGCGCGCACCCGCGCGGCGCTTGTCGTCGAGCACCTTCCAGACGCGGTCCATGTAAGGCAGGATCTCGCCGGCCACCGAGGTCAGCTCCTGCATGATCGCCTCCTGGGTCGCTTCCGGATGGCCGAGCCCGCGGCGCAGCGCATTGTGATGCGTGAGCAGCCTGTCGACCTTCAGGGGAAGCGTTTCCAAATCCGCCAGATCCATCACCCGCACCGCGCGCCGGCCCACCTTGTCCTCATATGCGGGACCGATGCCGCGGCGGGTCGTGCCAATCTTGGTTCCGGAATTCGAGGCGGCGTCTTCGCGGAACCCGTCCAGCTCCCGGTGCAGCGACAGGATAAGCGCGGTGTTTTCGGCGATTTTCAGGCGCTCGGGCGTCACCTCCACGCCCTGCTCCTTGAGCTTCTTTGTTTCCGCGACGAAGGCATGCGGATCGAAGACCACCCCGTTGCCGATGATCGACAGCTTGCCCTCTCTGACCACGCCCGACGGCAGGAGCGAAAGCTTGTAGACCTTGCCGTCGACGACCAGGGTATGACCTGCATTGTGGCCGCCCTGGAAGCGCACGACCACGTCGGCGCGCTCCGACAGCCAGTCGACGATCTTGCCCTTGCCTTCGTCGCCCCACTGCGAGCCGACGACCACCACATTGGCCATGTTCTTTTCCCTTGAGATGCCGCCTTGGCGGCTTGAAACGACAGGCCTCTATAGCCTCATGTGCAGGCCGATGCGACCCCTTCTTTGTCCCCGAAACCACCCAGGGCACAACAAACCAGGCACAACAAATTCCGGCTTTCGCATCATTTACTTGGCCTCGCCATCGCAATAGGCCGGCATCCTTCTTCCACCGCGCCTGCCGGTCCAGGATTAAGCAATGCATCGAGCCGCCTATCTGTTCCTGCTCTCCACCATGCTGCTGTGGGGCGGCAATTCCGTGGCCGGCAAGCTTGCCGTCGGCCATGTGTCGCCGATGACGTTGGTTTTCCTGCGCTGGGTGCTGGCGGTGCTGATCATGCTGCCCGTCGGCTGGCGGACGTTTCGCGAGGACTGGCCTGAACTGCGCCGGCATTGGCTGCTGGTCGCCGGGCTCGGCGCCTGCGGCTTCACGATCTTCAACGTCATCTTCTACACGGCGCTGAACTACACGACCGCCATCAATGTCTCGATCGAGCAGGCCGCCATACCGATCGTCATCATCCTTGCCAACTTCGTGCTGTTTAGGCTGCACGTGCAGCGCCTGCAGATCGTCGGCGTCGCGCTCACCATCCTCGGCGTCGCCCTGACCGCTAGCCATGGCGACCTCGGTCAGCTGCTGAAGCTCGAGCTCAATTTCGGCGACGCCATCATGCTGGTCGCGGTCCTCTGCTACAGCCTCTATTCGGTGGGGCTGCGCCTGAAGCCGGCCGTCCGCTGGCAAAGCTTCATGCTGGCTCTGTCGCTCGCCGCGCTTTTGACCTCGGTGCCGTTCTTTGTCTGGGAAGTGGCGGCGGGCCGCGTCATCGTCCCGGACGCGCGAGGATGGGCGGTCGCGTTCTACACCGCGCTCGGCGCGTCCGTCGTCTCGCAGATCTTCTACATCAAGGGCAACGAGCTGATCGGCGCCAATCGCGCCGGACTGTTCATCAATCTGGTGCCAATCTTCGGCACCCTGCTTTCGGTGCTGATCGTCGGCGAGCAGTTCCAATTCTATCAGGGTCTTGCGCTTGTGCTCGTGCTCGGAGGCATCGCGCTGGCCGAATACAGCGGCAGCAGAGCCGTTCTGTAGGGGAAATGCCCCGCATGCCGAAGCATGCGGAACATGATCTTTCAGGCGGCGCCGACATCGAAGTGCAGCGGTTTGGCCGAATCGATCGATTGGTGCGCCCGCAGCTGATCGAGCACCCTTTCCGGGAAGGGTGCGTCGAGATAGAGCAGCGCGATCGCATCGCCGCCCGGCCGGTTGCGGCCGAGCTGGAAGTTGGCGATGTTGACGCCGTTCTCGCCGCAGACGGTGCCGAGCAGGCCGATGATGCCGGGCGCGTCGGCATTGGTCGTGTAGAGCATGTGCTGGCCGACCTCGGCATCGAGGTTGATGCCCTTGATCTGGATGAAGCGCGGCTTGCCGTCCGAGAAGCAGGTCCCGGCGATCGAGCGGGTCATGTGCTCGGTCTTGACGGTGAGCTTGATATAGCCGTCGAAGACGCCAGATTTGTCGCGCTTGACCTCGGCGACGATGATGCCGCGCTCCTTCACCATGATCGGCGCCGAGACCATGTTGACGTCGGAGACCTGCGGCCGGATCAGGCCGGCAAGAGTGGCGCTGACCAGCGCACGCGTGTTCATCGTCGCGGTCGAGCCGTCGAACAGGATCTCCACCTCCTTGATCGGATCTTCAGTGACCTGGCCGACAAAGGCGCCGAGCACCTCGGCCAGTTTGACGAAGGGTTTCAGTCGCGGCGCTTCCTCGGCGGTGATCGAGGGCATGTTGATGGCGTTGGAAACGGCGCCCTTGATCAGGTAATCGGCCATCTGCTCGGCCACTTGCAGCGCAACGTTCTCCTGCGCCTCGGTGGTCGAGGCGCCGAGATGCGGGGTTGCCACGACATTCTGCATGCCGAACAGCGGATTGTTCTCCGCCGGCTCGGCCTCGAAAACATCGACGCCGGCGCCGGCCACCTTGCCGCTCTTCAGTGCCGCGACCAGGTCGGCCTCGACGACCAGCCCGCCGCGCGCGCAATTGATGATGCGCACGCCGTCCTTCATCTTGGCGATCGCGGCCGCATCGATGATGTTGCGCGTCTTGTCGGTCAGCGGCGTGTGCAAGGTTATGAAGTCGGCGCGCGCGAAAAGCTCGTCGAGCTCGACCTTCTCGACGCCGAGCTCTTCAGCGCGGCTGTCCGACAGGAACGGATCGAAAGCCACGACATGCATCTTCAGGCCGACGCCGCGCGTCGCGACGATCGAGCCGATATTGCCGCAGCCGATCACGCCCAGCGTCTTGCCGGTGATCTCGACGCCCATGAAGCGGTTCTTCTCCCATTTTCCCGCATGCGTCGAGGCGTTGGCCTCCGGGATTTGGCGCGCCAGCGCGAAGATCATCGCAACGGCATGCTCGGCGGTGGTGATCGAATTGCCGAAGGGCGTGTTCATCACGATGATGCCCTTGCGGCTCGCCGCCGGAATGTCGACATTGTCGACGCCGATGCCGGCGCGGCCGACGACCTTGAGCCTGGTGGCGGCATTGATCAGCTTCTCGGTGACCTTGGTTGCCGAGCGGATGGCGAGGCCGTCATACTGGCCGATCACTTCGAGAAGCTTTTCCTTGTCCTTGCCGAGATCGGGCAGGTAGTCGACCTCGATGCCGCGGTCCTTGAAGATCTGCACGGCGGTGGTTGAAAGTTTATCCGAGACGAGAACGCGGGGCGCCATGGCGGCCTCCTTGAAGAATGGGATTGATCCGTTTGGGATCGGCGGCCCGAAGGCCGCCGCGAATGACTCAGGCGGCCGCTTTCAGCGACGCCTTCTGCATGGCGAAGGCCCAGTCGAGCCAGGGCAGCAGTGCTTCGAGATCGGAGGTCTCGACGGTCGCGCCGCACCAGATGCGCAGGCCGGGGGGCGCATCGCGGTAGGAGCCGATGTCGTAGGCGACACCTTCCCGGTCGAGCGTCGAGACGATACCCTTGGCGAAAGCCGCCTGACCGTCGGCATCGAGCGCCGCCACGTCCGGATCGGTGAAGGACAGGCACACGGAAGTGTTCGAGCGTGTCGCCGGATCGACGGCCAGATGGCCGAGCCACGACGACCTGTCTGCGAACCGGTCCAGCACCGCGGCGTTGGCGTCGGCGCGGGCGATCAGCGCTTCCAGGCCGCCGATCGACTTCGCCCATTGAAGCGCATCGAGATAGTCCTCGACGCACAGCATCGACGGCGTGTTGATGGTCTCGCCCTTGAAGATGCCCTCGATCAGCTTGCCGCCGGAGGTCAGGCGGAAAATCTTCGGCAGCGGCCAGGCGGGCTTGTAGGTCTCCAGCCGCTCGACGGCGCGCGGGCTGAGGATCAGCATGCCGTGCGCGCCCTCGCCGCCCAGCACCTTCTGCCAGGAGAAGGTGACGACGTCGAGTTTGTCGAAGTCGAGCCGCTGCGCGAACGCCGCCGAGGTGGCGTCGCAGATGGTGAGACCCTTGCGGTCGGCCGGAATGAAATCGCCGTTCGGCACGCGCACGCCGGAGGTCGTGCCGTTCCAGGTGAAGACCACTTCGCGGTCGAAATCGATCTGCGTCAGATCCGGCAACACGCCGTAGCCGGCCTCGAACTTGCGCACATCGGCGAGCTTGAGCTGCTTGACGACATCGGTCACCCAACCGGAACCGAAACTTTCCCAGGCGACCATGTCGACACCGCGCTCGCCAAGCAGTGACCACAGTGCCATCTCGACCGCGCCGGTATCGGATGCCGGCACGATGCCGATCCGGTAGCCGGCCGGGACCTTGAGGATTTCGCGCGTCAGCTCGATCGCCTGCTCGAGCTTGCCCTTGCCGATCCTGGCGCGGTGGGAGCGTCCGAGCGCAGCAGCTTTCAGCGCCTCGACCGACCAGCCGGGGCGTTTTGCACAGGGACCTGAGGAGAAATTGGGATTTGCCGGACGGAGTCCGGGCTTGGTAAGCGTCGTCATCGTGGTCTATCCTTCCAGATAGTGGCCCCTCGTTGGGGAGGGGTGGCCCACGGACGGCGATATGCTTTCAGCCTTCCGGCGTCAAGAGCAAAGTTTTTGTCGCAGTCGGGATATTTGTCTGACGGCACCACGCGCTGGAAACGAAAAGAACGGCGGACCGCTCGATCCGCCGGCGGCAATTTCCGAGTTCCCTCGCTCACCAAAGATCGTAGCGCAGCCCGAGCTTGACCGTCTGATAGTCAATGCCCTTGCGGATATTGAAAGCGCCACCATCATAGGCGACGTATTTCGCCGCTGGGACGGAAAAGTATTCGTAGCCGAGATCGACCGAAACGTTCTTCGTGACTTGGTAAGAGAGCCCTGCGCCGATGGAATAGGCCAGATTGAACTTTGCCGCAGTATCGGTCTGCCCTTCATAGCCGGCCGGATCGTCGCAGAAAAATCCGCCGGTGCCGGCGCTGTTCGTAGGAACCTCCACGCAGTCGCGCGCGCCGATGCTTCTGTAGTATTTGTTGTAGGCGAGCCCGATGCCGCCGCCGATATAGGGCGTGAGCCCGACATAGGTGCCCAGGTCTACATAGCCATTGGCCATGATGCTGTAGCCCTTGTTGGAAGCGTTGTCGGAAAGGTCGCAGGCCTGGCTGGTCGCAACGGAATTGATCGTTCCGAAACCGTCGTCCACAAGCGTGTGCCCGTCGCAGGTGGCTCCCAGTCTGTCATGGGCGGCGAATTTGTCGGTCGGCAGGATTCCACCGTTCAACTCGACCCGGAGGTAGTCGTTGACGTGATAGCCCATGCCGATGCTGCCGCTGAACAAGCTGGACTCATCGCTGAAGCTGTTGAGCGGTCCCGACGAGGTTTCCTCATGCTTGAACGGGTGGCTGAAAGCGTAGCCGACGTCGCCGCGGAGGTACCAGCCGGAGCCTACCTCGACCGGCTGATAGTCCGGCGCCTGATCGACATAGATCGGCGGATCGTAGTCGGCCGACACCGCCTGTGTCGCCGGCATCAGCACGATTGCGGCGAGCGCCAGTGCGATACGCGATTTTGATGTCATGGTCCCCGGCTCCTGAGATTGGCACCAGTCGCGAACGCGAGCACAGCTGCCGTTTCAGGAGCATTGTTAACCATAGTGGTTAAGTGCCGGTTAAGGATAACAGGGGGTTACCGAATTGATTTCGATGCTGTTTTACCGGCCACCCACAAAAGAAAATCGCCCGGCTGACGCCGGGCGATCGGCAGAATTCCAGGATCTTCGAAGCGACTACTTGGTGTAGATCGGCTCCGGCTCCGGCTGGTAGGCCACCGGTGTAGTGCACCCATTGTTGCCGCCGAATTGGTAGCGCAGACCGCCGCGCACCTCATGCGTGTTGATGCCGTGGTCGAACCCCGGCCCGGAACTCGTCGAATCGAACTCGAACATGCGCCCGCCCTGGATGTGAGTGAAGCGGTAGCCTGCGTCGAGGATCACCCTGTCGGTCAGGCAGTAGGAAGCGCCGGCCATGAGCGCATAGGCGAAGCGCCAGTTAGACGAACCCGGGTTGGTTTCGGTGGTATTCGGATCGTGGACCGTGTCCCACTTGACGTGCGCGCCGCCGATGCCGGCGCCGACGTAAGGCGTGATGCCGTGATAGGTGCCGATGTCGACATAGGCATTGGCCAACAGCAGCAACGCGCTCATCCTCGACACCTCGGTGGATGTCGTTACGAGGTCCGAGGTCTGGCCGTTGAAGTCCGACTTGAACCAATAGTCGGCCGTCAGATCGGTTCGGAAGTAATCGTTGATCTTGTAGCCGACGCCGCCGCCGAGCGAGAAACCGCCCTTCAGCTTGCCGAAATCGAAATCGTTAGTGCCGGGCGGTGGCCCGTATGTAATGTAGTCGATGCCGCGCAAGGTCGACTTGTGGTAGTCGATGTCGCCGCGAATATACCAGCCGCCAACGTCGATCGGCTGAGCCTCGACCACCGGCGGCGGAGCTTCCTCCACCGGCGGTGGTTCCCCCAGGTCGGCGGCGAGGGCCGGTCCGGCCACTCCCGCCAACAGCGCGGCAAACAGTGCCATTCTTGCGGTATCGAACATGCTGTCACCCCTAAGAAGCCTCGGGACGACATCGCCCGAAGATGAACCTCGGCGTGGATAATGAATTGCAAAGGTTAAAAGCCGTTTAACCGTACCGATTAACCACGAATCCCTACAATTTTAGAGGGTATTCCGTTGTCCGGGGCTGTTGTGAGCGCGCGAAAAAGCCCGCCTGGCGGCGGGCTTGCAGGTGCGATCGTCCGATTCGCGGCGGCGATCAGGCGGCGCTACGGGTATCCGAAATGATGCCGACGATCTCGTTGACGACGGCCTCGACCAGTTGCGGATCGTCGCCTTCGGCCATGACGCGGATGAGCGGCTCGGTGCCGGACGGCCGGATAACGAGGCGGCCGGCCTTGCCCAGGCGGTTGCGCCCTTCCTCGATGGCTGCCTTGACCGGCGCCTCCTCCAGCGGCTTGCCGCCGGAGATGCGGACGTTCTTCAGAAGCTGAGGCACCGGCTCGAACTTTTTCGACAGCTCGCTGACCGGCCGGTTCTGCCGCTTGATGCAGGCCAGCACCTGCAGCGCCGAAACCAGGCCGTCGCCGGTGGTCGAGAAATCGGACAGCACGATATGGCCGGACTGCTCCCCACCGACATTGAGGCCATGCGCGCGCATGTGCTCGACGACATAGCGGTCGCCGACCTTGGTGCGGTGCAGCTGCAGCTTCATGTCGCCAAGGAAACGCTCGAGACCGAGATTGGACATCACCGTCGAGACGACGCCGCCGCCGGCCAGCCGCCCGCTCTGGTGCCAGGACTCGGCGATCAGCGCCATGATCTGGTCGCCGTCGACGATGGCCCCGTTCTCGTCGACGATGACCACACGGTCGGCGTCGCCGTCGAGCGCGATGCCGATATCGGCGCGCACCTCGTGCACCTTCTTCTGCAGGCCGGCCGGATGGGTCGAGCCGCACTCCTTGTTGATGTTGAAGCCGTTCGGCTCGACATTGATGGCGACCACCTCGGCGCCGAGCTCCCACAGCGCCTCCGGCGCCACCTTGTAGGAGGCGCCGTTCGCGCAGTCGACGACGATCCGAAGCCCGGAAAGCGACATCGAGCGCGGCAGCGTGCGCTTGGCGAATTCGATATAGCGGTCGTGGACGCCGTCGACGCGCTTGGCGCGCCCCAGCCCGTCGGAATCGGCAAGCGACAACTCGATATCCTTGTCGAGCATGCCTTCGATGCGCTCCTCGATCTCGTCGGAGAGCTTATAGCCGTCGGGGCCGAACAGCTTGATGCCGTTGTCGTAATAGGGGTTATGCGAGGCCGAGATCATCACCCCGATGTCGGCGCGCAGCGAGCGCACCAGCATGGCGACCGCCGGCGTCGGAATCGGCCCGAGCAGGAACACGTCCATGCCGGCGGCGCACAGGCCCGACACCATCGCGTTCTCGATCATGTAGCCGGAGAGCCGCGTGTCCTTGCCGAGCACGACGCGGTGCCGATGGTTGCCCCGCTGGAAAGAGAGGCCGGCGGCCATACCCACCCGCATGGCCACCTCGGCCGTCATGGGAAACTTGTTGGCGCGTCCGCGAATGCCGTCGGTGCCGAAATACTGCCCTGCCATACCTGCCAAAGTCCCCGTCGGTTTCAGCCGCCCGTATTGCCACAATTGGGCCGCATCCGATCATCACGTTTCGTGATTATATATTACCATTCCTTAGAAAATCATTGTCGCGGACGGGTCAAGTGATTCGGCGGCCTGCCACGACCTCTCGTTGTAACGGGAATATAAAAGCTCGGACAACTTTTCCGCCCGACATGGTTGGAAAAACCTTATTTGCTCGAACCGAGCGCCAGCAATTTAGCACCCTGTCGGCAGGAACACACTTTGTGAGGGCATCCGCGCGGGAAGCATCTGGCGCAGCCCGAAGTTGAGAGCTATTGATTTGGTATAGAGACCATTTGGCGCAGCAAGGGAGAAAAACGCCATGCTTATTCATAGACTTGCAACATTGACGGGCATCGCCGTCGCAACCCTGTTCCTGGCGGCGCCGGCCAACGCCCTGACCATGGCCGAGTGCAGCACCAAGTACAACGCAGCCAAGGACGCCGGAACGCTCAACGGCCAGACCTGGAACCAGTTCCGCAAGGCCCAGTGCGGCAGCGACGCTTCCGCCGCGACCGACACCAAGGCGGCGACCGATACCAAGGCGGCGACCGAGACCAAGGCTTCTGACACCAAGAAGGCAAAGTCGGCAGCTGCCTCGGACGACACAGCCAAGGGCCTGACCGCAAAGGAATGCAGCACCAAGTATCAGGCCGCGAAGGCGGCCGGCACGCTGAACGGCATGAAGTGGAACGATTTCCGCAAGGCTGAATGCGGCCCCGGCGCCACTGCCGCGGCGGCCGCCAAACCTGCCGCCAGCAAGACTTCCACCGCTGCCGCTGACGGTGGTTCGGCCAAGGGTCTGACCATGGCCGAATGCAGCAGCAAGTACCAGGCTGCCAAGACCGCCAACAAGCTCAACGGCATGAAGTGGAACGACTTCCGCAAGGCCGAATGCGGCGCCGGCGACGACGACGACACCGTGCCGGCTCCGACCGAGGCGACTTTCACCAAGGAACCGGCAAAGCCCAGCGTGGCTGCGCCGAAGGGCGTGACCTTCCCGACCGCCATCTCGCCGAAATTCGCCAACGAGACGCCAGCCAAGGCCCGCATGCACACTTGCCTCGAGCAGTACTATGCCAACAAGGACGCCAACACGCTGAACGGCCTGCGGTGGATCCAGAAGGGCGGCGGCTTCTACAGCCTCTGCAACGCCAAGCTGAAGAGCTGATCGCTCAGCGCTTACCTCCAAGACAAAGGCCCGCGCATCGCGAGATGCGCGGGCCTTTTCGTTGGACGCGCTTAAAGAGGCATATCGGCGCCGCAAAAGAACCCCCGCCGGCGAAGCTACCAATCTCCCCCTATATGGACTGAGGACATCGCGAACAGGTGTGCGAAGACATCGCGAACAGTTTCGTGCGTTTTGCGCCGGAGGTTTGGGGTGCCATGCGAGGCCAGAAGCGTGATGAGCCAGAAGGAAGATTGGCGCTTGCGCCGGACGCCGATCTTGCAGGTGCGGTCCGCGAGCGACTCGCCAATCGTCTGTGACCTCCCAAACAAAAACGCCGCGGTCTGAGCCGCGGCGTCGTTTTTTATGTTTCGTTTTCGATCGAGCCTTAGCCCTGCGGCTGCGGCTCCATGCCGCCTTCGGGCTCGGGGCCCTTCTTGCGACGGCCGCCTGTGCCGGCTTTCGGCACAGCCGAGCCGCGGCTGGGCGGCGTGTCGTCGCCAAGGTCGCGGGCGGGCTTGTGGCCGGCGATAAGCTGCTTGATCTCCTCGCCGGTCAGGGTCTCGTATTCGAGCAGCCCTTCGGCCAGCGCGATCCAGTCCTTCTTCTTCTTGGTCAGCACGGTCTTGGCGGTGGAATAGGCATCGTCGATCAGCCGGCGCACCTCGGCGTCGATGATCTGCGCGGTCTCTTCCGAGATGTTCTGCTGGCGCGCCACCGAATGGCCGAGGAAGACCTCTTCCTGGTTGTCGCCATAGGCGACATGGCCGAGCTTGTCGGAGAAGCCCCAGCGCGTGACCATGGCGCGGGCCAGCTTGGTCGCCTGCTCGATGTCGGAGGATGCGCCGGAGGTGATGTTCTCCTTGCCGAACTTGAACTCCTCGGCGACGCGGCCGCCCATCATGATCGCCAGCCTCGAGATCATGTATTTGTAGCTCATCGAATAGCGGTCGCCTTCCGGCAACTGCATGACCATGCCGAGCGCGCGGCCGCGCGGGATGATGGTCGCCTTATGCAGCGGATCGGCCGTCGGCACGTTGAGCGCCAGGATGGCGTGGCCGGCCTCGTGATAGGCGGTCAGCTCCTTCTCGGCCTGCGTCATCGCGGACGAGCGGCGCTCGGCGCCCATCATGATCTTGTCCTTGGCGTCCTCGAACTCGGCCATGGTGACGAGCCGCTTGTTGCGACGCGCCGCCATCAGCGCGGATTCGTTGACCAGGTTCATCAGGTCGGCGCCGGAGAAGCCGGGCGTGCCGCGCGCTATGACCTTGAGGTCGACATTGGGCGCCAGCGGCACGTTGCGCACATGCACCTTGAGGATCTTCTCGCGGCCGACG
Source organism: Mesorhizobium sp. WSM3879 (assembly GCF_002294915.1). Classification (NCBI taxonomy): domain Bacteria; kingdom Pseudomonadati; phylum Pseudomonadota; class Alphaproteobacteria; order Hyphomicrobiales; family Phyllobacteriaceae; genus Mesorhizobium; species Mesorhizobium sp. WSM3879. The sequence continues at coordinate 29,200 of NZ_NSFZ01000007.1, read as the reverse complement.
ATGTCGGGGTTCGGCACGACCACCTGGCGGTCGAAGCGGCCCGGCCTTAGCAGCGCCGGGTCGAGCACGTCGGGCCGGTTGGTGGCGGCGATCAGGATGATGCTTTCGTTGGACTCGAAGCCGTCCATCTCGACCAGCAGCTGGTTCAGCGTCTGCTCGCGCTCGTCATTGCCGCCGCCGAGGCCGGCGCCGCGATGGCGGCCGACGGCGTCGATTTCGTCGATGAAGATGATGCAGGGGGCGTTCTTCTTGGCCTGGTCGAACATGTCGCGCACCCGGCTTGCGCCGACGCCGACGAACATCTCGACGAAATCCGAGCCGGAGATGGTGAAGAACGGCACATTGGCCTCGCCTGCGACGGAGCGGGCGAGCAGCGTCTTGCCGGTTCCGGGAGGGCCGACCAGCAGCACGCCGCGCGGGATCTTGCCGCCGAGCCGCTGGAACTTCTGCGGATCGCGCAGGAACTCGACGATCTCCTCCAGGTCCTCCTTGGCCTCGTCGACGCCGGCGACGTCCTGGAAGGTGACGCGGCCATGCGCCTCGGTGAGCAACTTCGCCTTCGACTTGCCGAAGCCCATGGCGCGGCCGGAGCCGGACTGCATCTGGCGCATGAAGAATATCCACACGCCGAGGATCAGGATCATCGGCAGCCACGAGATCAGATAGCCGAACAGCGAGTTCGAACCGTCGCTTTCAGGCCGCGCGTTGATGGTGACGTTCTTGTCCTGCAGCCTGGAGACCAGCGACGGATCGCCCGGCGAATAGGTCTGGAAGCCGTTGGCGTTGTCCGTGTAGTTGCCCGAGATACGGGCGCCGGCGATCGTCACGCTCTTGACCCGGCCGGAAGAGACATCCTGCAGGAACTGCGAATAGGCAATCTCGCTCGAAGCGCCGCGCGTCTGCGGCGTCTGGAAAAGATTGAACAAGGCGATGAGCAGGACCGCTATGATCGCCCAGAGCGCGAGGTTGCGATAATTCGGATTCATCTATTGTCCTGTTGGCGTCCGCGCGCGAACCCACGATGGTGATTGGAGGCTTGGGCCTAACATAGGGAGAGCGTCTCCCCTTGCCAAGCAGAACAGCATGCCTCGGTTAAGCTTTCGCCCATGCTCCGCCGCGATCATGGCCGCGAAAAGGCGAGGGCGGCAGCGGCGGCGCGCCGATCAGCGCGGCGACGGCGGCAGCGGGCCGGAGATCGAAGGACGGCAGGAAGCGGGTGAAGGGCGACACCGCAGGAACGATCGCCGTCGCCGGCGGCGCGGCTTCACCGCCAGCCAAATCAAGGCGTTCGCCGCCGCGCCACAGCGCGGGCTCGGCGGCCAGCGCCTTGCGCAGCAAGCTCGCCGGAACGTCGCCTTCCGGGGTAAATCGCTTGGCGGCGCCGGGACCTGCTGGCGCGATCACCAACCCGCTCGGCCTGTCGCTCAATGTGATCCTCCGCCGACCGTCCCATAGGGCCTGCTCAGCAGCCGGAACCGCGGGCAGATTGCGGGCCTCGCGGTGGAGGAAGATGCCGGTGCGGCGCGCGTCGACCACCGTCCGCGACAATGTGGCGCAAAGCGTCCCCGACCGCAGATGCTCGAACAGCGCCCGGCAACGCGCCTCGTCGACAAGGAACGTGACGCCGCCGACCGTGGCGAGCAGGATGCGAAATGCATAGACGGCGGCTTCGCTATCCTCACCACTTGCGAAATCGCGATCGAGGCGGATGAGCCCCGGAGCCGGCTGGCTAGCGAAGGCGCCGATCAGCGCCGCCGCACGCTGGCCGAGGTTCTCGCGCTCGGCGGCTGCCTGTCCGGCCTTCGCGATTGCTTCCTTGAAACGCGCCTCGCCGTCTCTGCCTGCAAGCGAGATGCGCAGGCGCGGCCGCTCGAAGCGCCGGTCGACATTGGTCGGATCCTCGGTCCAGCCGATGCCGCGACGCTTCAGCATCTCCCGCAATGCCGCGCGGCGCGTGGCGAGCAGCGGGCGGGCGATCCAGACCCGCCAATCGTAGAGCGTGGCGGGCGCCATGCCGGCGAGCCCGCGGCCGTCGCGTGGATCCTCGTCGCGGGCCTCCTCTTCACGAACTTGCCGCATCAGCACGGTCTCGGCCTGGTCGTCGGCGGTATGTCCGGTCACCACCGCGCGAATGCCTGCCGCTTCGGCTGCCTCGGCCAGCAGCCGATAGCGCGCCTCGCGCGCGGCGGCCGGCAAGCCGGTCGACGGCTTGCGACCGGACCAGACGAGCGTGCGATGCGCGATGCCGTGCTCGGCGCAAAGTCGGGCGACAGCTTGCGCTTCGGCTGCCGAGCTTGGTCTGAGGTCATGATCGATCGTCACCGCAAGCAGCCTTGCCGCGGGCAGGGTTCGGTCGAGGTGGTGCTTGAGCAGATGGAGAAGGGCGGTCGAGTCGCTGCCGCCGGACACGGCCGCAACGGCGCCGTGGGAGAAGTCGAAGTCTTGGAAAAGGCGATCCGAAAGGTCAGTCTCGGTATCGAACATCACTGCGCGTCGTCCAAAAGCGGTCCCGATTCTGGGACAACGACACGCAAGCTAGCACGAGGCCAGCGCCTTTTCCTGCTTGATGCGTTCCTTCAGCGTGCCGGAAACATCCGGGTAGCGCTTGCCGATCTCGTTGAAAGTGGCGCAGGCCACGTCGTTCTGCTTGAGGCCGACCAGCGATACGCCGAGCTTGAGCAGCATGTCGGGCGCCTTCTTGGCCTTCGGATAATCCTTGCTGGCGGCCAGGAAAACCTCCGCCGCGTCGCGGTATTTCTGCTGGCCAAGCAGGGATTCGCCCAGCCAGTAATGCGCGTCCGCCGCCTTGGCGTCCTTGGGAAAGCGCGAGATATGGTCGCGGAAACCCTGCTCGGCGGTGGGATAGTCGCCCGACAGGATGAACTGGTAGGAGTTGCGGTAGAGCTCGTCCGGATTGTTGGTCGAGGGCAGCGAGGCCATGACCGTGCCGCCGGACTTGCCTTTGCCAGCCTTGCTGCCGGTCTCGGCGGCAGGCGCGTTTGCCGTAGCCGCGGGAGCTTCCGTCTGCGAGCCCGCCTGCGGGGCGGGGTCGGCATTGACGACATTGCCGTTCTTGTCGACGGTAATGGTGCCGAAGGTCTTCGGCGGCGCGCCGGTGATCAACTTTCCCGGGTCGCCGGTCTGAGACTCGACGATGACGTCGCCGACGCTCTTGCCGCCGCCGTCCTGCGGAGCCGTGCCGGCCGGAGCTTGCGTCGCCGGAGCCGTTGCGACGTTGGTGTCGGTGCCGCTGTCGCCGGCGCCAGCATCGCCCATATTCGTGTTGCCGCTGCTGCCGTCCTGCGGCGCGGTTTCCGACTTCTTCTGGCCCGTTGGCTTCGCACCCTGCGAGCCGCCTTCGAGCTGCTGGAAGCGGAACTCGTTGTCCTCCTGCTGCTTGCGCATCTGCTCCTGCATTTGCAGGATCTGGAAATTGAGCTCCTCAAGCTTGCCGTTCATCTGGCGGATCTGATCCTCCAGACCGGTCATGCCGGCGCCGTCCTGCTGGGCGACTTGCGCCTGCTCGGTCTTCTTTTTGTCGCCGAAAATGCCCAGCGTCGGCAGATGGAAAGTGAAGCCGCTGTCCGAGGATTGCCCGCTGTCCGCCGGTGCGGCGATGCCTGCGATGCTTGATAGGAGCAGCAGCGCAAGCGTGCCGCTCAGGACCGTTCTGAAATGCATTATGTCTCTCGCCGTGAAAATCTGTTGGCCCGATGCGCCTTTCCAAATCGGAGGGGGATAAAGCGCCCTCGCGCTCTTAGCAGGACGCGAGACTTCGGCCAAATTTTGTTTCAAGCTGTCGCATATGAAAAAGGCGGCTCGGAGGCCGCCTTTCGTTCAGCGATGTTGTATTTTTGCCGCCCACAGCGCCGCGCGTCGTCAGACGCGCCAAGGACGCTGTGGCGCTTATGAGCGTTTCCGAAAATCGATATCGATTTCCGGCGCGGCGCGTCAGGAACCGGCGCCCGAGAGCGTGGTGACGGCGCGGCGGTTCTGCGACCAGCACGAGATGTCGTCGCAGACGGCGACCGGGCGTTCCTTGCCGTAGGAGATCGTCTTCAGACGGTTGGCCGCGACGCCCTTCGAAACCAGGAAGTCGCGGGTGGCAGCGGCGCGGCGGGCGCCCAGCGCCAGATTGTACTCGCGCGTGCCGCGCTCGTCGGCATGGCCTTCGATGACGATGGCATACTGCCTGTACTGGTTGAGCCACTGCGCCTGGCGCGAAAGCGTCGTCTGCGCGTCGGCGCGGATCGACGAGGAGTCAGTGTCGAAGAAGATGCGGTCGCCGATATTGACGGTGAAGTCCTGCGCCGAGCCGGGCGTGGCAGAGCCGGCGCCGTTGAGGCCGAGATCGGCGGCGCTGTTCGGGGTCTTCTTCGAGGCGCAGCCGGTGATGGCCAGAGCCGCCACCAGCGCGATCATCGCCGGATTTCTGGTAAGTGCTGCGATACGGCCCATGCCGCCTCTCCTTCGCATTCGAGTGATTTCGTTGATCACCCAGTAACCACGTTTGGGTTAACCGGCATTCAAGAAACACGGTTAATTTTTCGTTTCGAGCCGCCGTCCTCGGCCGAGTTAGCTAGGCTCACAATGCGCGGCGACCGTAGGCGGAAATGCGGCCAAAACATGAAAAAAGGGGAATTGAGAAACTGAAGAACTGAGGAGTTGAAGGAAGAAATTAGGCCAGCTTCTCTCTGAGATTTACCAGCGCCCCGGGTCCTCCATTTTCCTCAGTTCTTCAGTTCCCCGTTCTTAAATTCTTCCGTTCCTCTGCCTACTCCAGCAGCGGCGACCAGGCCGGATCCGAGGCGAAGTTCGAGGTCGGGATCTGCTGCTCGTTGCGGCCGGTAAGATCGACCGTGACCAGCTTCGGTCCGCCGGCGGAGTCGCGGAAGAACATCAGCACGCGGCCGTTCGGCGCCCATGTCGGCCCCTCCTGCTGGAAGCCGGAGGACAGGATGCGCTCGCCCGAACCGTCGGTCTTCATGACGCCGATCTGGAACTCGCCGCCCGACTGCTTGGTGAAGGCGATGAGGTCGCCGCGCGGCGACCACACCGGCGTGGAATAGACGCCGTCGCCGAACGAGATGCGGTGCGGGTTGGAGCCGTCCGCACCCATGACGTAGATCTGCGAGCGGCCGCTGCCGCCGCCGCGGTCGGAGGTGAAGACGATCTGCGAGCCGTCGGGCGAATAGGAGGGCGAAGTGTCGATGGCGGTCGAGTCGGTGAGCCGCGTGGTCGAACGGCTTCTCAGATCCATGGCGAAGATGTTGGAGTTGCCGTCATCGCGCAGCAGGCTCATGATCACCTTCTGGCCATCGGGCGAAAAGCGCGGCGCGAACGTCATGCCGGGGAAATTGCCGACCAGCTCGCGCTGTCCGGTCTCGATCTGCAGCAGATACACCTTCGGCTGTCCGCTCTCATAGGACATGTAGGTGATTTCCTGCCGGTTCGGCGAGAAGCGCGGCGTCAGCACGATCGAACGGCCGTCCGACAGGTAGCGGACGTTGGCGCCGTCCTGGTCCATGATGGCAAGACGCTTCTTGCGCGCGTTCTTGGCGCCGGATTCGTCGACGAAGACGACGCGCGTGTCGAAATAACCCTTCTCGCCGGTCAGCCGCTCGTAGATCGCATCGGCGATGATATGGGCCACGCGCCTGGTATTGGCGTCATTGGCGAAGAACTGCTCCCCGGCCATCTGCTGGCCGGCAAAGGTGTCCCATAGCCGGTATTGGGCGCGAATGCGGCCGTCGGCTTCCTTGCCGACGCTGCCGGTGACCAGCGCCTGCGCATTGATCACCTTCCAGTCGTCGAAGCGCGGCGTGGCGTCCGGGCCGGAGATCTTCTCGATGAAGGCGCTCTTGTCGATCGGCGCGAACAGGCCGGAGCGCTTGAGGTCGGCCGTGACGATCTCGGTGATCTGGGCGCCGAGCTCACCATTGGACTGGAAGTCAGTGATGGCGATCGGCAGCGGCTCGACATTGCCCTTGTTGACGTTGAGCTCGACGAGCGCCCAGGCCGGCAAGGTGGCGGCGGTCGTCATGCCCAGCGCCATGGCTGCAATCGTCAGGAGCGGCTTGAGGAAAGATCTCATGTCTTCTCGCTTCTCTTCTTTGATGGTTCAGACGCAAGGCCTATAGGCCAAGCATCTCCCTTGGGTCGAAGGTGACCCGGATGTCGTTCCAAATGTCCTGCTTGCCGGCGGGAACCTGCAGGCCGGCCACGTCGCATTTTTGAACCGCGCGCACTGCGCTTTCGTCGAACTGCCGGTTGCCGCTCGACTGCTCGACCGACGGGCGGCCGTCGAGCTTGCCGTTGGTATCGAGATTGAAGCGGACCACGACGACGAAGTTCTCCGAACCTTCCAGTCCAACCGGCAAGGTCCAGCAGCCGCCGAGCTGAGCTTCGAGCGCGCCTTGCTCGGATTTGGACAGCTTCTGGCCCTGATCCTTCTCGCCGCCGAGCGACGACTGCTGGGTGGAGCGCTTGGCGCCGCCACCCGACGGCTTCTGCTTGTCCAGAAGTGCTGAAATCTCGTCGGCGTTGAACTGCTTTTCATCCGACTTCGGCTTCGAGGAAGCTTCCTTCACCGGCTTTTCCGCGTCCTTGCGCTCCGGCGCCTTGGCGCTTTCGGCGGGAGCGGGCTGCGGCTTCGGCCGCGCTGCAGGGGCGGGTGCCGAGTCCGGAAGCTGTGCCTCCTCGGTCGGCTGCTCCTTGGCGATCGCCTCGGCGACGGCGTCCGGCTTGACCTCTTCCTTCTGGATGGCGGCGGTCGTGTCCTTCGGCGGCGCTGGCGTCGGCTCCTTGGCGGGTGTCGGCTTCGGCTCCGTCTGCTTGACCGGCTCGGGCTTGACCTCTTCCTTAGGTGTCGGCGTCGGCGCGACTTCGGTCGCCGGGGTCGGCTTCGGCTTTTCCTGCGGCTTCGGCACGTCCTCGACCGCCGGCTTCTCGGTCGGCGTCGGCGCCGGGGGCGGCGCGGATGTCTTCTCGACCGGCTTCGGCTTGGCCTCGTCCGTCGCCGGCTTGTCGGTGTCGACGCTGTTCTCGCCGACCTTCTGCGCGTCGGGGACGATATCCGGGCGCTTGGTCGGCAGCGGCGCCGGCTTGTCATGCATGACCGCTTTCTTGTCGCCCTGCAGGGTCTGCGCGATCGCTTCCATCGGCACGATGTCGACCGCGACGGACTCCACGTCGGAAGCCGGCATGGCGGGCGGCGAGGAGAGCGTGAACAGCCCGAAGGCCAGCGCCACCGCATGCAAGATCACCGAGGAGGTGAGGCCCGTCCGCATTTGGCGTCTACTGGTCCTGTTCCTGCAGCGAGATCAGGCCGATGTTCTTGTAGCCGGCGTTCTGGATGAGGCCCATCACCTTCAGCGCGGTGCCGTAACTGGTCGCTTTGTCGCCGCGGATGTAGATGCGCTCGTCATAGCCGGTCTTGGAAATCGCCTGCAGCTTGGCGACCAGCTCTTCCTGAGGGATTTCGGTTTCCTGCAGGTGAATCTCGCCGGAAGGGCCGATCGAGATTTGGATCGGCTGCGTGTCGGCGTTCATCGCCTTGGCTTTCGTCTCCGGCAGGTCGATCGGCACACCGACGGTGAGCAGCGGCGCCGCGACCATGAAGATGATCAGCAGCACCAGCATCACGTCGACCATCGGCGTGACGTTGATTTCCGACATCAGGGCATGATGACGACCGCGCCGCCGGTGGCCGCGTCCGCCTCGCCCTATGCCACCTGCGCTAGCAGCAGACATACCCATGATCGTACCTCAGGCCTTCTGCGCGACTTTTTCATCGATTTGGCGCGAGAGTATGGCGGAGAACTCATCCGCAAACCCTTCCATGCGCACGGCGAGCTTGTTCGCATCCGATGACAGCTTGTTGTAGGCGATTACGGCCGGAATGGCCGCGAGCAGGCCGATGGCCGTCGCCAGCAGCGCTTCCGCGATGCCGGGCGCCACGACCGACAGGCTGGTGTTCTTCGAGGCGGCGATCGCCTGGAAGGAGGTCATGATGCCGATTACGGTGCCGAACAAGCCGATGAAGGGCGCGGCCGAACCCGTGGTGGCAAGGAAGCCGAGCCGACCCTCCAGCCTTTCCATCTCGCGGGTCAGCGCGAGATCCATCGCCTTGTCGATGCGGGTCTGCAATGCCAGCGCCGATTTGGCGCCCTTCTCGAAGCTCTTCTTCCATTCGCGCATGGCGGCAACGAAGATCGCGCCCATGCCGGTGGTCTTGCGGTCGGCGAGCGTGCGGTAGAGCTCCTCGAGCGACTGTCCCGACCAGAACACCTGCTCGAAGCGATTGAGCGCCATCCGCATGCGGCTATAGGCGACAAGCTTGTCGATGATGATCGCCCAGGTCCAGATCGAGGCGCACAGCAACCCGATCATGACCAATTTGACCACCCAGCCGGCCTGCATGAACAAGGCCCATATCGACAAATGCGCGCCCGGGTCGGCGAGTGCGATGTTTTCCATGACTACGTCCTTAAGATTTTTCCGGGCATCGCTGGCGGCTGGCCCATGGCATCCCTTTGGTCCGATCGCGCGAAGCCTGAAGCCCGCGGGACAAGCCCCGAATGCACCGTTTCGCGGCGTTTTCGGGGCAAATCTTGGTGAAAGGAAGGCACACGAATTGCGCCAATCTTCACCAATTCCTTCATGAACCGTTATGGTTAAGGATGGGTTAGGATATGAAGCGTGGCGCATTGCCGCGCCCACCCGGCCGGCGCCACGCCTAGACGCGGCTGGTCAGTGCCCTAAGCGGGGTCGCGCTCAATCGGATTCAGGCGCCGCTCTTTAAGGCCTTGCTTGATGCATGTCGTTGTCCAGAACCGGGCAAACTTCTGCGCGACATGCATTAGGCCGAAGCCGGTTCACGGTGATCAGTCGCTCGCCTTCGGCATAAAGGCCGCGATCCATTCCTTCGGAAATCGGCGCGGCCGGCCGTTCTCGCCGATGATCGCCGCCTCGACCTTCGCCTCGACCAGCACCTCGCCGCCACGCTTCAACTGCTGCGCCATGAAGATGCGGGCACCCGAAATGTCCTCGGTGCGCGTGTCGATGGTGAGGATGTCGTCCATGCGGGCCGGCGAACGGAACTCGATTTCCATGCGCCGGACCACCCAGACGATGCGCTCGCCATGCTTGCCATCGGCAAGCTCGGTGTGATGGACGCCGGCGAGCCTGAGATAGTCCGAGCGCCCGCGTTCGAAGAATTCGAGATAGCGCGCATGGTAGACGACGCCGGAGAAATCGGTGTCGGCATAGTAGACGCGGGCCATCAGGCGATGGCCGGATTGCGTCAGCGCCCCCGAAAGCCCGGCGCTGAGCGCTGCGGATTCACCATGATCGTCCATCGCGCTTTCCTTTTCAGGCCTGAACTTTGGCGCGAGAACCGGATGGCACCGATGGGCGCGATGATCAAGACCTTGATGGCGGGGCTGCTGGCGCTTGGCGCCTGCGCGGTTTTCCGTCCGCGTGAAAAATGCTGGAGCTACCCGAGATCGATCTGCAGGATCTCTGGCGGCATGCCGAAACGGACCGGCATGATGCTGAAGCCGAGCCCACCGGAGACGATCAGGTTGCGATCATTCTCGACGACATGGCCATAGGCGTAGCGGTTGCCGAAGTCGGACGGCACGACCGGCGAATAGCCGAACAGCCGCACCTGCCCGCCATGGGTGTGGCCCGAAAGCGTCAGCGAAACCCGCCAGGGCACTTTCGGAAAGATGTCGGGCTCATGTGCGAGCAGGATGATCGGCTCGTCGCCTTGCACCTTGGCAAGCGTCCCGCCGAGGTCGTCCAGGCCCTTGAAGCCATGGCGGCCCAGGGCTTTGCTCGGCCGGATTGCCAGTTGGTCCGCAAGTCCTGCGATCCAGAAGCCATGCCCGTCCTTCTCCAGCCGCACCACGTCGTTTTCCAGCACCGGGATGCCGACGCTCTCCAGTGCCATGCGCGCGGCCGTCGGCCCGGCCTTGGCCAGTTGCGCCGCATGATCGTGCCACCAGTCGTGATTGCCGAGGATCGAGAGCACGCCGAGCGGGGCCTTCAGCCCTGACAAAGCGGCGGCCCACTCCGGTGCAGACACTTCGGCCGTGACCAGCCGCATTCCATCGACATAGTCGCCAAGCAGCACGATCAAGTCTGGCTGCAGGGCATTCGTCCTTTCGACGAGCGAGGCGATCCGCTCCGACGTCATCCAGGGATGGCAGGCATGAATGTCGGCCAGTGCTGCGACGCGCAGCTTGAGGCCCGCGGGCCAGTGCGGCGGCGTCAGCGAATAGCGTTTCACATGGGCGAGCAGCATCGGCTCAATGCCGACCGCATAGGCGCTCAACGACACCATGGACAGGAACGATCCGCCGATGAGGCGCAGAAAGCCACGTCTGGTGATCATCGGTCAGCCCCGACCCCTGGAAATGCGTCAAGCTGCCTTAGAGGCTGCAATTGTGCCTTCAGCTTGGCGGAGCTGGGGAGATTTCGCGCAGGAAGCCCTTCAAGGCGCGTCCGACGAACAAATGTCCGTTACTCTTCCTGGAACAGGCTGATCTGCTGCTGGGCGAGGTCTTTCGGTGCTTCAAGGCCGAGATGCCGCCAGGCATTGGCGGTCAGCACGCGGCCGCGCGGCGTGCGCTGGATGAAGCCCTGCTGGATCAGATAGGGCTCGATGATGTCCTCGATGGCGTCGCGCGGTTCCGACAGCCCAGCCGCGATCGTCTCGATGCCGACCGGTCCGCCGCCGAAGTTGCGGGCGATCATCGAGAGATACCGGCGGTCGAGCGCGTCGAGGCCGAGCCCGTCGACTTCCAGCCTGGTCAGCGCCTCGTCGGCAATGCGTTTGTCGACATGGCCGTTTCCGGCGACGGAGGCGAAGTCTCGCACCCGGCGCAACAGACGTCCGGCAATGCGCGGCGTGCCGCGAGCGCGGCGCGCGATCTCCAGCGCGCCGTCGTCACCGAGCGGCATCGAGAGGATGCGGGCGCCGCGGCGTACGATCTGCTCCAACTCCTCAACCGTGTAGAAATTGAGCCTGACCGGGATGCCGAAACGGTCGCGCAGAGGATTCGTCAAAAGTCCGAGCCGGGTTGTCGCCGCAACCAGCGTGAAGCGGGCGAGATCGATTTTGACCGAACGCGCCGCCGGCCCCTCGCCGATGATGAGATCAAGCTGGAAATCCTCCATCGCCGGGTAGAGGATTTCTTCCACCGCCGGATTGAGCCGGTGGATTTCGTCGATGAAGAGCACGTCGCGCTCCTCGAGATTGGTGAGCAGCGCCGCAAGGTCGCCGGCCTTGGCGATAACCGGCCCCGACGTAGAGCGGAAATTAACGCCGAGCTCACGCGCCATGATCTGCGCCAGCGTCGTCTTGCCGAGCCCCGGCGGGCCTACGAACAGCACATGGTCGAGCGCCTCGCCGCGGCTCTTGGCGGCATCGACGAAGACCTTGAGATTGGCACGCGCCGCAGCCTGGCCGACGAACTCGTCAAGCGACTGCGGCCGCAAGCTCTGGTCGGCATCCTCGCCGCGCTTGTCGGGGGCAATGAGACGGGGCGAAAGGCTCATGCGGTCTTCCTTGCATACAGCAAGGACCGGGACAAGCGCCACCTCACCGCGCCAGTTCCTTCAGGCCGAAGCGGATCAGCTTCGAGGCGTCCGCCCCTTCGCCGGCCGACTTTAGGGCCGCGGCCACCGCATTGGCGGCGATGTCGCGCGAATAGCCGAGATTGACCAGCGCCGAGACCGCGTCGGTGATGGGTGCTGCCGCCACGCCTTCGCCAAGCTCCTGCTTGAGGCTGATCGTGCCGGTGGCGGCGCCCGCATAGGCCGGCGCCTTGGTGCGCAATTCGGTGACGATGCGCTCGGCCACCTTCTTGCCGACGCCCGGTGCGCGCGACACCATGGCGATGTCGCGCAACGCGATCGCATTGGCGAGGTCGGGCGGCGCCAGCGTCGACAGCACGGCCAGCGCCACCTTGGCGCCAACGCCCTGCACATTGTTCATCAAAAGGCGGAACCACTCGCGCTCGAGCGGGGTCTGAAAGCCGTATAGCCGGATCATGTCCTCGCGCACATAGGTCTCGATGAACAGCACCACCGCCTCGCCGGGGGACGGCAGCGCGGCAAGCGTGCGCGCCGAGCAATGGGCGACATAGCCGACGCCGTGCACGTCCACGACGCAGGAATCCTCGTCGATCTCATCCAGCGTGCCCTTCAGCTTGCCGATCATGTCCTGGCCTTCATGGATGCGTTTCCGGAGAGACGATTTCGAGGTCGGGAAAATAGCTGCGATAGCGAGGAGCGTCGCGCGTCAATAGGCGGTGACCAGCTACGGCAGCATGAGCACCAATGAAAAAATCCGGCAAGGTCCGCTCTCGAACACCGCCGGCCCGCCGATAACGGGAATGTGCCACCCCAGCCAAGAATGCGGCTTCCCAGGGCAAAAACTCGCGATCCATTTCAAGCCTCTCGGCTGCTTTCCTCAGCATTGCTTCGGAAGCAACTAGGGGAGCAAGCTCGGACCAGACGATGCTGTTGATGACCAACGCGCCATCGCGTCGGCAGGAGATGATCGCGGACGAAGACCATTCCGTCAGCGGCCCAGCCGGACCCCAGACGTCAATGAGCACGTTTGTGTCAATCAACGTCGAGATTTTCACGTGGTCCCCTCAACCACTCCATGTACTCGTCCGTCGTCATGCCGCCCAAATTCAGCGTCCCCTCCATCTTGCCGAGGGCCTCTTTGAATTTGCGGGCAGCTTCCTCCTTCGAAATGTTTTCGTTGACGGCGACAAGCCGAGCGCCCTCGTCCGTAGCCACGAACTGGACCTCCGAACCCGGGCCTATGCCCAAGTGGTCCCTTATTTGTTTGGGGATCGTGACTTGCCCTTTGGTGGTCACACGCATGGTAATACTCCGAAGGTATTACTTATTGCGCAAATGAGAACAAGTCAAGAACACTACCCGGCCAGCGCCGCCATTCGGTAGGCGACGCTTTGACGGTGATGCGCATGACATATGGCGATGGCCAGGGCATCGGCGGCATCGTCGGTCTCGAACACCGCTTTCGGCATCAGCACTTTCACCATCATATGGATCTGCTTCTTCTCGCCGTGACCGACGCCGATCACCGCCTTCTTGACCGCGTTGGGCGCGTATTCCGCTACCGCCAGCCCGGCGCGCGCCGGCACCAGCATGGCGATGCCGCGCGCCTGGCCGAGCTTCAGCGTTGCTGTGGCATCCTTGTTGACGAAGGTCTGCTCGATCGCCGCCTCGTGCGGCATGGCCTGGTGCAGCACTTCGGCGAGCCCATCATGCAATTGGCAGAGCCTCGTTGCGAGCGGCGCCTTGTCGTCGGAACGCACGGTGCCGGAGGCGACGAAGCGCAGCGAATTGCCGAGGCTCTCGACGATGCCCCAGCCGGTGCGCCTCAGGCCCGGATCAATGCCGATGATGCGAATCGCTTCCCCCATGCGCCAAGTTTAACCGCGGCGCAGGGCGATGCCAGCGAATTGTGAACAAACCAGAAACGGCCTGTGCCGGGATGGGCTGCTTCGGAATTCGGTCCGACGAGTCCGTATGGCGGCGTTTTCAAGAACCGGTGCGGAGCTGACTTTAGTACACGAGCACCGGAAGCGCAGAAAACGGCGCCAGATAGCGATCAGAGCGAATTGTGGAGCAGCCTGTTAGCCGCGGGCGAAGGCCGTGTTCAGCAGGCTGATCTGATCGGAGACCGGGTTGGCGCGGCGGCCGGCGGCCGGCGTGTCGTTCATGGCGCCGCCGTAGATCTCCTCGTCCATGCGCTTCACCAGCGCCTGCAGGCGCAGCGACCGGCTCACCAGGTCCAGGAAGTCCTTTGGCAATTCGCTCCAGCCCAGCGCCTCGTCATGCGCGGAGGCGGTATCGAGCCGCACCTTGGATTTTTCCGAGGCGACCTGGTCGCGGGTCATCTCGCCGGAATTGGCCGCGCGCTGCAAAAGCAGCCAGGAGGCGACCTGCATCAGCCTCGTGGTAAGACGCATCGATTCGGCCGCATAGAGCGTCGCCGCCGTGCGCGACAGCTTCTTGGCTTCGAGCCTGCCTTTGCCGTCAAGATATTCGGCCGCCTGTTCGACCAGGCCCATGCCCTCCTGGTAAAGCGGCTTGAAGGATTGGGAGAAAACCCGGCGCTCCGCGAGCTTTATGGTTTTCGCGCTGCCCTTCGAAGGCTCGTTCATCGATACGCCCCTGCACTGCCGCAAGCCGATTCGGCATCCTTGCCGATACGGCCTGCACCCTTAAACGACTGAGGCTTGAAAATGCGCTTCGATGCCCATGAAGGCAAGCGCATGTTTAACAAACGGTTAACGCCGAGGCGCGCTGCCCGCCGGCGGCCAACGGGCAAAAAAAGAGCCGCGGATAAGGCGGCTCTCAGGAGTTTAACAGGGAGGCGTCAAACAAAGTGGCTCCAACCACTCGGTAAGAATCCAGACAAACTGGATGGGTCCTAGTAAACGCCTGTAAAGCTTAATGAAGCCTTAACGCCGCGCGGAATTTTTAAGCGAACGGACTTTTCCTGTGCCGGAACGGGACGGCTCGGCTCCCTCCCGCGCCATCAAGCCCTGGATGCACATGGCGGCGCCGAAACATCGGTCCCGCCGCCGCGACATCGTTTTGAAACACGCTCCGCGCTAAACGCCCGCTCCTCTCAATGGCTGGCGCAGTCGACGCCGCCACCAATCAAGAATGCAGGAGCACACCATGGACTGGTATTCGATCGTCAAATTCCTTCACGTCGTCTCGGCCATCCTGTGGGTCGGCGGCGGCTTCGTCCTGTTCCTGCTCGGCGTGCTCGCCGAGCGCGCCGGCAACATCCAGGACAAGCTGCAAGCGATGCGGGCGAGCGGCGAGCTCGGCGGCCGCTTCTTCGCGCCGATGTCGATGCTCACCCTGATTTTCGGCCTGATCATGTGCGGCTTCTGGGTCGGCTTTTCCGACCTGTGGATCATCATCGGCCTAGTCGGCTACGCCACGACCTTCTCGATCGGCATGCTCGTTTTCAAGCCGACCGGCGAGCGGATGGGGGCCATGGTCGCCAAGGAAGGCGTGACGCCGGCGGTTCTCGCCATCGGCCAGCGCATGATGCGCTGGGCGCGTTTCGACTACGCGGTGATGCTGGTGATCATCGCCGACATGGTGCTGAAGCCTACGCTTCACGACATCGGCATCCTCGCCGGCATGGTGCTGGTGATCGCGTCCGGCGCAGCGCTTGCGCTTGGCGGCGGCCGCCAGCTGGTGCCGAGCGCCGCTTGATCCTTCTGTGGCGGGCGGCCGGTGCGCCGCCCTGCCCGTTACATCAGGCCGGCAATACCGTCCCAGAGCAGCTTGAGCGCCACCACCGCCACCGTCGCGTATGTGAACGGGTAAAACACCTCCGGCCGCATGCGGCGCACCAGCCAGGCGCCGGCGATGGTGGAAAGCGGCGCCAGCGGCATCAGCGCAAACGATGCGGTGAGATTGGTGCTGTCGAACTGGCCAAGCGCGAAATAGGGTATGAGCTTCAGCGCGTTGGTAGCGGCGAAGAAGATCGCCGCCGTCCCTGACAGCACCTTCGGGTCGAGCCGGATCGGCAGCGCGTAGACCTGGAAGGGCGGGCCGCCGACGTGGGCGACGAAGCTGGTGAAGCCCGCAACGATGCCCCAGAACGCCGCAGCGATGCGGTTCGGCTCCACCTCGTGGTCGGCGCCGTGGCGAAACTGCAGATAGATCCAGCGCAGGACGAAGACCAGCGCGACCGCGCCGACGATCAGCCGCACCATTTCCTCCGTCACCAGGGCCGCCGTCAGCCAGCCGAGGCCGATGCCGATGACGGCGCCGGGCATCATGTCGACCAGCATCTTGCGATCATAGACGCCCCACCATGTCCACACCGAAACGATGTCCATCAGGCAAAGGATCGGCAGCAGGATGGCCGCCGCCTGCACCGGCGGGATGGCCAGCGCCATCAGCGGCACGCCGACGAAGCCTACGGCGCCGCCGAAGCCGCCCTTCGACAGGCCGACGAGGATGACCGCCGGAATGGTGGCGGCATAGAACCAGGGATCGCTGAGCAGGCCTGACATGGGAGATACGGCGACAAGAAACGGCTGGAGGATGGCGGGAGACTTGCAATAGACCACAAAGCGAAAGACCGCGATAGCCGAAGCGCCCCGCCAGCCGGTCGGCGCGATCAACTGTCCGTAATCCGGCCTGCCGAGTTTGCGGCTGGCGGCGGGCCATGCATAAGGTCACCCGCCCAGCATGAGGTTTGACGATGAGCGAAGTCCTGATCCGCCGCGCGGACAAAGCCGATCTTGCGGCGATCGTCGCGATGCTTGCAGATGACGCGCTTGGCCGCGCCCGCGAGAATGCAAGCGTGCCTTTGGTGCAAGCCTGTCAGGACGCCTTCGCGACCATAGACGGCAACCCGAACCATTTCCTGGCGGTGATGACGGACGGCGCCGAAGTCATCGGCACCTTGCAGATCAGTTTTATCCCGGGCCTGTCGTTGCAGGGCGCCTGGCGCGGCCAGATCGAGGCGGTGCGCGTCGCGGCGAGCCGGCGCGGAGGGCAGTGCCTGCTGGAATGGGCCATCGAAAGATGCCGCGAGCGCGGCTGCAGGGTGGTGCAACTGACGACCAACAAGAGCCGGCTCGACGCGCACCGCTTCTACGAACGGCTCGGCTTCAAGGCGAACCACATCGGCTACAAGCTGGATCTTTGACGCACCCGCGCCGGCGATGCCGCCGACCTCTCATCGCCGCGCCTGAACCAGAAGAAACATCGGCCGCTCGACCTCTTTGGCCAGTTCAGGCCTGGCGGCGATCTGCCCTTCAGTTGGACAGAATTCCTCCACGCGGCCGATGGTGAACCCGGCCTGGATCAGGTTGTTGAGCGTGGTGCCGAGTGTGCGGTGGTACTTCACCACGCCCTCGGAGAACCAGTCGGTCGTGCGCGGCCCTTCCACCAGATACTGATCGACGGGCCAGACGTTCCTTCCTGCGGCGTCCACGGACCAGCCCGGATTGCTTGGAGCCATGAAGATCGGATGCTCCGTCGAGAAGACGAAGAATCCGCCGGGGACCAGGGCCTGGTAAACCGTCGCGAACAGCCGCGCGGCATCGCTGACATAATGCAGGGCAAGCGAGCTATAGGCGAGGTCGAAGCGCGCCTTCGGCAGGCTGAGCTCGTCGAGGTCGACCCGCTCATAGGCTGTGGCTTCGTCGGAGCCGGCGGCGCGTGCTCGGGCGAGCATCCTTTCCGACAGGTCGAGGCCCAGAACCTCCTTGGCTCCGTGCGCCCGCGCCCAGCGGCAGAACCAGCCGAAGCCGCAACCGAGATCGACGATGCTTAGACCACCCACCTTCGGCAGCATGGCGCGCAGAACCGGCCACTCGGGCGCGCCGTCCAACCCTTCCACCGAACGATGCAGACGGCTGTAGCCCTCGAAGAAATCGGCCTTGTCGTAGATATTTTGCGCCATGCTCTTCCCGTGCTTTCGCTTGCTAACTTAGCGGTCGTTTCGTTAGCGTCCATCAGGAGCTTCAACAGGCCGTCTGTCAGTCCTTGAAGATTGGCGCAAGCCGCTGCTGCCGTGACGCTTTTCAGCGGCGATCTTCGCCCGCCTCCTGTTCAAGCCGGACGCTTTGCTCTATGCCGCAATGCCACCATGTTCGCCCGGCATAGGCGAAAACCGGGATCGAAGACCGATGAATGAAGCAACCCCGCCCAATCGCTGCCGAATCGTGCTGATCGCGCCGCCGCTTGTGACTCCCGAGCACATCTGCACCGCCTTCGACGGCGGCGACGTCGCCTCGCTGATCCTGCCCGAAAACGGCATGGATGACGCCGCCTTCCAGGCCTTCGCCGAGAAGATCGTGCCGATCGCGCAGGCCGCCGGCGTCGCCGTCATCATCGCCGGCGACAGCCGCATCGCCGGCCGCGTCCATGCCGACGGCATCCATGTCGAGGCAAACCGCCAGGAACTGGCCGAGACGATCGAGCGCTTGGCCGACAGGATGATGGTCGGGGCGAGCGGCGCCAAGACCCGCGACAAGGCGCTGGAGCTCGGCGAGGAGCGGCCCGACTACATGTTCTTCGGCCGCTTCGGCTATGACAACAAGCCCGAGCCGCACCACCGCAATCTCGCTCTCGGTGAATGGTGGGCGCAGATGATCCAGATTCCTTGCATCGTGATGGCCGGCTCCGAGCTTGCGTCGGTGCAAACGGTAGCGGCCACCGGCGCCGAGTTCGTGGCGCTCTCCAGCGCCGTCTTCGCCGACGGACTCGATCCGCGCGCGGCGGTCGCCGCCGCCAACGCGCTGCTCGACCAAACCGCGCCGCGCTTCGAGGACTGACGTGCGCTGGCCCCGGCTTTCCTTCGCGGCGTTGGCCGCTGCCTTGACGATCCAGGCGCCCGCTGCGCTGGCCGCCGAGACCCCGCCGGTGCCGCAGCCCAGACCGGACACGACCACACCCGACACGAGCGCGCCGGATACAAGCGCCCCTGCTACCGGCGCCCCGAATACAAGCATTCCGAATATAAGCGCCCCAAATACCAGCGCCCCGAATACTGGCGACCCGAATGCTGCCGCCCCGAATACTGGCGCGGCCCACGCCGATAAGCCGATCGAAACACCGCTGCCACAGCCGGCAACGCTTCAACCGCCATCGGCCGACACCATCAATCCCGATCGCTTCGGCGCCAAGCTCCCGGACGCTGCCTACGGCGCCTTCCAGCGCGGCCTCTACAAGACCGCCTACAACCTTGCCATGGTGCGGGCCAAGAACGGCGACCCCGCGGCGCAGACACTGGTCGCCGAGATCCTGTCGCGTGGGCTGGGCGTGCCGCTCAACGCGGCAGAGGCCGCGAAATGGTATGGGCTCGCCGCCGAGCAGGGCGTGCCGGAAGCGCAGTTCCAATATGCGCTGATGCTGCTCGACGGACGCTATGTGAAGAAGGACGCCAAGGAAGCCTATGCGCTGATGCAGGCCGCCGCCGAGGCGGGCAACCGCCTGGCCCAGTTCAACTTCGCCCAATTGCTCGTCCAGCAGGATCCGGGCGATGCCGGCATCGCCAAGGCGGCTGTGTATTATGAGCGCGCCGCCAGTACCGGCCTTGCCGACGCCGAATATGCGATGGCGCAAATCTACGCCAACGGCGCCGGCGGCAAACCGCGCGACGACGCCAAGGCACGCACCCTGCTGGCGCAGGCCGCCCGGCAGAACTACGACACCGCGCAACTTGACCTCGCCGCATGGATGATCGAGGGGCGCGGCGGCGATCGCGACCTGAAATCGGGCTTTGCCTGGATGAGGCGCGCGGCCGAAGGCGGCAATGTCGCCGCCCAGAACCGCCTCGCCAAACTCTATATGGGCGGCATCGGTACCGACCCCGATCTGATCCTGGCCGGAGCCTGGTATATCGTCGCCCGGCGCGCCGGCCTGATCGACCCGCAGATGGACGATTTCCTGCAGGGCCTCGACGACGGTCAGACCAAGCAGGCGCTGCAGAGGGCGAACCGGCTGCCCTGAAAAAAGACGGCTCACGGCAGCGGCCATCTCCATGAGCGTTCGCGACGCCCTCCCTTGCCACTCAATGCGATTTGTGGTCTTGGAGGCGCCAAAGCGCGCTCCGCGCCAAAAATCTCATTCCGGATCAGTTCAACATGGCCAAGATCAGTGGCAGCGAAATCCGTCCCGGCTATGTCATCGAGCATGACGGCGGCCTCTGGGTCGCGGTCAAGACCAACACCGTGAAGCCCGGCAAGGGCGGCGCCTACAACCAGGTCGAGCTGAAGAACCTGATCAACGGCACCAAGCTCAACGAGCGCTTCCGCTCGGCCGAGACCGTCGAGCAGATCCGGCTGGAGATGAAGGATTTCTCCTTCCTTTACGAGCAGGGCGACGCGCTGGTTTTCATGGACACCGAAAGCTACGAGCAGCTCGAACTGAACAAGGATTTCGTCGGCGAGCGCGCCGCCTTCCTGCAGGACGGCATGATGGTCACGGTCCAGCTCTACGAGGAGCGGCCGATCGGCATCTCGCTGCCCGACCAGGTGACGCTGACCATCATCGAGGCCGACCCCGTGGTGAAGGGCCAGACGGCGGCGTCTTCTTACAAGCCTGCAGTGCTGGAAAACGGTGTCCGCGTCCTGGTGCCGCCCTTCATCTCGGCCGGCGAGCGCATCATCGTCGACACCAACGAGATCACTTACGTGCGTCGCGCAGAATAAAACGGCCAACACAGGAAGAAGAAGAATGGCGCGTTCCGCTCTCCTCAATGTCATGGTCCAGGCCGCGATGAAGGCCGGCCGGTCGCTGTCGCGCGATTTCGGCGAGGTGCAGAACCTGCAGGTCTCGATGAAGGGGCCTGGCGACTATGTCAGCCAGGCCGACCGCAAGGCCGAAGAGATCGTCTTTACCGAACTGTCGAAGGCGCGGCCGGGCTACGCCTTCCTGATGGAGGAGCGCGGCGCCGTCGACGGCGAGGACGGCCAGCATCGCTGGATCGTCGACCCGCTCGACGGCACCACCAACTTCCTCCACGGCATCCCGCTCTTCGCGGTCTCGATCGCGCTCGAGCGCCAGGGCCAGATCGTCGCCGGTGTCGTCTACAATCCGGCCATGGACGAGCTCTATACCACCGAGCGCGGCGGCGGCGCCTTCATGAACGACCGCCGGCTGCGCGTCGCCGGACGCGCCAAGCTCACCGATGCCGTGATCGGCTGCGGCGTGCCGCATCTTGGGCGCGGCCAGCACGGCAATTTCCTGATCGAGTTGCGCAATGTCATGGCCGAGGTCTCC
Organism: Mesorhizobium sp. WSM3879; assembly: GCF_002294915.1. Taxonomy (NCBI): domain Bacteria; kingdom Pseudomonadati; phylum Pseudomonadota; class Alphaproteobacteria; order Hyphomicrobiales; family Phyllobacteriaceae; genus Mesorhizobium; species Mesorhizobium sp. WSM3879. The sequence continues at coordinate 8,377 of NZ_NSFZ01000007.1, read as the reverse complement.
GGCGTCCGCCGCCTTGGCTCAGCCTCGCTCGATCTCGCCTATGTCGCGGCCGGCCGCATGGACGGGTTTTGGGAAACCGGCCTTTCGGCCTGGGACATCGCCGCCGGCGCCCTGCTCATCCGTGAAGCGGGCGGCTTCGTTTCGGATATGGATGGCGGGCAGGACATGCTGGAGGCCGGCTCCATCGTCGCCGGCAACGAGCTTATCCAACGTGCGCTCTTGAGGACGGTAAAGAAGCCCCTGGCTGCGCGCTGAAGCGCGCCTATCGCATCACCCCGAAATCGGGAATCGATTTCGCTGATCTCCGTTTCGGAACAGATAAGCGCAAATCAAAGGGCTGCAGCCTCCTTTGCGCGTCGAAAGGACGCGCGGCGCGCTCGTCGCAAAACCGCAACCGAAGCTTGAAATACTGATCCGCGACTGCCCAGATTATGGTTGCAGGATCATTCATGAACGACGCTCGCGCAAATGCAACGATCGAAATCCCCTTTGTCGGCCGCTGGCACTATTCGCGCGCCGAGATGATCGCCGATGGCATCGTCCATGCTGTGGGCATCGTGCTGGCGATCGCCGCCGGCTCTGCCTTCCTGGCTTTAGCCGCCTTCCATTCCGGCCCGGGTGAGTATGTCGCCGCCGTCTTCTACGTTGTGTCGCTGCTCACCGTGCTGTCGGTATCGCTGGCCTATAATTTGTGGCCGATATCGTGGCCGGCGAAGTGGATCCTGCGCCGCTTCGACCATGCCGCGATCTATCTGCTGATCGCCGCCACCTACACGCCTTTCCTGGCCCAGCTCCAAACGTCCGCGCTTGCCGTGCCGATGATCGTTATCGTGTGGAGCGCGGCGGCACTGGGCATCGCCATCAAGATGTTCCTGCCTGGACGCTACGACCGGCTGGCGATCCTCTTCTATCTCGCCATCGGCTGGAGCGGCGTCGTGCTCGCCGGACCGCTGGTCGCGACTCTGCCGCCAGCCTCCGTCATGCTGCTGGTCGCGGGCGGCATCGTCTATTCATTGGGCGTCATCTTCTTTGCCTGGAAAGGCCTGCGTTTCCACAATGCCGTCTGGCATGGCTTCGTCGTCACCGGCGCCGGGCTGCACCTGGCCGCCATGGTCGACTGTCTGGTCATCAGCCGTTTTTGAAACGACCCGCGCGGGGCGATATTGTCAAGCACCATTCAATTTGGTCACAATTCCGTTTAGAGTCGCGGCAATTCTGCGGCGGGTGGCATCGGAAACGGGGCACGGATGGCTTTTCTCAGATCCTTCGGCAGGCGCTCGGATGTCCTGGTCTACGATCCGCACAAGCTGTCGAGCCCGCAGGTCTTCCTGCTCACGATGGTGATCTTCCTGGTCATCGTCGCCTTCATCGCCGCCATCCTCACCCGCCAGATCTCCACCGCCTTCTCCAGCAACCCCGGCCTCAACGGGCTGATCATCGGCGTGCTCGCCGTCGGCATCCTGCTCGCCTTCGCCCAGGTCGGCCGGCTGTTCAGAGAGGTGCGCTGGGTCAACTCCTTCCGTGCCGGCTCCGAGACCACCGAGCCGGTGCTCCTGGCGCCGATGAAGGCGATGATCGGCCGCTCGTCGACGATCGCCTTCTCGACCTCTTCGATGCGCACCATGCTCGATTCCATCGCCACGCGCCTCGATGAAAGCCGCGACACCTCGCGCTATCTTGTCGGACTGCTGGTGTTTCTTGGCCTGCTCGGCACCTTCTGGGGCCTGCTCAACACCATCGCCTCCATCCGCGAGACGATCGAGGCGCTCGACCCCGGCAGCGGCGATGCCGCCGCCGTGCTTGACGCGCTGAAGCAGGGCCTGTCGGCGCCGCTCGCCGGCATGGGCACGGCCTTCTCGTCCTCGCTGTTCGGCCTCTCCGGCTCGCTGGTGCTCGGCTTCCTCGACCTGCAGGCCGGCCGCGCCCAGACCCGCTTCTACACCGAGCTCGAGAACTGGCTGTCCTCGGTCACCGATCTCTCGTCCGATATCGTCGTGTCGGAATCGGCGCGCGCCGAGCCGTCGGAGGAGATCCGCCTGCTGTCGGAACGGCTGCGCAGCCTGCAGGAGAACGGCGGCGGCTCCAACCCGCGCGTCGCCACCGCCATGGCCAACCTGGCGGACGGCATTTCCGGGCTGGTCAAGAACATGCGCTCGGAGCAGCAGATCATGCGCGACTGGGTCGAGGCGCAGTCGGACGAACAGAAGGCGATGCGCAACACGCTGGAAAAGATCGCTGACGCCCTGAAGAAGACCGGAGTGCACTGACGTGGCGCTGGCAAGGAGGCGCGCCGATCGCCGCATCGACTACTGGCCCGGCTTCGTCGACGCGCTGTCGACGCTTCTGCTCGCCATCATGTTCCTGCTGACGGTCTTCGTGCTGGCGCAATTCCTGCTCAGCCGCGAAATCTCCGGCAAGGACACGGTGCTCAGCCGCCTCAACTCGCAGATCAACGAGCTGACGCAGTTGCTGGCGCTGGAGCGCTCGAACAGCCAGGACAAGGAAGATACGCTCGCCAATCTGCAGGCCTCGCTGTCGGCGGCGGAGGCGGAAAAGAGCCGCCTTCAGCAATTGCTGGAACAGGGTGCCGGCGCCGGCGACGCGGCCAACAAGCGGGCGGACGCGCTGTCCGGCGAACTCAGCAACCAGCGCCAGATCAGCCAGCAAGCGCTGAGCCAGGTCGAGATCCTCAACCAGCAGATCGCGGCACTGCGCAAGCAGATCGCGGCGCTCGAGGACGCGCTCAACGTGTCCGAGCAGCGCGACCGCGAGTCCAACACCAAGATTGCCGATCTCGGTCGCCGCCTGAACGTGGCGCTGGCGCAGCGCGTCCAGGAACTCAACCGCTACCGTTCCGATTTCTTCGGCCGGCTGCGCGAGATCCTCGCCGACCGCGAGAACATCCGCATCGTCGGCGACCGCTTCGTCTTCCAGTCGGAAGTGCTGTTCCCGACCGGCTCCGACGAGATCAACGATGCCGGCAAGGTCGAGATGAAGAAGCTCGCCGATGCCGTCATCGAGCTGCAGAGGGAAATCCCGCCCGAGATCAGCTGGGTGCTGCGCGTCGACGGCCACACCGACAACAAGCCCTTGTCCGGCACCGGCCGCTATCGCGACAACTGGGAACTGTCGACGGCCCGTGCGACCTCGGTGGTGAAGTTCCTGATCGAGAACGGCGTGCCGGCGAACCGGCTGGTAGCCGCCGGCTTCGGCGAATTCCAGCCGCTCGATCCGGCCGACACGGATGAGGCGCGCAGCAAGAATCGCCGAATTGAACTGAAGCTCACCGAACGTTGATCCGGCATCACGCGAACTCACGCGAATTTGTTCGCGGGCTCAACTCTAGCGCGCAGAGGCTCTCCGGCAAGGCCTGAAAACATTATCTTTTTTTAATTACACTCGGCGACTTGGCGGCCCTAGTTTGCTGCGCAGGGCCGGGAACCGCCGGCGATGCCTCCCATCGCGACGCGACGGAACCGGACGGCCCACTAGCTCGGAAGCGGAGCGGGATGGCCGCTCCTTCCCCAGCAGGAGGACGCGCCGTCATGCGCGCTTTAACATCTCTCAAGACTGCAACTCTCGCCGCGGTTCTGATCGCCGCCCCGCTCGCCGGCGCCTACGCCGCCGGACATCACAAGGGCGCTCTCGACGCAACCGATCCAACCGACTTCACCGGACCGCGGGTGACCAGCCTGATCGAGCAGGTCCAGGGTGTGGATCAGGGCATCGCCGACGCGCGGCAAGCAAACGACATCTCGGCCTCGGAAGCGCAGCAACTGCATATGCGCGCCGCGCACATCAGCCAGGTGGCCGAGCACGTAGCCGCTTCGGATCACGGCAGGATTCCGGCTGCGCAATATCACGACCTGCTGCGCCGTCTCGACAATGTCGACCAAAAGCTGAGAACCGATACCGGCAGCGGCTTCCTGATGGGCGACGGCGCCGACGGCGGTCACTATCCGAACGGCTGAGCGGTTTCGGTCCGCGACTGCCGTTTCGAGACCAGGAAGGGACGATCTGGCGCCCGAGGGACCTGGCCCGAGGGCGTCCTTTTTTCAGTCACCGGCCGAGCCAAAGCGCGATAATGGCAAGCACCGCGGGCAGCGTCTGGATGACCAGGATCTTGCGGCCGACGGTCGCCCCGCCATAGAGGCCGGCGACGGCAACGCAAAGCAGGAAGAACATCTTGATTTGGAAGCCGCCGGTGCCGAGATAGAGCCCCCAGATCAGGCCTGTCGCAAGAAAGCCGTTATAGAGCCCCTGGTTGGCGGCGAGCACTTTCGAGGCGCTGGCGAAGTCCGGCTTGAGGTTGAACGCCTTGTGGCCGCGCGGCGTGTCCCACAGGACCATCTCCAGATAGACGATGTAGCAATGGATCAGCGCCACCAGCCCGGTCAGGATATTGCCGATCATTGTCCCCTCCGCTCGTTGGCCCCAACCTTTGATCACGTAGCGCTGTTGCAAGGCAAGATGGGCTGATCCGGAACGGGCGGATCAGGGTTGCCAAGCTGCGCGCCTTGGTATCTTTTCGCGCCAACCCCTTTGCAGCCGGAAACCATCCATGTCCTTCCAAAAACTCGATCAACTCGGCCATAGGCTCGAAGCGCTGGAACATGCGCTGGCCATTCTCGGCGCCGATGAGGCGACCCACATGGCTGTTGGCGGCGGCGAGAAGCGCGCCGAGGCGATGTCGGCCCTGGCCGGCATGCTGCACGCCCAGGCTACCGCGCCGGAGATCGGCGACTGGATCGCCGCCGCTGAAGCCGAACCGCTGAACGACGAGCAGCAGGCTGCGGTGAGGGAACTGCGCCGGCAATACACCAACCTCACCTGCCTGCCGGTCGAATTTGTCGAGCGCCAGACGACGGCGCGCATGCGCTCCGAGCAGCTCTGGCGCGACCTGCGCGCCAAGAATGACTGGGCGGGCTTCCTGCCGGCGCTGGAAGGCGTCGTGGCGCTGGTGCGGGAAGAAGCGGCGCTGCGCGCCGAGGCCCTCGGCCTCGCCCCCTATGACTCGCTGATGGAGCAGTACGATCCGGGCAACCGCGCCGCCGACATCACGCCGGTGTTTGTCGAGCTGAAGGCTTTCCTCAAGGATTTCCTGCCGCATGCGCTGGCGATGCAGGATGCGCGGCTGGCGAAGCACGCGCTCAAGCCGCTCTCCGGCAGCTACGCCGTCGAGAAGCAGCGCGAGCTTGGTCTTGCCATGATGGCGGCGGTCGGCTTCGACCTCACCCATGGCTCGCTTGCGGTGTCGCACCATCCCTTCTGCGGCGGCGTGCCGACCGATGTGCGCATCACCACCCGCTACAAGACTTCCGATTTCCTGTCGGCGCTGATGGGAGTGCTGCACGAGACCGGTCACGCGCTTTACGAACAGAATCTGCCGAAAGCCTGGTCGCACTGGCCGCTCGGCAAGGCGCGCGGCATGGCCGTGCATGAGAGCCAGAGCCTGTTCGTTGAGAAGCAGATCGGCCGCAACCCCGCCTTCTGGCGCTGGGCGCTGCCGGTTGTCGAGAAGCATCTCGGCGAAGCCTGGTCGATCGACGACATCCTGCCGCATGTCCATCATGTGGAACGCGGCTTTATCCGCGTCGACGCCGACGAGGTCACCTATCCGCTGCATGTCATCCTGCGTTACGAGCTCGAGCAAGAGCTCGTCTCAGGACGGCTGGAGGCGGCCGACCTGCCCGAGGCCTGGGATGCCAAGACGCGCGACTATCTCGGCCTGTCGACCATCGACAACCCGGCCGACGGGCCGATGCAGGACGTGCACTGGCCGGGCGCCGCCTTCGGCTATTTCCCGTCCTACACCTTGGGGGCCATGATGGCGGCACAGCAGTGGGCCGCCTTGACCAGGGAGCATCCGTCAGCCGACGGAGATCTCGCCAAGGGCGACTTCAGCGCCATCAATGAGTGGCGACGCGACAAGATCTGGTCGCAGGGCTCGCGCTGGTCGACGCCGGACCTGCTCGAGCGCGCCACCGGCGAGAAGCTCAACGCCGTTTACTTCACCGAGCACCTGCGCAAGCGCTACGGCGACTGATAGCGCCTGCCGGCGGCGCTACTCCGCCGCGCCCTTGAAGGCGCTCGCTCCGGTCTCGAACTGCAGCTTGGCGAGCCGCGCATAGGTGCCGCCCTTGGCGACAAGGCTCTGATGCGTGCCTTCCTCGACGATGCGTCCGCCGTCCATGACTAGGATCCGGTCGGCCTTGAGCACCGTCGCCAGCCGGTGGGCGATCACGATGGTGGTGCGGCCGCGCATCAGCCGCTCCAGCGCCGTCTGCACCAGCGTTTCGCTTTCGGCGTCGAGCGCCGAGGTCGCCTCGTCGAGCAGCAGGATCGGTGCGTCACGCAGAATGGCGCGGGCGATCGCCACGCGCTGGCGCTGGCCGCCCGAAAGCGTCACACCGCGCTCGCCGACCTGGCTGTCATAGCCCTTTTCAAGCTTGCCGATGAATTCGTCGGCAAGCGCCGCCTTTGCCGCCGCCTCGATCTCGGCATCGCTGGCGCCCGGCCGGCCGAAGCCGATATTGTCGGCAGCACTGGCCGCGAAGATGGTGACGTCCTGCGCCACGATGGCGATGCGCTGGCGGATTGCGGCCGGATCGGCCTGGCGCAGATCGACGCCGTCGATGACGACACGGCCGCTCTCCGGATCGTAGAAGCGCAGGATAAGCGAGAAGACGGTGCTTTTTCCCGCGCCCGAAGGACCGACGATCGCCACCGTCTCGCCGGGCTTCACCTGGAAGCTTAGCCCATGCACGGCGGCCCGGTCCGGCCGCGCGGGATAGGAGAAGGAGACATCGTCAAAGCTGATCGCGCCCTTGGCCTTGGCCGGCAGCGGCTGTGGATCGGCGGGCGCCTGAATGGCGGGCTTCTCGGCCAGGATCTCGGTCAGACGCTCGGCGGCGCCCGCCGCCTGCGACAGCTCGCTCCACACTTCCGACAGCGCGCCGAGCGCGCCGGCGGCGAACACCGAATAGAGCAGGAACTGGCCGAGCGTGCCGGCCGACATCGTGCCGGCAAGCACGTCGCGCGAGCCGAACCAGAGCACCGCCACCACCGATGAAAAGATCATGAAGATGGCGAAGAAGGTGAGAAAGGAACGGGCGAAGACCGACGTGCGCGCCGCCTCGAAGGCGGCCTCGACGGCGGCCGAGAAGCGCCCCGTCACCAGCTTCTCGTTGGTGAAGGCCTGCAGCGTGCGCACGGCGCCGATCTGCTCGCTGGCATAGGCAGTGGCTTCCGCCAGCGTATCCTGCGCCAGCCGCGACTTGCGCCGCACCGAACGGCCGAAGGCGACGAGCGGCAGCACGATCAGCGGGATGGCGGCCAGTACCAGGCCGGAGAGTTTCGGGCTGGTGAAGACCATCATCGCCACGGCACCGACGCCGAGGATGAGATTGCGCAGCGCGACCGATGCCGTGGCGCCGACCGCCGACTTCACCTGCGTGGTATCCGCGGCAAGCCGCGACACGATCTCGCCCGACTGCGAGCGATCGAAAAAGGCCGGCGAGAGCGTCGTGACATGGGAGAAGACATCGCGGCGGATGTCGGCGACGACCCGCTCGCCGAGCGTGATGACGAAGTAGTAGCGGCTGGCGGACGCCGCCGCCAGCACTGCCGCCATCAGCACCAGCGCGGCGAAATACTCGGCAATGAAGGTAGTGCCCGCCGCCTGGAAGCCGTGATCGATCATGCGCCGCACGGCCATCGGCAGGGCCAGCGTCGTCCCTGCCGCGACGATCAGCGATATGATCGCTCCGACCGCCAGTTTGCGGTACCGCATGACGTACGGAAAAAGGTTCCTGAGCGGCCGGACCGAGCGCCTGCGCTCGTCACCACTGACACCGATATCCGCCATGAGCGTTTCCTCTGGCCGCGTGTTCGTCATGCGCTTCAATATGCGCCTGCCGCGGCCTTGTGATTCAATTCCGGCTGATGTATAGGCTCGCCGACCGTTTTAGAAGCCGTGGCTTTTCATTAGCTGCGGCTTCGAGTTTTAAAAAGGGGCGCATCGACGCAGGCCATCGGCCCGTCACCAGCGCCGGCAAGCCAGGAACACGACAATGAAGGCCGATATCCATCCCGACTACCACACCATCAAGGTCGTCATGACCGACGGCACCGAATACCTGACCCGCTCGACCTGGGGCAAGGAAGGCGACACGATGAACCTCGACATCGACCCGACCACGCACCCGGCCTGGACCGGCGGCCAGCAGACCCTGCTCGACCGCGGCGGCCGCCTGTCGAAGTTCAAGAAGCGTTTCGAAGGTTTCGGCCTCTAAGCCTTTCTAGAGCGTCGGACCATCAGATTGAATCGCGAAGGATTCCGCTGATGTAAGGTTTGTGATTCACTTCCTTGTGGAGG
>NZ_NSFZ01000006.1:0-346236 GCF_002294915.1 Mesorhizobium sp. WSM3879 | reverse complement strand
GGGCGAACTTGATATTTTACGCGCCCGACAAGCCAAATAGTCAAAACACAATTGGGGATCCGCCCGGCAATCACCAGGCGAGGATCGACAGCGAAACGGGAACTAGAACGGCAAGAGCCCGCTCGTGAGGGCCGAGCGGGCTCCGTCGTGGCCTTTCAGACGGCAAGCAGAAACGGAGGACAAAGCCTTGCCGCCCAATCTCTATAACCGCTCTCGTCTCGCCAAGTTCCGGCCTTTAGACGGCTGCTAAACAAACAGGACTTATGCGCGGGATCGTTAGAGGCTTCAGTCGCAAATCTGTTAGTTGCGAGTCCGCTCATATGGATGCAGGATCAATGCTCCCCACCTTCAAGCGGTGGGTGGCCCGACCCGTGATAATCCTGTGTCACCTAGGTTAAAGCGGGCCGGGCCGCAGAGGTTCCTGGGGGTGCCCGATGCGTTCTCAGCCAAACAGTATTCTCGGACCCGACGACATGGCGATGCTTGAAAGAGTGCTCCAGAAGCTATTACCCGCAGGTGCGGACGCCGCCGAAAGGGAATGGCTGGGCAGCCTGTTGATCACGGCCTTCCAGAACGGGGCGACAGACGAGGCGGCGCTGTTTGCCACGGTGGATAGGAAACCCAAACCGTAAGCTCGGTCTCCCTGCCAGGCGCCTCAATGGCGGCGCTTGAGAAATTTCGCTTCCCGCACCAGCGAATTCCAATCCGTGCCGATCAGCCGGATCAGCTCCCGCGCCTCCTCCTCGGATAGGCTAGTCTCTTTTGCCAACCGCGCTGCCAAAAGGCGGGTATTTTTGTCCGTGCGCGACCCGTTCGGCTTGCCGTCGCCGTCCTTCACTGCCCTATCTCCGTCTCAAACAAGAGCCCGCTCGCCTGAGGGAGGTCGAACGGGCTCCGGGGAATGCCCCCGCGCGGCGCGGTGAACCTTGGCCGGGACACACGCCGCGACACCCAACGGGATGGTTGATCGAATGTTCCCTTCCGCCAGATTGCGACCGAAGTCGGAGGAGCTGCCGCTTTGGTCCCAACCCTGAAACCTTCGCGTTCTCTGCATCATTTGATAGGGCCGGCGAGCAATGTCCCCTTCATCGTCGGCATGAGAGAGTGGATAGATGCCCGCCGTTTCTGCCAGGAGTGGCGGGCATCTGTCTATCTAACCCGCCAAGCCGCCGTCCCGCGACGCTGCCGCCGACAGGGCGCCTGGAAGGGCCCGCTTACTTGGAAAACTGTTTCAGGTAAGCGATGACGTTGGCTACGTCCTGATCGTTCTTGAGGCCGGGAAACGCCATCTTCGTCCCCTTGACCATCCCCCTCGGGTCCTGAAGATACTTCGTCAGCGTAGGCTCATCCCATTTGATGCCGGATTTTCCGGCCTCGGTCATGGCCATGGAATAAGTGAAACCGGGATGCGTGCCCGCGGTGCGCCCGATGACGCCGTGCAGAGACGGGCCGACCTTGTTCTGGTCCTGGTCGGCAATGTGGCAGACCTTGCACTTGGTGAAGACCTTCTCGCCTGCGGCGGCATCCTGCGCCCGCGATGGGCTTGCAAGGAAGATCGTGGCCGACGAGGCGATGAAAATTGCGATTGCGCGCATGGCAGTCCTCCCTGATCGATCGTCATTTGCGCCGGACGATCCGCACCACGCCAGCTGCGCTGGGGCGGCCTGCACGGTAGAGCGGAATATCCGTGGTCCCACCAATGGAGTTGCGGCATCTACATACCACAGTATCAAGCCGGTGGGTAGAAACGCCAGTTTGTGCGGCGCGTCCCGAGGAGCGGACTCAGGCGACGCGCTTTGGTCCTTGATTTGACGCTCACCAAAACAACAATTGCTATCGCCCGCCATGACGCTATCGTTAGCGCCGTCCGGGGTTTTGGCTACCCACTTCCGGACCACCTCGGCCCGGCGGTGCGTCACCACTTCACCCCGAAGCAAGATGGCTGCCGGGCCGTTCTACAGCCTCCAGGCCCGTGAGCGCGGCAGGGTTCTAGCCGAGGCCATAGCCCTGGCTATGTAAGTTGCCCGCCATTCGAGAGTGCAGAACGAAAAGAGACCAAGAGCGTGGTGACCACCCTATAAGCCGCCGAGGAGAAAGCCGGCTCTGGTGCCCAGCCGAGTTGAGGCTTCCGACATTCATCTGAAACCTTATGAACGGCCCCGCGTTTGCTTCTCACGATTTCGTTACCGCGGAGGTAAGATGCAAGGTGTGAAGCGGTCGCGCTGGACGGACACCTACGACCCAGACGAGTTCGCGGCAAAGCACGGTTTGACAACCAGGCAGGCTGAAATTGTCATTCAGAGCAATGGTCCATCCAAGCGCAAATGCGACTTGGCAGCCGCGGCATTTAGGGCCGCGCTTAGATATTGCCGCCACTCGCGAGAAAAAGGTGCGAGAAGATCTCCTCTAAGGTCGGGAAGCAATGAGGCGCCTCAGGGTTGAAGGTATGTCGGGTGGAGCCGTGTGAGAGGGGCGGCGCTCTTTCAACGCCGGCTGTTGAGATACCGCCGCTCGCGAGAAGGGGGCGTCGGGTAAAGTCCGCCGTGTGTCGACAGGCTTTGGAGAGAACCACAACATTTGTTATTTTATGCGGGTTGAATCAATGACATGTTGAGCCAGGGCCGATCGCAACGCAGTTTGCTGACTCTATGGCCCCCTGTCCTCCGACGACCGTCGACACACCCAGGTCCCCCGCCCCGCTCGGCGGTCGTCTTCTTGTTCCAGAGCAATGCAACAAATGTGAGCAACGACGCACCAGCGCTGCTCAGGGCCGGAACCTTTCCGTGTGCCAGACGATCTTGCCGTCGACCTTCATGGGCTTGTGGATCACAAGCTTCCTCGGCAGATGCTCGGGGTGAACCTCGACGAGCGTCACCTTGATCTCCGGCTTGCAGCGGCTGCAGTCGAACCTCAGGCGGAAGGGATTGGCGCCCCCGCCGTAGACCATCATGAGGTCAGCCGACCGGCAGTAGCGCACGTTCCCGCAGGCGCACTCCAGCTTCAAAAGCATGTTGTGCCGGGTCGCCTTGCCCAGCGTGTCGATCATCTCATGCGCCATGAGAACAGAAAAAGAACAAAAAACTTGAACGTCAAGCGGGCATATGAAATCTTTTCGTCATGAGCGACGAGCCGACACGCCCTGGTGAGCCTGTGCAAACGCGCGAGCGCGGGCCTCTCGGCCACGCCTGCGAGCACAAGGGTTGTGCGAAAGACGCGGGCTGGGGCTTTGCTCGCCCGAGGAAGCCATCTCACTGGTTTTGCTTTGAGCACCGTGGGGAGGGGGAACGCTACCTGTAGCAGAGGCACATCATGATACGTGAGACGATAGCAACCGACCTGGAAGAGGCAGCCGATCAGATTGCAGAGATCTCGAGAGCCGACCTTCAGGTGATGCTCCGCAGGGCCGCCCTAATGTTGAGGAATGTGACGGGGCTCGTCCATCCGAAGGTCGAGGAAGCGTTGGCAGGCCTGGCCGCCGCGGAAATGGGGCTATCCAAGCCGGAGCTGGTCAGAACGATCGTCGGTGAATGGCTGATGGCTAACGCCTACCTGCCGGTGCCCTACGCGCTGGACGACGAGAGTGCGGTCGAAGGTAACGCCTGACCCGCCCTCCAATCATCACCTCGGACGTTCACTCCTATCCGTTGGTTGCCCTCTAAGTCCCTTGCGGCATTCAACCGTAATGGAACTTCGGCTTTGGCTCGGTACCCTCGAATTCGACGCCTACGCGGTCATTCCTTCGCCATCGAACGACAGCTTTGTAAGCGATCTCGTCGACGGGAACGTAGAGCACAAAGCGTGCTGGAATCTGAATGTCTGCGGCCAACCTCAGTTCGGCTCCTTGGGAGTGCTGATTGCGTAGAGAACAACTGATTTCCGAGTTTTGGAAACCAGTGATAATCGTTGCGCCCTTCAACACGCGCGGGCGATGTTCTCGACGGGGACCGTCTGGAGGTGGGGATTCCATAGGCCTATAACGTGAACGGGCTTCCAGCGCTCCGTCCAGTCACAAATATGGGCAGGACGGGATGGCAAACAGAAAGACCCGGAAGCCGAAGCCTCCGGGCCGGATCCATGGAGTAATTTAGGTGACGCAGGTCACTCTAACTCGCGATCCGGTTCAAATGCACATCACACATTCGCGATTGCTAAAAAGCCCGGCCACCGAAGCAGCCGGGCCAAAAGAGAACCCCAACTTGGAGAGTTCAGGTGTGTGGCGTCATTGTATGCTGGAAGCTGGTTGTGCGCCACAAACGCGGGGTTGCCGCGCCCGGCGGGCGTCGAGTTTATCCCGGACAACGGCGGCGGCGCTGGCGTGAGGCTGCGGAAACCCTGGAGATAGGCACGTCTCTGAGAATTTCGCTCTCAATGACAGCCCTTGATCAGCACTTTAGCTCTCGCTAAGACGGCGATCGGGGTGAGCGAAGCGAGATGGCGGACTTCAGGAAAAACACATGCGCTGCATGCCAGGGAAGTGGCAGGGTATTCATGTGCAACAAATGGGAGCAGTCTACCGGCACGTGCTGCCCGGCCGGGACACATCGCCAGGGATGCTCTGGGGTGACGGTGACATGCAGCAGCTGCCATGGGTCTGGGATCCGAAACGCACGCCCTAGAAACCTCACACTCCTTTGCGGTGAAGGTCTTTCGGGCGGGTGTCAGGCGAATAGGCCAGCGTGATCCGCTTGCCGCCACAGACGGCGCATTTCATCTTCGGCTTGAGGTCCCACTCCATCGCCGGAGCATAGCGCCGAAGCGGTCGCGGAGCGCCGGCAGATCGAGCTTTTGATGACGATGGCAATCCAGGCAGCCGCCCGTGACATGCCAGCGTCGATAAGCTCTTGAGTCCAGCCATCATGCTGCGATGCAAGGCGAGCTCGGCCTTTTGGCTGGATTTCATTTTATTAGCAGATGCGCTCAAATAGAGAGCTTTGTCAGACAAAAGAGATTTCGCATGTCACTAGTGGACCTCACCGCCGACATCGTCTCCGCTTATGTTAGCAATAATCTCGTCTCGGTAACCGACTTGGCGGATTTGATCGCGTCGGTGTATTACTCGCTCACTGGCGCAGCCCTGCTGCCAAAGCAGGAGCCTGCCGTCGACCCGGAGCGCTCGATCTTCCCCGATCACATCATCTGCCTGGAGGACGGCAAGGAGTTCAAGTCGCTCAAGCGGCACCTGATGACCGATCACGGTCTTACACCAAAGCAGTATCGCGCGAAATGGAACCTGCCGGCAGACCATCCGATGGTGGCGCCGAACTATGCGGAGCGGCGATCGGCGTTGGCGAAGGGGTTTGGCTTTCAGCGGAAGGCTGCAGCTAAGCCGGCGAAGAAGGCAACCAAGCGGAGCGTGACGTAAAGGTCCTCAGCGCGGCGGGCAAGAGCCCGCTCGTGAGAGAAGGAGTGCGAGCGGGCTCCATGCTTTGCCTTTCAGGCGGCTCGGATAGAATGCCGGAACTACCCGTGCCGCCGAGGCCATATTCGCATCCCGTCGGGATGTTCCCAATTCAGACAGAAGTCGTAGAGAATGACGCTTTGGTCCCTGTCCCGAAACCTACATCCCACTGCATACATTTGATAGAGCCGGCGAACATGTGTCCCTTCGTTCGGCGGCATGAGAGAGTGGATAGATGCCCGTCATCCCGTTGCCTGGGGTGGCAGGCATCTGTTGAGTCTCAGCCGGCCGGCAGAAGCCAGGAGTTCAACGACGAGATCGGCAATGGTTCCTGAGTCGTCGGTGCTCACCTTTGGCAGATGTTCTGCCATCCATCGGTCCAGAAATTTCAAAGCCCGCGCGCTCATGCTGACCTCAAGCTGGGAGGCCACCTTATTTGGTTCCTTCCTCCAAGTCCTGCAGTGTCGCATGGCGTAGCGTGTGCTCGCCACGAAGGAACCTTACCCGGCCGGTGATGCCAGGCCTCAGCCATTCGACATCATCGGCGAAGGCGCTGGGGACAGGCTGGGAAGGCTTCGAGGCCCTAACCGCTTCGACGCGCTGCCACAGCCTTTCCCTGAGGCCGCTGGGCAGCGTTATGAACGCTGTGCCGGCATATCACCACCGCGCGCCACGATCGCCGCAGCGGGCTTCCCAGGCTCGCGTCTAATGCCGAGAAGCTCGAAGTCGCCGACATCCCAGCACTTGCACTTGACCCAGGAATCGACCTTCCCGCTTCGATAGAGGCTCTCGCGTCGTTTCGAGACCATGCCCTCAAGGCCCATCTGCTCGACGGCCTCGAAGAACGCGACGCCGTTGCCCTCAACATGGTCGCTGTATTGAATGATGTCCCTGGCCGGCCGGATCAGGTTCCAGAGCTTGGCCTTGCGCTCGATCAGCGGCAGGGATCGGGGATCCTGGCCGTTCAGATGCAAGATATCGAAAGCAACGAAGGCGAGTTGTTCGGCATTCCACACCATCCGAGAATGCATCTGGTGAAAGTTCGGCCGGCCATCGGGATCGGGCGCGATCATCTCCCCATCGATGATAAACGATTCCGCCGGCAGCTTTTCTGCCGCGGTGACGATCGGCCAGTAGCGCTGAGACCAGTCATGCCCGTTTCGTGAGAATGCCCTAACACCTGCCCAATCGCGGACGAGCTGGGTGCGGAAGCCGTCATATTTGATCTCGTGCAGCCAGTCGTCGCTGACCGGCGGCGTCTCGACCTGGATAGGCTCAAGCGGCTTGATGAACATCAACCGCTCTCTGGCGTTACGCATGCACCCGAACTCTCCAAACGCGATTCAAGCCGTCCGCGGCCCATCGGTTCCGGGCATTTTAGCGAATTTGTATGTAGTATGCGTTATTCGCGGTCTACCCCGCCAAGCTTCCTTCGCGGTTCGCCAGGGGTTCGAAGATCACTCCGTAGACGCTTTCGACTTCCTCGTTGATCTCGGCGGCCGGGATGCCTTCTCGGTCGGCCGCTCCCATGAGCTGGTCGGCCAAGTCGCTCACTGCGACGGGATCATCAGTCATCGCGTTCGGCAGGTGCTCTGCCATCCATTTGTCGAGGAAATTTACACCCCGTGTGCTCATCAATGGAATAGGACGGCCGAGAGGACGGACATGCCAACCGACAGAGGCACGGCCACCAGCAAACAAGCTTCTAAGATGATTGTTTCTTTGTCACTGAACATGGAAAGGCAATGCTTTTCCGGGGCTTAAGTTCCGGAGCCTTCAGGCACGGACTATTTTTCGGCGCCTCGCCTCTGTTCCGCTTGGCGCCTGTCGATCGCGACCTGGAGCCGGATGGCTGCAAGCACGAGGGCGACCGGAATTGTGTCGGATTTGGCTTCTGGTTTCTGCATTCCGCCTATAACAAATGTTAGTGGCGGCCGGTTCCCCCGAAAATTGTGGAGCGAGCGGTTAACGCAACGGACGCTCGGGCAAGCGTCACGCTATCGGAACGGCGGAGCGATCAGCTATCTTCTCCTGCCGGTATCCACTCCAGCTCCGAAGGCGATATGCCTGCGCGCAGCTGGCTCAGCCGTAATTCATCGACCCAATAGACCTCGCCGTCGACCAGCACGCGAGCCTCGTAGGAGCCTCCGGAGAAACGCTGCGCCGTGATGTAGACCTTGTGGCGGTCGAGCGCCTTACGGACTGCGGCGCGCTTTAAATTCTGGCTGGTTATCGGACTGCTCATGAACGCCGAACTCTTGACGCCACTACAGGCGATTCAATTTGCCCGTGCTCGAATGGTTCCGGACATTCTAGGCGAGCCCGATGTCTCCCTTGCCCTTTGGCGTTAATTCGATGGGGTCGTCATCGCTTGGAGTGCGACGTCTGGATCCCCCCTCCCGCCACGATGCACGGATCAAATCGTCCGTGGCCAGATCGGCGCAGACTTGTTTTGCATCTTTCATTCGCAACATAAACGTTTCCATCATCTCGGGCCAAATCTGAGAAAAAGGCAAGGCTATGTCGTGTGCCCGAAGTTTGGATAAGAGCCATTGCTGTGCATCAGCCCGAATACCCGGGAGTTGCCGTTCCACAGCTGGCACGTCCTTAAACCCTGCCAGCTTGAAAATATCTGTTTGCCCGGTTCTTTCTGTCTCGATCGATTGGCGCGCTTCGATCCGCCGAAGTCCGTGGTCCTTTAAGGCCGCGAACTCGACCTCTCTATAGGTCTCCAGGCCTTTCGAATTCCTGGTTCCGTATGCGATGCAGAAGAACGTTCGCTCTGCCAGTTTTTCGATCGGCGTCAACAGCACATGCTGAAACCCACCAGACTTTCGAAATTCCTCTGAAAACAGAGCTTGGATTGCCACCTCTCTAGCTAGGCGAGCGTCTAGTCTCTCTTTCCAGTTCGCACCTAGTATCCCATCGAAGGACGCAATGATTTTTGCGTCGTCCCAAGCGGTGAACCGGTTCACGTGATCGAACATAAAATTCAACAGCACCTCTCCCGGTCGGTGCTGCATGATTGGCTTGACCTTGCCGAACTCGTACCCCGTCCAACCAGTAGGATCTATGAAAGTGAGCGCAAACGACGGACCGACCACCTTCATTATGAGGTCGACGGCATCTTCAAACCGGCCACAAAAACTGTGGACGTGAAAGTTGTTTGACGGGTCGTGGTGCGCCTTCACCGCGCGGTCTAGTTCTGCAAAGGCTGCCCGATCCGCTTCAACAAAGAAGCATTGAATGGTTTTGGACTTGCCTTGCCGCTTCATCTGAAGCTGGGCGTCTTTCAACATTTGAATGGCTATCATGAAAGATGTATCTGAATAGTCCGTGGTGCGGGTCTCCCAGGGGCCAGAGAACCCGTCCACATAAGTCAATGTCGGATATCCTCCGAGCAGCACCTTAAACGCCAGAGACTGTAAGTATTTTCGCAGGATGAAATGCTTCGCAGCAGTCTGTTCACGGCCAAAATATATGTCTTGCACTTGAGATTCCCCGCAACCAGCGCGTCAGGCAGAAGTCGACTCGCCGGGAAACATTAGTGCCTAATGACCAATCCGGTCTAGAGAGACGTCTTGACACCCACAATCAAAGGGCGAGAGAGGGCCCGATTGGCATTTCATCGTAGGTCCGCCCGTTGAGGGTCCGTCCGGTCGCTTTTTTATTGCGGCCGCCCCACTGCTTGAAGAAGAACGCGGTTCCGCTCCTTCGGCACATGGCTTCGATCTCGTCGACCCACCGTGGGTCCATATCTCGCGCGCCAGGTCCGGATTCACCCCCAACGATTGCCCAATCGATATTCGAAAGATTGGCACCTGCCACTGAACCTATCAGCGGCTCGAGTGACACGAAGCGGATGGCCGCAGGGGCACGTCGCAAATCGTCGAGACGATCGAGCACGCGGCTATCCTCAACACTGGTCCCGAGCCACACGTTTGAGAGCACCGGGAAGTCTCCTCGCGACAGGATTTCTGCCATCACCTCTGGTCGCTTCGTAAGGATTTGATAGGTGTGCCGGGGCGTTTGCTCCATCACCGCCCAGACCTGCCGGATGAAGTCCGGGGGCACATCAATATGGAACAGATCTGACATAGAATTCACAAACACCCGGCGCGGCTTTGACCAGGCTGCGGGTATAGCGAGTGACTTCGGGTCGATTACCACCTTGCCGGTCCACTTCGCACGGCCCCCGCTTTTGCGAGTGAGGCCATGGTATTTCTCCATTCCCATGGCTTCCAGCCGAGCGGCCATTCTCATGGCGTAGCAATTCGTGCAGCCTGCGGTAAGGATCGTACACCCGGCGACCGGGTTCCAAGTGGCGTCCGTCCATTCGATCGTGGTGTCAGCCATATGAAGTCCTCCTCGGCGGTCCTGCGCGGCATGATTGCGCACAATAGCTGATAAAAACCTTCAGATGAATCCCAGCCGGCGCGGCGAGCCGAGAGCGCAAAAAAGAACCCACCGGCCGAAGCCGATGGGGAGACTGGAAGTGATGTGCAGGGAATTACAGGGTGAGCGCCTGTGCGATCTGCAGGTAGAGCAGCACCCCGAGAGCCCCGGCCAAGAGGAAAATCAGACCGGTCAGAACTTCGGAAGCGGTGCGCGGCAGCCTCACAGCTTGGATCCCTTCAACTGGTCGATGATCTGCGTCAATGCCAGTAACAACCCCGCAACCGTAAGAATGATCCACATCGATGTGGAGCCCAGCCAGCGCAACCGCGTCCAGAGCTTCACCACAGCGAATCCCGCTTGGAAGTGATCCTCGTCCATATCGAGGAAATCATCGAGCCGGTCCCGCTGTTCGGGCTTCAGGCGGCCGGCCCAGATGAGGGCCTCGCGCTGCTTGCTGTCGAGGCGATCGAGCCAGAGGATCGTTTCCGGGTCGAGTTCGCGAAGGCGCTGGGGGAACCCTCCGCTCATTTCACGAGCGCCTGGATGGTATCGCCCTTGGCGTGGTTGAGGCGAACGCAGTCCCCGAGACGGCGGCGATCTTCCGCGTGCAGCCGGGCTTCCTCCTCCGTCGAGACGAAGCGATGGGGGATATCGACCACGCCGACGCAATCCTGCATCACGCTTGGATCGACGTGTGCCGTCGGCTTGGTCACCAGGCTATCGACCGATGGCGTCGAGGCGCTCTGACACCCCTGCAGAGATGCCATCAGGCTTGCAGCCAGAAGGATTGGTCGAAACGGGCGGTGCATTGTCTTGGTCCTTCTGCGCGCGCACCAGCTGGCCGATGCGGCCGGCGTCGCTATGCTGCCTGTCGATGTAGGCTTGTGCCGCGGCATCGATGTCCTGCTGCCGCGTCTTGTTGTCGGCCGCTTGAGCGATGGCGGCGAGCTTGATCTTCTCCTGCCACAGCGCGTCCTCCGCCTTTTGGCCGGCGGCATATTGTCGATCGACGCGGCCGTCGACCAAGCCGGCCAGGGCCGGCCCGACATAGGGGATGTCGCGGACCGGGCCGAGCGGCAGGCCCTCGTAAAAGAGGATGATGCCGCCGGCCAGGACCAGCGGCAGGCCGATACGGCTGGTGCAGAAATTCCAGACCGGGCCGAGGAGGGCCAGAACCGGTGCGAGGAAAGCGAGCATCATCGGCTTGCGCCAATCATGCAGAGCGCCTTCTCACGCTGGCGCCGTTCGAACAGGCCGCGCAGCACGCGCTTGCCGGCTCTATCGAACCAGGTGAGCGCATCGCAGCCGCCGGCGACATCACCAGCGTTGAGGCGGCGCGTTGCGGTGCTCTTTCCCGCGCCGGCGGGACCGACGTTTAAGGCAAGCGACGTGTAGGCCGCGTCCCGTGTCGCCGGCAGGCGAATGTCGATTGTCGACGGCGTGAAATAGCGGTGCAGGCCGGTGCGATGCTGGGCCACCTCGATCTTGAGAAGGTCGAGGCACTCCTGGTCGGTCAGCACCATGTTGGCGCGGACGTCGCGTGTCGAGCCGTAGCAAATCGTCCAGATACCGACGGCATCACGGTAAGCGCGGTTGCTCTTGCCCTCTTCCTTAGCGATGAACGGCACCGCGATCGCCAGCGTCTGCGCCTCGGTCGCCGGACCATCTGGAAGGCTTGCGGCGCTGGACGGCCATGCGAGCAGAAGCGCCAGCGCAAAGACGATTGCCGCGACGGCGGCGATGCGCAGCCATTCCTTCCACGGGGAAATTCCCTGCTGGAAGACTCGGCCGATGATGCCGGCAAGCAGAAGGCCGACAGCGAGCCACCATGCGATGTTCGGATCATAGTCCTGGCCGGTCCAGCCGTACCAAAGCTCAGGCACGATGAGCACGGCGAGGCCGAAAACCTGCATCCAGAAGCTCAGAGACAAAAGCACCACGCGACGCACGTCAGGGACGAGACGCATTACAGTTCCTTTCGGAAAGAGGGGATGGTCGAGCCCGACGGTGGGCGGCCGTCAGAGCAGCGCGGCGGCCGTGAAGAACGCGTCGATCTGGGCCGACGTGTAGCCGAGCGCGGCGAAGCCGGATTCCATCATCGGCTCGTTGCGCACGAAGCTTCCACTGTATTCGAAGGCGTCTTGCACCTCGACAGGCTGCGTTCCGATCCAGGCGATGACCTGGGCGCGCAAACCGGCAACGCTTAGCTGGAGGTGGAATTGCCGAGCCGACACGCTTTCCGGCAACGGCAGGCGGTGCCGGGGGAGCGCTGAACACGCCATTGCTATAGGTGCCGCCGATATACCCCGGCTCCGCGAGCGGGACGATGGTGAACCCGTCGAGTGTGAAGGTCGGGTCGCCCTCGATGAGGTTCACGACTTCGGTGCCTTGGATGACTGCCAGTTGCATGAATGCGATCCTTATTTGAACTCGAGTATGAGAACGACGCCGGGCGCGCCAGCGCCGCCAGCGCCAGCGCTGTACGAACCGCCGCCGCCGCCAGCGCCGTATGCCTGCGCGGCCGCGCCGGCATTGTGGCTGTTAGCGGTCTGGCCGCCCGCGCCACCGCCGCCCCAAAAGCTGGCGCCGCCCTCGCCGCCTTGGGAGTTGCCGGTCGCATTGGTGCCGGAGCCGCCGTCGCCGCCAGCAATATTCATGTAGCCGTTGGCTGCCGTGCCGCCCCGGCCGCCGATGTTCTGAGAGGCTGCGGCAGAGCCGCCGTTCGCCGTAACAGTGCCGAATGCGGATGATCCACCTGCGGCGCCGGCAGCGCCGCCCGAGCCAATTGTAACGGTCTGTGCCGAGACACCGTTCATGAAGAAGATGGCCGTGCCACCAGCGCCGCCGCCGCTTTCACTGCCGCTGCCCGTGCCGGTCGTGCCACCCGCGCCGCCGCCAGTGACGAAGACGAGTGCGCGACTTGCGCCTGCGGTCGGCATATAGGTGCCCGAGGCAGTCTTTACCTGGACGTTGACAAGCGTCCCGGCCGCGGCGGCTGCTGCAGCGGCCGCCGCAAATGCCGTGGTGGCGATCTGCGCGCTGCTCGTGCCGGCCCCTGCAGTCGGCGCGGTGGGCACGCCGCTGAGTGCCGGGCTCACCAGCGTCTTGTTGGAGAGCGACTGCGCCGAAGTTAGGTCAGCGGTGATCGTAGTGTCGATCGAGAACTGCGTGCCCGCCAGGATAAGGCCATTGCCGGCCGTGTATGAACCGACGCCCGCCGTCTGGGCGAACGTGATCGGGTCGGTACCAATGACCGGGTTTTCCTTGGCATTCTGCGTCCAGGTCGTGGCGCCCTGCGTCGCTCCACCCGTCACGAACGTCTGGTCGCCAAGATCGATGTCGGCAGAGAGATTGTAGTAGGTCGCACGCGTCAGGACGAAAGGCGCGCCCGCGCTACCGGTCGCCGTGACCGTATAGATGCCGTTCTGGAACGACGAGGCCTGGTTCTTGACCAGGATCACGTCGTTGAGGTTCGCGGCTACGCCATCGACCGTCAAGGCACCGTTGGCAGAAGCGGTGAGCGTGGCACCGACGCCGGATGCTCCATTGGCATAGGTGACCGCCGGAAGCGCGGTGGTCGTGGCCAGCCTGGTCGCCGGCAGCGTCGTGGTGGCGAATATCGCTGCCTGCACATAGGCCGTCGTGGCCAACTTGGTCGAGTTGTCGCCGGGCGTCTGCGTGACGGCGGTCGAGGCCGAGCCAAGGGCGACGGTCGGGTTCGTGGCGAAGACAAGCGGACCGCTGCCGGTCTCGTCGACCATCGCCGCGGCGAGCTGGGCGCTCGTGCCGCCGGCAAGAAAGGCCAGCATGTTCGCGGCAAGGCCCGAGACGTCGCCGATCGCCGGCTGAGCGAACGTCGGGTTGCCGCTGGTGTCGACTCCGGTCCCGAACTGATGGGGTGGAGCCGCCGCAGATTTCACGCCACCGAGGGCCACGGGCTGCGGCGTGGGTAGGTCAGCCCCGATCAGCGCTCGGAATGCGGGCACTCCGCTTCCGAAGGCTGGAGTAGCCAGAATGAGGTTGGGGAACTGCGAAGCGAGCGAGATCCCGCTGTCCGCGAGGGCAGTGCCGCCGATCGTGGAGAAAACTGGAATATCGCCCACCACGGAGGTCGAAGGCCCAACGATGGTGCCGTTGGCGATCGGTCCGATTGTTTTCCCGCCGATCTGGAAGAAGAGCCCAAAGATGGTCATCCAGATCTGGCCATCGACCGGCACTCCCGGGGCAGCGCCAGGAGGGATGCTGAATCCCGCGCCGTTGGACGTAGAGGCCTGGGTGTTGAGCGGCCCTTGCATCGTGTCGCCGCCCCGGTTCACGGGGGTATAGCCGAGCGCGTCCTGCTTCTGCGAGAACAGATAGCTCCACTGGCCAGCGGTCAGGACATTGCCGTAGCTGAAGGGATTCATTTGTCCCAATCCGAATGTGTGTGAGTGGTTGGCTTACGCGAGGGCGGCGATGCCGCGATCAGTCGAATTCGAAGATGACGACCACACCGTTGCCGCCGGCCCCGCCGGAGCCGCCGCCGTCGCCACCACCACCGCCGCCGCCGAGAGAGCCCGGACCGCCGGGCACCTGGACACCGGTCGAAGGAGTTGCGCCGCCGTAGCCGCCGCCGCCCCAGAACGAGGTGCCCCCGCAACCGCCGTCATGGCCTGAACCGGGCGAGCCGGCACCGCCGGGGATCAAGAGGGTTCCGGCGGTTCCGGTCCCCACCCCTTGCCCGCCCGCTCCAAATGAGTTGGTGCCGCTGGAAGAACCGCCAATGCCGCCGGTAGCGACGGCAAGAGCGCCGAAAGAGGTTGTTCCGCCGGTACCGCCGATGAGATCGGAACCGGATGATGGATTGGGGACGCCACCGGCACCGATGGTGACGGTCTGCTGCGAGACCGGACCGAAATAGACCGCCGTTCCGCCCGCGCTTCCGCCGCCGCCAGTGAAGCCGTTTGTCGTGGCATTGCCGCCGCCTGCGCCGCCTGCGCCCGTGACAAAGACGAGCATGCTCTTGGCACCGGCCGTCGGCACGTAGGTTCCGCTCGCGGTCATGACGCGCATGGCCTTCATCGCGCCAGGGAGAATTGCGGCGAGCGCGGAGAGCGTGACCTCGCGGTCCGCACCGTCCGACACCACATGCAGCGGAAGGCTGTCGTTCAAGGAAAGTGCGCCGGTCGGTGCCGGCAAACTCGTGATGCTCAGCGAAAGGACCTGCTGATCGGTCGCGGCAAGGCCCGCATTGGCGGCCACGGTCACAGCAGGGTTGAGCAGACGGAACGACGTCGTCGCGTTGTTGAACTCAAGGATGCCCATGGCGCTGGCCGGCCATTGCTTTGCCGTCAGCGCGGTGCCGTCCATGTTGACGATCGGATGGGTGCCCAGACCGTCAATGTTGCCCGTCATGGCGCCGTTGTTGTCGAAGGCGGCCTTCTGGACGACGAAAATCTGGCCGTCGACATAAGCGCTCGGCGCCGGCAGGACCGCGGCGGTGCAGACATTGGCCGAGCCCGCGTCGGTACCGACCATGATGGGCGCGGATGCGGCTCCGATGTTGACCCAATTCGCGCCGCCCGTATCAGGGTCGGACGTATTGTCGTCGGCCGTGCTCAGCCAAACGACACCGGTCGCCGCGCCGGCCAGCAACGCGCTCTTGGGATACCCGCCGATCGCTGCCGAGAAGGCCGGATCGTAGGGAACCAGACCGCCTGCATTCTGCCACTGCGACCATTGCGTGATCTGCTGCAGAATGCCGTTCATGTCCTGGCCGAATGGCGGCACGCCGCCCGATCCGACCGGCAGGAAGTTGAGTGGCGGAAAGCCGTCGGTCAGGGAGGCCGCGCCATTCACAATCCCGATCTGCGAGCCGAGCGGGATGGAGCGGATGTAGCTCGGGCTCGCCGAAGCTCCCCAAGCTACGGGGAACTTGGCAGGCAAGGCGGAAAGCTTCATGGAAGGATCCTTAGATGATGACGACCGACGCCTTGACGCCGGTCGGCTTCGGCAAGACGCCGGAGTTCTGGACGATCGCGAGTTCGACAGGAGTCAGCTGGAATGCGAAGGTGTAGGTCATCGTCATCGTCTCGATCGACGAGCCCGCGTAGAACGATGCCTGGTTGAAGCCGACGGAGTTCAGCGATTCCTCGAAGCCGAACCATGTTCCGTAATTGCCGCCCTCGGTAACGTAGGCGTTGCCCCTATTAGGGAAGAGGCTGAGCAGGATCTGGTTGATCGCGGGGATCGAGCCGTTAGTGATGTTGGCTGCCGCCTTGGCGAAGATGAGCCGGCGGTATGCCTCGTCCGACAGCGCGAAATTCGAGGTCAGCGGAGCGCCGGAATAGAACGCGCCTTGCCCGAACGGATCGGCTCCTGGCCTCGCCTCGTCGAAGCCGAACCAGTCCCCGGTCGTGACCTGCAAAACCCGGCTGACGCCGACGATGCGGCCCCAGACGTCGAGCCCATAGCCCTGCGCCGTGTCGACGTTCCAGATGTAGTCGAAGAACGCATCGAAGTTGGCCGTCTGGTCGAGATACGAGAAGATGTTCCCGATCAGCTGCGTCAGCGTGGGCGCATTCGCATACTGGCTGATGACAGTGCGCCAAACGTCGAAAGGCGGGAAATCGCCGATCGGGCTGATGCCAATGGCGAATTGGCCAAAGCCGTTCGGTATCCCGGCCGGTGGCCTGGGATAGGGAGGTCCTGTGTCTTCCATGATCGATCAGGTCAGGGTGACGAAGATGTCGTTGGGGGAGATCGTCGGCACCTGGTCGATGTCGACGGCGATGTCGAAGCGATTGGGGATCGCGGCCGTCATGGTCTCGATTGACACGTTCTTGTTGTTCGAGACGACATAGGTACCGGTGCCGCCCGAGCCGGTGCCGAGCGCGGTGATGGTGGTGCCGACGGTCAGCGCGCCGGTGGTGTCGGAAATGATCTGCCCGACCGCCGGCGCACCCGACGCAACGGCGGAGACCGTCAGTATCGTTCCGGCGATCTGGCCCGTGAAGACGGCGCTGGGGTTGTTGTTCGAGCCTACCTCGATCGAGATGATCTGCGCCCACAAGCCAAGGGCAGCCACGGGCGCGTAGAAACGGCTCGCAAATAGCGTGGTGCCGATCTTCGCGCGCGGCCCACCATCGCCGCCAGCAAAGGCGCTGACGATGGCATTCTGGATTTGCGTCGCGGCATCGGCGGGGACGAGATGCGTGTTGACGATGTTGACCGCGAACAGGATCGCCAAGGGATCGGGGATCTCGAAGCTCACCCGATAGGCAGGGTACGGTGGGACATAGCCGGGGCTCTGGTCGTAGACCGTGACCGTCGTATTGCCGTTGTATGCGCAGCCGGGCGCTTTGCGCGACCAGATCGCTTGCGCGACATCGTCAGCGTCGCCGCCGACCACCGCGACATAGAGCGAGTTCGGATAGATCGAGACGCCGCCAATGGTCTGGACGTCATTGCTGGCGTTCTCTGTCACGAACGCGTCGATGACGTTCGGCACCGCCAGCACCGCGCCCAGGACCGACGGAAGCGAGCCCTGCGAATTCAACGCGACGGAGGCAGCACGGCGGGCCTCGAAAGCCGACCGGCTCTCGACATTGTTGCCCAGCACGCCGTCATCCGGGTTCGTGATCGAATCCCATCCGGGGATCGCTCGAAAAATCTGGTCGAGGCTTCCGGCAGGGCATGGGATCGGCCCGACCACCAGGCACTCGAACGGCAAGGTGACAGTGCCGTCGACGCCGATGACGCCATCCTCGGTGCACAGATACTGGTTGCCATCTTCGGCAAGGGCCAACGAGCCCGTCGGGATGGCGACGCCCGGCAAGCCACTGCAAAGCGCCTGCACGACCGTCGGCTGGGCCGGGTTGCGCTCGATGAAGTAGATGCGCGCGATCGCATCCTGCATCCGGCCGGTCGCATAGGCGGGATCGACCTGGTTGGTGAAATAGAGGAACATCGAGTTGACCTCGTCGATGACCGCCGTCTCGCTGCTGGCGAGCTGCCCCTGCGGCGTGTTCAGCGCGGGATTGAGGACGCCGCCGAACGCGCCGTTGATGTCCTCGGTCACGCCCGCCAGCACCTCCGCGGCCGACGGGATCAGGAACCCCCTGTCCGTCCACTGCGGCGGGGGAACGTTGGTGGTGTCGACCATGTGCTAGAAGCTCGCTGCGGTGGTGTTGCCGGCCCCGTCCGTCACCTGCACTTGGCCGGTGACAGTCCGATCGGTCCAGGACTGGATGAAGGTCTGCGCCGAGACCACGCCGGGCACACTTAGGGCGGCGCGGTTGAAGTACGGCTTCATGAGCGAGACCGGCGGAGCCCTGCCCAGGATCTGGTCGAAAAAGGGAATGCCCTGTGTGGTGTCGTAGTAGAGCTCGCCCGCGAAAAGCCTGATCGCGCTCGCGGCGTCCTGCGCCAGCGCATAGGGCTCGTCGGCGACGGCGATGTTGCCCGACGCGTCGGACATCAGGTCCCATGTGTCGGTGTCGAGAAGGAGCGTCTTCATGTTCCGGGCTCCGGTGGGCCAGACGTCCCGCCGCCAGGCTGGACGTTGGTGTGGAGGTGGTTGAGGAGGCTGATGTTCTCGCCGCCCGATCCCGCGATGACGTCGCCCGTCACGCGCAGCTGCGCGGTGGTGATGGTGATGGAGCCGGCCGCAAACTCAATGATCTGCCCGTTCTTGTCGAAGAGCTTGATGCCGCTCTCGGTAAACTGGACGGCCTGGTCCTGGTTTGCCGGGTTGACGATGGTGCCCATGTAGACGCCGTCCGACATGTTGCCGCGGCGAAAGCTGCCCGGGTTTGATTGGGCTCCGCCATTGGCTTTCAGCGCCGAGATGTCGCGGTCGGATATGGCCATGTGGCCGATATCGCCGACTTTGGGATCGTTGATGATGCCGTTCGTGCCGCCCTGATTCCGCATCGTGGCGATGCCGTAGATGATGCCATGCGGCGTCTGGTTGCCCTGCCCGTCCGTCTGATTGATCAGCGGCATCACATCCACCGTGGGCGGCGCGCCGACGCCGCCACCATGCACTGCGACGACCTTGACCGGGATGCCCGTGCGTGCCTGCGCCAGCTCCTGGCGGATGAGGAAGCGCAGCCGGTTGATCTCGGCGGTGTCGTCAGACGTGGTCTGCTGACCGAAATAGCCTTGGCCGCTCATGCCGGCGCCGAGGCATCAACGGCGATGCATTCGAGGAGCATGAACCACTTTCCGTGGGGCATCATTGCCTCCAACTGATACTCAAGACGGTTGACCTTCCATGTGCCATTGGCCGGCGTCAGGTCGCTCTGGATTTGCACCTTGCCCTGGTACTTCACGGCCGGATTGTAGAGCGCGCGGACCAGCACGAAGGCCTGCTGGAAGAACGGGTAGCCGACCATGCCGGTGTCTTTCGAAATCAGCACCGTGTCGCTGTTTCGCGCCTTGCCGGGCGGCGTGATGACCATCGTGCCGCGATCGATGCCGACGTCGAAGCCGCCGTCACGCGCGATCGCCAGCATCTGCGTCCACGCGGTGCCCGGATAGTAGGGGTTGGCGAACTTCACCTTGACGCCGGCGTCTTCGAACGCCAGGCCCATCTGCCCCGTGAGAGATTTCATCATCTGCGAGGCGTCGCCGGAGCCCTTGATGGAGAGCGGCGGGATCGGCTTTGCGGCATGGAAGACGCCCGGGAGCGAGCTGATCCGGAAGCACACGTCGGGCATCGCCTGCGCGTCGACATAGGCGTAAACGATGGTGCCAGTCCACACGACGTTCTGGCCGGTCTCGTCGTCTCCAGCGAGCACCGAAATGCCGTTCTTGTACATCTGGAGATACTGTGAACCGACGGTGGATAGCTGGTTCATCAGAGCCAGAGGCAGGCCCCAGATTGAAATTTCCGCTTGCCCCGAGCCTTGCCCGGCGTTGACGATGTTGCAGGCGACGCGCAGCCCGAATACCTCCGCGGTGTTGCCGCCGCCTTCAAACTGACCGTTTGCCAGCTCGAACTCGACGGAAATTCGCTTCTGGCTAAACGCCATCTCGATCACCGCCTCACATGAAGAAAGTTACGCCCATGCCGAAAGTCCTTGCCGCCGCGAGCGCCGCCCTCCTGCTTTTCACCGTCGCGCCGGCGCTGGCGAAGCCGAACAAGGCCGCGCTCGAAAAGACCTATCTCGACCTCAATGAGCAGTGCCGCGGCGGCTCGGGCGATGATCCCGACACGATCAAGGCGTGCGATCAGCGAGAGGCGGTGGCGGCGCAGCTGAAGCAACTCTACACTTGCTTTGCCGGCGACCGGTTCCAACGCTGCCGAGCTGATTAGTTGAGGCCGACCGCCATCGCCTGAGCTAATGGAACGTTCGCTCCGCCAACAAGTTGGATGGGGGCATGGATTCGCTCACGCTTTGTCGGGAGGCGTGGAGCGCAAGTCCGGGCACCTTGAACGAGTAACGCTAATGCGTCGTACGATTTTGGCCTGCGTTTGCATTCTGTGCTCCACTGCCTTGGTCCAGGCAAAGCCGTGGCAGCATTTCGGGGTCAAGGAATTTGGTTTCATCTTTGATGTGCCACCCGGGTTCGCGCTGGCTCAGCGTTCGGATCAGGGCGCAGCTTTTGAAGGCGAAAGGCACGCGTTCCTAGCCGTGTGGGGTGCTCGGCTGGGCAAAGCCAGTTTCGAAGCCGAGATCGAGCATCGCATGGGGCAGGACGAAAAAGACGGTTGGAAATTGACGTATAAACGCCTGACGCCGAATTGGGCCAGCTATTCGGGGATCAAAGACGGTCAGATCAGGTATGTTCGCGCCATCCAAGTATGCGCCGACCGCGCGGCGCTGTTTACGATCAACTACAGCCGTGACGAAAAAGTGCCCTACGATCCGGTTATAGTTCGCATGGTCCGGTCTTTAAGGGCGGAAGGGTGCTAGGCCCACAGATCATTTCGCCGATCGGAGCGGGCGTGGGCTAGAAGCAGCGGCCCGACAGTTCCGCGTTGGGGTGCGTTCGGTCGAACTGCCGGGCCTGACCGGCTCTCGGTGTAGGGGACAGAGCCGGCTGAGGGCGAGCCTAAATTAGCATCCACACCTCGATACCTCATTTGATTAAAATCCACTGATTTCCTAGCGCGCCGGAAGCTCGCTCGCCGACACATAGGCGAGGCTGTAGCGCGTGCCCAGCCCGGTATAGTACGGGTCGGTGTCGCCCTGGTTGTCGATGAAGATGAGATCGCCAGAGAAGCCAAGGTAAAGCGACCGGACGATCCGGTTGAGGTTCTGGCAGATCACGCCGCCTATCACGAGCACGTTGTCGACATAGAGGTCGATGAACAGGCCGGGGTTCTTCTGGTAGAGGCTGATCTGCGAGACCTGACCGTCCAGCGTCACGCCGACCGCCTGGTTTGGCACCGCCTGCAGTGGGATGATGACCATCAGAAGCCTCCGGCCGGCAGCCCAGACGATGTCTGGAATTGCGCGAGCTGCGCGCTGCTCGCCGGCGCGGTCTGGACAGTGCCGCCGTTAATCTGAGAAGCGCCGCTCGGATCCTGGGTGTTCGACATGGCGGCACTGACGGCCTGGCGCACTTCGATCAGCCAGATATCGACCGACAGAAGCCCCATCCCCTCATTCGAGCGCCGGCTATAGTCGTAGTGGGTGATGTTGCAGGAGAGGTAGACCGCCTCCGGCGTCACCACGTCATAGAGGTTGGTGTCGCCGGCGACGGCCGCGATCGACGCCAGCATCGCGGCGCGGTTTGCGGCCGATCCGCCGGCGGTGAAGCGGAGCCGAGCATCGTAGGGTACCTGGACCTTGTCGTAGCTCTGAAAGGCCCCCTGCTCGACCGGGAAGTCAGAGATCGACCATTGCTGGCGATACTGCACCTCCACGATGTTATCGGCGATGATCACCGGCACACCGCCGAAGTAGATGCCCCAGGGTTGCAGGCCGAACGCGTTCGACAGCAACCCGAAGGCATCCTGGGTCAGAAGTTCAAGAATGCCGGCCATCACGCCAATCCACTATTTGCCTGCGCGGTGAAGAGACGCCGGCTGAGCGCGTCATTGATGTCGGCCGCAACGCCGTTGGCATCGGTGGCCTGGCTGTGAACCTCGACCTTGCCGATATGGGCCTCGACCGAGCTGGTCGACGTCGTGGCCGTGTGCGTGCTGGAGATGTTCGACAGCGCTGCCGACGCGGCGCCGGTGTTGATCGCCTTCATGCCCCGATAGGTTCGGCCGGTGTAGTTGTCCATGCCGTTCCAGGCATTGTAGCCCTCGGCGCGCTCGAACATCGATGCACCGGTAGCGCCCTGCGCGTCGGTCTTGGCATTGCGCAGCATGCTGCCGGCCCGGCTATCGGGGCCGTTCAGTTCGGACAGAGCGAACTGATACTGCGTGTCGGCATCGTTCCAGTCTTTGCCGCGCGCCTTCGCGAAGGCCATGAGGCGCGCCTTTCGCGAGCCCAGCCATTGCGCCACACCAGACGCGCCGATGCCGTTGACGGTCGAGGGACCGCCGGCCGCCTCGACATTCATCCAGCGCGAGATGAGGCCGCGCGCGCCGGCATCTGATAGGCCGCCGCCCGTGAGGGTCTGGTAAGCCTGCGATTGCCGTTCGGGCGTCCACCAGCCCCGGGTGCCACCAGAGGCGTGCTGGGGGCCAGTAGAACCGGTGCCGCCCACCATGCCGCCGACAAGGCCGCCGGCCTTGGACGATGCGCTGCCGCCGCCGAACGCAGCGCCGATGCCACTGAGGAGGTTGCTCCAGAAGCCGCCGCCAGAGTTGCTTTGCTCGGCCATCGTGACCGGAACCGGATTGCTCCTCGAGATCGGCTTGCCGTCGACGGCGATCTTGTCGTCGGCATCCTTACCGGGATGGCTTCCAGGCCCTCTGCGCAGATGCGCCATGAGCCAATTGCCGATCGTGCCGTGATCGGCAGCGTGAGGATCGGAGCGCAGGTGCGACCCGCCCCATTTGATCGCGGCCGCGCCGGCAAGAAGCATTCCAACGCCCGTCGAAATCGTGCCGAGGAACCCCAGGCCCGCGCGAGCACCGCCTGCGGCGACACCGCCACCTGCTCCTCCCGCCGCGAGCATGCGCATATTGGCAAGAACCCGGAGAAACTTTGCGCCGAGCCACAGGCCGAACAGGATCTCGGTGGCATGGACAATGCCGCCGACCCCGTCGACCACCTCTTTCGCGCCGTGCGCGAAATTCTGCATGCCCGTCTCGACGGCGTTCCAGTCGATCCTTTCGAGCCAGTCGATGAATTTCTTCACCGCGTCGACAATGCCGGTCCGGATCCAGTCCTGGTTCTTTTCGATCCAGGTCGTCATCCTGTCGGCCGCGTCGACCAAGACCGGGCCGAGCTTGTCATAGATGGCGTTGGCGAGTGCGATGATGTGCTGGAGCAATTCGTTCCAGCTAGCCTGGAGCTTTTGCGCCGCCTTGATCGCCTCATTGCTGGGCGAAAGGCTCTTCTCCAGTTTCCCCAGATAGACGTCGATGCCGGCGCCCATCTTGTACATGAGCTGTTCGGTCGCCGGGTCTATCCCCAGCGCCTGCGCGACATTGTGAGCCGCACCGGCGTCGATCTGGTGCAACCTCTGCAAAGCCGCCGCGACATCGGACAGATAGCGATCGAGCCCATGGTTGGGGTCGATCCGCATGCCGGTCCAGGCCTGCAATTGCGAGAATTCGCGCGGCAGCGCCTCACCGTTCTTGTTGAGGTTGTAGAGCTGCTTGTTGACGCGCTCCAGGGTCGACGCGGTGGCGTCGGCCGAGCCGCCGAAGCGTTCGGCCGCATTCTCCCAGGCCGCGATGCGCTGGGGCGATTCCCCAAGGCTCGACGCGAAGCGGCCCAGCGAGGCATCCGCATTGGTGAGCTTGCGAACAAAGTCGCTGAGCGCCTGGCTGCCGGTGATGACGGCGAAGAGTTCGAGCACGCGCCGCGTGATCAGGTTGACGGTCTCGGCCGCCTTCTTCGAGCTGTCCTCGATCTCCTTCCCGCCCTTGCGGAATTCATCGCGCGACTTTAGCCAGGCCTCGGTCTGTTTCTTCCGGCCATCTTCAAAATTCTTTGGATCGAGATTCAGGCGGACGATCAGTTCATCAATGATCGTGCCCATTGGCGCCCCTCTTTTTCAGCAGCATCAGGTTGTGGGCGTCGACCATCGCCACCTCGAGAAGGTCGTGGACGTCCTCGATCGACAACCACTCGTCTAGCTCGCGGAGCGAGGTTTTGCCCTTTGAGAGAACCTGACCGATGGCTCGGGAGACGTTGCCGTATTCGAGGAGGCGGACGCCGGCGACTGTGTCGAGATCGATTTCGACTGGCCGCCGGCTGTAAAAAAACTGACGTGAAGGTTGAAGACCTCCTGCCGGAGCTGAATCAGCGTCGCGATCTCCTCGACGTCACCCTCGATAAGCGGGCGCTGGATGGCCGGGTTGCGGGGATCGGGCTTGATGGTGACGCATTCCATCATCTCGTCGAGCAGCGGCTCGGCATCCTCGAAATCGATCTTGGTGATCGCCCGGATGCCCACGATGGCGATGCCCTGCATGCCCATGCCGGCGAAGTCGTCGGGGAGTTCGACGCCGGAGCGCGCCACGGCGAGCAGAGCGCGCATCGCCCATTTCTCCGCGCGCGTCGCCGGCATCTCCCGGATGTGAAAGGTCTTGCCCTGATCACGACCCTCATCGGGGATCGTGACGTCGATCTCTTTACGCGCCATGACTTACCCTCAGTTCGGTCCGCTTTGAACACTCTGCCAGCGGATCGCGAAACGGCGCGGCTGCAGGATCTTGGCGGCTGCTGGCATCGGCGGCAGGCTGACCAGAAAGCCCTTGGTCGAGATGTAGGAGCGGCCTACCGACGGCAGGGTCGTGCTGCCGTTCGCGGTATAGACGTCCTTCGCCTGGATCTGCGTCGCGGCCCAGGTCTCGAAGAAGGCGATCGACGGGGAATCGGCCTGCAACACGAACGTCTGGTTGATCGGGTTGTAGACGAAGCCACCCGACAGGATGCCATCGACGCCCATGGCGGTCTCGACCTGGTCGACGCTATCCAGGTCGTAGATGTTGTCGGCCGCGAAGCCTTGCAGTTGGACCGGTGTCGGGAAGAGGTTCGCCACCGCAAGCGTAATGACCGCGTTCGCGGCCGTCAGAGACGACATGATCTAAGCTCCTTGAAGGGGAATGGGGTTGCCGCTTACTGGACGAGGGTCGAGGTGAGCTCGATCACCTGGACGGACTCGCCATCCATGTACCAGAAGTTGATCGGCGGGCTCTGGCGGGCCTGGCGCACCTGCGGGGTGGCATCCTTCACCTGGAGATACCAGCCTTGCAGCTGGAGGGTGTCGCTCGCCTTGAGGCCAGCCGCCGAGTTGATCTGCGCGATCTGGAGCGCCGACAGCGTCACGCCGGCGCGGATGGCGCCGAAGTTGAGCGCCTGGTTGATCGGGTCGAGGCACGCCGCCTTGATCAGCTCAAAGCCGGCCGCGTTGTACGGTACCGAGTTGATGTTCTGGAGCAGCTCCATGAGGGCAAGCTGGAGCTGGTTGTTCAGCCAAATCTGGTTGATGTAGCTGTCCAGCCATTCGAACTCGCCCGACACCGTGCCGTTCTGGAACTCCAGGAACTGCTGCGCGGCCGTCGCGTAGGCGCCATAGAAGTTATAGCCGTTGGCGATCAGGTTGCTCGCGACCGTCGCCGTGGTGACGCCAGCCACCAGCCCATCCTGCCCTCGGAATGCGAAGGTGATGCGGCCGTTGGTCTGCTGAAAGTCGATCGAGGCCGCCGCGCCGCAGATGAAGGCGGCGATCTGCTCGGGCGTCGTCATGCCACCGGCAGGCTGGTAGATCGCGCAGGTGCCGTCGAGATTGGCGCTCTTGAGGATGTTGCCGAAGCTGGACGTCGCATCGTTGCCCTCGGTCGGCGTGATGTCCGTGTCCCATGCGATATAGGCGAAGCGCTTGTTGGTGTTGTTGACCCATTCGGCGAAAGCCAGCTTCTGCGCGTTGCCCGAACCGCCATCGGGATCGAAGATCGTCATGAAGGTCGCCCAATTCTGGGTGATCTGGGTGATCCCGGCCATGAAAGCGGCAGGCGTCGTTCCATCGGCGCCCTGGGAGAGGGTCGCGCCGGTAGCCTGCGTCAGGAAGAGACCGTCCGAAACCGAACCGGTGGCGAAGGCAGCGGAAGAGGCCGCGCCGGCAACGCCAGAGGTGATGACGAAGCGGCCGGCGACCGAGTCGTAGGAGACCTCCAGCGGCGTGGGCGCGGCCGTGATGGTCTCGCTCGCCACAGTCTGTGTCTGGTCGACGAAGTATGTGCCGGCCAGGCCCTCGCCGGTGCCAAGCTGCGTGATGTGCGTGCCGGCTGTCACGCCGACCCCGGCCAGCGTCTGGCCGACTGCCAGGGTGCCGGACGCGACGGCGCTGACCGTGAGCGTACCATAGGTCGCCGTGATCGCCCCGCTCGGCACCACCTGCTCGATCGACACCGCATACTCGCCAATGCCGCCCGGCGTGCCCGACAGCTGGGTCGTGATCTGCGTTCCGGCCGAGACGCCAGAGCCGGAAAGCGCAGCGCCAGCGACCAGCACGCCCGACGTGACGCCGGTCACGTACATGACGCTGCCGGCGATGGACGCAGTCACCGAGGCCGTCGTGGCGGCGATTGCGCCAGTCACGGATGCGGCTTGCGGCAAGCTGGCATTCAGGTCGGTCTGGATCAGCGCCGCGGCGGCCGAGAAGCTGTTCGCGCTCGAAAGGTCGATCGCGTTCGCGGTGCGCACATAGCCGTCGACATCAACCGAGAGCGTGCCGCTCAAAGCCTGGAGCTGCGCCAGCGAAAGCTGATTGGCCTTGCCGCCCCTCAGATAGGCCGCGACCGCCGCCGAGGGATACTGCGTGAAGAGGATGGTCGCGGGCTTCTGCGTCGAGTTGTTGAAGCCGTTGAAATAGACGGCCGCGATCTCGGTCTCCTCGGCCGATGCGCCGAAGAAGTTCGAGACCGACTTGCCGTCGTTCGGGAACGACAGCACCTGCCCAATCGGGACGCGGGTGTTTTGGGTCAGCACGAGGCCGTTCATCACGAGCGCCTTGCCGCCGGCGTTGAGAACGTTCGGGATGACGTTCACAAGCTGCGAGGCCGGAATGGTCGTCATGGACCAGGTCCTTTCTGTTTCGATTGAGGGGTCAGGCCGGGAAGGTCGCTTCGACGTTGGCGACGTCGACCACGGCCTGGTCGGCGAATTGCTGTGGCAGGCCGATTGCCTGGTTGGCCTGCAGATGCACGTCGACGACATAGCGGGTCTCGTATTGCTGCTCGCCGTTGAAGAACGGGACCTGCTTGGGATCGTCGGCATAGAGCGGCGCGCCATCCAGGCCGGCGTCGGCGAAGTATCGTGTCGCCCGCTCATCGCGGATCAGCGTGGCGATCGTCTGCGCCATGTCGGAAGCGCTGCCATCCGAGGCGCTGTGCACGTCGAGCTGGATGACGACGTCGGTCGGCTGCGTGATGGTCTCGGCGCCGCTCGAGAGCGTCTGCGCCGCCACGGTCTGCGCCGGCGTGACCGTGTAGGATCCAATGCCGCCCGGCGTGCCGCTCGTCTGCTCGCTGACGAGCGTGCCGGCAGTCACCTGTGTTCCGAAGACGGTCGCCCCCACCAGCAGCGCGCCGAACGCGACCTGAGTGACGGTCATCACCGTATCCGCGATCGAGGCCTCAAAGGCGCAGTCCTGATAGGTGTCGACGTTGGTCGAGAGGCGACCGCGATGGCTCACGGTCATTGTGACGAAATCGCCAGCCGGCTCCGGGACCCGGTCGTCTTGCGCCGATATCACTTCGACGCCGGCAGGCAGGTATTGCAGCAGAAAGCCGCGCAGGACCGTCTGGATGCCAGACTGGCTGGGGACCGGGCCGCTCATCAGACGCTGGTGCCGATCCCGCGCACCGTGGCCTCGCCGGCGCCGACCGGCTGGCACCACACCTGGTCGCCGGCCGCGAGCGGGAACGGAACGAAGCTCTGGGAGAGCAGGACGCAATTCGAGGCATCCGCCGCCGGCTGGCTGTCGGCGATCGCTGCCATCACGCCGCCTATGCTGGTCACCTGCAACAGCGCCGATGAATAGTTGGCCCCGTCGGCGACCTTAGTCCACTGGCCGGCGGGGCATGGCACCATGAAGGTTCCGTTCGCCATATCAGGCTCCATCCATTTGCAGGGTCAGGGCGCACTTGCACCAGTCGGGCCACGACTCGAGCACGAGTGCTACGAGCCAGGTGTCGCCTTCCGGGAAAGTGCCGGCGGGGAAGACAAAGAGATCGCCGCCGACTTGCAGCTCTCGCACCACGCCGAGGGCCGAACCGTTGAGGTAGACGGCGCGGCGCACGCCCTGAATGTTGAGCCCGTCGAGCAGCTGCAGATCGTTGTAGGTAAGCGACTGCGCCTGCAGAGAGACGCCGGGCACGTCGACAAAGCTCGGGGTGCGCGTGCCGTCGGCCGCCGTGGTGTAGCCGCTGGACCGTTTCAGCGTGGCGGTCACGAACGGGTTCACCGTCCCGATCGCCGCCGAGACGATCCCGTGCAGGTTCATGGTCGATCAGCCGACGCGGTAGACCGTGAAGGTGCCGGCGCCCGTGTTGCGGAAGCGCAGGATGCCGCTCGACGGGATCGTGGCGCTGCTATGCGCCGGGAAGTCCATCGAACCGACCAGCGTCATGCCGGCGTTGGTGGTGATGGTGGCATCCTCGGCATCGACGATGGAGGTGTTGATCACCGAGACGTCGAAGGATTCGTTGGCCTCAAAGTCGGCCGGCAGCGCTGCCTGGAGCGCTGCACCGGTCGGGAGCTGCTGCACTGAGGCAGCGCCGGCGCCCTGCTGGATGGTGATGATGCGCGTGAGCAGATCGGCGGGCGTGAGCGTGCCGGAGACGGTGTGCGCTGCCGGGGCGCCCTGCGTGCTGCCGACCTGTGCGGTGGCCGTCCAGATGGCCGCGCCAGGGGTCGCATCGACGCAGACAAACGCGGTGTCGGTCGCGGTGTTCACCCAGGCCGAACCGACCTGATAACCCTCGCTCGAGTCGTTAGCGGCGGCTGGATCGGTCACGGCCGCGAAGTTGTTCTTGAATGCAAGGTCGGCTGGAATGTCGCCGAGGTTGCTCGAAAAAAGGACGGCCCTCATCGTGGTGGTCTCCGGGTTCAGGATTTCTTGACGGCATAGTCGACCGACGCCAGCATGTGGCCGGTGTCGACGAGCTGCTTGTCGTTGCCCTTGCGGGCGATGGTGGCGGGCTGCAGCGGCGGGCCGTCATAGGCGGTGATCGCCGCCTGCAACTGGCCCTTGATGGCCTCGCCCGTCTGGCCCAGCGTCTTTTCGGCGTCGTAGCCGTTCGCGGCCAGGAGGTCCCTCACGGCGTCGGGCCATTCGGGGCTCTTGTCCGCGATCATGCCCCTGAAGAACGGGCGGGGCGGCGTGTCGCGGGTGCCAAATTCATTCAGCGCTGCAACTAGCGGGACGGAGGTGCCGTCAGGATAGGTCGCGCCCTCCAGGAAGCCGACGTCGACCGACACGGCTTTCTGGAGGTTCTTCGCGATCTCGGCCAGCTTCGCGGCGAGCTTATCGCCGCCGGAAAGCTTCACCATCGCTTTACGCGCCAGGTGCGCTCTGATCGGCGGGCTGATCGGCGGCTTTCGCCTTTGCCTTTCCCTTCGCATCAACGGCGGGATCGGCGGGGCCGGTCGCTCCGGTGACACCAGTCGCGCCGGCGTCGGCCGCGGAACCCGTCGCTCCGCTTTCAACCGCCGCGCCGGTGGCGCCGGTGGCACCAGTGGTCGCGGTCGCGCCGGTCGCGCCGGGCGCGCAATCTGCGGCCGCCGTGGAGGTGGCGGGCCTCTCCGGCGGATCCACAAGAGGTGCCTGGGAAGCGAGGCGCAGGCTGCGCTCAAGGGTCTGGATGCGATCTTCGGCGTGCTTGCGGAAGGCGCGGAACTCGCGCTGCAATTGCTGGAGGAGGTCCATGGACGATGTCCTTTACTGATTGAGCCACGGGTTGAACGCGCGGCGCGGCCCGGGCATGTAGCGCATGGTCCGGTAGGCGGCAGTGGCCTGCCGGTAGGCCGCGCCGAATGGGGTTTGCATGAACCAGGCGTTGTTTGGCGTTACGGGGAAGTCGGCCTGTACCGATACGCTGCCCTCGGTAGCATTTGAGACGCGTCCCACGATCCCGGCCGGCGCCTGACCGTTGGCGCCGTACATGAGCTGGCAGATGTGAGCCACCATGAGATTGAGCAGCGTAGTCTGCGTCTCGGCCTTGGTGACGGGGCCACCGCCATCATTGCGGCAATAGAGAACCGCGACCGGCAGCGCGCCCTGCAAAACCTGCGGCTGGCTGAGCGTCGCGAACTGCGGGTAGATGGCTATGAAGTCCTCATAGCTGAAAGCGACAATGACGCCCATGCGGACCTCCCGTGTTCGCCGGCGTCACCTGGCTCAGGCTTCTTCCTTCTTGAAGGCCTGGATGCCGCGCGGCAGGTTGTTCGGATCGATCGGTTCGAGACCCGACTTCTGTGCCTCATGTTCTTTGATAAAGTCCTCGACCATGTCGGTCTCGACGTGCGCCCAGACGAGGTTGTTCCTGACCGCGTCGAGGTCCTTGTTCTGCTCGAGCCACTTCTTAAAGAAATCGGCATCGACCCCATAGGTCAGGGCGTAGTCGCTGTCTTGCGCCATCGGGGCGGGCTCTTTGCGGCGGTCGAAGCGGCGCAGATAGCCTTTCAGGACGACCGGCTCGCCGATCACCTGGGCGCGTTTCACCTTGCGGAAGCTGCCGCCGGCGGTCGGTTCGTTCTGCTCGACCATCTCGTGAAGGCGCAGGATTAGGCCGTGCGGCAGCTTGCAGGCGACGGTGACAGTGGTGGACATCGATTTGCTCCGGTTGGTGGAAAGCGGTTCAAGTCGCCGATGCCGGCCCCCTGCCTCGAGAGGGCGGCACGGGAGAGGTTTTCAGACTGGGGGCCTGACGCTTTAGCTGGCCGATCAGCGCGCTGCTGGTAGGCGTGTGGAAGATCATCAAGATCAAGTTCGGATAGCGAGATTGCAGCGGATCCCAGGTGTCACGCCTGGCTCAGCGCCTGTGGAACAGGCACCCTCGCAAGCAGCATCCGCAAACTACTATCCGTGAAGAGCTAAGTGGATAGGCATTATGTTCTCCCCGACCACTAGCCCAGCGATAGAAGGCGTGCGAGCGCTCGGGTGTCGATCGGCTTCTCGATGCGCGGCACTTCGGCGTACGCTTCAGGAATGGACCAGGCATCGTAACCCGTGGCAAAGATGAAGGGCACTTCACGTTCGCGAAGCGCGTCCGCGATAGGGAAGGCGCGTTCGCCGCGCAGGTTGAGGTCGAGCACGGCGCCGTCGATCCGGTCTTCCGCCCCGAGCAGCTCAAGCGCATCCTCGATTGAGCCCACCGGGCCGATTACGTTCGCGCCTCTGTCTTCCAGATCGCGGGCGAGGTCAGCAGCGATCATGTACTCGTCCTCA
Source organism: Mesorhizobium sp. WSM3879 (assembly GCF_002294915.1). Classification (NCBI taxonomy): domain Bacteria; kingdom Pseudomonadati; phylum Pseudomonadota; class Alphaproteobacteria; order Hyphomicrobiales; family Phyllobacteriaceae; genus Mesorhizobium; species Mesorhizobium sp. WSM3879. The sequence goes on along the minus strand of NZ_NSFZ01000006.1, from coordinate 314,927 downwards.
ACCACAAGAAGACGGCGGCCCCGCAGGGCATCGGGTTGCGGCTCATCCATATTGCTTCTCATCCTTGGTCACCGGTACGACGATCTCGCAGCGCACCCCGTCCGATCCGAACTCGAACTTCGTCTTAGCGCCGAGCTGGTAGGGAAGCGCCCGCTCGATCAGTTCGCTGCCGTAGCCCCTCCGCGTGGGTCCGCCCTCCGGCATGGTGACGCCGCTCTCGCGCCATTCAAGTCTCGCGCGTGGCTTCGACCCGTCGTGCTCTATGTTCCACCTGACGGTGAGCCGGCCCGACGGTTGGTGAAGAGCGCCGTACTTCACCGCGTTCGTCGCGAGTTCGTGCAGCGCGAGCGCTACGGATTGCGCGGAGATGGCCGGCAACGAGGTCGCGGGGCCTTCGATCGTGACGTTGCCCCCGTCCACGCTTCCGTCGCCGTGCGCGTGGAGCTCGCCTTGGATCAGTTCGCGCAGGTCGATCGGCTGATGGTCGGCGCGCGCGAGCAATCCTTGGACGCGCGAAAGCGCGCGTAACCGGCTCTCGTAATCCTCCGCAAACTCCTCCAGCGACGCGCTTGACCGCATCGTCTGCCGTGCGAGTGATTGGACGACCGCAATCAGGTTGCGCGTGCGGTGCTGAAGCTCGGCCAAAAGCACCTTCTGCTGGTCTTTGAGCGTGCGCAGGTCATGGATGTCGGAGGAGGTTCCGACCCATTCGAGTGCGGCCCCGCCGGCGTCGTCCAGGGGGGCGGCACGGGTCTGGTGCCAGCGATACTCGCCATCGGCCGATCGGCGGATGCGGTGCTCGCAATAGTATTCGCCTTTGCTCGGCGCCTCAGCCCATGCCGTCATCGTCGCGTCGTGATCCTCAGGATGGACGGCATCGAGCCAGCCGAAGCCGACGCTCTCGGCAAAGGCCAAGCCCGTGACTGTGGACTACCCCACGTCCGGTCACCGTTCACCTTCGAGCGGAAGACTAGCTGCGGGATATTGGTTGCGAGGAGCCGGAATAACTCTTCGCTCTGCTGAAGCTGCACTTCAGCACGGTGCTGGGCGGTCCGGTCGCGTAGGATTTTGACGTAACCTCGGGTTCTGTCCCCGAGCGGCATCATCAGCCCCGACGCCCAGAACCGCGTGCCGTCCTTCTTCATCTGCCAGCGCTCGTCCTCGGCTCGCCCTTCCGCGAGTGCGATCCGGCGCTCCTCCGCGGCTGCGCTCGTTCCGCCCTCCTCGGGAGGAAAGGCTACATCGGCAGACTTCCCGATGATCTCCTCATCGGCATAGCCGAGCACGCGCTCGGCACCCACGTTCCAGCTCGTGGTGATGCCGTTGGGATCCATGGTGAAGATCGCAAAGTCGGTCGCGCTGTCAAAGATGAGCTGCAACAGGTCGCTATCACTGAGCGGCCGCTGACCTTCGCCTTTTTCGTCTTGTTTGTCACCGTTTTGCACGCGTGGCCTCCGGCACATGGCCGGCACGCACCCCGCGGCCCAAACAACCGACCTTCAGCATGGGTGAACGGTAAACCGCCGAATGCCCGCATGGTTCCCGTCTTCCTAGCCGTGGCCGAGTTTCGCGCAGCCTGGGGTCCGATTCGACCAGGCGGGCTACCGGGCTGCTCCACCCCGCTTCACGCTTTGGTGCCAGAACGGTTACGATCCGGCACCAAGCGTTGTAGGATCGTTAGACGCCCAGCATCTGAGAGATGCCCATCGGCTGGCGGATGATCGCACCCCAGGTGCCGCTGGACATTTTCTTCTTCCATGAGGAGAGCGCGCGCACGATTGGATGAGCGCGGAGCTTTTCGTTGAACGCACAATAGCCGGTCTGCTGACCATCGATGCCGTCGGCAATGAACTGAACCACGTTGCCGGCTGATATGCCCGTCGGGTTGATCGCTGTCTTCGCCCTATATTGCACCGCTGAAACGACGCGAAGGTTCGGGAAGTTTTTCTTGAGCAGGTCCTCGACATTGACGTTGAACGAATTGGTCGCGGTCATGGCAAGCTGCGATTCCGGCGACATGGCCAGTGTCATCTTGGTGTTCTGGTCGACCAGGCCGGCTGTCTGGGTAACGAGCTGCAGCCACAGTGACTGGAGGTCGGAATAGATCTCATTCGCGGTGGCGACGATCTGGCCGTTGTTGATCCATTTCACACCGCCGTAAGCCTTCGGCGCCGGGGTGATCGGAGCCGCCAGGTTCGGGTCGTTGAGAAGGCCATAGTTCTGCAAACCCTGCACGCCCTTGAAGTAGGTCGTGTTGAGGAATCGTGCGAGCACGGTGACGCCGGCGCCATCCACTTCGCCAACCCAATTGACGCGGCCAAGGCCGGCGCGCTCGATCTCCAGTTCGCCATACTCGGAAATCGTCTGGAACAGATACGACTGGCGCTGCGGCCAATTCATGTTGGCGCCGGCTCGGCCGTTGTCGTTGTAGTCGCCATAGCTCGACACTTCGCCGGTCTGCTCGACGACGGGGAACATCGCCGTCTGGTCGATCCAGGTGCCCTTTCGAATTTCGCCGAAGATTTCGGCAGCTTTGGTTGGGGCGAAAAGGATGCGGTAGACCTCAGGATCCACAAGCGTGGTGAGGAACGCCGGAATGCCGGCGTTCGGTGCTGTCGCTAGCTGAGGTTGTGCATCCATCGCGAGGTGATTGGTGCGGAACGCCTCGACGATGTATGCGCGTGCATCGGGAAGGTAGATACCGGCCTGCTCGAACATCGAGCGATGCTGAGCCCACGCCGCAGCGGCCTGATCGAAGTCGTGAAATTTCATGGTGGTTATCCTCGCAGATCGCCGGCTTGCGGCGCATGGTTTCGAGATTGACGGGCGGGTTTAGCCCTGAGGCCAAGAGCTGATCTTCATCAGCTCGCCGGGCTGCGCGAAGGAACGCACGGTCCACTTGGTCTCGACATTGGTGGCCGCGGTGAGCGCCGCCGCGTTGACGACGGTGTTGACATCGACGGCATAGGTGCCAGCGCCGCCGGCCGGGCCGCTGAGCTGTTGGGTGATCGTGGTGACGGCGGTGATGCCAGCCCCGGTCAGCGTGTCGCCGACGCCGAAGACGCCTGCGATCGCGCCGCCCGCCGTGAACACGCCATAGTTGCCGGAAATCACTGTACCGGGGTCGACGTCCTGGTCGGGGATGTTGACTGCATACGTGCCCACACCGCCGGGGGTGCCAGTGAGCTGCTGTACGATCTTGGTGCCGGAGACGACGTCGGTGCCCGAGATCGTTGTGCCGGGATAGATCGTGCCGGAATTGAGCGCGGTGACGGCCAATACATTACCGTTGATCGAGCCGACGAGGCCACTGGTAGCGGCCGCGATAGAGCCTGCAGAAGCGGTCGCGCCATTTGGCGTGCCGGTGGGCGCGGCGGTTGCCGTTCCATCCGCGTAGTTGGCATAGACCTTCATGCCATACTGCGCCGGCGTAGCGCCGTTGTTCTTCACCCAGAAATCGCCCGCATCGAAGATGGTGATCGGGAAGCCTGCAGGAACCAGCATGGTTGATTCTTGCAGATACTGCTCGATGAGGCCCTGTTGTTCGCGATGGACGAAGCCGGCAACCGGGCCGGTGCCGAAGGTGTTGACCACGGCCGGCGCATTGTCGCTGTCGGCTAGGGCATAATTCAGCCAGGCGAAGCGGCCGATGACAGCACCTAGCGCGCCGCAGACCAGCGCGCCAGCGGCGGCAAGGACTGTAGAGCGAGGGTTGGTGGAAGCGAAATCGCCCTCGACAGCGGGGGCGGGATTGTAGGCAACCTGCGTCTGAAACCCAGACATGGGCGATCTCCTAAATGAAAAGAGCCGGCTCGCTGGCCGGCTCGACGGGCTTGGAAGGGGAAGCCGCTCGCCTTAGAGCGACTTGACGATGTGGGTCTTGGCGGCTGGGAAAAGTTCGTAGAACGAGTTCACCCCGGCAGCGTCCAGGGCGACGACCGGCTTCTTCGGTGCGCCGACGCTAGGTAGCGGCTGGGCCTTGAGAATGGCCGGCAGTGCCGAGGGATGGACACCATCGATGTTGACGCCGAGTGAGGTGAGCGCGGTGCGATAGACGGCATCCGCGTTATCATGGGCCATGGCGAGCTTGCCGATGTAGGGACGAACGGCCTCCTCGGCGGCGCGCACTTCGGCGGCCGACTTGAGCATCTCGGCGCGGACCTCGGTCTTGGCCTGCGCCACAGCCGCGGCGATTGCCGCGTCCATGGCCTTCTTGTCGACCTTGTCATCATCGTCCTCGTCGCCGTCCTCGGCCTTTTTCTTCTTCTCGTCCTCGTCCTCCTCCTCTTCGGAGTCCTCGGCTTTCTTTTTCTTGTCCTCCTCCTCCTCGTCGTCTTCGTCCATCGCTTCCTGGACCTCGACCTCGTCGAGCGCGACGAGAACCGCCTCGAGACCGTCGAGCTTCTCGTCGGCGGAGAGCTTGCCCTCGGCGGCCTTGCCGACTGCCTTGAGGATGGCCGGGCGCTTGGCCTTGAAGTTTTCGGCGGTAACTCCCGCGAGAGCCGCGCTGAATTCGATCTTCTGATCGCTGGCGAGCTTGGGCATGACGTGGGCAAGGATCGCGCCGTGGGCGACGGACGCCATGCGCGACAGCAGTGCTGTTTTCTTCATCGTGATGATCTCCATTTTGCTGTCGCCGACAACAACATCAGGCCCGGCGCGGCCTTCCTCAACCAAGGCGACGTGATTGGCGGAAATGTCCCGCATCACGCCGTCATAGGATTCTCCAGCCAGCCTGCCGGGCGTCATGTCGGCCCGGTAGCGATAGCTGCTCGAAAGTTCTTTCTGCCGATCGGATTCGATCAGCGCGATTGCAGCGCCGTCCCAGATGCTGAGCGGCGCCATGAGATACGGGGCATGGAACTCGACGGCGTCGCCGAGCGCGCCGACCACGGCTTCGCGCGGGTGCTCCTTGGCGCTGATCGGAATGTGCTTGAGCAAGAGCGGCTTGCCGACGAAGGTCGGGGCGGCTTTCGCGAGCTCGTCCGCATCGCGGTAGAGGCGATAGATGCGCTCGGGATCGAGCCCCAGCGCCTCGAAGCCCGGGATCTCGCGGCCATAGTAGGGGCAGATGTTGGCCTTCGAGATCGGCGTCATCTCGACGCGCAGATGGCCGTCCTGGTCGAACGAGCGCACGCTGTTGCGATCCATGGCGAGGGCGTCTTTGGCCTGCGCCACCGCGCCCGCGCCGCGGCATTCGTCGCACACGATCCCAGATCCAGCGACTTCACCGGTGCCGCCGCAAATCGGGCAAGCGCCCTCGATCACGATGTCTTCGCCCCTCGTCCACTTCACGAAGTTGGACCGCAGCGAGTCCCATGCTTCGGCCGACATGTCGGCCGCGATACCAAGCCGCTCGCCCAGCATGTCGCGCAGGCTGGGATGCAGCGGCTCGGGCAGCGAGCGCAGGGGAGCCCAGGCATAGCCGGAATGCTCGGCCGACAGCTTCGGCGCGAACTTTTCGACCACCGGCTGGGCATAGGTGTAGTGCAGCCAGCCTTGCGGCGTCGGGCGCACGTCGAGCAGCTGAGCGGGGCCGGTCTCCAGGAACAGCTCAGGTCCCGTGGCTTCTTCCTCGGTCTCGCGCTGGGCGGTCTGGAGTGCCGTTTCGCCCTCGTCCGACTTGCCACCGGGCCAGCACCAATGGCCGGGCCAGCTGGTGTCGGTCGACGAGCGCCTGAGCACCAGGACGTCGCCATCGGGGGCGACCAGCATCAACGAGGCCGCCTGGCCCGCGCTGTCCTTGCCGATGAACTCTTCTGCGACCGCCTTCGGGATGCCGAGCACGCCCCGACCCTCGGCCGCTGCGTACATGGCGCGGCGCTGGGCCTCAGAGGTGGCTGGCATCGGTCAGACTTTCCGTTAAACTGTAAGGCGTAGCCTCACATTCTGGTTGACTTATGTGAGGCAGCGCCTTACACTTTCGGCATGATCAAGTCATTCAAAAGGAAGGCCCTGCAACGCTTCTTCGAGACCGGCAAAGCACGCGGCCTTAGCGTTCAGGATGACAAGCGTGTCGCTCGCATCTTGCGGGCTCTGGAAGCGGCAGCGCGGCCTCAGGACATGGACCTGCCCGGCTATCATTTCCACGGACTCGCCGGCCAAGACAAAGGCCGCTATTCTGTTCGGGTGACCGGAAACTGGCGCATCACCTTCGGTTGGGACGGCGAAGACGCTACCGACATCCATCTAGAGGATTACCACTGATGAACACTCCACACATCAAGCGCAGCCTGCCCGCAATGCATCCCGGCGAGCTTCTGCGCGAAGACGTGCTTCCGGCGCTCGACAAGCCGAAGTCGGAGATCGCGAAGCTGCTCGGCATTTCGCGCCGCACGCTCTACGACATCCTGGACGAAAAGCAGCCCATCACGGTCGCGATGGCTCTCCGCATTGGAAAGCTGGTCGGCAACGGTCCGGTGCTCTGGCTCAACCTCCAGCGCAACTATGATCTGGAGCAGGCCGAGAAGGCCCTCAGCGCCGAGATCGAGGCCATCCCGACGCTGCATGCTGCCGCCTGAGCCGTTATCGAGAGCACGGCGACCGTTCACACACGCACCCGAGGAACTTTATTCGTTTACCGCACGTTTTCCCGCCGAACCAATTTCGGTTCTAGGAAAGGGGAAACATGGAAACTGCAGGTGTCGGTTGGATAGCGGCTATCGTCATCGGCGGGATCGCCGGCTGGCTCGCCGAGATGTTCATGAAGAGCAATATGGGCGTGCTCATGAACATCCTTTTGGGGGTTGTCGGCGCCATCGTCGCTAACCTCCTTCTCGGATTGCTGGGCGTATCATTGACCGGATGGCTTGGCTATCTCGTCGCCGGCTTCATTGGCGCATGTATTTTGATCGCCGTTGCCCGAATGTTCAGACGCTGAACCGGCAAAACGGGCGCACTGAAGCGCGTGATCCCGTACGATCACGCGCTTTTCCTTAGGAGAAGCCCTTGATGATCGGCTTCCCGACGCATCGGCAACCGGGTTCCTCGCCCGGCCGGATGAAACGCTTGACGGCCGGGTCATACCAGCCGGTCGAAATCTTGTAGCGGACCTTCTCACGGCCGGCCTGTACATGCGTGGGCCGAGGTTCCTTGCCGCCGCCGCTGTGGTGCCACTCAGCTTCATCGATACCGAGTTCCAGCTGGCGCGCCGTGTTGAAGGCCGATGTCGCCTTGTTGTTCTGGTCGAGCGCGATGAACGCGGCGCGGCGCTTCGTGATCCCGGAATAGCGCTCCAGGTCCTGCACGAGGCCGGCGAGGTCGCGGCCGGTCTGGACCGACCTCATCACCGCGCCTTCGACCTGGTCGAAATACTGAGATGGGATCGACTTGATCAGCGCCACATTGGCGTGGATCGTCGCGTCGACAACGTCGCGCATCGCCGCCGTCATCTTGAACTCGACCGAGATGCCGCCATCGCGCAGGATCTTGCGTAGCGCCGCGCTCGAACGTTTCTCGACCGAGAGCGCGAAATAGTCGCCCAGCTGCTCGGACGCGACGTCGAAGCGCTTGATCCACTGCGCGGCAAGCTTGCGGATCGCTCGGCGCAGCGCATCCGCCGGCGTCTCGTCCTGCGCCAAGCGGGGCGTATTGGCCCGGTAGGAGGCTTTGAGCCAGTAGATCACGCTGTCGCTCATGACGTCGATCAAGCGCGTCAGCCGGCCCCCATAGGCCGTCTCAATCCCGACGTTGGGCCGGACGGGGCGAAGCACCTTTTCGTTGCGCTTGGCCGTCCGACGACTTTGCAGGCTGGACATCACGATCCCTCAGCGTCTCGGCGATCTCGCGATCGTCGGGCGTCTGTGCTTTGAGGAGTTCCCAGAGGTTGAGCGTGATCAAGCGGTGCCGGCGTTATCCTGGCGGGAGCCGCACTATCTGCCGGCTCCTCGGGCTTGGCAACACCTGCATCCCAGATAAACCGTTCCAACACGAGAACGGTTTTGAAGAACTTGTCGGGGTCTATCTCGCCCGACGTGCTTGCGCCCACCAGCTCGACCAGCCGAAGCCGGATTTCGCGGGCCCTCGCTCATGCCGCCTCGTTTTGTTCCTCCGACGCGCCCTTGACCACCAGGCCTTCCTCCTCCTCTTGGAGAAGGTCGGGCAGGTCCTCGACATCGATCGAGGAGAAGTCAGAGTCGGGATCGCCGCCAACGCGCTGGCGCGATTCCTCGGGCGAGATCACGCCGCCGTCAATCAGGATGACGTCGCGCTCGGCCTTGATCTTTTCAACCTCGGCCGCTTCCTTCTCGTTGGTCTCTTCGAGCTTCTCAAACTCGAAGTCGATGCCGGGGTCGGTCTCGCCCCAAAGCGAGATCATCACCAGGCCGAGAAGGCGGTGCAGCGGCTGCCGGAACAGGTGTTCCTGGAACGAGTGCACGTAGTCGTAGAAGACCTGGATTTCGCCCTCCGATGAGGCGTTGAGGCCCGCTGGCTGCGTGCCGAGCAGCTTCACCAGCGGAATGTGGCTCACCGACGCCATGTGCTCTTGCGCCTGCGCCTGGAGCACGTCGAGCCCGGAGAGCGGAGCCGCGACGTTCTTGAAGTCCTCGCTATCCTTATCGATCATCATCAAGCCGCGATTGGACCTGACCAAGTTGAAAAGTTCAGCGCGCCGAAAGAGCTGGTCGCCATCCGCCTGCAGTGTCTCGCCGAGATTGGTGGCGAGCAGGAAAACGCTGAACATCGAGATGATGTCGTTCACCGACTGGCGCGTCTCCAGCCAGTTGTCGACATACGGCTTGCACATCTGCGACAGCGACAAGCCGCCGAACGAATAGGTCGGCTTCAACAGGTCGGGCACTTCGCGCCCGATCAACGTGATGAGGCGTGAAGTGTGGACGATCTTGGCCTGCACATACCAGCTGTCGGGCCGATACCAGTTGTCCTTGAGCGGATCGCTCGAGTTGTAGTTGGTCGGATAGCACCAGACCGCCTCGACGGTGCGCAGCGCCTTGATCGGCTTCTTGGAGAACTTGGTGACGCTGAGCTTGTCCCAGCCGTCGCCGATCGGCTTTTGCAGCTCGTCCGAGTCGTCAGTGTCACCGGTGTCGATGTAGATGTGACCACGGCCGAAGAAGCCATCCTGCTCGGCGGCGCGGCAAAAGATGTCGCGCACGTTGAGGCGCTTGAACTCGGCCTCCAGCTCCGCGATCTTGTCGGCCTTATCCTCGCCGTCGTTCGAGGTGAAGCGGATCCATTTGCGCGTCATCTCGGTCGCGATGGTCTCGGAGATCACCCGGTATTCCGGGCGCTGAGCCAGCTCCGAGAGGTAGGCGTAGCCGAGGAAGGTGATCCCCTCCGAGAAGTAGCCGCTCAGCGCGAAGGCGTTCGCCCAGCTCTGAACCGCGCCGACGGCGCTGTCCATGGCAAGCCCCGTGTTGCCCGACGGGAGCACGCCATCCGGGTGCTTGGGCAGGGTGAAGACCGGCACCGGCTGCTTCGGTGCGGCCGCTTGCGCGCGGATCGCCGACAGCATCGCATCCGAGATGCGCGTGGGAGGACGCGCTCCTGGAGGAACCGCTGCCGGCGGCGCCGACGCAGGGACGTCGGCGACTGGTCCGCATGTCCAACGACGGCGCAATGCGCCCCAAAGTTTCTTGATCATCGCGGCCCCGGCTGGGCAGCGCGCCGAAGAACGTCGTCGCTGATCACCATGGCCCCCTTGATGTTGAGCAGCCTCGTAAAGGCTCCGGAAGATGCGTCGACCTGGTCCATCAGCTTGGAGGCTGGGAACAGGCAGAGTTCGTCGAGGTAGAGCGTGTTCCACTCACCTTCGACGATGTAGACGTTGCCGTGCTCGCATTGAGCGGCGAACGGCTCGGCGCGCGTGACCTTGTCGCCGGTCTCGCCCTCGGCATGCACCTTGTAGCCGGCGAGCTGGGCGACGAAATCCTGCACCTGCGCCTTGCCAGCCTGACCAGGATCTTGCGGCAGGCTGATGTGGACCGTCTTCCCGTCGAGCGCGGCCTGCGTCTCGATGGTCTTGCGGACCGACTTGCCTTCCTCGCGAAGCGTCACGACATGGCCGACATAGTACCGGCCCTCGGGATCGCGGCCGAGCTTGACGCCGGCGGTGCGCGCGCCAGTGCCGCCTCGAGTCCCGGCCAAGTCCCAATGGCGGACCCAGATCGTACCCTTCGGCGCTGCCCTGACGATGCGCCCCTCGAACCAGGCGCGCTGGAACATGCCGCCGGCGCGCGGCGCTGGGCGCTGCTGATACTGGCCCGCGACGGCATACGACGTCATGTCGTTGTAGAGCTGTTTCAGCTCATCAGGCGGGAAGCGGATCGGATCGAGGATCTCGCCGTCGACGGTGCGAGGATCCTGCCGCCAGACGAGCTGGAGCTTGATCGCCTCGATCTCGGCGCGACGCTCGTCTGGCAGATTGTCGTTCTCGCCGTACCAGTGTTGCTTGCTCGCGTCATAGCGCGCCAGGATCGGCTCGCCGACGGAGCTGGAAACCTTGACCGGGGTGTAGCAGCAACGGTCCGGCTCGAACTGCATCGGCAGGCAGAGATGAACATAATCCATCTTGCCGTCGAGGATGACGCCGGTGACGTCGGCCTCGTGCAGGCGCTGCATGATGACGATGATCACGCTGCGCTTCTGGTCGTTCAGGCGGTTTTGCGCGCCCTCGCGAAACTTGCGGGTTGTGGCGGTGCGCTCGGTCGCCGATTCCGCCGTCTCGGTCGAGTGCGGATCGTCGATGATCAGGCGATCGCCACGCTGCGAGGTGAGCGAGCCAAACGCCACGCCCTCGCGGGTGCCGGTGCTGTTGTTGGCAAACGAGGTCTCGGCCCTTCGGCTGAGATAAACCTCGGGCCAGCGATCCTGGTACCAGCGCGACAGGATCAGATCGCGGCATTTGCGGGTGTCGCGATTCACCGGCCCGTCGTTATACGCTGTCGACAGATACCGCATGCCGGGCCGGCCGGCCGGTCCCCATTCCCAGGCCTGCAACAGCACCGAGACGAGAAGCGATTTCGATGTGCCGGGCGGCACGTTGATGACGAGGCGGTTGCGGAGGCCCAGCTCGAGAAACTTGCCCTCGACCAGCGCTTGCAGATGGTCGCAAACCACCTGCATGTGCCAGTTCCATACCAGCGGCGTCTCTGGCTCGAGTTCGAGCCAGGCCATCTTAACGAACTCGGCGAACGATCCCTTGGCCTTGCGCCGGTCTCGCTCGATCAGCAGGTCTTCGAGGTCGGGGGCAATGAGCGGCGCGCGGGCGGCGGCAGACTTCTGCGCCATTCAATTCACCCTTGCGCTTCGGCGGCCTTCCGTCGTTGCGCTGCCGCAATCAGGACGTCCAACTCCTCGTCGGTGTAGTCTTTCGGGTTCGCCCGTGCTTGCGTCTCGACCGGACCGCCGTTCTTGCCGGTCTGCTCGACGCGGCGCACATAGCCCCGGTCCTTGCCTTTGAGCTCCAGGTACCAGCGCACGGTCTGCAAATCGCCAGAGCGAAGCGCGATCACCACCTGGCCCTCGGCAACGTCGAGCAGCTCGTCGGCGATCTCGGAATCGGCCTCCTGGATTTCAGGATGCTCGTTCAGGAAGGCGTAGAGCGTGGTGCGGCCGACGTTCAGCTTCTCCGCCGCGACCGTCTTAATGCCGCCGCACTGACGCAGCATCGCGATCACGCGCGGCACATCGCGCTCGGTCAGCTTCGGCGATGCCCCGCCCCGGTTGCCTTCCGCCGGCTTCGGCAGTGGCGTCGGCTCAGGTTTGGGAGCAGGCTTCGGCGCCACAGGGGGCGATGCCTTGCCGGCCGGCTTGTTCTTGCCGCGCGCCGGCTTTTTTTTCGGCTCGGCTTTCGGCTTCGCTGTGGCCGCTTCAGCCTTGGCCTTGGCCTTCGGCTTCGATGTCGTCACGCTGGTCGTGGTCTTGATCACCGGACGACTCGCGCGTGCGAGTGTTCGGAATGTTCGGGATGGCTCTTTTTTTTGCCACCCATCCCGCAACGCATGGACATCATGCCGCGAGCCGAACCGAATGCGATTGTGCTGGTCAAATCGGGCCGCAAAGCCTTGCTGGGCATAAGGTCTGCAAACATGCGCCGAAATGCAAACTGACCCATAATGCTTGACGCTGCGGCCACGCTAACCACCGGCACTACGTTACACACACACGAATGCATCTGGATCATGGAAGGAGGACGCGTGCGAGGCACATGACGAAGGTGAACGACAGGATGGCGAGCACCACGATAAACGGGGTGCCGAATGGCGGGCCGGCGATGGGCGCTTCGGGCTTGGGAAACGAGCCGCGCAAGCTGGGCAGTTCATGCCGCATCGGATTTGTCCTCCGCTTCCGCTTCGAGTTGATCCAGCCGCTCGCCGGCAAGGCGCGCCATGACCGAGAGGGCGATGCCCGAATTGACGATGTTGAGCTGGCTCTTGGTGCGCACGATGGCGTCGAAGAACTCGTCGAACTTCGACTGCGGCGCGGCATGGATGCGGAAGCGCTTGGCCCTTTTGGCGAGTGCCTCCAGCTCTACCTCGAAACGCACGCGGTCTTCCGGCAGGAAGGAGAACAGCAGCTCGTCGTATTTGATGTTCGCCCCGCCGAGCGCTGTCGCACCTGGTCCCTTGTCACCAGAGAGCACGCTGTCATCGAGACCGGAGAACTTCTTCGCATCAATGTCGAGCGAGGCGTAGAGCTGGGCAAGCAGCGACTGGTCATCCTCGCCGTTGATCGAGTTGTGGCTGAGCTGGATCGCCACCTTGCGCTTTTCGCTCAACGGGGTGGTGATCACGAGCGCGTCGACCATCGGCAAGCCGGCCTCGATCGCCGCGGCCGTGCGATGATGTCCCGACAGGATCTCGAGAGAGCCGTCCTTGTTCTCGCACGCCAGGACCGTGGTGGTGAGGCGGCCATCGATTTTGACGTTCTCGACAAGGCGCTTGAACATGGCCGGTGCCATGTAGTGCGCGTTCTTCTCGCGGCGGCGGAGCGTGTTCGGATCAACCTGGCGCGCCTCGATATCAAGGGCCTTCCAGTCAACGCTTGAAGTGCTTGCCATACCACCACTCGAACGCTTGTTGCGGCGTCTCGTCGATGCGGGCGCCGACGTAATGCAGGCGGAACTTGCCTTCCGGCTCGTCGATCTCTTCGCGCTTGGTCTGCTCGAAGATGCCGCGATATTTCATCGAGACGGGATGATCCGAGAACGCCGAGGTTTGCACCTTGTCGAAACGGTCGATGAAGCGCTTGCCCATGTCGCGCAGCAGCTCGCCGTTGCAGGCGAGCCTGGTGACTAGCTTTGACAGCCTGCCCTCGCGCGAGATGGCGAAGTCGGACAGCAGGTAGATCGACCGCTTCGCGAATTTGTCGAGGTTGTAGATCAGGCCGCCGACCAGCATGTCGTCGACCCGCACCAGATAGTTCACCATGCCGGGCGTGTGGGTGATGCCCTTCTTGAGGTAAACGTCCTTGAGGAACGTCATCTGGGCGGCATCGGCCCGGCCAATCGTCACGACCGAATCCGGCTTGATCTTGTCGATGTCGATCGGCTTGTAGCGGAACGGCGCCGACCGCGGCACGAGCTGCAGGTAGGACGACTTGCCTGTCGACACGTAGCAGTAGTGCGGATGGCCGCGCCCGGAGACGAATTCCAGCTCCGGTTTCAGATCGTCGTAAATCTGGTCCGAGAGGATGCAGTAGGGGACGCCCGCCTGCCGCACGCGCTCGATGAGACCGCGCAGCGCCTTGGGGTCGAACAGCTCATATCGGGGAGCTCCCCATTTGATGTTCTCGGCCAGGAACTCGAACATCTTTTCGTAGCCGCCTTTGTAGAACGGCGGGTAGGAGAAGATCGCGGCCTTGCGGTCGATCGCCTCCTCGAGATGCAGGATCCAGTCGCGCGGCGAATAGCTCTTGATCGGGATCATGCCCGGAAGCTTGCGGACCTTCTCCAGGGTGCGCTCGACATAGCTGCCGAAGTTCTCAACCAGGTGCTCGCGATGGCTGGTCTTGTAGGCGTTCGCCTTGCCGCCAGCGAAGCGGCCGAGATTGAACCCGACGGCCAACGCGGCGAGGCGCTGATCGGGCTCCCGAAAATTGAACTCGTTCACGAAGTCGAGCGCGCCGTGAAACTCATAGTCTATCGGCTTGCCCAGCACGTAGCCGGCGATGGCTGACGAGTAGAGGCTGACGTCGTTGGAATGCATCTCGACGCCGGGGAAAGTGGCGAGGGTGATCTGCTCGAACCGGAACGTTCCGGAGCAGCAGTTATAGACCCGTCCCCACTTGTCGACCTCAGAGACGCGAAGGATTTGCGCGATGCACTCCTTCGGCACAACGCCTTGAAACATAACGGCAAGGGCCTCGCTTTTTCTCTTGCATCGGGGGTGTAACCGAATAAGATATTTGTAACCAGAACGGTTACTCCCTGCCACGGACGACCGACCAATGACCCTCAACGACCTCGCCGCCAGCCTCCATCAGAAGTCCGGCTTCGGCGGCGCGCGCCTCGAAGCGATCACCTTCGCCGCTGCCATCGGCATGGCCCGCTACGCCGGCGCCGAGCACCAGACCTATTTCAAGCGGCGCTTTGCCGAATCCATCGAGAAACTAAGCTCTGATGACGTGCTCGACGTCGTGGGCTTTGTGGCGAAAGAGGCCGGCATTCAGCCATCGCCGGACCGCTTCAACACCAACTGATTTTTCAGGGACCGGCCGAATCGCAAAGCAATATCAGGCTGCGCGATTTCTGCCTGCTCCCCTGGCTTTTTGTCAAGTGTGTTTTGCAACCGTTTTGGCAACAATCCCTACCACGGAGACTCGGCGGGCATCTCAGAAATCGGTAGGCATTTGTTCTGGCTACCTGAGCTTGTGGGACTTGAGCAGATCGACGAGGCCGTCAGCCTCAGACTGGACTGTCGATAGAGTCACCTCCACTGAACGCATTACCCGCACGGCTAAGCTCGCTACCATTTCGGGCGCTTCCGCAGAATCATGTACTCCGAGCGACATCAGGCGGCCGTAGAAGTTGGCAACCTTGAAGGCCATTTCCGGTTCAAGCAACCCGATGCTCGCAACGTAAGCGTTGAAAATCGGTGTCTCGAATCGGAAGGAGATGCGTGGCCGCGTTTTCTTGTCTCCGCTTTCCTTGGCGATAGCCTCGGCGATCTGGATTTGTGCGGTCAATAAGCGCGATGCGTCCGCAAGCGCCAACCCAAGTGCCTGCACTTCGCCAAGAATTGCGTTGACGACAGACGCGAGCTTTTGTCGGCGGTCCGCCTCGGCATCGGCTTTGGCGAGAGCCTCTTCGTGCGACCGCCGCCTAGCGGATTCCTTTGCCAGCGCCCTTTGCGAATAGATTACTCCTCCGAAGCCGATCAACGCCGCGAAGAGAGCAACTAGCGGGCCCAAAATACCTTGGTAGTTTATGATCCAATCCACGCGCGCCCGGCCTTTTAGCGATAGCTTAAGGACCTGAATGTTGCAGTCAATGATCCGGGCAATTCACGCCCTCGGCGGGGTCGCGCCCACTTCGCGGGAAGAGGTCAATCGGTGCTATTGAGGGAGCACATTCGTATCAGCCACGAACCGTTGCCTTGTTGCTCGAAGATAGAGACCGACGTACCGTTTCCGGTCTCAAGACCTTCCGAATAGCTTGCGAGACTCCAAGCCAATTCGCCCGACATACCTGCTTGTATGACCCTCATCGTCTTGTCGCCTGCTTCTCCGTGGCCCTGTGTCCAAGCTGCATGGAGGGCCGCAATCTCATCACGGCCGCGAGCTGGGGGTGCATAGGGCGAATGCACCTCGGCGTCGGGAGTGAACATCGCTCCTAATGCTGAAGCGTCGGCGGCACGATAGGCAGCGACATAGGCTTCCCAGAAACGCTGCAGTTCTTCGTGAATCGCCATTGGCATCCCCCACTGCGATAAGGTTAGGCACTCAGACCGTCCCGTTGCGCAAGACTCCTCGCCTTAGTCGAGCCCGGCGAGGGAAAGCCCGTAAGAAAGTTTATCGCGGGTGCCCTGGCTGACAAACTCGTTCACAACTTGAATGCGAAGAGTTTCGTGATCAGGTACAACCTGTAGCGCCTTATTCAGTTCGGCTGTAGCTTCATTCATCCTGCCAAGCCTAGCGAAACAGATCGCAAGGTAGGCGGCGATGTACCAGAATTGCCTCGTCTGACGGGCGAAAGCTTGAATGGCTTCGGCGTACCTTTCCAGCACTAAGAACGCCATTCCGCGGATCTCCCAATGCCATGGCGGCGGAATAGGGTCTCGCAAAAGGGCCTCGTCCATGTTCCGCAGAGCCTCTTCGGCGTCGCCCGTGCGAACGAGCCACTCTGAATAATAGGCCAGCGCTTTCGTTTCACCCGGATTAAGGCTTAGAGCGCGCTGGAGATGAGAGCCCGCTTCGTCATACTTCTGCTGACATGTCAGAGCCATGCCCAAAAGTGCTTCAGCAGAAGCGTCCCCCCTATCGAGCAGCACGGCGGCATTCGCATACGCGACCATCTTTTCGAGGGTTTCGTCATCGGGTTCTTGCAACCAATCGATGTAGGCACAATAGCTCATTGCGGAATGAGCTTGCGATGAACTTGGATCAAGGGCGAGCGCCCTCTCTGCAAAGGGCCTGGCGCGGGCTGAATCATGCAACTCATCGTACTTTCGCGCCAACAGGATACATTCATACGCGGCCAACGTCGGAACACTCCGAGGGGCCGCGTGACTTGCTATTGCCTGCCCGAGGCGCGCTTCAAGCGTCACCGCAACCGTCCTGACAATGTCGTCCTGCACGGCGAATATGTCTACGACATCGCGATCATAGCGCTCGGCCCAAACTTCATGCCCAGTAGGAGCATAGGTCAGTTGAACAGCCACCCGGACCCTGCTCCCCGCTCGCCGCACACTGCCCGTCGCGACGTAGTCGACGTTCAGCTCTTTTGCGACGGCCCTGATATCGACGTTTTCACCCTTGAACGCGAATGACGAATTTCTCGCGATGACCAACAAGCCTCTAAATCGCGAAAGTTCGGTCAGGATGTCCTCGGATATTCCCTCGGCGAAATACGCGTGATCCGATCCGCCCCCGACGTCGGAGAATGGAAGTACCGCGATAGATGCGAAAATTGGGACCGGCGCGTGTGGCGGAGCATCGAGCTCCAGTCCTGCGCCCATCCTGTCGACGATCTTCGCCCCAGCGCCGGTAGAGGTTCGATCTTGTCTCAGTGAGTTTTGTTGGGATGGCCCTTCATATTGCGAGAACGCGTCTAACAGAAGCGGGTCTATGCCCACTAGGGGAAGCGTAAGCGTTGGCTTTTCGTCGGGCATAACGAAAGCTACTTTCATCCACCATTCGAGTTTACGGGTGTTGTAGTGCCTGTCAATGGGAAGAGGCCGGGAGCTTATCCGAGGCGCTTTTTCGATGTTTGCGAGAGGACCCGCGTTGCCTACTCTGGTAGGCCCGCCAAACGCCAACCACCAATGAATGGCTGCCCAATGCTCACCTCTCTGAAGGGTGAGTTCGCCGCCAGATCACCGAACCTCCAATTTGGATTGACCGTAAGAAATAGACGAGCTTCCTCCTGTGCCTCAGAGAGGCGACCGGAAAGGGCAAGCGCGGCAATCAGAGACTCTCTCGAACCCGTCCCATAGGTTTCTTCCCGGCTCAAGGACACTACAGCTTCTTCGTACTGACCGGAGGATATTTGCGCCATTCCCATGATCCAGAAATACCCACCCGGCGGACGAGGATTCAAACGCAGTGCCTCCGCACAAGCCACCAGCGCCGCTTGCGGATTGCCTAAGTAGAATTGAAGCTCACCTTTCAACGCAACCGCATGTGCGTCGTTGGGATTTAGCCGAACCGCAGCATCTAGTTGGAGCTTTGCTTCATCCCAATTGCGCTCATAAAGCTGAACGTAAGCTAGAATCGCGCGAGCGTGAGAATCATCCGGGTCGATTTCCACCGCTCGTCGCGCGTGCACCAGAGCCTTGGCGCGGCCGGGCATCTGCGGCCCTCCCCAAATCATCCAGCCGTGTAGCAGTGAGACGGCAAGATTGCTGTGGGCCTCGCAATAATTTGGGTCCAGCGAGACAGCACGCTCCAGATCAGCAGACGCCTCATTGGTGTCTGATCTCGAAATGTCCCATTTTCCTCGCGACCTAACGCAAAGGTCATAGGCCTCGAGATTGGATGGCTTTGACCGCGAAGAAATGTTTTTTACGCCTATCTTGCCGGAAATCGCTTCCACAACTCGTCGGGTAACTTCGTCTTGCAGCTCAAAAATATCAGATAGTTCCCGATCAAAGCGTTCGGCCCAGACGTGATTGCCCCGGTCTGCACCGTCGATAAGCTGCACATTGATGCGAAGGCGTTTGTCGGATCGCCGGGCGCTACCTTCAAGTATGTATTTGACACCTAGGTCGCGAGCGATCTCACGAACATCAGCGGATTTGCCTTTGTATGCGAACGTTGAATTGCGTGCGATGACGAGAAAGCCCGAGACATTTGATAGGTCCGTTATGATGTCTTCGGTCAGGCCGTCGGTGAACTGCTCCTCAGCGGTCTCGCCACTTATGTTCACGAAAGGAAGGACGGCGATACTGTTATTGGGGACAAAGGCCGTCAGACGTTCTGGCACGCTTGCGCCGAGGCTTGCGAGCGCAGTCAGATAAAGGGGATCGGCAGAAACGATGGCTTCTTCAGCCACAACTGACCTCCGGCAGCTCCGGCGACACGCTGCTCAGTTGATATCGACTCCCAGAATTGCGCAAGAGCAATTGGAAAAGCTGGTCCCGCGGCCAGGCTGGCGCGCTCGGCTTTGGCGCTCTGATGCTGCTCACACGAGCCAAGCCCTCGACGTCAGATTGAAGCATTGCAACTTGAGCCGGATTGGCTTGCTCGCAGTTCGCCTGGTTAGGCGAGTTTGGCGGTCGCCCACCCTGTCGACGGCCGGGCAACATCGCCCGGCGCGCTTGCAGGCGTGCTCATCATGGGCCTTCTACAGCAGTCGCATCTTGGGCGTGCTGGTCGCCCCCGGCGCGGTCTGGGGCGCCATCTACTACAAGCGCGAGCAGCGCGACTAGCGCGATCGCGACCGCTAGGGCCGCATCCTGACAACTGCACTGGGCGAACACGATTTTTTGTCCGTGGTTGCATTGTAACCAAATTGGTAACTGACTAAGTTACTGTGGTTACAAGGTTTTTCCCTACCACGGTTGAAAGATGCCCTACTGCGACGACTGCCTAACCCCTTTTCCCTTCGACAGCAGTGAAAGCTGCCGCTGCTCTTCCTGCCGCGACCGGCTCGCCGACCTCCAGGCGGCCGAAGCGGACATGGAAGCTGACGCACCAGCAGAAGGAGGCGCGATGCACTGAGAGAGGCAAACAATCCCTTCGATAGGGCGGCGGGAGGAAGTCCCGTCGCCCACCAACCCCTACCACAGAGACCAGAGACCATGACCGACAAGATGACTGAATACGAGTTCACCCTGCTCGACGGCAGCAAGCGCTACGAGTTCGTGAGCGAGCTTGGCGACGCGTTCGCCTTCCAGCGCATGCACAAGGCGCGATCCTTCAAGCCGGTGGACGCGCCCGACCTATGGGAGACCGCCGCCCGAGCCGCAGGTTGGGAACAGAGAGACAGCCATTTCACGCGCTGCGGTGTGTCGATTGCATACGTCGATTGGAAGACTCTTTGCATCGCAGAAGGGATCAGCCCATGAACGCGCTCATCCCGCGCAACACGATCGAGCAGATCGTCGCCTATCGGGACGCCGCGGTCGCGGCCTATCACGGGGCGTTCGCCTCAATGGAGCAAGCCGACCGGGAATTGAAGAAGGCGGCGGCGCTCTGGAAAGCGGCCGCCGGAGATCATGCCTGCTCTCGATACGGAGACCGCGACAACCACGAGGTCAGGGCATTTTTCGAAGCCGTCGATTTGCCAGACGCCGAGCAGTGGAAGCGCACAGCAATCCGCCTGATCGATATCTCGTGCTGGCATTACCTGGTCCAGATGACCGACCTCGAGATCCTGATGGACAAGCAGGCCAAGGACGAGCTGCGCGACACTCTCAGGTGGGTGCCGGAGCGCTACGACCACCGGCACGGCAACGGAAAGGAACTGGTCAATCTCGACGAGATCATGGGGATCCCGCCGGTGACCGTCGACAACGTGTACGCCACGATCGACAAGTGGGCCGGCGAATCCGAAATGATCTTCCGCCGGGGCATCGCCACGGCGTTTTCCAAGCTCGATCGCCGTTTCCGTTCGCACGACGGCTTCAAGGTCGGCAGCCGCATGATCCTGCCCTACGCCTTTGACCGCGACCACGGCAACGTAACGTGGGGCGGAACATGGGAGACGGTGCGCGATATCGAGCGGACGTTCTCAATCCTCGACGGCAAGAAGCCGACCTACAACAGCATCGAGAACCAGGTGCGAGCCGAGCGCAGGGGCTTTCAGCCTCAGCAGTCCGAACATCACGGCGAGTATTTCAGGATCGTCGCCTACAAGAACGGCAATGCCCATCTCTGGTTCACGCGTGACGACCTGGTGGAAAGGGTCAACAAGATGCTCGCCGAATACTACGGCGAGGTGATCGGCGACGGGCAGACCCAGGAACCCGACGACCTTTTCCGCAACCGGAAGACCACGCCGGCTAAGAACTTCGGTTTCTTCCCGACGCCCGACGCCGCGGCCGAGGAGTTGCTTAAGAGCATTCCCCTTCTCCAGCCTATCGAGAAGCCGCGCCTTCGGATCCTGGAGCCCAGCGCCGGCACCGGCAATCTGGCGCGCCGCTGCCTGACCGGCATCGAAGATTTCGCCGATCATTACGGATATGGGGACGAGGCCCGGATGGACCGCTGGCGCAAGGAATACCGCTTCGACAACCAGGTCGATTGCGTGGAGCTACAGCCAGCGCTTGCCGCCGCGCTCGAGGCGCAGGGCAAATACCGCAAGGTGTACGCCGCCGACTTCCTGGCGCTGCGCCCCTCCGTGACGGGAAAATACGATCGCATCATCATGAACCCGCCGTTCGACATGGAGCGCGATATCGACCATGTCGTGCACGCCCTCGACTTCCTGGAAGACGGCGGGTGCCTCGCGGCCATCATGTCGGCCGGCACCGAGTTTCGCGAAACTCGCAAGGCCATCGCTTTCCGGGCCTTGATCGAGAAGCTGAACGGCCAGTTCCGCGATCTGCCGCACGGATCCTTCGCCGAGGTCGGGACCTACGTGAACACCGTCACGGTCAAGCTATGGAAGGACGGCCGCAGAAATTACTTTTAGCTTGACCATATTGTAACCAAATTGGTTACATCATAGGATCGTTATCCCTACCACGGAGTCCAAAAGTGTTTCGCCCGTTACCAGAAGACGAGGAGGAGCGGCGGCGCCGGCTCCCCACCATCAGCCAGGCCCTCGACATGTGGTCGTCCTGGCATAGCGACTGGTCGCCCCTCGGCTGCACCGGGGATTACGCCCTGGACATGCGGCTCGCAGATGCATTCCGCAATCTGCTCTACCGGCCGGAGCTTCGCGACCGGCTTGACTGGATCGAGCGACAGCTACGCGAGCCCCGCCATCGTGCGGCCGACGACCGCTACCAGGCCGAGCTGATCAAGTGGTGGCTCGAATTGTTTGCCAGCGAGACGCTCCCCACCATCAACCAACGCCTCGAGGCACGAGAACTGCAATGCGCTTCATCCTGATCGATGCCACACTCCGGCGCGCCATCGACTACCAGACGCCGCGCCCTCTGGGGCACCAGCTCTTCTGCGAACTTCTTGAGAGCGACAGCCTCGACCGCGTGGAGTTGGCGCCGGGCCTGGACCTCTGGCTCTCAACCGGACCATGGCGAAGGACGTTCCAGTTTTTCCGCTCGGGCGCCGAGTTCGCGGGCAATGGGATCCTGGCAGGACGAACGCTGCTCGACGACGTCAAGAGCTTGCCGCGCGCCATCAGTTTCGAGACGGTGACGGCGTGGGTCAATTATCCCGAAGTGCGCTTCGAGGCGCCGCAGCCGCGCCGGAAATATCAAAGGCCGACCGGGTTGCCCCTGATCGGCCCTCCTCTCCATCCCTACCACAGGACAGCGCCCGAAGGCGCTGGAGAGAACCCATACCTAATGCAGATGTACGGGTGAGGCAACGTACCAAAATGGTAACACACAGTGTCATCTTGGTTGCTTGAGAAGTTCACCGGATTTACATTTGGACCTGTCCAAAGCCCTACCACCGAAAGAGTCGAAGATGCGCATTTTCACCAGCTCCTGGCTCACCAAGCTCCCGCCCGAAATCCAGAAAATCGGAGTGTCGAGGGGCACGCCGCGAGGATATCCGGCGGGCTACCGCAAAATGCCCGAACTCGCCCCAGGCGAATGGTTCAAGACCGCCAGCGAGCGCGAGTATAAGCAGCTCTACTTCGAAGGCCTCGACAGGCTCCATCCTGGCCGGATCGTCGCCAAGATGGAAGACCTCTCGGGCGGCAGGGACGTCGCCCTGCTCTGCTACGAGGCCCCGACCGACAACCAGTATTGCCATCGCGCCTACATCTCGGTCTGGCTGAAAGAAAAGCTCCGGCTCGAAGTGTTCGAACATGGCCTGGAGGCCGAGGGCTGCGGTTGGCACCATCCCAAGCTGCCGGCGCAATACCGCCTCCGCCAGCCGCCGCAGCCCCTCCAGGTCGCGTCCTACCTCGGCGCCGAGGCGCCCGACCGCCAGGGCCGCGTCTGGAAGGTGATCGGCATCAACCCGGAACACGTCGATCAGGCAATCGTGCAATCCGGCGACGACCAGCTCTCGATTTCCGGCGCCGTCCTGGAATCCCGCTTCAAGCAGGTGAACTGACCACCGCCGAAGTACTTGAAATTATTCGGCTTTTTGGCTTATGCCCACTTGTAACCGATTTGGTAACAGGCTAAGTTATTGAAGTAACTTAGAAATTCAGATCGGTGCAGCAGAAAGCCGTTTCCTTTCACCGCTGCAGCCTTCGCCGGAACTCCCCTTTCAGCAACGGGCCGGCGATTGGTGACTTCTCGTCAAACTGACCGGCCGAGTGAAATCGAACCGGGGACGGGCCAGGCCTAGCATAACCGCCGGAGCCGCACCGATCTGGGAAATCCCTACCACGGAGACCAGACATGAACCTCGAAATCGAAGCTCTGCGCCAGTCAGCCCCGAAGCTGCACGGCCGCGACGCGGAGTTCGCCGCATCCCTCCTGCACCAGTATGACAGCCGCTCGAGTCTCTCGGAGCGGCAGTGGCCCTGGGTGGCGACTTTGACCCAGCGCGCACAAGCCGGCGAGCCCGCGGCGCCAAAGGCCAAGGTCGGCTCGATGGATGGCCTGATCGCGCTGTTCGACACGGCGATCGCCAACAAGCTCAAGCATCCGAAGATCCGTTTCGACGTCAACGGCGAGACGGTCGTCCTTGCTCTCGCTGGGGAGCGTTCCTCTCACGCCGGCCAGATCAACGTCTCGTCGCCGGGCTCGTTCGAGAGCCGCGACTGGTACGGCCGCATCGACCGCAAGGGCGAGTTCACCCGCTCGCGTCGGTCGCCCGGTCCCGACGGCCCGGTCTCGGCTCTGACCGCTCTGGCCGAGAACCCTTCGAAGGCCGGCGCCGCCCACGGCAAGCGCACCGGCAACTGCTGTTTCTGCGCGATCGAGCTGACCGACCACCGCTCCATCGATGTCGGCGACGGGCCGGTTTGCGCCAAGCGCTGGGGACTGACGTGGGGTTGATCCCCGCGCCTTCCTCGAGACCCAACCCCCTACCACGGAGAAAGACAATGACCATCAACGTGACGCCGGCCGAGATGCTGGCGATCTGCAATGCTCTCGCCGCCTCGGGCAACCAGGCGCTTTCCGCCCGGCTGGCCGAGGATGCCGAGATGGGCGAGCCGAAGACCGGCTTCGACGAAGCGATCGAGAAGGCGCTGGCGCGCCGGTCGCACGACACCGCGAACCGCATCCGCGCCGAACGCCGCATCGCCCGCGCCCTGGTGAAGGCCTGCCTCGACCGGGGCTACCTGATTTCCGTCTACGACAGCGAGGATTGGGTGGTGAGGCGTTCCGACGACAAGGCGGCAATCATGCTGGCGCTGTTTTCGACCGACGAGGATGGCATCCATCTGCGAAGTCCCACCGGCGACAAGCTCGGCTGGTTCCAGCTGATCTATGGCAATTCGGGCTACGATGTCGTGTCCGACCATGCCGACAACGAAATCTGCAATGCGATCTGGGACGAGGTCATTTCGCCCTTGGCCGACAAGCTCGAAGGGGAAATGTGATGGACGCGATTTACATCAGCATCGCCGCCAAGGGCACGATGGAATCGCTGAACAGCGCCGCGCGAGGCAAGGGCGAAGTCGTGCTTTCGTTCTACGGCCCGAAGGGAGGGTCGCGGGCGTGTGAAACCCTCACGCTCGAGTCCGCCGCCACGCTTCGCGACGAGCTCGTCGAAAGGCTGGCCTTCGACCACGCCAGCAACACCGTCGACGCTCTGACTCAGGCCGAGTCGTTCATTTCCGGCTTCGAGAGTGATCCGCTGCAGAAGGGCGTCGGTGACATCCTGGCCAGCTTGCGCGCCGCGATCCCGCGCGAACAGGCGCGGCCGGACATCCTTGCGGCGCTCAAACTCTGCGTCATCCGAGACCCAAGCCTGAAAAGCAATGCGATGGTGACCGAAGCCATTGCCAAGGCCGAGCCGACGGCGGCCGCCACCAATCGTCCCGGCGATCAGGCCGCAATCTATGCCGAAGAGACCGGCGTCGACTACGCGGCCGCGCTCGTTCACTGCAATATAGACTGAGGGTGGCCGGCATGAACATCGACACACCACCACCGTCCAGCCGATCGTCGTCCCCTCTTCATATATTAGCGTGTACTAACTCTCTGCGTTCGGTTAAATTGCAGGGTGAGATACGAGCAGCCTAGAGGGGTGCAATGATCAAGCCGGGACGCATGTGGACGCTGTGGGTTTCGTGCGCCCTCCTGGCCCTGCCCGCGCAAGCGAGCAGCTTGGGGGATTTGGTCAAGGATGGCGACGTCGCGGCCGTGACCTCCGCCTTGGACAAAGGCGCAGATGTCAACGAAATCGACGGTGTTACGGCGCTCTACATCGCCTCCGAACGTGGAAATGTCGAGTTGGCAGCGCTGCTGATCAAGCGTGGGGCAGACGTCAACCTGCCTGTCAGTTGGCAAAGAACGCCACTCTACGCCGCCAATAAGGGTGGGCATGCTGCCATCGTCAAGCTGCTGCTAGACAACGGGGCCGATCCAAATCGGGTGGCGAAAGCGCAGACGCCGCTGCATGTTGCTGCCGAAAATGGCTGCCTTGAGTGCGTTATCCACCTTGTCGGCGCCGGAGCAGACGTCAACGCCCTGACGTCGAATGGAAGTCCGCCGATACATCTGGCCAAGGTCGGAGGCCACGAGGACGTCGCGGCGTACTTGCGCGATCATGGCGCCGCAAGACCGGCCATCGCGCCGATTTCCGCACTCCTTGCATCAGCAAACGCTCAATCGGGCAAAGAGATATACGACAGCACCTGCGTCGCCTGTCATCTTTCGCCGGGCGTCAAGGTGCCCAAAAAGGTCAATCTGTGGGGCATCGTCGGGCGCGAGAAAGGATCCCAAAGCGATGTCCAGTATTCGGCGGCTCTGAAAGACGCTGGCGGCAAATGGACCTTTGAGGAGCTCAATCTCTTCATCTCGAATCCCTCGCTCACGTTGCCCGGTACGGACATGTCTTTCCCGGGTTTGAAGGAGGGAAACAAGCGGGCGGACCTCATTGCCTACCTGCGGACCTTGAGTGATGCACCGCTGCCGCTCCCTTGACCGCTGTTGTTGGAAACTTTGATACCAGCCATGCTTCCGCTTCCCTGATCATCAGACGCCGAGGCAGGATTACCATTTTGCACGGCTTCGTTGCTGGCGGTCGCGCGCGCAAGCGGGGGGCCCGCTGATCGGAACTTTTCTTAGTAACCACTTGTATCCATATCGGTTACATACTAAGTTATTGATGTTGCTAGGAAATTCCCTACCACGGAGCCCGACCATGAAGAAGCGCATCCCCCTCAACCTTGTTATCCCGAACCTCGACCAGCCGCGCAAGCATTTCGACCCGGTGAAGCTTCGCGAGCTGGCTGAATCGATCCGCGAGCGCGGCCTTATCCAGGCCATCACGGTTCGCCCGGTTTTCCTGACCGACGGTCGAATCGAAGAAATCACATCGGAGAACATCGCAGAATGGAACACTTTGCTCGACCTCCAATCGAAGTCGTCGCCTACACGGTCGGCTTCATCGACGGAGAGGGAACGATCAGCGTCAAAGGCAACCGGTTCCGCGTCGTCGTCAGCCAGTCAGTCACAAACGACGGCGCAACGATCTGCCGATGGTTGCGAGACGCATGGTGCGTCGGCACCGTCGCTCCATCACACCGAGTCTTTCACGGGAAAACCTGGGAGCAATAGTTCTGGACCGTCGCGGCGGCGAGAGAGGTCAAGCACGTCATCGATTGTTGCCTTCCCTACTTCCACGTCAAACGAAGCGCGGCAGAGCAAGTCGGAGTTAGAGTCAACGACTTCCTCAACAACGGGCATCGGTGCCGGTGGTCGCCGGAGGAAATCAAATTTCTCGGAGATCAATGGTGGCGGCACGACGACTGGATCGGCGAACAGCTCAGACGAAGCGCTACAAGCGTCCGACAACGTCGAGCCCTCGGCCTCGCCAAGCCGCCGGGCGGTCTATGAGATCGTCGGTGGGGAGCGCCGCTGGCGCGCTCACCAGCTGATCGAGGCGGCCGACATTCTGTGCGAGGTCGTCAAGATCGACGACAACGAGATGGCGCTGCAGGCGATCGTGGAAAACCTCGCCCGCGCCGACATCAAGCCGCTGGAGGAAGCGCGGGCGTTTCACGCGATGATCGACCGCGGCTGGACGGTCGAGCAGCTGGCGAAGGACATCGGCGTCCAGCCGACGCGCATCAAGGCCCGCACGGCGCTGCTTAATCTGGACGAGACGATCCAGAAGCTGGTCGATAGCGGTGCCTTCCCGCTCGGCCATGCAAACGACCTCGTCGACCTCCCCACGGCCGATCAGGTCAACATCGTGAAGCTGTTCTCCAGCGGCAAGCTGAAAGACTGGTCGAGCATCAAGGCGGCGGCGCAAGCCGTCCGCGACAGGATCGAGCAGGGCTGCATGTTCGACGACGACAGGCCGGAGCCGTCGAAGGACGATATCGCCGCCATGAGCAGGATGGAGAAGACGGTCGAGCGGATCATCGCCGCGATCGCCGGCGGCTTCAAGGACGGCGAGTGCATCGTCTTGAAGTCGGTCGATCCCACCAAGGCCGACAAATGGGCGGACACGCTGGCGGCGGCGTCGCGCTCCATCCGTTCGATGGAGTCGCAGCTGCGCCAGGCACATGCCCGCACCATGCTGATGTAGAATCCGGGTCGGCCGCTTCCCCCTCGGCCGACTTGGTAGGGAGGCCGTCGCGACTGGTCCTCGCGGCGGCCGTTTTTTGCGTAGCGGCCCGTGGAAGCGACCCTACTCCCCAACCCCGCCGCGCGCGTCCTGGCTAGCCCTGTGGCCGCTGGCGCCTTATTCGCGATCTTGGCATCCCTGATTTGCGCACCGAGTGCAGCGCTCGTTGCATCCGTAACGGCGGGAACCGACCTGCGCGCTGAGCGATGGCGACCGGTCAAATACTTGTGTCTTGCGCTCATTCACCGAGCATCGTTTTTGAACTGGCCTTGACATTCCGCAGAGAGGCGATCAGCCAATATGGACGGCCTGAAATGACTAATCCGGAAAGGCACAAAGTAATAATACTGGCTGCAACCTGCGCCGGAATATCAATTGCAACTTCCTTTTCCCACGCGCTTGCAGGCGATTTCATTATAACAGAGCAAGAGACGTGTGCAGCAGTCGGTGATCTCGCCGCGAAGCGACAGGAATGGGAAAATGACGCTACCTTAGGCAAGCCGTCGGCGCTCAACAATCTCGGGTTTTTGTACCTGATGGGGTGCGGCGTGAAGCAGGACGCGGAGCGCGGAAGGGAATACCTTGAGCAGGCCGCCGACAAGGGCGACGCGCAAGCGGAACACAATCTGGGCTACCTCTATGATAAGGGCGGCATCGGCGTGGCTCAAAACAGCGCTCTCGCCTTTGCATGGTATACCAAGTCGGCGGCCAAGGGATTTGCTCAATCGGAATTGAGCCTGGCCACAATGTATCGGAATGGCCAAGTAGGACCAAAGGATCCGGTCCGGGCCGTCGAACTCCTCCGCCAGGCGGCGGGCCAAGGGTTTGCCCCTGCCCAATTTCAGCTCGGCGCAGTCTATGAGAGCGGCGAAGGCATTGAGAGAGATTATGCGCAAGCGATGATGTTGTATCAGAAAGCGGCAGCCCAGAACGATCCCACGGCGCTGGCGGCAATTGGCTATTTGTATGAGTATGCCCGGGGTGTCCCACAGGACTTCGTCGCTGCCATGCGCTGGTATCGGGCTGCCGCCGCGGTAGGCAACCCCATCGGGGAAAACAATCTAGGCGGACTTTATGACAGCGGTAAAGGCGTCGCACCCGATGCCGCACAGGCCGCCATTTGGTTCGCAAAGGCGGCAGCGCAAGGACTACCTGCGGCCAATACCAATCTTGGCGCCCTCTACGCCTCCGGTCGCGGCGTCGTCCAGGATTATCAGCGTGCCGTTAGGTTGTTTGAAGTCGCGGCGGAAAAGGGAGAGGCCCAAGGGCAACAGAATCTCGGGGTCAGCTACCTGAACGGAAAGGGCGTCCCACAGAGCGACACCGAGGCCTTTTTTTGGTTTAGAAAGGCGGCCGAGCAAAATCATGCTGGAGCCCAGCACAATTTGGGACTCATGTATGCGACGGGTCGTGGCACTGCTGTCAATTTCCCGGAGGCCTTTGCCTGGCTGAAGAAAAGCGCCGACTTGGGCAATGCAGTCGCGCTTAACGACTTGGGTAATCTCTACGAGAAAGGTTTGGGGGTAGAAGCGGACCGTTCGAAAGCACTCGAACTGTACAGAAGGTCGGCCGCACTTGGCGTCGCAAAAGCTAAAGAAAACCTGCAAAGATTGCTCAAATAACCTGTGATCCTCAGATCACCGTCGGGGGAAGTCGCCCCCGGCAATTCTACACCTTGCCGCACGCGTCCTGACCGTCCTCTGTGGCCGCTGCCGCCTCATTCGCGATCTCGCTTTCCCTCAATTTTGCGCACCGGGCGCAGCGCTCGTTGCATCCTGCATCGAACAGGAATCCCGCCGGCGCATCCTGGCTCCCGCAGAGTGAGGTCGCGAGCCCTGCGCCCTCGCGCCGGAAGAAGTGGGCTTTGCTCCCTTCGAAGGCTTTGCGCGCCCAACCTTCGCGGAAGCCTTTCAGTGTCGGCGTGATGGTCATGGCACACGCCTTTCCACCGGTATCATTCGGCCCTTGCGGAAGATGCGCTCGGCCGCGTCGCGGGCCGTGGAGATGGTTTCGCCGTCCCGCCTTAAATGCCCATTGAAGTAGCGCAACAGGTGATCCGTGACCGCCTTCTGCGCCTCCAGTTCGGTCTCAAACACCTTCGGATGGCCCTTGTCGCCGAGTACCGGCTCGGCCTTGCCATCCTCGGCAAAGCGCAGCATCGCGTGGTGCCCGCCAGCGACCGGAACGGTGAAGCCCGCGAAATGGTTCAAAGCATGCTCTCCTGACGATTGGATGCGAGCAGATAGTCTTTCCAGTCGACGCGGATTGTGATGGTCGGCCCGGCGTAACTGCCATTCTGGTCCATCTCCCAGACGAACCATGCCAGGTTCATGCGGCTGCTGGACTCGTTGCCGTCCCAGCCGTCGCGATGCATCATCGGAAGGCGCCGCGTGAAAGCGTAGACCCGGGCCGGCTTGCATTCGTCCATTGCGTAATTGCGGTCGGCATCATCGAAGCCGCAGAAGAAATTCAGGTTGAGCAGCAGCGCCATCTTGCGCGGACGATCGCGCAGCGCATGCGCGACGAAGGCGTTGAGCGCAGGGCCATAGGGCGGATTTGTCGCGATGTCGGGTCCGAAAGTATACCAGCCACCGCCGCCCAGCTCGCTCGCGAGAACTTCGGGCGTGCTCGTCAGGAAATCCTCGACGCGCTGCAAAACGCCCAACGCGGTCACGGTTCCATAGTCCACCAGGTCGGAAATCTCGACCTCGTAGCCGGCCGCCTCGAGCATCTTCACGATGGCGCCGCGGCCGCAGGCCTTCACCGTAGGCGAGAACGACTCGAGCGCGAGCAGCGCATGCATCGCCTCCGGGCATGTCTCGTAGAGATTGTTGCCGCGCTCGGCGGCCGTGGCGGTGTCCGTGCCGATCGCCACGCGCAAGTTGGCCCGGCTCGGCTCGAGCCCGGCGGCCACGCGGCCGGCGATCGCGCGCTCCACGATCCCAGGATCCCGCCGCTCGGCATCGGCCAGCTTGCGCGCGTCGTGGATTTCCTTGCGGGTGAGCCCGGCTTCAGCTGCGGTGAAACCGTTCCCCTCTGGAACGGTTTTCGGTCTGCCGCCCTTCGAAGCTTCCCCTCTTTCCTGGGCGGCAGTCCATTCGGTGGCAATCGTGATCTTCGCGCGCGTTTCGATCAGCAGCGCGTCACCCTGGAGCCGGCGCGCCTTTCGGATCAGATGCTCGCCGGCATGGAAGCGGGTGGCGTAGCTCCCTGCCGCCTTCGCCTGGTCATAGGCGCCAGCGGCCAGCATGCGCGCCGATGCGACGTCGCCGTCGTCGAACAGCATCCGAGCTCGCTCGATGACATGAGCGAGTCCGGAATCGTCCAAGGGGACAACCGCCTCCATGGGTTACGCCATTTCGGACAGCTTGGCCCGGGCCGGATCGAGCACCTCGAGTGTCGTCCTGATCTGGTGGAGATCCGCGTCGGTTTCAGCGTGGCAGTTATCGCGTACCATCTTCGCGAGAGCGACGACGCGCTCAAACTCTGCCGTGGCGGCCGCCTTCACCCCCTCCAGCTCGGTTTCCTTGCGCCGCATCTGATCGACGAAGCGCTTGAGCGTTTTGCCTGTGTTGGCGATCATCGAGCGGACCGACGGCGGAGCGTCCTGCTCCAGCTGTTCCTCCAGGGCGCTCGAAATATCCTCCTCAGTCACTAGGGGCGTTTGCACTGCTGGCATGTCCATTTCAGTTGATCCTCAGGTAGATGCCGCGACACGACACGCGCGGAATTGCGCGGCCGCGAAGACGGCGGATGAAACGGGAGAGGCGGGCGATCATTGCGCTTGCTCGCCGTATTGCTCGGCGACGATGACGCCGACGATCTCGTCGACGTAGTCGTCGCTCCACCACTTGCCTTTCTTGGCGCCGATCACCTGGCCCTGCGCCGAGCGCGGAGCGCGGTAGGCCAAACATTTGCCGAGCCCGACTCGACGTGCATCAGGAAAGCCGATCATCAACGCTTCCATGGCGATATGCCGCGAGCGCATGCCGAGTTCGCCGGCGCACAGAGCAAACGGGTCCTCTCGGTGCGGCCGGCAGGCCATAACGATGGCAAGGGCGATCTGGTCGGCTGTCGGGAACATCAGATGATCCCCGCCGCAAAGCGGTCGGCAGCGCGAATGGCTTGACCTACGAGCATGTGCATCATCTCGGATTGCGACCAAACGGGAGACCTAAGGGATGCGGCCTCGGCCAGGATCAGGCCGTGAAGCACGTCGAGACTTGCCCGGTACCAGTGCTGGCCAAGATGGCAGTTGGCGAGAGTCCGCTCGGCACCCAGCACGATGGTGCGCGCCACGGCGAGCCCCGGCGTCCAGACGACGTGCGCGAAATGAAGCCTCTCCCACCGGCCGGGCTGGAGCTGCGGGAGATGCGCCTCGATGTTTTCGGCCGTCGCAAGCCGGAAGACGCCCGGGTCAGCCTCAAAGCCGACGGCGCAGATCGCGGCATGGCCGGCGTTCTTGCGCCGATCGACCAGGTTCCGCGGCATCGCGATGTCAACCGGCATTGTTTTCCTGCTCCTCGCGCCGGCGACGTTTTTCCTCGCGCTTGCGTTCCCTTCGAAGCTGGTCGATCTCCCGAACGGTCTTGCGCCGGAAACTGCGGCTGGTGCGAACCAGGCCGAACTCCTTTTCGATGCCGACTAGGATTTGGCCCAGGACCCGGCTCTTGACGTCGTGCAGCGCCTGCCGCGACATGACCTCGACGCGGTGCCGGTCCCAGACGCGCGTGCAGAACTTGACACCGTGGCCGCCGGCATGCGCCAAGAACGTGCGCTTGTAGCGCTGCGCATCCTGCCCTTGCCGCCCTGCCCGCACGAAGCGGAGAAGGTCCATGATGTCGACCATACGGTCGGCGGCCGACTGGTGAAC
Source organism: Mesorhizobium sp. WSM3879 (assembly GCF_002294915.1). NCBI lineage: Bacteria > Pseudomonadati > Pseudomonadota > Alphaproteobacteria > Hyphomicrobiales > Phyllobacteriaceae > Mesorhizobium > Mesorhizobium sp. WSM3879. Next base: position 282,595 of record NZ_NSFZ01000006.1, on the reverse strand, counting down.
CACGATGCGAACTTCCGTGGTGTCGTACTGTGGCATTCCGTCGGCCATGCGCGACAGCTCGCGCACATAGGCTTGATGCTCGGTCTCTCGCGACGACGGCATGGCCGATCCGACCTTGGAGACCATGCGGCGTTCGACGTCGGGCATGTTTCGGGCCGTGTCGACGGCGTCGGCAAACAGTATCCAGAGCAGGTCGCGCGGTGTGGGCAGGCCACGCTTGTTCTTGGTGAAGAAGATGTCCTCGGCATGCCGCATGTGCTCGATGAAGCGGTCAATCCGCTTCTCCAGCTCGGCGGGCGTATCGAGGAAAAGGCGCTTCATTTTCATCATGCACGACCCGCCGAAGCAGTATCCGTTACGGTTCCAGATGTTGCCATTTTGGTTACACTTTGGGCAAGCGAAAGATCGCTCGGCCACCGTGTTTTGCGTAGGATGCGACGACACTTAATCGTGCTTTGCACGCCCGGCTCACCATAGTGGCGGCGGATCGAGCCCAGCCATGCGCCCCACTCGGGCCGCTCGGGCGTGATCACGAAATCCCCGTCCTTGTCGATGGGTGGCGCGCCATGGAACTCGAGGAAGAGCTGCTTTTTCAGGAAGGGGATCATTAGGGGCTTTTCCTTCCGAAGGATCATGGTCGTTCGATAGGTCTCCGCCGTCGCAATCGCCAGCGCCTTGCCGTCAGCTTCAAGGCTTGCGAACGTCTTCGCAGCCGCTTCCCGGCTGTCCGGTCGCATCTTCTCTGGCCATGAGGACCACAGCATATCGAAATCCCCTCCGCCCGGCGCGTCAGCGCGCCCTGGAGGTTCTCTTACTGGTTCCCTTACAGGGTTAGTGTCCGGATTCCGGACACGGCTATAGACATTTTCCGGACACGGCTCGCCCTCTTTTCCGGACTCGGCGCCGTGTCCAGATTCCGGACTCGGCTCCACCACATCTTGTGCCGTGACGAAATCGGCCTCGAATGCGAACCGATAGCGCGTGTTCTCCTGCTGTTTGGTGCGGGGGTTGATATGCTGCTCCCGGCGAATTAGGCCGGTCAGCTCCAGGATCTTGAGATGCTCATTGAGCGCAGAGCGCGACATCTCGCAGTCATAGGCGAGCTTGTCTTGGGACGGGAAGCAGCCAAGGTCGGGGTTGTGGCGGTCGCAGAGATGCCAGAGGACGATGCGCGTGGCAGGTTTGAGCCCGCGCTGGGTTATGGCCCAATTTGTGGCGGCATGGCTCATGCTGGCAGTGCCTCAACTGCCGCGACCGCGGTTTCGACCGGGCAACTATACCACTCGCCAGACAGGCGCCATTTGGCCAGGGCAATGTGGGTGAGCCGCTCAGCGTCCTGATGGTCTGCGAAGTGCCGCTGGAACACCACCACCGCTTTGATGGCCTTGTTGCGATTGACGGCCTTGCAGCGGCGGGTGGGATCGGTCGACATCCCGATCTTGACCCCGCCGAGCTCAGCCGTCATCACATACACGAAGCCCGGATCCTCGCAGACCGGTCTCGGGCCATGCTTACGAATTATCGTCATGTCGCTCTCTCAACTGCGAGGAGCGGCAATCCTACAAGCTACAAATGGTATTGCCGTTCAATCTGGTAGTTCATTGCCTATCCGATCGAGGCCAATACAGCCGACAGGATTTGTTTAGTCATGCTCGGGCCGGCGGTTTCCCCCAGATATGCTGCCGCTGCCACAAGATGCACCGTAGCAGCTCGCTCGGCCGCAGCTGATCCGATGTTTCTTGCTGTTTGGCAAAACTCAGCCATCACTTTCTTTACTTCGCCGTTTACCACCTGCCCGCCCTCTGTCTGCTTCATTTTTATTAAACCTCCTCGGAATGTTTCAGTCTGAAACATTACGTGCGGACATACGGCTCAACTAATGGACGGAGGAAATCACACCTCCGTCACAATCAGCCTGAATTCGAAGCTTTCGCGATGACGGCTACAGGATCGTTAACTGGCCCAACATCCGAGCCGGTCTTTTGGCACAAGCGGTTGTAACGGCCGAGAAGGTCGAAGATAGCTTTGCCGTTCCAGTTGGAAGCGGTGCCATACCAAGCCTCTCTCACCCGCCAGTGGCCGCGCGGGTAGCCCAGCGCGTCACAAGCGGCGTTGATTTGGGCTTTGATGCCCATGCCTGGTTTGATGGTTCCGGCGGCTTTGAACACCACCTGTTGTAGCTCTGCAGCGATGTCCTGCATCGATTCCTCACAAAAAACAGGAGAAGGAACGACGACCCATCGGGATTCTCGGATGCCTTGTCGGACACATCCAACAATTTCCCCGCCATCATCGCTACAACCGCAAGGGGAAAGCCGATGGCCCATGACGTTGATTGCTGGAAACCGCTTGGAGTTGCGGCCTGGGAAGTTGTTGAACGCGCCGACCAATTTCGGACGGAACGAGGAACCGTGTTGATCGTATCTCGGGTCAAGCCGGAGCCCGGCGCCGTGCAACGACATCTGCCGCCTCCTTGCCCAACCAGTGGTTTGCGTTCACCTCACCGTCGGACATAACGACGGTGCGGTCGAGATATGGTTGCCTGGGCATCCGGCCGGCCTCGTACCGATCGACTGTCAGCCGCGTACAATCGATCATCCGGCCCACGTCGGCAGCGCTCAGATTGCGGTCCAAACGCCATTTCGTCAGTTGATGCAGGTTTTCCATGGCCGGGTTTTGTCACCAATTTGGTTACACGTCAAGGTTTGTAACCAAACTGGCACAGTTTCGCACGAATTCGTTTTGAGCTACCGCATTGATATGGCGAATGGAATTAAGCACTTCCGGGAAAAGGCTGGGATCAGCAAGGCCGAGCTGGCGCGTCGCGTTGGCACCACAAGGCCGCAGATGGGCCGTTTGGAAGAAGAGGACGGCCCCAACGGACGGAAGCTCACCTTGAAGTGGGCAGAGCGAATCGCGCCGCACCTGAACGTGAGGCCGGAAGAACTTATGTTTCCAGAGCTTGCGGAGGTGGACGTAAGCAAATTCAGCCACGTATTCGAGATCTCCGCCGGGAAGAGCCGCCCGGCAGCGCCAGGACTGGTGATCGATCCAGAGTTTTTGACGCGGATGCTGCCGAACTCGGAGGGCCACAACCTTCGGTTCATGATGGTCGACGCCTACCAGGCCAATGGCATTGTTGCCAAAGGGGATGCGCTTGTGATCGATTTGGACGACAACATCCCCAATCGACCGGGCCTCTTCGCCTTGGAGATCGCCGGCGCGGTGCAATGGCGCTACCTTTCGCCCACGACGACAGGCGCCGTTCAGGTGCACAGCGACAACCCCGCGGCGACCAACGAAACCGTGCAGCCGGCGGACTTGAAGGTCATTGGCCGCGCTCGGCTCAGGATTTCCACACTCTGATCTGCTTTTTTTTGCCCCGAATGTAACCATTTCGGAAACACCCCTTGCAAAGCGTACCAAACCGGTTACGATCCTGATCACGCAGAAGGATCGCTAGACGATGGCCCAGTTGCCCCTGGTTGTATTTTCCCATCACGCCTCGCGGTCATGTGTTGAGTATCTGCGCGCTCCCGGCCGGGCTGGTGTGACCCCCCGCACCATTCGCCCGCACCAGCTCGGCCGGGTTCTCCCGATCTAAGCAGCACTGCACCCCGCGACAGCTTTGTCGCGCCCATTGTGTTGCCAAATTGGTTTCACGTGTAACACAAAAGGATACAGACGGATGACGGCGGACCAATACGCATGGTGGCGTCAGGCATTGAAACTGGCGGGTGGATATCGCGAGCTGACCCACGATCAGCTGCTCCTGCTCGCCCCTTCGGCCGACAGCCCGGAGTCAGGATTTTTCAGGAACCGTCCGTTCAAGGATGCGCCTCTGGTTCCCGTTGCAATCTGGCGCGATGCGGCGGGCAGTGTCATCTGCCTGCAGGGTGGCAAGGAAGCGGAGGCCGACAAGGTCTGGAACTATGCTTGCCGCAACCCGATCACCGAAGCGCTCTATCATTCCGTGCTGGCCGGCGAGCCTTGGCCAGATGACCCGCCGCCGGTTTCGAAGGAGCACAACCTCCCGGCTAAGACAGGCGATCTGCACAAAGACCTGACCCTGGAACTGGCGGCCGAGAAGGAAACGGTCGAGGGCTTCCTCAAAAGGCCGATCAGCACGCAGGAGCAGGCCGATCAGGCGGGCGTCTGGGCAAAGCGGCTCTCCGGCATCGCGAACAGGGCGGACGAACAATTCACCGTCGAGAAGCGCCCTTGGCTCGATGGCGGCAACGCCGTCGATGACAAATGGCGCGATCTGCGCACCGATTCCAAGGACCTGGCCAAGAAGCTGAAAAAGCATGGTGAGGCGTGGCTGAAAGAACTGGACCGCCTGGAGCAGGAGCGTCAGCGCAAGGCTCGCGAGGATGCCGATCGCATACGGCGCGAAGCAGAGGCGGCTCAGCAGCGGGCGGCCGACGCCGCGCGCGCGGCCGAGGAGAAGAAGGCCCAGCGCGAAGCCGACACTTCACCCGGCCTCGCATCTTCGTTCGCGCAGGAGAGCGAGCAGGAGGCCCGGCGGCTCGAAGCCGAGGCGGAGGCCAAGCGGCTGAACGATCGCGCAGCGGAAGCTGCGCGCGAGGCTCAAGCCCGTCCGGTCTTCGCCGGCAGGACCGGCGCCAAGATGTCCCTGCACACCTATTGGGTCGCGAACATCACCGACTACGACGCGCTGCTCATTGCGTTGAAAGACGAGCCTGAGGTCCGGGAGGCGGTCGAGAAGATCGCCGGCCGCATCGCGCGCAACAAAGACGCCGCCCTGCCGGCCGGCATGGAGCGGGTCCCAGACAAGAGGGCAGCATGACCGACCAGAAGATCGTCGCCGTGAAATTCGGCGAGAGCGACAAGACTTACGACTATTTCGCCGGCGCCTTCGACGTGGCTGTCGGCTCCCGCGTCATAGTGCCTGTTCGCGGACGCGAGACGTCCGTCACGGTCGCGGAGATCAAGGATCATTCCGACGCCGCCAACACAGCCATCCTCGCAATCGACGTGCGCACCGACGAGCAGCGCGCCGCCAAGCATCCGAACGGCCGGCACCAGTGGTCGCCCGACGGCACGCTGCTCGACGAGAACGGGAACCGGTCGATTTTCGACGACGTGGACAAATAGCCATGAGCTTGGTCCGCGTTGCCATCATCATTTTCTGGCTTCCCGTGATGATCAGCGCCGCTTGCAGACGGCTCTTCCGCGAAGTCCCCGCCGCCTTCTGGTTCGCCTGGAATGACATGCGCATCGAGCAGGATGAGATGCGCCGGACCTGGCGCGCCAACAGCTTCAACCCCGAGGATTGGAAATGAACGAACGGGCTCAGTTACCGGCCCTTATGGTCGGCGGCGCGATCAGCGCCATCATCCCTCAGTCGATCGAGGAAACGTGGCGTCTCGCCACCATGATCGTCGAGGCCGGTCTGGCGCCACAGGCGCTTGTCGGTCGCGAGCCGGCTGAGGATGCCGGCGACGACGCCTGGAAGCGTTGGGGCAAGAAGGGCACCAGCGCCGTGGCCATCGTCATCATGTCCGGCGCGGAGCTCGGCCTACCGCCCATGGTGGCGCTGCGCAGCTTTACCGTCATCGGCGGCAAGCCGGCGCTTTACGGCGACGGACTGATCAACGTCGTTCGAAAGTCGGGCAGAGCGAAATCGGTCGAGCTGGGCTATCTGCGCGATGCGACGAAAGAGGCGCTCCTCAATCTCGGCCTGCACAAGGATGTGGTTGCCCAGATGAACACCGTCGACGAGCGCACCATCGGCTGGTGCAAGGCGGTGCGGTCCGACACAGGGGAAATGAAGGTCGAGGCCTATTCGGTCGCGGATGCCAAGCAAGCCGGCCTCTGGGACGAACGCCCGACCCGTCGCGGCAAGGTCTGGAAAAACAACCAGCATGTGTGGGACGACGTGCCTAACGATTCCTCCTGGTTCCGCCACCCCAAGCGGATGAAGCAATGGCGCGCAGCTGGCTTCTGCCTGCGCGAGCTATTCGGCGACGTTCTTGGCGGCGTGCGAGATGAGTTCGAGGCCCGCGAGATCGCCGGCGATCTGATCGAGCACCACGACGACGAGCCGGCACCCAGGGTCAGGCTCACCCCGCCATCGCCGCCACCGGTGCCCAGCCTCGACGCCGTCGACCCTATCCCCGAGAACGGGTTCGACAAGGATGTCGAGGGCATGCACGACGGCGCAGAAGCCGCCGAGGAGGAGCAACCAGCGGCCTTCGACAACGGCAAGTTCTTCGAGGATTTCCAGATCGCCCTTCAAGGTGCGAAGTCGACCGCGGCCGTGGAGGAAATCTGGACCGAGTTCGACGTCGAGGCTCAATTCCACGACGACGAGAGCAGTCGCCAGCTGGCCGACAAGATCAAGGCGCGGCGGCTCGCTGCGCTCACTCCGCCGAGCGCGGGCTGATCATGGCCGGCCGGATCGCAATCCTTCCCGACCACGGCGCCCCGGTGCTCGGTCCGCCGGAGAACTGGCGGCCGCGCGCGCTGAGCGTCCGCGAGAAGCTTGAGATCGTCGTGCGCCAAGGGGGCAAAGAGCCCAGCGGCGCGCGGCTCAACCCGCTCGACGGTGTTCAGTTCGATCACGATCCGGCGCTGCAGCGGCGGCGCTGGGACCCGGAAGCGCATGACACCGTCCCGCCATCGTGCGCCCTCGAGTTCATCGTGGCCCTGAACAAGCCGACGCATGGCGTCAAAACCCCGGTCGACCAGCGCGAGATCGCGAAGACAAAGCGACTCGAGGGGCGCACTGGAAAGGGCAAGCGGAAACGGAAGATGCCGAGCCGGCCCTTCCCGAAGCTCCAAAGAGGTTTCCGATGAAGCGCGCCAGCTACGCCGAGCTCGTCGTCACGCCTGGGGTGGTCTTCATCGCGGACCGCTGCCGGCCGGACCTGCCCAGCATGACCAACGATGCCGAGCGCGTCGTCGAGCAAAAGGCGAGCTGCGGCTTCATACCCTTTACCCCTGACCAAAACGAGGAGACTGACCCATGCCTAACGAAGTAGCGCATCCCCCCAGGATTTCGGACCTCCAACTGCGCATCGCCCAGGCGCAGACGCAGGCGAAGATAGATTTGCTGGAGCGCGCCAACGAATCCCTGACGTCCCAGCTGACGGCGATCTTCGACGGCATCGGTCGCAATGAGCAGGTCGAGCTGATCTATCCGAACGGCGAGGTGGTGCTGATCACCAAGGCGCGGCCTCGCAGAGGCGAAGGCGGCGAGTGATGCCGATCATCTCCGTCTATATCGACGAACTGACCGCAGCTCGCATGAGTGCCATTTCGGCCGAGAAAGGCCGGTCGGTCGATGACCTGGCAGAGTGCGCGATGTCCGAAGCCGCGCTCGACTATTTCCGGCTTGCGCCGACCGGCTCGGATCCTGGTCGCGCCGACGGCGGCGCGAACATCATCACCACGCACACCAACATCGCGGGCACCTGATGAGCACGTTCTTCCTGGCCGCCGGCTTCATCATCATGCTCAGCGCTTGCGGCCGGCGCGCCTACCTCGATTTCACCGGTCGATGGGTGCCGATCGAGGGATGTGTCTTCGGCGCGATAGTCGCGTTCATCGGCGCGCTGCTGATCCTGATAGGTATTTTGCTGGCGGCGGCGCCGTGATGGAAACTGCAACTGGACATGTCCAAATGCAAATGAGCCCCGACGAGGCGCTGACGAAGCTCTATGATCTGCTGACGGCGAAGAACGCGCCGAAGCCGGGAAGCTTCACCAGCCTCAACGAGGACCAGAAGCGGGAATATTTCCGCCTCGCCCGGCGGCGTAGCCGGGCCAGGGTGCGCGCCGCCCCGTCGGTCGCTGCCACCGCAGCCAACATCAATCAGGCGTTCGCCGACGCGGCGCTGATGATCCTCGCCACCGACGCGCCCGGCGCCCACCAGGTGCGTAAGGTGCTGCAGACGATCTTCGAGCAGCGGCCGGGTGTCCCAATCTCGGTCGAGAACAGGGCCAAGCAAGGCAAACTGAAACCCAAACTGATCGCCAGGAGCGAGTGATGGTCGACCTTCCGAAGCTGGCTCTCTCGGTGCGCCAGCCATGGGCGCATTGCCTCATGATGGGCTGGAAGCCGGTAGAGAACCGATCCTGGCGTGCTGGCAATCCAGGCCTGAATTTCCGCGGCGATTTCGCAATCCACGCCTCGACCGGCATGACGCGCGACGAATATGCGGACTGCGCTGATCTCTGCCAGTCTCTCGGTTTCCAATGCCCGCCGCCGGCCGAGCTCGAGCGCGGCGGGATCGTCGGTGTCGGCACCATTGTCGACATCGTGACCCAGTTCGACAGCCCGTGGTTTTTCGGTCCGAAGGGGCTCGTGATCGCTGACGCGTGTCCGGTCGAATTCATCCCAGTCGGCGGACAGCTCGGGTTTTTCGATTGGAAGCGCCTCGTCCCATTCGCCAAGAATGGCAAGCCCGTCGTGCCGGCTAAATGGATGCTGGCGCAAGCGCCCAAGGCTGCCACCTCAACGTCGCCTCTCGACACGCAAGGATCGCTCTTATGAGGCCATCACCTAGAAGTGAAGCAGTCCACGCAAAACGTGCACAGACAACATGGCCGAGCACGGATACTCCGAGGTTTCTTGGAGGATCTTACGAGATGCTTTTGTCCATTAGACATTGCATCGCTGCCGACCAAGGCCGTCTTTAGTAGCCCATTGATCGTTCGAAGCCAGTGCCACCGGAACCGATCCGAATTGAACAGTTTTGGGATAAGAACCCGCTGGTTTTGCCATGGATGGAGCAATTCCTTCCGATAAACCGCATGTGGCAAGACGCGTTTGCAAACTTATTTTGGACATTTATCGTAACCTGTGTCGGTTTGGCGCTGTTGTACTTTGTGTTCCCCAATAACGTCGTCACTGGAATAATGTGCGTATTGCCCGGCGGGTATCTGCTGGGAAGCTTTAATAAGCGAATGTCTCGTGCGCAGGCGAAATTCTTCCAAGCCAAGAGAGGCCAGGGAAGAACTGGCAAGGCCAGCGATGCAAGTAGCCCGAACGAGGTCAGATCCGACAGCCAAGCTGCCGATCAACGAATTCCATGAAATCCTACATCATCAACCTGGACCGCAGCCCCGGCAGGATGCAACGGATGGCGGACCGTCTGAACTCTATCGGAGCGGACTTCGAACGCGTTCCGGCGGTGGACGGACGTCTGCTTAGCGACGCCGAGATTTCGGACGTCCACAAGCCCGCCGCTGGCGCGGCTGCGATGACGCCAGAAGAAGTGGGATGCTTCCTGAGCCACCGCAAATGCTGGGAGCGGATCGTGTCAGGGCCGGACGCCTACGGCTGCGTTTTCGAAGACGACATGTTGATAGCGAAGCAAGCGGCCCCGTTTCTAGGTGAGAACACCTCGTGGATTCCCAAGGATGCCGACATCATCAAGATCGAGGCGGTTCCCGTCAGAGTTTGGCTCGACAGCTCTGTGTCTGCCCTACCCGGCGCCTTCAAACTTGCGCTTCTGCGGAGCTTTTCATTTGGGTCCGGCGGATACATCCTCTCGCGGGCAACGGCTGAGCGCCTTTTAGCGCTGACGAGAGTATTCTCGGATGCGGTCGACCATGCGAAGTTCAACCCCGCCTGTGGAATAGCCGGCAGCCTTAAATCCTATCAGATGATCCCGGCCCTTAGCATTCAAACACAGTGCTTCTATCCGAAAGGGTCCAGCCTGATCGAGCTGCCGGCGCTCGCCGTGCACAGCGATCCTCGCTTTCCCGGGAACCTGATGGAGAAGCCGTGGCTGGAGCGAAAGGTCTTGCAGGCGCTCCGTCGGCTGGGACACAGGTTGCGCCGGGGCATTGGCGAACCGAGGTCCTGTTTGCCGATCAAACAGGTGCTTTCTGCACCAAGACCTAGGAAAATTAAACCACCTTTTTGCTTGACTTCACTGTAACCAAAATGGTTACACTAAGAACCGATTTGGTAGCAAAGAGAAGCAGCATGAGCAGTTTGCCAGCAGTAGTCGTCGCCGGTCTAGGTCGCTGCTACCCCGGCATGATGAGATTCGATCTCGTCGAGACGCCGGCACCAATCGGGCACGCGCGCCCGTTACCAAGTCGATCCGAGGCGATCTGACCTCGACGACATGACCCCCGCCACGGAGAGTAGCATGGAAGACAAGAACTACATCGAGCTAACGGCCTCGATCGTCTCGGCCTATGTCGGAAATAACCCGGTGCCGGCCGCTCAACTGCCCGACCTGATCGCCAGCGTGAACGCCGCTGTGCGCAAGCTCGACGACCCGGCGGTCGTCAACGCGACCCCGCCGAAGGAGCCGGCGGTCAACCCCAAGAAGTCGATCCATCCCGATTTCATCATCTGCCTGGAAAATGGATTGAAGTTCAAATCGCTCAAGCGGCACTTGATGACTGACCACGGCCTGACGCCCGACGCCTACCGCGCGAAGTGGGGCCTGCCGTCGGATTACCCGATGGTGGCGGCGAATTATTCCGCCACGCGGTCGCGGCTAGCGAAAGCCTCTGGCCTCGGCCGCCATCCCAAGGCGCCGCCGATCCGCACCAAAGCGCCCGCGCGCCGCACCTTCCAGTAGGCGCACCATGAAAGTCGCCGCCGTCATTGAGCGACTTGCGAAGGGCGATTCCCTGCGCCTCGGCTTCTCCAGTGGCCAGAGGCGGTGGTGGTTCGAATGTCCTTATCAGGCCGTGCCCGAGCATGTCGTTCACTCGGCGGTGCGCGACGGGGCTGTCGCCGTCATTGAGGCGGGCGACAGCCTCTTCGGCTTCAAGGGAAATTCGCAGACCTGGTTGGTCGAGGAGGCCACCGATGGCGTTCACCGCTGATCAAGTCGAGAACCTGGCCCACAATCAAACGTGCGGCCACCTCCACCCCTTCACCTGCCCGAACCGCGGCGACGGCGAACACCGGGAGGCCTATGGCGACACGGGCGCGCTGGTGGCGACGGTGCGCGGCTGGATTTGCCCCTTCTGCGATTACACCCAGGATTGGGCGCACCATGGCATGCTCGCCGGCAAGGTGCCGAACCCGTTCCCGTTGCCCGGCCTTTCCCATCCAAGGTCGAAATGATGCTCGGCGATTCATGGGCCGGCTACGACGCCTGGAAGACCGAGCCGCCCGATTGGGTGATGCCCTTCCACACCCGTCGCTACGCCGACAAAACCCGTTGGCGCATGCACCGCGACCTCGGCCGTCATCCGTTCTTCGACGGCGACGAGTCCGAATACGAGTACCTCTGCGAGGAATGGGACGAGCTGGCGCTCATCGATGCGCACGAGCGCGAGCCCGAGGAAGAAGATTTCGAGGAGATGGCTGCCGCGACCGGGAAGAGCGCATGAATGACCTTCCGCCCGAAGTGCTGACCGTGTCGCAGACGCCGGAATACTGGTCGTCGCTTTTTCGCGACAAAGGGTTGCGCATGTCCGCCAGGTCGTTGCGCGAGAAGGCGATCAAGACGGGGCTCTGCTACTGTGTCGACAGGCAGGTGCTGATCTCGCCGCGGCAGATCGATGAGTTGTTTTTGTGGAGTAAAGCGTCATGCCGCTCACGATCTATAAGCGCGGCCGGTTCTGGTGGCTCACCGGCACAGTCCCAACCCGGCAAGGCGAGCAACGCCTACACGAGAGCACGGGCGAAACTGACGAAGGCAAAGCGAACAAGGTCCGCCTGAATCGCGAGCTGCGCGCCCAGGAAGAGATCGACCTCGACCCGAAGGACCGCTTCACCTTCGCTCAGGCGGTTGAGTTCTACCTCGACGCCGGCAAAGACGAGCGCTTCATCCTAGAATTGCTTGAGCACTTCAAGGAGACCAGGATCTCCGACATGAGGGGCTCGGATGTGCGCGCCGCCGCGAAAGCGATCTATCCGAAAGCGGTCTACACGACCTGGAACCGCCAGGTGGTGATCCCGGCCCGCGCCGTCATCAACTTCGCCGCCGACGAGGGCAAATGCCGCGAGGTGCTGATCAAGGGCTTCTCGAAGAAGGATCGCGACGTCAAGGTTTCGACCGCGCCGCCCAAGCGCGCCGTCGATCGCTCTTACATCGACGATTTCCGTGAGGCGAGTGACGATCCCCGCCTCAGTGCCTTAATGCTGTTCATATTCCAGACCGGCGCCCGCATCTCAGACGCGATCAAGCTCGAAGACGATTCCCCCGACGTCGACCTGGTGAACAGGAAAGTGATCTTCCGCGACATGAAGAACGGCGAGGATGGTGAGGCGGACCTCACCGTTGAAATGGTCTATGAAATCCAGCAGCTCCGGGAATGGAAGCGGGAAAGGTTGGCGTCATGGGAGGCGCGCACTCCCTGGGGGAAAAATAGGCGAGGTGGCCCGCGCCATAGCGGGCGAGGCGCCAAGAAACCCAATAACCGGCTCTTCGGCTTCATGACCCGCTTTCTGCGCAAGGATATTATGCGTATCTGCGAAAAGGCCGGCATCCCCTATCTCGGCACCCATCAACCAGGCCGCCACAGCTTCGCGACCGAGATGATCGTGATGAACGGCGTCGATGTTGCCACCACGGCCCTCAAGGGCCGCTGGAAGACGAAGAAGCTCCTCGTCGAGAACTACATCCACGCCAAGAAGGGCAAGGGCGTCATCGACAAGGTTTTCGGAAAGAAGAAGGCTCGACGGCCGGCGAATGGCGACAGCGAGACGAAAAGCGGTGTCGCTTCAAAGAAGCGGTCGACGGCATCGTAACCAGACCGAACCAGATTGGCACCGAGACCTTACACCAGTCGAAAACGATGGGTCTGGCAACGATATGAATTTGCTTGGGAAAACGGCGCGGTTACAGTTTGGCCTCTCCCTTACCAAGGGAGTGCTCTACCACTGAGCTACCGCAGCCTGCGATGGCGGCGCTTCTGCCATAACGAACCGGCAAGCGCAAGGCCAAGAAAACCTTAAAACGACGCATGCCTTCGTGCGAAATCGCTGCGCGGTTTTCCCGCGGCATGTGTCGAATGCCGCGGCTGTGGAAGCCGCTTGCGAGCAGGCTTCAATGACATGGCGGCGCCACAATGTTAACTATGCGTGAACCACAGCCGGCTATCCGCCAACGGGAACGGGCGATGAACCAAAAAGCAAATCCGCCGAAAAAACGCGACGGCGAGCGCAAGGACCGGCTGGCCGAGGCGCTGCGTGCCAACCTGCCGAAGCGAAAGGCGCAGGCGCGTTCGCGACGGGATGGCAATGCTGACGATCGGCCGGAAGGATTGCCGACTGCTGGAAAAATGCACAAGGACTAACGGAAATCAGCCACACTGGCCGATCACACTCGGTCCACAGATGGGGAAATCCTATTTCTTGAACCGCACCGGCCGATGGTCTAGAGCCGGACATACTCAACCGATTGAAACGGCCCGTCCGGGCCGAGGGGACGTTCTTTCATGGATCGCATCAGAATTGTCGGCGGCAATAAGCTTGCCGGAAGCATTCCGATTTCGGGCGCCAAGAACGCGGCGCTGCCGCTGATGATCGCCTCGCTGCTCACCGACGACACGCTGACGCTCGAAAACGTGCCGCATCTGGCCGATGTCGAGCAACTGATCCGCATCCTCGGCAATCACGGCGTCGACTATTCCGTCAACGGCCGGCGCGAGAAGCAGCAGGAGGGCTATTCGCGCACCATCAATTTCTCCGCCCGCAACATCGTCGACACCACCGCGCCCTACGAGCTGGTGTCCAAGATGCGCGCCTCCTTCTGGGTTATCGGCCCGCTGCTTGCCCGCATGGGTGAGGCCAAGGTGTCGCTGCCGGGCGGCTGCGCCATCGGCACGCGCCCGGTCGACCTCTTCCTCGAAGGCCTGCAGGCGCTGGACGCCGAGCTCGACGTCGACAACGGCTATGTCGTCGCCAAAACCAAGAACGGTCGTCTCCACGGCAATCGCTACGTGTTCCCGAAAGTGTCGGTCGGCGCCACCCATGTGCTGATGATGGCGGCCTCACTCGCCAAGGGCGAGACGGTACTCGAAAACGCCGCCCGCGAGCCGGAAATCGTCAATCTCGCCGAATGCCTGATCGCCATGGGCGCCAAGATCCACGGCGCCGGCACCTCCACCATCACCATCGAGGGCGTCGAGGCGCTGTCGGGGGCGCGCGTGCGCGTCATTCCCGATCGCATCGAGACCGGAACCTATGCCATGGCGGTGGCGATGACCGGCGGCGACGTGGTGCTGGAAGGCGCGCGCCCCGACCTGTTGCAGAGCGCGCTCGACGTCATTGCCGAGACCGGCGCCGAGATCACGCCGACCAATGCCGGCATCCGCGTCAAGCGCAACGGCGCCGGCATCGCACCGGTGGATGTGACGACCGCGCCCTTCCCCGCCTTCCCGACCGACCTGCAGGCGCAGTTCATGGGCCTGATGACGATGGCGAAGGGCAAGTCGCGCATCACCGAGACGATCTTCGAGAACCGCTTCATGCATGTGCAGGAGCTTGCCCGCCTCGGCGCCCACATTACGCTGTCCGGCCAGACGGCGATCGTCGACGGCGTCGCCAAGCTGAAGGGCGCGCCGGTCATGGCGACCGACCTGCGCGCCTCGGTGTCGCTGGTCATCGCAGGGCTTGCCGCCGAAGGCGAAACCACCGTCAACCGGGTCTACCACCTCGACCGCGGTTTCGAGCGGCTGGAGGAGAAGCTTTCCGGCTGCGGCGCGGTGATCGAGCGGATTTCGGGCTGACAAAGCGCCTCGGTTGCGCAGAGCGGAAAGACCGCATAACAGAAGATTGACCAATCAACCTTCAGGTGCGCATTCCGCATGGCCCTCAAGCTCATCGCGCTCGACGACCAGGATCTGAGCATCATCTCGGCCCACGTCCAGGACGCCGTGATGAAGGTCTCAGACCTCGAATACCTGCCGGCGGCCAAACGTTTCGTGCTGACCATGAACCGCTTCGTCTGGGAGGCGAGGTCCGGCTTCTTGCGCCAGCACAATGAACGGCGGCAGAGCGTGCTGCATTTCGACCGCGTGCTGGGCGCCAAGACCAGCGGCATCGCCCGCGACAAGCCGGCGGAGGTACTGTCGCTCTTGGCGGTCAGCTTCGTCGCATTCAGCAAGCCGGCCGGCATCATCGAGCTGGTTTTTTCCGGAGGCGGCACGATCATGCTCGACGTCGAGTGCATCGAGGCGCGGCTCGCCGATGTCGCCGGCTCCTGGGAAGCCACCTCGCGCCCGGTTCACAGGACCTGAGCACCGACAATGGCCATCACGCTTAGCCAAACCGACGCCGATTTCGAGCTGCGTTTTTCGGCATTCCTCACCACCAAGCGCGAGGTGTCAGCCGACGTCGAAGCCGTGGTGCGCGACATCGTCGCGCGCGTGCGCGCCGAAGGCGACAAGGCGCTCATCGATTATACGCTGAAATTCGACAAGGCCGATCTCAACAGGCTCGGCATCGCCGTTTCCAGGGCCGACATCGAAAAGGCATACGCCGCGGCCGACCCAGCCACAGTCGCGGCGCTCGAATTCGCACGCGACCGCATCCGCTCCCATCACGAGCGGCAGAAGCCGAAGGACGACCGCTACACGGACGCCGCCGGCGTCGAGCTCGGCTCGCGCTGGACCGCGATCGAAGCCGCGGGGCTCTATGTGCCCGGCGGCACGGCGAGCTATCCGAGCTCGGTGCTGATGAATGCCGTGCCGGCCAAGGTCGCCGGAGTCGAGCGCATCGTGATCGTGGTGCCGGCCTCCGGCGGCGTCATCAATCCGCTGGTTCTGGTCGCGGCCGACCTTGCCGGCGTTTCCGAGATCTACCGCGTCGGCGGCGCGCAAGCCGTCGCCGCGCTCGCCTATGGCACCGAGACGATCCGGCCGGTCGCCAAGATCGTCGGGCCGGGCAATGCTTATGTCGCGGCAGCCAAGCGCCAGGTGTTCGGCAGCGTCGGCATCGACATGATTGCCGGGCCGTCGGAAGTGCTGGTTGTGGCAGACGCGGACAACGATCCGGACTGGATCGCCGCCGATCTGCTGGCGCAAGCCGAGCATGACGCGTCGGCGCAGTCTATCCTGATCACCGACAATGCCGAATTCGGCACGGCGGTGGAGCAGGCGGTCGAGCGCCAGTTGAAGAGCCTGCCGCGCGCCGCGACGGCGGCGGCGAGCTGGCGCGATTTCGGCGCCGTGATCCTGGTGCCGACGATCGAGGCTTCGCTGCCGCTGGTCGACCGCATCGCGGCCGAGCATGTCGAGCTCGCCTTCGACGACGCCGAGAACTTCCTCGCCGGGATGCGCAATGCCGGCGCCGTCTTCCTCGGCCGCCACACGCCGGAAGTCATCGGCGATTATGTCGGCGGCTCCAACCACGTGCTGCCGACCGCGCGCTCGGCGCGCTTCTCGTCTGGTTTGTCCGTGCTCGATTTCGTCAAGCGCACGTCGATCCTGAAGCTCGGCCCGGAGCAGCTCAAGGCGCTGGCGCCGGCGGCCATCGCGCTCGCCAAGGCGGAAGGGCTCGACGCCCACGCACGATCGGTGGCGATCAGGCTGAACATGTAGCGATGTCCGGCCACCACCAAAACCGCGACAGGCTGATCGACGTCGAGCTCGACGAATCGATCGGGCGTTCGACGCCCGATGTCGAGCATGAGCGGGCAGTGGCGATCTTCGACCTGATCGAGGAAAACAGTTTCCGGCCGGTCAACGACGATGGCGCCGGCCCATACAGGCTGAAGCTGTCGCTGGCCGAGTCGCGCCTGGTGTTCGCCGTCAGCCGCCAGAATGGCGCCGATGTGGTTACCCACATCCTGTCGCTGACGCCGCTTAGGCGTATCGTCAAGGATTACTATCTGATCTGCGAAAGCTATTATGAGGCGATCCGCTCCTCCACGCCCAGCCATATCGAGGCAATCGACATGGGCCGCCGCGGCCTGCACAATGAGGGCTCGCAAACACTGATGGACCGGCTCGCCGGCAAGATCGAGATCGACTTCGACACGGCGCGCCGGTTGTTCACGCTCGTCTGCGTGCTGCACTGGCGGGGGTAGTCCTGGCCGCGCTGCCGCATTCGATTCTTTTTGTGTGCGGCATGAATGCCGTGCGCTCGCCGATGGCCGAGCAACTGGCGCGGCGGATGCTGCCCGCCACCACTTTCGTCGCCTCGGCCGGCGTGCGCAGCGGCGAGCGCGACCCCTTCGTCGATGCCGTGCTTGCCGAAGAGGGTCTCACGCTCGGCGAGCGGCAGCCGAGGACGCTTGACGAGCTGGAAGACGATTATTTCGACCTGATCGTGACGCTGGCGCCGGAAGCGCACCACGCCGCGCTCGAGCTTACCCGCTCGCTCGCCGTCGAGGTCGAGTACTGGCCGATGCCGGACCCGACCGACACCGGCGGCACGCGCGAGCATATCATGGCCGCCTATCGCGATGTGCGAGAGCGGCTGAAGACGCGCATAAGCCGGCGTTTCTTGCCTCCGGAAGCAAAAAACGCGACGGATTAAGCATGTTCACAAGCGGGCGATTATCATATAGGTTCCGCCGCAAATTCCGGCTGGAGTCGGACGAGTTCAGGTCTGTTCGACCTGAAATCGTCCGGCTCCAGATCAAGAGTAGAGCATGATGTCGTCCGAAAACCGCTTCACACTTTTCGACATCATGCTCTAAGCCCCGGAACCGCCATCCAAGCAAAGGTATCGAATGCCGAAGGAAGAAGTCCTCGAATTTCCGGGCGTGGTCACGGAACTGCTGCCCAATGCGATGTTCCGGGTGAAGCTCGAAAACGAGCACGAAATCATCGCCCACACGGCCGGCCGCATGCGCAAGAACCGCATCCGCGTGCTGACCGGCGACAAGGTCCTGGTCGAAATGACGCCTTACGACCTGACCAAGGGCCGCATCACCTACCGCTTCAAGTAACAATTCGGCGCGAACCGCGATGAGCATTCTGCAGAAGCTCGTGCTTGCCTCGGGTTCGCCGCGTCGCATCGAGCTGTTGCAGCAGGCCGGCATCGAACCGGACCGCGTGCTGCCCGCCGATGTCGACGAGACGCCGCTGCGCGCCGAGCATCCGCGCTCGTTGGCGAAGCGCCTTTCCAAGGACAAGGCCGAGAAGGCGTTCGCCTCGCTGAAAAGCGAGGAAGACTATGCGCCGGCCTTCATCCTGGCCGCCGACACGGTGGTGGCGGTGGGACGGCGCATCCTGCCCAAGGCCGAGACGATCGACGACGCGGTGAACTGCCTCGGCCTGCTTTCCGGCCGCTCGCACCGGGTCTATTCGGGCATCTGCCTGATCACGCCGGGCGGCAAGCTCAGGCAGCGGCTGGTGGAGACCAGGGTGCGCTTCAAGCGACTGCCGCGCGAGGAGATCGACGCCTATGTCGCGTCGGGCGAATGGCGCGGCAAGGCCGGCGGCTATGCCGTGCAGGGCCTCGCCGGCTCCTTCGTCGTCAAGCTGGTCGGCTCCTACACCAATGTGGTCGGCCTGCCGCTCTACGAAAGTATCGCACTGCTGTCCGGCGAGGGCTTCAAGCCGCACAAGAACTGGCACGTCGCGCGGCCATGAGCCCGGACGAAAAGGTCACGCCGCTGAGGCCGAAGCGCCCCTGCCCCGAATGCGGCAAGCCTTCGGTGCGGGAGCACTATCCGTTCTGCTCGACACGCTGCAAGGACATCGACCTCAATCGCTGGCTGAAAGGCGCCTACGTCATTCCCGGCCGCGACGACGCAGAGGAAGAAGACGGAGGCCCCAAGCAAGGCCCTTCGTCCACAGACGGGCAGTGAAGGCCCGTAGCAATACGCCGTTTCCCGGCGATTTTTCTTTATCAACACCTAAGCGCTGGACAGGGCGAATTCCCGTGCTATAACCCACGCGCTTTCGAGGGGGGGCCACCCGGCGCTTCCGTGAGACCCGGCGGACGATCCCGTTAGCCGGCGCAGGCCCAGATAGCTCAGTTGGTAGAGCAGCGGACTGAAAATCCGCGTGTCGGTGGTTCGAATCCGCCTCTGGGCACCATCCCCCCTTCTCCCGACAGTCTCTTCCGCCGAAGCATCTACGCTTTTGTCTCGGCAAATATCTGAAATTCTTGGTGATTTTCGCTCGCAAGGCGCGGTTGGTCGTGTTTTGTGGAATTTCGGCGTAGTTGGTCCAACGAGGCGGAGGGCTGGTATTTTCGATGGTATTGGAGATCCTGATGGTATCGATGCAGCCAAATGGAGCTCCCGAAAATGGTGCTGTCCGACGTGAAATGCCGAAATGCCCGACCCGCTTCCAAGCTCGTGAAATTTTCTGACGGCGGCGGGCTCCAGCTTTGGGTGCAGCCTACCGGATCTCGGCTATGGCGCCTCGCCTATCGTTTTGGGGGCAAGCAGAAGCTTCTGGCATTGGGCAGCTATCCCCTCATCTCCCTCGCTGAGGCACGCGAGGCGCGCGATACCGCCAAACGTCTTCTCCTACGTGGCATCGACCCCGCACAGGAGCGTAAGTCGCAAAAGGCTTCGGCAGAGGACACCTTTCGCTCAATCGCGGAGGATTATGTCGACAAGCTGAAGAAGGAGGGACGTGCCGACCGGACCATCACCAAGGTCAAATGGTTGCTCGACTTTGCCTATCCAACATTTGGGGACAAAAGCATTAGGGAGATCGATCCGGCCACAATTCTGGCCGCTCTCCGCAGCGTGGAGGTTCGCGGTCGATACGAGTCGGCTAGGCGACTGCGCTCCACTATCGGCAGCGTGTTTCGATATGCAATCGCAACCGCACGCGCCGATGTAGATCCGACGATCGCCCTGAGGGGGGCACTCGTCGGTCCGACGGTCACGCCGCGTGCGGCAGTTACCGATCCTAAGGCCTTGGGAGGCTTGCTGAGGGCGATCAATGCGTTTGATGGACAGCCAACAACCCGAGCCGCCCTGAAGATGATGGCCCTATTGTTTCCCCGCCCCGGCGAGCTGCGCGCGGCCGGATGGGATGAGTTCGATTTTGAAAGGTCGGTGTGGAGCATCCCTGAAGGACGCATGAAGATGCGAAGGCCGCACCGTGTACCTCTTTCCAGGCAGGCGGTCAGCGTCCTGACCTCACTTAGAGAAATCTCTGGTGGTGGATCGCTGTTGTTTCCTAGTGTTCGATCGGGTTCGCGCCCGATTTCCGACAACACGCTTAACGCCGCCCTTCGCCGAATGGGCTATAGCAAAGAGGAAGCTACAGCGCACGGTTTTCGAGCAACGGCATCAACTCTGCTAAACGAATGCGGAAATTGGCATTCGGATGCCATAGAGCGGCAACTGGCCCACATCGAAAACAACGACGTTCGTCGTGCCTACGCCCGGGCTGAGCATTGGGAAGAGCGTGTCAAGATGATGCAGTGGTGGGCAGATTATTTGGATGAACTCGAGAGCAAAAGCGGGATAGTGAACTCGATCGGGCGACGCGGCAAGCCTGCCGTTCATACACCAGACCCACTTTGAACCCAACAGCAAACGCCGAAACGAATCTCCAACCGCACGACCAATTCGGCGTAGGTCATCCCGCCACCGTCGTCGGGCAGAAAAGGACGCCCCAGCAGAACTCCCGTGATCCACGAGGCGCGCGAGCGACAGTCCCATCGTCTCACCTACGAAAGTATGAGTCTGTCTCGCCTTTGGAATGATGCGAGTCGACGAGTGCGCTTTCCGCACGCGCTTGCTTGTCCGGCGACGGCATGAACAGCAAAGTCAGACGATATCTGCTCTCGCAATGCGCGACTTGCCATCGAAAGCGCCGTGCCGTTCTTCATCGACTAGCATGAGGCCGATAGTCCAGCGCTTCGATGCGCTCGGCGTCAAAGAAAAATGCCCAGCCAGAGCCAAGCTTCTCAGCTCATAGTTTGCCGCGCGCACCTGACTACAAGTTCGGCTTCAGTCGCGCTTGAGATCGGAGCCGCCGAACCGAAAGGTGCGCTGAAAGCTGCCGTCCTTTGAGGACGATGCTGTGCGCGTCGAGTGCGGCTCAAGGCAGATGATCGGCAAGCCGGTCGGCTTTGCCGTGATATTCTGAACGATTCAGCATGCGAGCCAATCATTCGGGCGAAGGTGGCGGACAAACACGTTTGCGAAGGCTCGCGGCGAGCTGCGAAGACCGCGAGCTGTGGTCGGCGATCCAGAGCACCAGCCCGGCAACCCACTGCTGTAGGCCAACGCCTATGGCGGCGGCTAGATGGTTGGTGGTCATCATCCGCTGCAGTGTCGCGGCAAATGAGCGTTGTGGGTCCGGCAAGAAAGGTGACGCACGGGCGATCGTCTTTCTTGTTCGGCGTAGAACACGGGCAGGGTGGCGCCGATCAGGAGGGAATGACTCGTCTTTTCGCCGCGTTCCAGCGCCCCCCGAGGTCGACGAGAATGTCGGCGATGTTCTGGACGTCGCGGAGCTCGTTCGGACCTTTGAGGACTTTCACTCGGATCGGCCGGGTTGAACAGCAGGCAGTACGAGAACTTCGACTGCCAGCCGGCCGTCAACTGCCACTCCTCCCCTTTGATGTCGTGAATGCGGCTGAGCCGGTCCAGGAAAGAAGCGTTGGAACAACCAGTCTGACGCCCTTGCCCGAACGTGCCGGCGCAAAAGCCAAGACGTTCTCTGGCCCGGTATGGCACAGATACCGATCTTTCAGTTTACCCAGGAAAACGCCGGCCGGCCGGAGCAACCCTGCCTGGTCGATCTCCTGGTTAATGGCCCATCGCGAAGAGCCGTAGGTTGTGACCAACCCACGCTGTCGCGCGCCGGCCACCCGCCTTTCACTTTTTTTAGCATTCGGCGCGAACCCACACCCTGCACCAAACCTGCGAAAGAACCCTTGATTGTTGCCGCCTAAAGCTTATTGTCCTCGACTCGAGCGTTCTCTGCTTCTCGTGGAAGACGCTAAATCCGCGCGTGCGTTATTGCCGGCCAGCAAAGGCTGCGGGTCGGCGGTGAAGCTGTCGAGGGGCGGCGGCCGTTCCCCTTCACTCAATGGTGCCGCCGGCGCCTGGATGGTTTCCACGCCGCCGCCCCCGCACTCGTGGCCGTTGTGATGATCATCGTGCATGCGCTGCGCTGTTGGGGACATGCTGATGGCCGTGCCGGAAGCACCGGAAACATGTGATATCTCGGCAGCGGGCAGAGCGGCTTCTCTCTCCCTGCTGCACAGGAAAGCGTAGAGCTCCTTCACGCAAGTGCCGACGTTCTTCTTGTCTTTTTTAAAGGGCGGGACCACCCTGATATCGGCCTGTTGGTAGTCTGGCCCGCGCGCTTCTAACATGTTTTCGAGCTGCTGCTCGATGTCGGCGCCTTGCAGCAGCGGCCGGCCGGTGTCGCCCGTGAGGCGCTGTTGCAGGGCGATGCGCCTGCCGACCTCTTGAAGGTCGGTGTCGAGCCAGATCGACACGGCCTTCTCGAGGATCAGGTCTCGATTGGACTTCTTGACAAAGCAGCCGCCGCCGGTTGCGATGACGATGGGCCCTTTCTTCAGCTGTTCGGCGACCTCTCTAGCCTCCAGCTCCCTGAAGTGCGGCTGGCCATGGCGCTCGAATATATCCTTAATATTGCCGTGCTGGGCGACGATAAGCTTATCGATGTCGACAAACTCCACCCCCAGCTCCTTGGCAAGCCGGGGACCGATGGTCGACTTGCCGCTCGCCGGCATGCCGACGAGCACCACCGGCCGCGTGCCAAGGGCCGCGACGATCTCGCCGGCTTGCGGCGAGTGAGCGACCGCAATCTGTTGTCTTGCGATGGTGGCCGACCTGGAGGTTCCTGCCGCCCTCGACCTGCTTTCTCCTGACGAGCCCCAGTGTAATATCTCCCAGGCACCATGGGGAACGGGAACCAGCTCGCATTCGCTCTGCGCGCGCTGCGCGAGCTCGGCCCGGTAACTGGCCGGCGTATGGAACTCGACCTCGAAGCGATAGTTCTGCGCAGTTCTGAATGCCGTGTGAACGCCGCGTAACCGCGGCGTGTCCATCCTGATGAACCAGTTGGTGGTCTCGACCTCGCTGCAGTCCCGCTCCTCGAAGGCCAGTGCCGCCTTCCTGAAGGCGCGCGTAAAAGCCTCGTCCGGGATCTCGAAGACATGGCGCACGGCATTGGTGACCAGTTTGGCCTCCGGCGCCGCGCTCACGTTATGGCCGGTCAACTCGTCGGCTATCCAGACCTGCCCGCGCGACCGTTGGTCAAGATGCGGCACCTTCACCTCGATGCCGTCCTGCCGCAAAAGCTCGGCAACCGCATGCACAGTTTCGATAATCGCGCTTTCTTGCGCTTCGGCGGGGGCGGCTTCGAGCCTGGCGCGCTCCAGGGCCTGTTCGCTGCTCAGCGTTATCCTGCTGGCGGGGTTGTCGGCCGAGATTGCTAAGGCGCTGGGCAGGATACGCTTTTCGACGGCGAGTCTGATCGAGGCCTCCATGACCGAGGCCGCCAGCGTGGGGTTGTCCTTCAGATCCGCCAGGCTGCCATCGACGTCGAACCGGCCCTGGTGGAGCTTTGCCGCCTGCGCCTTGACATAGGGGGCCGCCTTGAAGCCCGGCCTCCGCTCCAAGAGCCGCTGCAATTCGGTGGTTTTTTGCATGAACACCCGCGCACCGGTATCGGACTTGTAGGCGTCCGTGCCGACCTTGATGCCGACGCTCAACAGATTGATCGCACTTTCATGCAGATCGTCCGGGTTGTAGCCGTCGGGCCGCGGATCGATGCGCGGCTGGTAGTGGTTGAGCAGGAAATCGATGCGCTTCCTGGCGTCAGCGGTAGCCGGATAGGATTCGCTGAGTTTCGGGAAGAGCGCGGCGGCGTCGGCGCTGACGGCAAGCTTCGCGCCGGCTGAGGCCACGGATCGCGCTAACTGCTGCTTGACGTCCGACTGCTGATGAGCCGGCTCGCCGAGCTGCAGGTTCCAGTCCTGGAGCTCGGCCACTAGCAAGGCGGCCAGTTCGCAGGCCACCGGGTGCTTGGCGGCCTTGCTGTCTTCCCCCGCCCTGGTGATGAGCTCATGGAGGGTCTGGCCATCCGGCCGATCTTTCTGCAACAGTGCGCGGATGTCGGCCTTGAGCTCAGGATGAATGCCCTCGTAGGTGCCGAAGATGGCGCGCTCGGCAAACCAGCGTTGCGCCTCCTGCGGCTGCGCCAGCACGTTGCGCTGCAGGCAGCTGTAGGTCTCCAGCACCAGCCCGGTGGCCGACAGGATCTGCTTGGCCCGGCTGAACTGGTAGTCGCCTTTCTCAATGGCCGGCGTGTGCGACTTCGGCGGCTTCATCGAGGCGACGCCGCGCGCCTGCAGCTGCGCGTCGAACTGGCGCACATGCTCGTAAAGGCGAGGCCGGTTGCCGATGATGACGACGGCGTCGCCGTCAAAATCGCCGTCGAGCATTTTTTGTTCGACGCTCGGAACCGCAACCAAAGAGCCGGGCGCAAACACCTCCGTCGCCTGCAGGATGCCGACGCACTCGAGCGCGGTGTCGGCCTTAACGCGGTTCTTTTCCTCCAGCCAGCGCGAATGGCACTTTACGTCCTCCGCAGACATCACCACCCCGCGGTCGGCGAAGTCCGCCGGCCACATTTCGTCGGGCACAACGATCAAGATGCCTTTGGCAAAGAAGGTCGGATCGTCGGCGGCTAGCCCGGCCCCCGACCTGTGCGCGACGTTGAAGCTGTATTGGAAGGCCACGCACCGATCCAGGAACGCCGCGGTCCGATCGCCATCGCGCGCCGACCTGACCCGGTCGGCGGCGAACGGGCGCAGGTTGGGCTTGTCATAGGGGGAGCGTCCGACAAGCACGCCAGCGTCACGGGTCAAGGTCTTGCTCTTGCCCGTCGGGACATGCAGGCATTCGTCGCTGGACGGCACGGCGATAGCGCCCGACCCCTCGATGTGCCCGCCCGTGACCGTCCGGAACACCTCCTCGAGGGTGAGGCTTGGATGGTTTTCGAGCCAAGCCAGAGCCTTCTCGCGGGTCTCCTGTGCCACCTCGACGCTGCGCGGATAATGTTGCAGCGCCGAGGGCGGTACCGCCGATTGACGACTGTCGGCATAGGCAGGCATCCGCTCGGGAGCGTCGTGGCGAGCCCGGGCAATGGCCGGCATGCGCTCGGCCAGTGAGGCCCTGATGAAGCCGCAGCCGTCATGCGGCCGCAAGGCGACCTCGCCGTCTCGCCCCTCGAACCGGAAGGGGTGCTCTGCGCCTGCGGGGCGGTCGGGCAGAAGGGACAGCTTGAAGCACCCTTCCAGCGCATAATCATGCGGGCCAACGTCGGGGATGCCCGGCGGCGCGGCAAATCCGCGGCGCTGAGTATAGTAATAGGCTTCCTTGAACGGTGCCCAGGCCCGCGACAACTGCTCAAAGGCCGTGCCCGGAGCCGTCTCGGCATAGGGGATCGCCAAAAGCTTGCCGCTTGGGGCCTCTTCGGGCGCGAAGGGCAGGTGAGAGGCAAGCTGGTTGAGGCTCTTTTGCGGCGGCTTTAGTTTGCTGCCGCCGAACAGGTCCATGCGGTAGGGCACGCCCTCTACGGGGAGCGTGCGTGTCAACATGGCGCCAGTCGGAGTTCCCTTTAGTTGCACGGCCACCACCGGCACCGCGCCCGAGGTCAAGCGGTGGAAAATGGAATAGCGCAACTCGGCTTCGCTGGCCAGCGGCCGGCCTTGCATGTCGACCACCGGCAGCCGCATCAGTCCGGCATCGCCTTGCGGCGGTCTCGGCTCGTGGTCCATGCCCTGAAGGACCCGATGGACATCGAAGCTGGCGGCTGCATGCTGAGCCTGGACCATCGATGCGTTCTGCGCCATGAAGGTGTCGAGCGCATCGAGGGGCTCCTTCGCCTCGATCTCGGCGATCACGTTCCAGCTCATGTAAGAAAGGTCGGCGTAGATGAGGGCGCGGGCACTGTCCAGGATCTGCCTGGTTTTGCCGTGCAGCTCTTCCTGCCTGGCCTGCAAGGCGAGTTCGTCGCCGTCGACATAGGGCCGCCGGTAGAGCGTCTCCAGCACTGCCCGGGTCTTGAGCACCTGATAGATCGAAAGCGCCGGGCAGCGGCTTGCATTGGGGCCGCTGGTGCGCTCGGCCTGGCCTGCCTTGAGATGGGCATCGATCTTGTGTTCCACCACCGGCTGGATGGCGTTGAGCAGGTTCAGCGCCGGTCTGCGGTGCCAGCGCAACACCGGCTTCGGGCTGCGAGCTAGGGGCAGCAGGGAGGCGCAAAGGTTGCCCATCGTCTCGAGGTTGTTGTCGAGCTTAAACCCGGGATTGGCGCTTAACACCTCGAGCCTGTCCAACCCCGGCTGTGCCAGCGCGCCGAAATCGTCCAACAACTGCGCCTTGCCCAACGCCTTGAATATACTCGCAATGGCATGGACATCGGCCTGCTGCAGCCGATCCTCGGCATATTGGAGGTAGTGCGCCAACTGATGCAGCCGGTCCTTCAGCAAGGCGGGTTCGGCGATCTCGCCGGCGGTCTCTCCCTCCTCGATACCCCGCGACAGCCCGTTGGCGATCCTGACTAGCGCAGGCGTGCTGAAAGTACTGAAGCGACGGCCCTTGGAGCCGAGCTCGCCGGCGATGGCAACGATCGCCTTACGTGCTTTTTCTTCTTCCGGCCACTTGCTGAAACCGTTCACCAGATTGGCGAATTCTTGATTCGAGAATCCGTCGAGATTGCCGTCGCGGGCAACCACCACGCCGCCGATGGCAACCGTCGCTTCACGCGTCTTCTGCTGGTCCGGCCATCTGCTGAAGCCGTTCACCAAATCGGCCAACTCTGGATCCGAAAATCCGTCGAGATTGCCGTCGCGGGCAACCACCGCGCTGGCGATGGCAAGCGTCGCTTCGCGCGTCTTCTGCTGGTCCGGCCATTTGCTGAAGCCTTTAACAAAATCGGCCAACTCTGAATCCGAATATCCGTCGAGATTGCCGTCGCGGGCAACCACGGCGCCGGCGATAGCAAGCGTCGCTTCGCGCGTCTGGTCCGACATTGCGTCGGAGATCTGGCGCGGGCCTCCTTCGGTATCAGGGCGCCCTGCTTGTCCGACCAACTCTCGGTTGCTGCCCATATTCCCTCTCCGATTCAGCAAAATGCATCGCCTAAGCCTGTCAACAACAGGGCATCACTTAGTTTGGTGCGGTCACGCGAGCCTGTAACGGCGTGCTTGAAAGCCGCAGCATTCACGCAACGCCTCGACAACGCCGGAAGCTTCGTCGCCACGCGATCGCTCCGCCATCAGGCTGAAGCTCAAATGCCTGAGCCCTGTACAAAACGCCGATCCGGGACGAATCTACGGTTTTTCAATGCGGTACAGATTGAGCGATATGATCAGGCAGCGTTCGAAATCCAGTTCAGAAGAGCTGCCTTCGGTTTGGCGCCGACCGAGAAATCGGCCACTTCGCCGCCCTTGAAGATCGCGAGCGTCGGAATGGAGCGCACGCCCAATTGAGCGGCGAGTTCCGGGTATTCATCAATGTTGAGCTTGGCGACCTTGATCTTGCTTTCCATCTCGACGGAGATTTCCTCGAGGCTCGGAGCAATCATCTTGCAGGAATCGCACCATTCGGCCCAGAAATCGACGACGACGGGTGCTGCGGATTCCAGGACTTCCGACTGGAAGTTATTGATATCGACTTTCACGGTAGCCATGACTGCTCCTTTGACCGAAGAAGATGTTTGAACCACATGTGACGGTGCGGCTCAGAATTTTCAATTATCAACCCGACGCTCTTGGGGACTTACGGAGCGCAGGGCCTCGCCTTCTTCCGGCTTCAGCACCAAGCCTTTGCGAACGTATGATCTTCGACCTCGCGCCCCCGCCGTTGCTTTACTGCCTTCTCGTCGGCCGGTTCAGTTTGTTGCGCTTCCTCTAACGGAGTTTGATGTTCGGGCTTTATGTTGGACTCGACACTGATCCTCCTGATCGGCATGATCGAGATATTTCTCGCCGTCAGGAGAGCAATGGGGTGAGGTGAGAAAGTATCCGCCTGATTAGCGGCAAAGTACCCGCGGTTGCTTGTGCTCTCGATCTCTTCTCCCTTCTGCTCCCACTGCAATGGCGTAGCGGATGCGGCGACTTGCTGAGTAATCGGCGTTGGCTCGGGCATTCATCCGGTCTGGCTTCGAAGATTCGCCTTAGTAGGCGGTCTGAATAGTATTTCACCTTGGACATTCCCAGCGGTGGCAGTCCCTTGATGAGGACGATCTCGCTGTTCTCATCGATCCGGCGGACCTGCTCAGGCCGCATCAGGTTGGCTCCCTGATCCGATAGCTGGATTGGTCTCGAACATTCGGCTTAGCTTGAATGAGGTCGATTTGGGGCACCAAAAGTCTAGTCGCCGATTTCCTTGGAAGATAGATCGGCGTCTCCTCATCGGCGGTGGCCATGAAGACCTCGATCCCGGTGTTGCAGAGGAAAGTCTCTCTCCCCGACTGCTCGTACAGGCCGGTTAGAGCCGCGAGGCTATGTACCACAAACATGAACCGGCCCTGGTAGGTAGCGATTGTGGCGACGGCCGTCTACACTGACTCCCGCCTGCCGAGATGCTTAAACTCGTCGAGTACAAACAAGCCCTCAAAGAGTTCACCGTCGGTTGGCATAGAATTGGGAGATCCGGCGCCTTATTCCTTTCTTGGTTGGCCCTCTGCCAGAGTTTGAGCAAGGGACGTGAATGAAACTTTCAAATACAACGACACTATGTTGATATAGTGTGGGATCCACTGACCGCCATCGAAAGGTGATCGTTCGAAGGAAGTCTGGCGGCGTCGGAGCGTCGATTTGCGTTGAGTCGAAACGTTGACAATCGCCCAGCGAAGCATCGACTTCGTCGGCAGAAATCCCCCTGATTCTCGACATCGGACATATCATCATCGGCCATGTAAGCGCTCCTTCAATGGATACCCAGCTGCAATTTGTTTTCGTTTGTGTTTCATCTCGAGGACTTAACAGCTCTTAGGGCTATAAGCCGACGTTCACGAGATTCCAGAAACAGAATCGGATCGTCCATCGGTTCATAGTCGTCTGCATTAATGTCCAAAGCGCACTCAGTTCACATGATAGCCGAACGCTGTCTCCACTTTGACTGGGCCCCAAGTGAGATGATGTAAGTTTTCCGAGCCGTGAATGGACCTCCGTTCAATATCGAATGCGCCGATTGGTGTGTGTCCTTTAATGAAGATCCAAAATTCTGAAGCGTCAACTCGAAACGGGTTACACTCGTAATGTGGATAGATCGGACATGCTGGACCTGGCTCTATGCCTGCGCATGCTTATCGGGCTTGTGCCGAAGCAGAACTCTAGCGGGCGAAGGAGAAGCTCGGCAGCATTTCCAAGGCCGGCAATTGCTATTTGCGACAGCTACTCGTGATCGGCGCAATGGGGGGTCATCCGCTACGCCGAACGGAACGGGACCAGGTGGCCCATGGCTCGTGCAGTTGATGGCGCGGCGAACAGCCAAGGTTGCAGCGGTCGTGTTGGCCAACAAGACCGCCCGGATGGTCTGGGCATCGATGATAAGCGGCGAGCGCTACTGGGAGCCGGTCATCAGATAGAACGAGACAAGGCGAGCGATCGCCGAACCAATTTGCCGGCGCAGAGGGTCAGACGGTACGATGACCAACAGCCGCGGAATCTGTTCAGAAACCAATTCGCCGCAGAACCATCTCGCCGAGCCGCGTATGACGACGGTCGCATCAAACCTCCTTTATTCGACCTTGCGGGAGCGGATTGTCGAGCATGTCTTCGTTGGGGACGCTCTCCGCGAGCTATGGCGGCTTGGCGTTTATGACCTCGAAGTCCTCCGATCGGAATTCGATGCCCACGGCTACGACCTAGTGATGGCCCGAGGGAAGATCGTTCGCCACATTCAGTTCAAGACCGGAACGCAGAAGAAACCCGGCACCGTATCCTTGTCCCGGTCTTTGGCAGAAAAGCCCAGCGGATGCGCCATTTGGATCCGGCTCAATCCTGACTTGGGCATGGGCCCGTCCTTCTGGTTTGGTGCTGCACCGGGGCAGCGGCTCGCCGCGCTTGACGGTTATCCCAACTCGCGGCGCGTGACGCCCAACAAGACCGGTGTTCGACCGATCCGCAAGAACCATCATGAAGTGCCGGGCGCAGCGTTCGTACCGCGAAGCACCCTGAGGGAAATTGTGGCAGATCTGTTCGGCCATCTCCCGCCGACGTTGGTAGTTGAGGACTCCGAATGAGTTCGGCTCCTCAGGCGACGGCTTGGGCGCCGTGCCGCCCTTGTTGATCACTTGGGACAATTTTTTCCGGATTTATGACCCAAGGCGACCTAATCTCCATGGGAGGCATCAGTGCGGACGGCATTACGATCGAAAACCATGATGGCTTCAGGTGGACCGGCCATGAGTTCGTGGACGACGTGCGCTACGCGAAGGCATGGCACGCAGCAAAGGACGCGACAAGAAGGTGGAGAGCGGAAGTTTTGGATTTATATGGGAAGTAGCCAAGTAGATCTGCAAATACGAGCTTGGCAAGCGATTGGGGATTCCTCTGTCAGAGCCGGGGTCCAGCAGCACATTACCCTTCGGCGGAAAAGGCAATCATGAGCGACGTGCCACGCCACGATAGGCTAGCCGCGACGGTTCGCATTTCGTTGACGACCGCCCGTCGTCCGACGAGGAGGACCGCCAGAGCCGACCAGTGCACATGACCTGCGCCAAGGCGCGCGCAGCATTCGGATCCGTCTTGTTAGGGGTCGTCTCCAAAGCCTGGCCAGTCGGGTATCTATGCAAATCGCCGGCAATCCTTCAGCGCAAATACCTGCGTCCCAAGTCAATTGTTGCAATGGAGCCAATCGATGTGTCCTGAATCCATCATTGGTTCACAATCCTTGTGCTTTGAAGGCAGCTTTTCGCTCTCATCGCTTTGGCGCACAGTGCGAAACGATTAAAAATCAACCACCTATCTGGGGGTGTCATAAGTCGGCACGTCGCTTGCATGACGAGGTCAAATGCCAAATTGAGCGAGGCCAGAATGTCGCGTCAAATGAAGTTTGTAGCGTATCTCATGGCGGGGCCAACTTGTCATCATCATGGGATGTGGCGCCACCCGCAAACAGAGAACAGGTTTCTCGACCCGGCGTTCTGGGAGACGCTGGCGCGAACGCTCGAGGCGGGGAGATTTGACGCGCTCTTCTTCGCCGATGCTCTGAGTTTTTATAATGAAACTATTATGGCACGGGGCGGGCAGATGTCGCTGCTTGATCCTGTCCCGCTCGCCGCAATGATGGCGCGGGCGACGTCGCGCATTGGACTCGGTGTGACGATATCGACGAGTTTCCAACAGCCCTATGCGATAGCCCGCGTGCTTTCCTCGCTCGATGCGCTGACGGCCGGCCGCATCGCCTGGAACATCGTGACTTCCGCTCTCGATCAGGAGGCGCAGTTTTTTGGCGAAGAGAAGCTCCTGCCGCGCAGTGAACGCTACGACCGCGCCGAGGAGGTCCTGAAAGTCTGTCTTGACTTGTGGACGGGGTGGGCCGACGGCGCGCTCGTCTGCGACAAGAAGAGCGGCCACTTCATCGATAAGGCGAAGATGCGCCACACCGAGATCGCGGGACAACACGTCGGGGCAAGGGGCATGTTCACCGTCCCGCCCAGCCCCCAGCGACATCCGGTCATCATGCAGGCCGGTTCGTCACCTCGCGGCCGCGATTTCGCCGCCAGCCACGCCGAGCTTGTCTTTACGCTTCAGCATTCGTTGCCAGACATGCAGAAATTCTATGTCGAGATGAAAGGTCGGGTCGACAAGGCTGGGCGGAATCCTGACGATTGCGCCATCCTGGTGTCGGTGGACCCGGTCGTGGGCGAAACACAATCGATTGCCCGCGAGAAGCAGGCTTACATCAATGACTTGGTCGACCCTCGCCTCGCCATCCCCTTCATGTCGGCCCATACCGGACTCGATTTGTCGCAATACCCGATAGACAAGCCAATCAACGACATTCCGGCAGAAGCCGGTTCTCGCGGCTCCTTTGATGTCATTCTTCAAGCCACAAAGGCCAGTAATCTCACGCTCGGCGAAGCGGCCAAACACTTTGCCATAAGCGAACTTTGCCCTCAAGTTGTAGGCACACCCGAGAGCGTGGCCGACGAGCTTCAGGGATTCTTCGAAAACGAGGGCTGCGATGGCTTCATCGTGACGCCCACCGAAATGCCAGGCTCCTTCGAGGCCTTCACGCGATCGGTGGTCCCGATCCTCCAGAAGCGCGGCTTATTCCGCAAGGAGTATCCGGGGTCGACCCTGAGGGAAACGATCAAAGCGTAAGCGATGAGGCATAATTCTACCTCCAAGCAGGATCGCAAATGAGTTCGAATACCCTTTCACACCTCCGGTTGTTTCAGCCACTCTTCTCGCCTTCGCGAGGCTCTACGCCTAGTGGCCAGGGTGGCCAGTGGCGCAGTCACATTGATGTCTTAGGCTGCTTTGCCCAGCGCAGAGGGTTAGCCGTGTATTTGAGCTAGCCATTTTGTGCAGCGGCGGTGGCAATCGATAAATCGTGATCGCCTGGCTATAGGATAAGCCTAGTTTACTCGCAGGCCCCCCGTTCGAAGCCAAGTCACCAAGAGACAAATGCCGTTGACTCTTCATAGCGAAAGCGGTTGCCGAAACTCGACACTTGGCGATGGCCTAACCTCGCCTGAACGACAAGTAAGAGTTGTCGGCCAGAACGATTGCGCTGGCGCAACGGAGGCAATATGCAGAACTTACTAACGCGCATGGCCGCCAAGATAGTTCGAATCGATGATAACCAACAGTCTTCCGAACGAATTTGTATTGACTATCAGCTTGAGGCTGACCTCAATGGCAAGATAGTTCAACGTCTTCCAGAAGATGACGTCTATACTGAGCTCTACGGACTCGTCGGCCACCCAGATTCAATATTTCCAGGCGGTGATGGTTTTACAAAAAAGACCACAGGACTGGAGCGCGGCCTCCCCTGGAGCGACACGACAGACACCGACAGTAACGCCCGGATAACGGCGAAGGATATCCCGACAGTTCTCGACGGCGTTGGGGATTGCGTGAAGGTACTCTCACTTGACTGTTTCGACACGTTGCTATGGCGCAAAACAGCGACACCCAAGGACGTTTTTGCCGTGCTGGCCGCCAATCCAATCGCGCGAAGGTTAGGGGTAACTGTTCACCAACGAATTAGCGCCGCGGCGCGTGCACGCCGAGCGAACCTATTAGACAACGGATCCAGCGAAATTGATTTAGGTGACATCTATCGGTCCTTTACGTCGCTCTCCAGTGAGGACCGGGAGCTATTGGTCGAGGCAGAAATCCAGACCGAAATGAGAGTTTGCTTTGCATTCTCACCGTATGTAGAACTGATCAGGCTAGCGCGCACCCGTGGTATGAAGATAATTGTTGTGAGCGACACGTATTTGCGCGAATACGACTTAAGACGTCTTTTGGCTCGGCATTTGCCCGCGGACGTCATGCAGTCAATCAGCAAGATTTACTGCTCTGTTGATTATGGGACGCCAAAAAGCGAGTCCCTTTTTCAGGCCGTAATCAACGAGGCTGGGGTGCCTGCCTCGGAACTGCTTCACATTGGAGACAATGATGTAGCAGACGTGCAAGCACCGCGGAAATTGGGCGTACGAGCGTTGCACTTCGTGCCCTTTGACCGTGATGTCGCTGAATTGTTGCGCCTTCAGCGCGCAGCATCATCGTTAATTGTCCTCGAGCAGGCAGCGCCGTCGGCAATCATTCTCCCATGCTATAGCCCATTCCGCCCTGTTTTTTCTTTAGCACACCTCCGTCAGTGCACGCCCGAGACACTGATAGGCTACATGTCATTTGGCCCGGCGCTATACGCCTATGCTCGCTTTCTTATGGACGAAGTTGATGCCTTACAACAACAAGGCAAACGAGTAAAGGTCTTCTTCTTGCTGCGTGATGCTTACCTCCTTTCAGCCGCATGCGAAGTCTATGCGCGCAAGCCCATCGGAAAGCTCGCACGAATCCGGAAATTCCATGCTATTGCCGCTTCTTTCAAAACCCGCGCCGATATCGACTATTACATCAGCGCGATCGAGCCCGAATGCGACAGCCTTCACGCCATCGCAAAACAGCTTTTGCTTCCGCCTGAACTCACGGAATTGTTAATACAGGTCGCCCGTCAATCTCGCGATCCAAAAACCGCGTTCCATCAGCTTCTGCACGACGATGATGTACTAACCTTGGTTTTCAACAACTCGTCCGCTTTGCGCGCTCGCTTGATGCGCTATATATCCACTGAGCTGGGCGTAGAGGACGGTGATACGATTGTCTTGGCCGACGTCGGCTATAACGGCAGAACGCAAGAATATCTGTCTCGCACAGTTGGCGGCGGACTCTTGGACGTAGATATACTTGGGCGTTACGTGTACGCGTCGGATGAACCGTATAGGGCTTCCGATAGCAAGGCACTTATAGCATCAACCTGGGACAACACGACTATATTCGAGCAATGCTGTACCCTCAAGGAGGGTGCGGTCGTTGACTATGAATTGGACGGGAGGCCAATTATTGCGGACATTGTGCTTAGTGACAACCAGTATGAAAAGGTTGCCAATGTTCAAGCTGAGTGTTTGCGGTTCATTGATGATGCCAGAATGTTCTTTGGCAAGTCTGGTTTGACGCATGATTCTTCTATGTTGCGGAGTGCAGCGCACGCAGCTCTATTCCGCAATGCGTATATGCCCGTTGAAGGGGAGTTGCGATATTTCAAGGATTTCCAGCATGACAAGTTTATGGGACCAGATCGCAAAAAAACGATCTACCATCTGGAAAGTGCTTGGAAGAATGTGAGGTGCCTGCCCTCACCCTATCGGCTGGGCGCATATGAAACGCGTGGCTTGGGCCTTGACTTCACATTCAGCGGCTTAGTGCAAAGAAGGTTTCAACTTGACCTAGGCCCAGACGATATGAATGTACGGTTTTCACCTCTGATGATCTCGGTTGGGAGCATACACGAGCCCAAACGCTTCTTGCTTCGAGCACGTCATCTGCATGACGGATTTTACTCTGTTATGCTGCCGTATGTAAGTAGCGCGAGTGTGAAAATGTTTTTTGGCGAGAACTACGAATGGTTGCAGGTCGCAGATATCCAGCTCTTTAATAAAGCAAGAAGCGTGTGCAGGAATCCATCCAATTATCTAGATTTGGAAGAAATCAACCGAGAGGGAGAGATTTACCAGTGCCTGTCACAGGCGAGTGCGGCGACAATACGTCCAAGAGATTTGGGTCAGCTTAATTCACCGCATTACTATAACGTGATATTTCGCCCGTTGGTTTCAAGGGCATCTGACTCCGCTGCGGAAGCCAGGCGCGGCGCAATAGAGGGGGAAGATTCCTGCTGGTCGCGCTACGGCGAGTCACTGGCTCGCGGGAATTTCGAAGGATAGCAAGTACGCCGGCGGCGACGATTGACCTGGCGGACTGTTCAGCTCCTATGAGGAGTAGATCGCGTCCGGCGCGGGGTTGTCAGGTTGTTTGAAATGTAGCCGCATGATGCCGCCGATCCTGCGCTTTTCAGGCAGGCTTTGCACTCACGGCTCCTACGCGGCCATGGTCCGATGGTCTGGCATGGAACGAAGGGATCGCGGAGGAAGTCGACAAGAAATGATGTAATTGGGGTGACCGAGAGGAAGCCTGTCGCGTTCGCCCCCCCCCGCTTCTGGGAGCGTAGATGAGAATTCTCCGCCCGTTGTTCAAGCCTTTATGCGAGCGGTGTCCAAGTGCGGCATGATCTGGCTGAGTCATTCAGTAAGTCCCGGACTCCGTTGGAGTGGGCCCCAGCTTCACACCCGCAGAGAGACGAGACAGAGAGAGAGAGAGAGAGAGAGAGAGAGAGAGAGAGAGAGAGAGAGAGAGAGAGAGAAAAAGGATCTCCGCCCCAGACGTACCTTCGGCCTGCCTGATGTTACCTGCACGGTCTCGACCGCTTCAATGCCATGTCTGTTTCAATAGTAAGCTTGGATTATTAAATGTGGATTCCAGACCTGTCTAATTCAGTCGGCCCGCGATACAAGGCAATCATCGACGCGGTTGACGGAGCCATTGCTTCGAAATCGCTACAGCCGGGTGATCGCTTGCCCACCCAGCGCCAACTCGCCGAAAAGCTCGGCGTCAGCGTGCAGACCGTAGCTCGCGCTTACGCCGAGGCGGAACGCAAAGGACTACTCTCGGGCGAAGTGGGTCGAGGAACGTTTGTTCAGTATTTCAGGCCGGAACGCCGTGCGCGGTATGTCGCCGATAGCGAAGAGCCGAACATACGAGACTTCTCAAACATCGTGCCGGTGCTCTCCGAAACCCATATCGAGGAACTCAGGGAGGCGATGGTCGCGTCAGCCAAAGACGGCGCCATCCAGCGCATGCTCGAGTATCGGCCGAGCCAGGGCATAGTGCAGCATCGCGAAGCTGGCGCCGCTTGGCTTGAGCGCAATGGGGTTCAGGGCAGTGCCGACGGCCTCATCGTAACGAACGGCGCTGCTCACGCGATCTGGACTGCAATGGCCAGCATAACCGAGCCTGGTGATGTGGTCGCCACCGAAGCGCTTGTGGACACGTCTATCACCATTAATGCCTCAATCCTCAAGATCAGGCTCCGCGGCCTAGCTATCGATCAGAGCGGCATTATACCGGAATCCTTTGAAGAAGCCTGTGAGCAAGAAAACATCAAGGTTTTGTGCGTTACCCCCTGCTACAGTGTTCCCACAGTCTCCTTCATGGAAGAGGCGCGTCGCGAGCGGATTGCCGAAATTGCGCGGCGGCATGATGTAGCGATCATCGAGGATGACGTCTTCGGTCCGCTAATCCCCAACCGACCGAAGCCCATGTTGTGTTTCGCTCCCGAACGCACGTACTACGCGACGAGCTTTACGAAGTGCGTAATGCCTGCTTTACGGACAGGATTTCTTGCGGGCCCCATTCCGGCAATACCTCGTCTAATTTCACGCGCTCGAGCCACCGGATGCAGTGCAAACACCTGGACCGCTGATGTTGCTGCCCGCTGGCTCCAGGACGGCACGATTGATCGACTGGTCGAATGGCAGCGACATAAACTCAAGACAAGATACGAGATACTGAACCACATACTAGGGGCATTTAGGTATGAAGCGGAGCCATACGCGATGCATGCTTGGCTGACCTTGCCTGAACACTGGCGATCGACCCATTTTGTG
This sequence comes from Mesorhizobium sp. WSM3879, assembly GCF_002294915.1. Classification (NCBI taxonomy): domain Bacteria; kingdom Pseudomonadati; phylum Pseudomonadota; class Alphaproteobacteria; order Hyphomicrobiales; family Phyllobacteriaceae; genus Mesorhizobium; species Mesorhizobium sp. WSM3879. The sequence continues at coordinate 245,489 of NZ_NSFZ01000006.1, read as the reverse complement.
GATCATGCGCGTTCTCTAGGGCTCCTTGTCAGCCCTCCGGATCCATTCATCATCGGACGAGCAGTCGAACCCCATGCAGTGCGGTTGGCACTTGGTGACACAAATAGAAACGACCAGAACTTCAAAGAGGGCCTTGAACGAATTGCGGCCCTCCTGCAAGAACATCCCGATCCAATGGGTACTTCGTACTGATCCAGTCGACTCCATCGCGCAAAGAAATTGTGGGAACACCGGAGAGGGCGTGGTTGGACGATCGAGGCGCTAAGCGGGATGACCGTGAGTGAAGGATCGGCGGACTCGATGGTTAGCCCCCGAAGTCCACGAGGTCGCAATCTTGTTGTCAGAGCGGCGGCCCTCCCCGTCGTCAATGCCGTTCGCAAGTAGATTCCGCCACCACTCCCATCGTAATCCTACCCCTCGCCCTTTCCGAGAAAATGCTGCGTAACCGACACCTACTGTCAAGTCTGTCTAATTCGCGACACACAGTTTTTTGCCTAGGTGCCCCCCCCTGCACGGCGGGTCAAGTCAGCAACACAATTGACAAAGCAATTTCTAGGCGCCTCGACGTAGCTGGCACGACCTTTGCTAACTCCTCTTCGTGAAACGCGACGCGAGGCGGCATTGATGTTCGCCCGGAGGTACAAATTGGTTAGTGATAGCCAGAGGTTCTCATTGCCTCCCACCGTCCTATTGTCAGGAGTGACATTCCGAGAGCCCACCGATATTCATGCGGCCGACGTATGGGAACTGATCGGGAAGTGCCCGCCCCTGGACCGCAACTCGGTCTACTGCGAGCTCCTGCTCTGCACTGATTTCGCTGACACCTGTGTTCTCGCGGTGCGCGATGGTGAGGTCGTTGGCTGGCTAGCGACGTATCGGCGGCCGAGCGAGCATTCGACGCTCTTCATTTGGCAAATTGCCGTGCATCCTGAGGCGCGCGGTATGGGGGTTGGGAAAGGGTTGATTATCTCAGCTCTGAACAGGCGATCTTGCGACGGCGTGACCCACATCAACGCCACGGTGACTCTCAGCAACACTGCGAGCCAGTTGCTCTTCGCGGGTGTGGCTCGGGATATGCGCGCGCCAATCCGACAGGCTATACGCTTCGATCGCGATATCCATTTTAAGGGACAGCATGAGAGCGAGTACACGATAGCCATCGGCCCCATCGCACCCTCCTAGAAGCGCTGCAGGCATGCTCGCCAGGCCCCGGAGCTCGTAGCAAAGAAGGGAGTCAAGCAATGACTAACCGAAGCAGGCCGTACGGCGGGGACGAATTCGCGACCTTCCGCCATCTCGAGTCCGAAGTGCGCAGCTACGCTCGTCGCGCTCCTGCTGTTTTCACGACAGCGCGGGGCGCCCAGTTGTTTGCGCGCGATGGAACCGTCTATCTCGATTTTCTGATGGGGTGCTCAAGTCTAAACCACGGTCATAGTCCCCCCGAGCTCAAGAGCGCGCTCGTAGAATACATCGCCCGAGACGGCATCACGCACAGCCTCGATTTGTATAGTGAAGCCAACGAGTCTTTTTTACGGGAATTGAACGAGACGATTTTCAGAGCGCGACAACTCGACTACGTCGTTCAGTTTCCCGGTCCAACCGGCGCTAACGCGGTCGAGGCTGCCCTCAAGTTAGCGCGCAAGATAACTGGTCGGTCCAACATCGTAGCGTTCACCGATGGCTTTCATGGTGTGAGCCTCGGCGCTCTCTCGTGCACCGGCAGTAGATACCACCGCGCAGCCGCCGGCCGGTTGCTCGGCGGCGTCTCGCGATTACCACATGACGGCTATCTTGGGTCAAGTGTAGACACCGCCGACTATCTTGATCACCTGCTTTCGGATCCCTCCAGGGGTGTGGACGCGCCGGCTGCGGTGATCGTTCGAGACAGTTCAGGGCGACGGCGGCCTGAATGTCGCAGGCCCGGGGTGGCTGCAAAAGCTGGCGGCCGTTGCGCGCAGACATGGAGCTCTGCTCGTCGTCGACGAAATTCAGGCGGGGGTTGGCCGGACCGATGCATTCTTCAGCTTCGAAGCATCTGGGCTCCGTCCAGACATCGTCACAATGGCCAAATCGATATCCGGCTATGGCCTGCCTATGGCCCTCGTTCTCAAGATCGACAACTCGACAAGTGGGAGCCCGGAGAGCACAACGGCACGTTCCGCGGCAACTGCGATGCTTTCGTCACGGCACGCGCAGCTCTCGAGCACTTCTGGCACACGGATAGCTTTGCAGCGTCTGTCAAGGAGAAAGGCAATTTGCTGAAAAGCCGCCCTTGATCAGATCACGCAGAAATACGACCCGAGCCGAGTGTCAGCCAAAGGTCGTGGCGTGATGCGGGGCATAGATCTGAAGTCCGGCGAGATTGCCGGTCAAGTCAGCACCGCCTTCCAGAGGGGTCTGATTGTCGAGACCGCTGGTCCCAACGACGAGGTCGTAAAGTGTCAGCCACCTCTGGTCATCGCCGAGGATCAGCTTAACCAAGGCCTCGACATCCTGGAGCATACAATCGAAAGCGTGATCGGCAGCACAGTCAGCACGGCGAGTAGGAGATAAGTCATGATTGTAAGAGATTTCAATGAGGAGCAAAAGACGGCCAGGCGGGTCCAGACGGCGAGCTGGGAAAGCGTGCGACTGCTCCTCAAGAATGATGCGATGGGCTTCTCCTTTCACATCACCACGATCCATAAGGGCGCCCGGCTCAAGATGCACTATCGGAACCACTTTGAGGCAGTTTACTGCATCTCAGGAACGGGTTTTATCGAGAATTCACAGGTGGATGAGGTCCATGTCGTTCGACCGGGGATCATCTACGCGCTTGATAAACATGATGCTCACCTGCTGTGTGCAGAGACCGAACTGGTGCTAGCCTGCGTCTTCGTCCCTCCCTTGGCAGGCAGCGAGGTCCATGATGAGACCGGCGCGTATCCGCTCGACTCGGAGGCGATCTGATGACGCCTCAGAGAAGGTCAATGAGCGTCGACATCGGAGGGCATTCGAGGATTGGCTCCTCCGCCTCTCTTCCCCGCGCTCGTCTGTCTATCGGAACAATACTCCCCAAATGTGCCGTGGGAGCCTTCCCCATTTTGCGCCGTTGCCGGTTCTGCAGGGCGCGAGCACCGTGCACCTCAGCAGACAGGAAAGTGCGACGTTGAGTAGATGCGATCTGGCGTTTCGGAGGACCTTCCTACGACGGGGTAGCGCTGCGAGTGACGTCAGAAGGAGAAGGGGACGTGAGCGCGCATGCAAGACCTCTTGCGGCGCAATACTGGCTGAGGATGCGGGTGACCAACTGTCCAACCCACCTCGCTGAAAGGCTAAAGATAAAACCTCTTCTTGCCTAACCGCCAGCCCAGGGCCCCACATTTGTCTCCGCGGGAGGCGATCTTCGTGGACAGACGGGCTGCGGCAGCTTCGGTGATAGTTTACAGCCTGTGGAGAAGCGGTTCAGGCTCCTCTCTTAGCATAGCGCATATTGTCTCAAGGCCACGCCTCAATTCATCTGGGCGCGTTGATCCTACAGAGATGCGGATTGCAGGAGGCTGCGCGTGTTGCGATAACGTAAATGCGCTGCCGCGTGCGACACCCACTCCCCGGAGACGAGCATTGGCGACGAACCCATCTTCAGTGTGACCTTTTGGCATCGGGAGCCAGATGTGAAGACTTTGCGGGTGGGAAAGATAGGGAACGCCGCCCAAAAGTTCAGCGGCTAGTTTGTGCCGCTCCGCCAACGCTTTCCGCTGCCAGTCGATAAGGTCTTTTGCAGTGCCGTCTTCAATCCAACGGCTGGCAATCTCGGCTATGAGTGGTGTAGCCATCCAGGTCGTTACGAGGGACCGATTTGTGACTGCAGGAATCAAGCTACTCGGAACGACCACATAGCCAGTTCGCAAACCCGGCATAAGGGATTTTGTCAAAGAGGTAATGTAGAATGTCCGTTCGGGAGCGAGTTCAACAAAGGACGTCAGGCCGCGATCGACCAGCGCACCGAGAGGATCATTTTCAACAATAAATAACCCATGGCGCCGCGCGATTTCAGCGATTTCCGCCCGCCGCCCGTTGCTCATAATACTGACAGTTGGGCTGATGGGACCAGGCATGATGAACAGAGCGCGCGCCTTGTGCTCCAAGCAAGCCTGCTCCAACGAATCCGGACAAATGCCCTCCGAATCTATTTTTACCGCATGGAGCTTCGAGCCGAGGTACGCGGCGAGCGGGCTTAGCGTGTGGTGGCCTATTTCCTCGGATAGCAGAGTTGACCCCGGGCTTAGAACGGACATCAACGCAAGTGTCATGCCGGGCGTTGCACCATTCGTGACCACCAAGTTGCGTTCGTCGACTTCGATGCCATACGATCGCAACCAGTCGACGCCCATGCTGCGATGGCGGGCCAATGCATTATTTGGCCGGAATGAGAAGAAATTCGTATGGGGAAGATCCACCGCGAGGTCCCGGAGCACCCTACTCATATGCTGAAGATGGGTTGAACCACTCACCGGCTTCAAAATCGAAAGGTCAATCGATGTTTCGGAGCGTTCAGGGGAGTGAGGATAGGCTGGTTTATCGAGTGAGAATTTGACGAAACTTCCACGACCGACTGTGCTTGTGACCAACCCCCGTCTAGCTAATTCGTCATATGCCCGGCTAACGGTCTGGGCTGAAATCTTCAAGCGGAACGATAACTCGCGGTGCGTCGGCAAGCGCGCACCCTCCGTCAATTTGCCAGCTTGGAGAGCCTCGATGACCCTTTCTGCTAAAGAAAGATAGATGGGACGTTCGAGCGAACTCGGATCAGGTAGCCACACATCCATATTGCACGATCCTCTTAGGGTACGGGAGAAGCCCTAACAAACTCAATGAATTGCGCTATCCGATGTATCACTGAAGTTCCCTAAATGAAGCGGCCGGTCGCACGATGGCGACCAGCCGTTCTTGTCATCAACACCTTTCGGAAAAAGCTGCAAGGTTCTTCAATATCCTAAGTCGAGATCGATTTTCCAAGTAAGAGGCTTGTCGCTCTGGAACTCAAGCAAGCTTTCCACAGAGCGCGCTATGTTGCGCTCGAGAACGTCATCGGCATTAGCTCCCTGATCACCCGTACCGATGACATTCGGCATCCTCTGGATCCCCGTTCGCGAGGGCACCGGAAAATGATAACTTGCGGGGAAGGCGTTGTTATATGTCCACCAGACGTCAGAACCGTAGCCTGCTATCTTTCCGGTTTTAAGAGCATCATAGAGGGGTCGTTCCTGTATCAGATTGCCACGAGCGATGTTTACGAGGAATGCCCCTGGTTTCATCGCATCTATCTCAGCAGCCCCAAAAAACGAATTCGTTTTGCGGGTGATAGGTGTGGCCAACACAACGTAATCGCTGCTTCCCAGCACCTGCCCCATCTGGTCGACGCCGAAAACCGCGTCCGCCGCACCCGCACCGAGTTCAGGATGGAGGCGAACACCCAAAACTCCCATGTCAAAAGCCTTGGCGCGCTGGGCGATCGCACTTCCAATCTGCCCCAGGCCGATTATTCCCAGTGTTCTGCGATGCAACATCGCTGAGCAGGAATCGCGATCGTAAACTGGCACTGGGAGAGCGTCGACGCAGGCCTGGTGCTTCGTGATCAGACGCTTTGCCAGCCCCAGAATGATCGACATCGCATGTTCGGCAACTGCAATACTGTTGGCGCCTCGCAAATTAGTAACTTGGACGCCCATTGTCTTCAGGCGAGCCAAGTCAAGTTCATCACAGCCGGCGTGCATCCAGCATATCACCTTCAATTTCTTTGCGACGTCCAACGACCCTTCGGGCAAAACATATCCAACGAAGGCGTCTACGTCTCCAAGCGTTTCCACGATCGATTCTAGTGTTAGATCGAAACGAGAAAGATAGGGCTCAGGACGCGGCCTTACGAGAGTAGCGCCGGCAAGCGACCGCTCAAACGTTGACACCTCTTCGTCCGTAGCGTGCCATCCCAATAAAACTTTCATTTGATCCTCTGATCCTTTTTAAACGCTAAGTCGCCTGCTGGTAGCATCAGTTTTGACATGTCTCAATAGCAAACTTGCATCATGTCAATAGGACCTCACCGCCCGACCCCGAAGAACGAGAGGCGCGGCAAGGGCATCGCAATCTTCAGTTGTTACTCCTCCGGCAACAAAAGATCACGATTAGCAGGCGATTGAATTGAGGCAATTTCGCGATTGACAGCTTTTTTAAAACGCACGAATAGTGACATTGCCCCATATCGGGCCGTGTCAATGGCTGCAGCCGCGCACCACGTCCAGCCCAGGAGAATAAGAAATTGAAAGTACTAGGGTCGGGTCAGTACCGCTTTGAACGGGTCGAGAGTTGGCCAAACGTCCCAAAATATTTTGAGATGGGGCAACCAAGCGACGTTGCCATCAACTCCTCGGGAGAGATCTTCGTTCTCTCTCGAGGCAAACATCCGGTAACCATCTGGACGCCGGAGGGGGACTTCATTGGGTCGTGGGGCGACGGCATGTTCTCAGCTACACCCCATGGAATATTCATCGGCAAGGACGACAATGTCTGGATAGTGGATTGTGGCGCTCACGTCGCGATGGAGTTCGCACCGCACGGCGAGCTTTTGCGCACACTAGGAAACAAGAATTCAGCATCACCTACTTGCGAGGGGCGCTTAGTCCACGCGCAGCCGTTCAACTTGCCTACGAATCTCGCGATTGCACCGAACGGAGATATCTTCGTTGCGGACGGTTACGGTGGCCACAAGGTCCACCGCTTCAATTCCAAGGGTGAACTGCTGCTGTCTTGGGGGCGTCAAGGGCGCGAACCAGGCCAATTTGAGCTGGTCCACAATGTTTGGATCGATAGCAGGAACAGAGTTCTTGTCTGCGATGACGAGAATGACAGAGTTCAGCTCTTTGATACCGAAGGCAAATATTTGGAAGAATGGACGCTTGGTAATCCTAGCGGTATTTGCATTAGAGATGACATTGTTTACTTCGCTCAACTACAGCCGTTCGAGGACAAGTCAAATGGAAGGGGAAGCGGATCGATCTCGCTATATAACTTGGATGGCGTGCTTCTTAGCAGCTGGGATAATACGGCGGGTGGCAACAAAGACACTCTGATCGGGCCGCACGATCTCTGTGTAGCTGAAAACGGCGACATTTATGTCTGCGAAGTTTACGGCTGGCGTGTATCAAAGTTCCGAAAAATCCAATAATCGCTCAAAGGTGTAAGTGTTGGCTTTTTAGGAGCCGTTTCGGTGGCGAGTTGAGACCCACTACACTGAGGCAATCTTTTCCCGCTGGAGTACGAATGAGACATTTTTCGCAATCTCTTGATGAGGCGCACAGCAAGCCGGCGCCTATGATCGGGATCAACGGAATCTCGAAGAGTTTTGGCGCCTTCAAGGTGCTCGACGGTTTGTCGATGCAGGTTATGCCCGGCGAGAAGCTGGCGCTGATCGGTCCATCAGGCTCGGGCAAGACGACGATCCTGCGCATCTTGATGACGCTGGAGAAGATCGACGGCGGCCATATCCAGATCGACGGCGAGCAGCTCTATCACATGGAGCGCAACGGCCAATTGCTGCAGGCCGATGAGCGGCATCTGGCCAGGATGCGCCAGAAGATCGGCATGGTCTTCCAGCTCTTCAATCTCTTCCCGCACAAATGCGTCATGGACAACGTGACCCTGGCGCCGATGCTGACCAAGAGTGCCGCGCGCGCCGCCGCCGAGAAGCGGGCGATGGAACTGCTCGACATGGTGGGCCTCGCCGACAAGGCGAAAGCGATGCCCGGGCAGCTTTCCGGCGGCCAGAAGCAGCGCGCGGCGATCGCGCGCGCCCTGGCGCTGTCGCCCAAGATCATGCTGTTCGACGAAGTGACCTCGGCGCTCGACCCGGAGCTCGTCGAGGAAGTGCTCAACGTCATGCGCAAGCTCGCGGCCGAGACAGACATGACGATGCTTCTGGTCACCCATGAGATGGGCTTCGCCCACGATTTTGCCGATCGCGTGCTGTTCTTTGACCGCGGCAGGATCGTCGAGGAAGGCAAGCCCGATGAGATTTTTCGCCATCCCAAACAGGAAAGAACGCAGAGCTTCCTGAAGAAGATCATCGCGGCCGGACATAGGGTCTAACCGCGATGCATGGGCGACGCAGTCCATCCCGAGGTAACGAAATATCCTCGACGCTGTGCGCCCAATTCGAGCAACAAAAGAGACAAAGGAGTTGGGAACATGAAGAAACTAGGCATTCTGACCGGCGTCGCCGGCCTCGCGGTCACCACAATGCTGCTTGCCTCCGGCGCGCGGTCGGCGGATGACGCCAAGCTGGATCAGCTCAAGCAACAGGGCTTCGCCCGCGTCGCCATTGCCAACGAGCCCCCCTATACGGCGGTGGCGGCCGACGGCAAGGTTTCGGGAGCGGCGCCCGACGTGGCGCGTGAGATCTTCAAGCGACTCGGCGTCAAGGACGTCGTCGCCTCGATCTCCGAATACGGCGCGATGATCCCCGGGCTGCAAGCTGGCCGCTTCGATGTCGTCACCGCCGGCCTGATGATGAAGCCGGAGCGTTGCGCGGCGGTTGCCTACTCCGAACCCGTGCTTTGCGACGCTGACGCCTTTCTAGTGAAGAAGGGCAACCCAAAACATTTGATGACTTATGAGGATATCGCCAAGAACACATCCGCCACCATCGGTGGACCGGGTGGCGGACTTCAGGCGAAGTACGCTCTAAAAGCCGGCGTGCCAAGTGATCGCTTCATTGTTGTGCCTGACGGTCAGAGCGGCCTGAAGATGGTGCAGGACGGGCGCATCGACGTCTATACGCTCCCGATCCTCTCTATCACTGACCTGGTCAAGAAGGCGAACGATCCCAACCTCGAAGTGATCGCCCCGGTGCAGGGGCTGCCGGTCTCGTGCGACGGCGCCGCTTTCAAGAAAGGCGACGAGGCGTTGCGCGATGCTTTTGATACCGAACTCGCCAATTTGAAGAAGTCAGGCGAATTCGCCAAGATTGTCGAGCCGTACGGGTTCTCCGCCAAGGCGGCTATGTCGACCACGCGCGAGAAACTCTGCGCCTCGGCGCAATAGGACCTTGTCTGACCTCGCAGCGGGAAGATCGGCGAACGGGAGGGGTTTCGGACCGCGTCTGTTAACCCCACCGGACGTGCCGCAGCAAGTCCCGACGGATATGAAGTCAGCCCAAGGCAAGTCTTTAGCTTCTAATTGGCAACCCCGATCCCATGACAGACTGGTCCGGATATCTTGACTTGATTTTGCAGGGTGCGGTGGTCACGGTGCAAATCACCTTGATGGGCGCAGCGGTCGCACTAGCGATGGCATTCATTGCTGGCATGGGACGGCTGTCACGCTTCTTCTTGTTGCGCGTCCTCGCGACGGCCTATATCGAGTTCTTCCGCGGCACGTCGGGCTTCGTGCAGCTGTTCTTCGCTTACTTCGTTCTGCCTTTCGCTGGCCTAACGCTGACGCCGCTGCAGGCCGGCGTGCTGGCGCTGGGCTTGAATGTCGGCGCCTATGGGGCGGAGGTGGTGCGCGGCGCCATCCTGTCGGTCGGCCGCGAGCAATATGAGGCCTGTACGGCGCTAAACCTCAGCCGTTGGCAAGGCATGCGCCATGTCATCCTGCCGCAGGCGCTGCTGGTGATGCTGCCGACCTTCGGCAACAACGCCATAGAGTTACTCAAGGCGACCTCGGTGGTGTCACTGGTTTCGCTTGCCGACCTTACCTTCCAGGCGCAGGTGGTGCGCTCGCAAACAGGCAGCACGCTGATGCCGTTCCTCTCCGTCCTTATCATCTATTTCGTGCTTTCGATGATCATCTCCTGGGGTGTGCGGTCCTTGGAACGCCGCTTGGCGCGCGGGCTCGACGGAGTGCGCGTCTGATGGAATGGGATTGGAACTTCGTTCGGGAGATCATGCCGGTCCTGCTCAAGGGTGTGAAGATCACCATCCTGGCCACAGTGCTTGGCTCGATCCTGGCTGCGATCGTCGGCCTAGGAATTGCGCTGGCGCGGCGCTCGGACAACTTGCTCGTCTCGCGCAGCGTCGGCTGGTTCGCCGAATTCATTCGCGGCACGCCGCTCTTGGTGCAGCTCTATTTCATCTTCTACGTGCTGCCCGATATCGGCATCCTGTTGCCGCCGCTGGTGGCGGGCGTCATCGGCCTTGGCCTGCATTACGGCACCTACACGGCCGAGGTCTATCGCGCCGGCATCGACAATGTGCCGCGCGGCCAGTGGGAGGCGGCCAAGGCCTCCAATCTCAAGGGACGCCACACCTGGACGCACATCATCCTGCCGCAGGCGATCCCGCCGATGATCCCGGCCTTGGCCAACTATTTCATCGCCATGTTCAAGGAAACACCCCTTCTCTCGGCGATCACCGTTCTGGAATTAATGAACCAGGCCAAGGGCGTCGCCAACACCTACTACCGCTATATCGAGCCTATGACGCTGGTCGGCGCCTTCTTCCTCTTCATCAGCCTCTGCTCCGTCGTGCTGTTGCGCTGGCTGGAGCATCGCTACGGCAGGATCGAAAGATGAAAGTCATGAATGCATTGCCCGAGATCCGCCTCGAAACGGCACGTCCCGCGCTTGACGCGCGTCCGCTGGAAAAGCGCGTCGGGCTGATCGCATTAGCCACCGACCACACCAGCGAGGTGGACTTCCGCCGCATGGTGGCGAGCGAGCGGATCGGCGTGTATGTCGCTCGCATTCCCTATGCCAATCCGACGACAGCGGAAAATCTGCGCAAGATGCAGCCGTCCCTTTCGGCCGGCGCGGCGCTCATCTTGCCGGACGAGACGCTCGATGCCATCTGCTACTCCTGCACCTCTGCCTCAGTAGTGATCCGCGATGCCGAGATTGAGGCCGCGATCCAGGCGGCTAAGCCCGGCGTTCCCGTGGTCACGCCGCCGATGGCAGGCGTGCGCGGCCTAAAGGCCTTAGGGGCGAAGCGCATCAGCATTCTCACGCCTTATACCATCGAGACCAGCCGGCCGATGGCCACCTATTTCGCGGCGCATGGTTTCGATATCAAGAGCTTCACCTGCCTCGACTTCAAGGACGATCGCGAAATGGCACGCATCAAGCCCGCTTCCCTTGTGGACCTCGCGCGCAAGGCAGCGGATGCGCAGGCCGATGCGCTGTTCGTCTCCTGCACGGCGCTGCGCGCGGCTCTCGCAGTTCCCGACATGGAAGAAGCGATCGGCCGTCCGGTCGTCACCAGCAATCAGGCCAGCGCCTGGAACTGCCTGCGGCTTTGCGGGGACGGCGCAGCGCGGCCCGAATTCGGCCGGCTGATGATGAAGCGGCCAGGAGATAACTCCCACTAAGGAAAGCTCTCCAAGGTTCCCCTCGACTGCGGTCGTTGCCCTACGAACTCGCAGGACTTGCGCATACCTTCCCGATGCTCCGCGCACCATCGAACCCCGAGCATACATGAGGTCCGGATATGAAGTAATCGCTACAAAATAAGGCTGTCACCTTTTGCTTTGTTTATGCTGTTCTTGGATATCTCCTACTGATCCGCTGCCAGCTAACGCTTATTAAACATATCTAACTTTGTCGCGCGAGCCCCTGTTTGCGATTTCCTCGTAATCCTTCGCGGAGATGCTTGCATTGTCGTCTACGTCGGAGTTATGGCAATCACGGGTTGTTAAGTCAAGCTTGTCTCGAACAATAGAATGTGAGGGTTGAGCGCCGCTCAAATGTCGCTCAGGCATTACTGTTATCGCGAGAAAATACCGGAGAGCTGTTCACAGGTGAATTAGTTGTTTTTTGTCGATTCTGCGCGGGCGGCCAAAAGGGAGTTATTGGGAATGATTGAATCGATATGACACTGGAGATATGGGCCTCGGCAATGCCCGAGGTGAAGTCCCGGATCAGGAGACTTTTCCCTCAGGAACGTGTGGCGATTTCGGCCGGACTGTTCCTTGAAGGCCTGCTCCGGGATGCGCATCGCAAAACCGGGTGGATGCGCGCCGAGGCTGCGGGTGACCCTGGGCCGTGGTGCCAACAGGCCATTCTCGGAAGGGGCCGGAGGGACGCAGACGTCTCGCGCGACATTGTGCGCGAATATGCCCTCGAAACGTTGGCTGACGCCGAAGCGGTCCTGGTGATCGATGAGACGGTTTTCGTCAAGCAAAGCAAGACGTCCTGTGGGGTAGCGCGGCAGGTCAATGTCTCGACGGGCAAGACGGCAAATTGCCAGATCGGCGTGTTCGCCGCCTATGCATCCAAGCACGGGAATGCTTTCGTCGATCGCGTGCTGTATCTGCCAAGGGCCCTGCACGGAAGACCCTGCCCGCCTTGCGCAGTCCCACGTGCCTGGGGCAGGACTTTCGCGACGAAGTCCCGCCTAGCAATTGATATGATCGCGCGTATCGTCTCAGCCGACGTACCGTTCAGTTGGGTAGCCGTCGACTTGGTCTACAGTGACGTCGACATCGAGATGGCCCTACGACGCTGGTCCAAGGGATACGTGCTCGCCGTTAGCGCAGACCATCATTTCGCTTTCCGAAATCGCCTTTTTCCGGAAGGAGGAATGGCCGAAGATATCGCACGGAACCTCGATCTCTCCGGTTGGCGGATATTCCCCCCAGGAGAGGCGCTAAAGGGCTCTAAATCATGGGCTTACCGCCCGTTCACTGACACGGACCTCGCGCAATTCGATAAAACCCGCTCAGGCCTCTGGACCGCAGGGCTCTTAATCCGACGCGATGCCAATCAGGCTCTCAGCTACTTTTCAACATGGTCTCCAGTGGGAACTGAGATCGAAACCTTTGTCGCAGTGCACCAATGCTGCAGGATTGTCGAGGAAAACCTCCGCACGGCGAAGAACGAGCTGGGCCTCGACCATAACGAAACCGTTCTTGGCGCGGGTGGCATCGCAACGTCTCGCTCGTGCATTCGCGATGGTGTCGACCGTTCGCCACAAGGCGAGCCTCGACCCCTCGGGAGCGGTTGGAAGGCTCATGGAAACGAGCCGCCGCTTCGAACGCTTACCGAGGCCTCCCAGGAAGCCGAAGCCGGGATCGCTCGGCGCCGCGGCCGCTGTCCATGGCAAGATCAATCCCGCGAACGTAGCCGCAAGCCCTTGCCGGTCAAAACGCAATAGTAGCGTGAGGTTTCCATCATGACACGAGATCCACCCCTCTTCCGAAACAGGACCGACCAGGCCGCCGGATTAGCTTGGATTGGGAGAAATTCATGCGACAAATGCCTCATCGGTGATGGATCGACCCTGAGCAAGGGCGTAGCGCGAAGCTCTGCGAGGGCACGCGTTTCGGGTTGGAGCGAGTGTCAGTTGTCCTTTAGGGAGAACGCCGTTTGAAAGCCGGGATTCCAGTGAAACAGTCCAGAAAGTTGCAGAACTTGCACCATGCCCAGGCAATGTTGAGACAAATTCGTCAGACGGCGCAGTCAGATGGTGAGAGCCTCCTGACCTATTTGGTCGAGATGGCTTACCTAGAAGCCAGCGATCGAATTCGGGCAATTTGGCATGCAACCCGGGCGGAGTCCGGGGGCGGGCGCACTGGCGAAGAGAATGGCCCACCGACCTAGGCCCTGCCCTTACTTGGACAAGCACGTAATCTTCGTTGAGAGGTTAGGCTCGATCCTCAACCGGCCGTACTCGAAGTAAACGAGATGCCATCCCTTCGATGGCTGCAATGAGACCTAGTGGGAATGTGCAGTTTGCGCCTTTTGAGATGACGCCTTCAACCTGCGCCGCACATTTGGACCGCCAGCACGTCTCGAATAGGAAGGCTTACAGAAAGAAAGGAGCATGATTATGATTGACGACAATACCGAGCGCACAAGCGCAGAGGACGCCAATACAGAACAGACGGGCGTGATTGAGGAGAATACTGCGCGCATAAACGTGGATGAGAAGGCTGCCGAGGCGCCCAGCATGGATTTACTGTCCCTTACGGCAGATATTGTCGCGGCTTACGTCCGGATGAATGCGATCCCTGTTGCCGGACTTCCGGACTTGATCGCTAGTGTCAATTCTGCGTTGAGGGCGATTGTTGTGCTGCCGCCTGGTTCAGAAGGCCCCGGGCTCGTTCCGGCAGTCAACCCCAAGCGGTCCGTGTTTCCCGACTATATCCTCTGCCTGGAGGACGGAAAAAAATACAAGTCCCTTAAACGCCATCTCAAAGCCCATTTCGGCCTGACACCCGAGGATTATAGAGCAAAATGGGGACTTGCCCATGACTATCCGATGGTGGCGCCTAACTATGCTGCTCAGCGTTCTCGTCTTGCAAAGTCAGCTGGTCTCGGCCGCAGGTCAGCCGTCAAAACACCAGTGTGAAGATCCAACCTCGCTGCTTGCTGGCGCCTTCTGATTTTTTTGCCACGGCAAACGCGTCCTCACCTAGGGAGTGGGGTGATGGGAATGCGGTTCAGCCATGACGTAACCGGCGAACTGCATGGTGGCACAGGCTTCTCAAAGCCCATGTTGCAATCGTTCTAGCGCTGATTGGGATCTCGTCTGCCGCCTCATGTCGCGGCCGACAACCGACCTTGGCTGCCGATCCAACTCCTATGGACGTCATCGAGCGAGCCGCAAAGGGCGCAAGGCAGGTTATGACATAGGGAAACAGTTCTGTTCCGAATGGGAAGCATGTGGGCCGGCCCCGCGGACGGCCAAGGTATGAGGAAGCCTAGAACGTCCCTTCACGGATGTAGCCGGGAAAATCGTGCTGTGGTAGCGATGGGCAACCTCGCCCCTCGTTCCCCGGCGGTTAGGCGGAACTGCCTTTCTCCTATCTTTGCTATAACAGCGGCGGTCTTAGCTCGCACCCTCCTCCTTTTCGAGCCACGGGTGCCCCAAATGACAACTTGGGGGGGGCGTTGCCTATTGCAACAAGTCGCTTCGGAAACTCTGTAAACCGCTGATCGCCAGCCAGCGCGCCCGCGCCAAGTGCGATGTCCAGGCATCAAGTGCCCGTGCCGGTTCGCGCTTAGGGTCGATTTTCAAGATGTCCCAAGCCGCGTCGCTCCAATCGGCGCCCTCTGCTTCCGCGACCAGCAAGGCAGCGTAGGCGGCGATGTGCGCTTCGTCATAGGCGGTGACGGCGGCCCGATCGGGGGCCTTATCGTCGATCTCAAGTTCCGAGGTGGGAAATATCTCCCAAGCTTCTGGCTATAGTGACGGCGCGTCCTCTCTGCACCTGCCCTATCATACTGAGGCGGAGATTCAACCATTTCGTGCGCCTGGTACCCGAACCGCGCGTGCGCCACCGCTTCTCTCCATCACCATTATTGCTGTTATGCAGGTATCGCCGTCGACACGTATGTCGAATAGAACCGATCCTCCGGTTTTGTTCGCGGCGCCAGCCACGCGATCACCGAACGGTTGATGCACGCCCTCGCGGTAGCCGAGTGACGGCCCAAACAACGCCAGTTTAACATGCTCCGCCACCATGACTGCTGGGGTGCACGCCGGCTGGCGCAAGCGGCTATAGCAAGGGCTGGTTATCCACACTTCAGCCGCCGACTCCGCAGCCGATGCGGCGTCACAGTCGCGCTATTTGCCGGCGCTACCTTCGAGCGTCGGCCCCGTGTTCAGGCCCTTTGCTGCTACTCGCCGGACTTTTCCCAGGAGCCTCTTAGTCTTCGCCAGGGTCCTCGTGGATAGACCCGCAAGGCTTTTTGGATGGCGCAAGGAAGACTGATGCTAGGACGTGGATTGATTAGAGCGTTGCGCCAGGACGACGCTCAACAGGTGCGCGCGCGCATTGCCGAACTGGGGCGCGACCTCATGACGACCACGCCTTTGCGACGCCATCGACGTTTCGACGCCGGCCATGAACTTCCCGAAGGCGAAGTTCCGCCTGGAGAAGCTCGAACAATGCATCAGCCAAATACCGGAGAGTTCTGGGCGATAGCGGAAGCTTCGCCGGTTGCCATCCTTGCTCGCCGAGGTTGACAGCATTCATTTCCCCTTCATTCAACGTTCCTGATGGCAGTCTTTCTGCCGAGCGAGCCGGCCACCGCCTGATAAATATGGCCGACCGGGCTAGGCTATGGAAGGCTGTCGACGGCCCGGGTCCATCGACGATTGCCATTTGCTATTCACCCGGCTGCGCCGCGTTTGGACACCTGTACAACGTTGCTTACCAACTGACGGGCATGTCTAGGCAGCATGCTAAAATAATCTTTGAAAGCTTTCAAAAAATGGGAAGAGGAAACGTGGTTCGCATAATCCAGCCCCGCCTTCATGCCCATTGCCTAGCGTCCGTTGAGGCAATTTCATCTCTCTATACGATTTTCAGGCTGTAGGGTTTGGCGTGGGTACGCTTTGCCGCTAAACAAAAGATCGTTTTGCCCTCGCGTCATACAGAAATATCAAATATCCGGATTGATCGGACAAATTCCAAGTGGCATAGGTTGATTGCATATCGTCACCTGACGGATATGAGGACGTGGTGATTGAAGGAGCACGCCAATGCCCGGGGAACCAAACAATAATATGATTGAACTTACTGCCGATATCGTTGCTGCCTATGTCCAAAAGAACGCGGTTCCAGTGTCCGGATTGCCGGATTTGATCGCGAGCGTGAATTCGGCATTGTCGAATATTAGCCCGCCATCTCCCACACCAGAGCCTGTCCCCAAACCGGCAGTTAATCCCAAAAGGTCGGTGTTTCCGGACTACATCATTAGCCTTGAGGACGGCAGGAAATACAAGTCACTCAAGCGGCATCTTGCGACCAGTCATGGGCTGACGCCTGACGAATACCGGACGAAATGGGGTTTGGCCAAGGACTATCCCATGGTTGCGCCGAGTTATTCGGCGACCCGATCGGCATTGGCAAAGTCGCTGGGCTTGGGACGAAAGCCAGCTCCAGCCAAGAAACCAGCGACGAAACGCAAGGCCAGGGCCTGAGGTCTGGCCGCTATTGCCTTGGGCACTCAACGCCACCCGGAAGGCTGGCGTTGAGCATCGTGACGAACGTCACACCTGGATGCGGCCGAAGCGTGAGGCTCACTGGCATAGGCCGACAGCGGCTTGTCCGGCTTGAAACACAGGTCGCGTTCGACAGGCAAGCCCAGGCGGCCACGAACGGCAGCGAGCTCGTAGAGGCTCAGACTACCGATCTCAGGTAGCCAAGTCCCAGGTCCTAAAGTCCAAATGCGAGGTCAGGGTGCTCGGGGTAAATTTCCGTCAGGAGCCAGGTCGCGCCGGCATCCGGCGTGAACAGCTTAAGGACCGGGACGAACTCGGTTCGTCGTCGGTGCCGCGGAGAGGTGCTGCTGGCGACCATTCGCCAGCAGCTTCTCCCGCAGTCTTTGGTCAAGAACTGCATGGCGGCCTCCTATTCGTCAGCCTTAGGCGTGCGCAGGACGACCCGCCCGTCGATGGGCAGTGCGTCGAGGAGGAGCGTTCCGCCCTCGCCGTCGTCGTGGGCGAAGAGGGAGCCGATGTGGACCCAGAAGCCCTTCTGGCCTTCCCTGGCGTCGCGCACGGTGTAGGTTTGGTGGAGCGGCCATTTCGCCTCGGGTTGGTGTTGCGATTGTTGGTCATGGTCTTTTCCTTTGGTTGATGGTTTCTGTCTCGGAGGACGTTCCAAAGAAGACGGCTGCGCCGGCTAGAAGGGAACGTCATCGGCTCCGGCGGACTAGCGACGGAAAAGGCGACTGCCAACCGCATGGCACCGAGTGTGATGGCCGGATTCGTCGCCACAATCCTTCCCGTGGTGACGGTCGATGGTCCGGTTGTTGGACCCACGACTCGCGAAATGCGCGGTAAGACGTATGATCCCTAATCTCCCGTACCGAATAAAGGGCATTGCGGCGGCCTGGGAGTTGAGCTTCCGCCTATATCCAGAAGCCTGACAATGTCACGCGCCAAGGTGCCTGATCCTGCGAAGGGGCCGTCCAACGTGCGATCATCTAAGGAAAAATCCGGGAAGTCGACGCGAATATGCCGCGCAAATGATCCGACACTTCACCGGCGACGATCAGATTGACCAAGTGCTGGATTGATAGCCGGGAGCAACCAGGCGCGGCCCAAAGACATTCGGCGGCTCGGCGATTGGCAACTGCAGGCCGCGCAGGCCGTGCTCTCGCGCAGCCTGGAAATCTACCAAAGCGCGCATTTTGGAAGGTCGCCCTCGTGCATCACCATCCACAAGAACCCCGAGTTCAAGGAAGACGAAATCCTCGGCGCCATCGATGCGTTCCGGAAAGGGACGGATGTAGAACTCGTTCAAATCGTCCGAAACGTCCCTTGGCAAGGGATCCGTTTCAATGCCTAGGATCGGCCAGACGGCTATCCAGTGACCCGCGGCACGTACATTCCAGTTAGCCCCAGTGAGGTGCTATTATGGACGCAAGGTAGCGTCAAAGGCGTCCACATGCAGGGAGCAAGTCGCGACGTCTACAAGGAGGGGGCGCTCAAGCCGACGCCTTCGCCGGTGCTGGTCCGCCGTTTCACGGGCCAAGGCGGTTGGCACGACACGTGCTCAGCCATTCTTGGGCTCACCAAGATGGATTGGAACAACAACACACTCTACAAGAAGCTGCCGGTGACGCTTGGGTACTCCAAGACCCTCGCGATATCATCCAGCAGAATCCCAATATGGTGGATGAAGTCTACGACTTTCGGAATTTCATGTAGGGTCAAGCAGTACAGAGGCGTCAGCGTGATGTGGCAACGCTCCTGTCCGCTTTAGTTAACCGGCCTCATGTCGGCAACGGCCGAAATGGGGGGCGCATTGTTGCGTTTCGTAGGCCCGCTTCGAGAACAGACATCCTAGGGCCGCAACCTGGATCTGGAGCTCGTCGAACTCGCTGGCATCGAAGCCATCACCGACTAGCCGGACAAGGTGCGCCAGGAGATCGTCCTGCCGTGGCTGCCCAAATGCCAGCCGGTAGACCGTCAGGCTTCGTTTCAGCCATTGGAGCCGTTTCTCCTCTCGGCTCAATGGTATCAGCGGCGCGCGCCGCTCCACCTTAGTCGAGCCTTCAAAGATCCAATATGGAATGAGCTCGTCGCGGCTTTTGGTAGCGCGTCGTGCTGCGGCGAACATGGCGGCCCAGGGGTCTGCAGGTGGCATTCGGCCTTGTCGCACTGCGTCAGCGTGTGCCTCGGCGACGTTCAGGCGAATGGCGTGGCCCTTGAAGCGGTGAACGCGCCCTTCACGCTGCTCCAGATCGACCGGGTTACCGGGCAAGTTCCAGTGGTAGACCCGGTGGCAAAACGGGTGAAAGTCCAAACCCTCCTGGCCGATCGAGGTCGTGGCAAGGACGAATGGCCTGAAAGGCGAATTGAAGGCTTCGCGGACAGTTGACAGCCGGACGGCACCACCTTCCTCATCCTTGAGTTCGGCCAGCCGCATGGCAAACCGACCGCGCATCTTGATAGGCTTCTTGAAGACGAAGCGTCCGTTCTCAGCCCTCACGTCGTCGACCTCGATCTGGGAGGGGCGAATGGACAGCGCCCTGACCATGGCCTCTGCCACACCTCTTGCGCGCTCGGACGGCGTTTTGGCCACCAGCCCCTCGCCTTCAACGAGATAATGCACATATTCGTCGAGAACGGCCTGGAGATTGTGTGCTCCGCAATGGGCGAGAACGCTGCGCCAATAATGCTCATCGCTCTCCTGGCGCAGCAGCGCCACGGTCTCATGCTGGTTGAACAGGGTTCGGAAGCCCCAGGCAACATGGGCCGCAGCCTCAAGCAGCTCTGGCGCGTCCCAGGCAAGTTCAGGTGCAATGCGTCTGATAGCACGGACGGCGCATACCGCGGGGCTGCCTAGTGCAATATCGACGAGCAGTTCCAATGTAGCTTCACTGCCATCTTCTCCGATGCCTTTTGCGGAGATCAGCTCGACGACGTGGTCCCGGAAGCCGGCTTCATTGCCGGTCGAGGCGAACGCTCCGCTCCGGAGCCACTCCGACGCCCGATTGCCAGCCGCAACATTCAGCAATGCGACGCTCGACCATTCCCAATCTCGCGCGCTAGAGTTGTCGCCATCCTCGGCCCTGGGAAGCCCAGCAAGACTTTCGGCAAGCTTGTGGCGCAGGGCGGTCCGCATCTCCTCGGTGGAGGGCCGTTCGGCAGCTGCGGCAAAAACCGCTAAGGGGTCCCCGAGTTCGGCCAGCAGTGGGGAGGGGTAGATGAGATTGAGAGTGCGCAACGCGGCCGGTCGATTGTTGGCGTCGAGCCGGAATTGCAAAGGCCGGCGTTTCGCTGCGTCCGAGTAGGCCAGCTTCGTTTCCGCAGCCCCCATACGCCGCTCGGCTTCGTAGGAGATGAGGGCTGCGAGCGCGTCCGGCACCATCTGCCAGGCGGAGAAGACCAACGCCTTGGTCAGCGTCGGCGCTTTTGCCTCGTCGCCATAATAGGGGAGCGACGGAGATATCCAGAGGTGCTGATCGAGTTTGGCGTCGAATAGGTCCGACATCAGTGCCCTGAGCCGGGCATTTCCCGGCTCGACCGGCTTGTACTTCTCGATGTCGTCCATCCGCAGTGCCAACGCCTCCGCCTCGGCGACTGCTGCGACAAGGGCGGGGTCTGGCTTCGCCACCGCGTCCTTGAGCAACTTCTTGAGCTTATACTCCCGCATGAAGTTCAGCAGGTAAGGCGCGGACTTCCAGTATTCGATGATCTCAGGCGCCCCGGCGCTTCGCGCGACCTGAGCCGCCACAATGGCCTGACGAAGATCGTCCGCGGCTATCTTCGCTTCCATTGATGGCTCGCTCAGCATCGAGTCCCTCTCGATGGTGCTGTCGATCCTTTCGGTGCGACTCATCACCTTCTTGAGCCGCGCTTCGATGCCCTTTCGCGCCTTCTTGGCTTGCTTGGTCGCGGCCGGCAATCGCTGGAGGAAACGGCGGAACTGGCGCATCTCGAGGTCGAGTTCATCCGCAACTGCGGACGCGCGATCGCGACCGTGCAGGAAACCGATGGTCTTAAGGAAATCCTTATAGTGGTCGCCGTCATCGGGTGAATCCTCGGACAGGGTCAGCATCTTATAGGGCGTGGCCGACAGCAGCAGGGTGCGGGCACTCGCTTCCTGATCCCCATACTCGAACAGCGCGCGCGCCAGGTCGGCGGCATCGTCGTCGCCCGAGAGCAGCTCGCGGAAACGCTGGAATTCGTCGAGGATGATCAGGTCAGGTTGCAACGCCATCACACAGAGGACCAGGACCTGGTCGAATTTGCTCAACGTGGCTGCAGGCACGCAGGCGAGCTGGTCGGGCCTGCTGATCAGTTTCTTGGCTGCGCGCGGTGCCAGGGCAGCCAGATGCTCCAAAGCCTCTTCGTCAACGAACGGTGACATCACGGCGATGCTCCTGCTCCTGGTTGGCTTCCAGCCGCCGGTCTTGATGCCATTGACGTGGAAATCCAAGGTGTCGCAGCCTGCGGGCATATCCCATTCGACGTATCTGAGTTCGTCGGCCATCGCCAAGGTCACGCGTTGCCGCGCGTCATCCATTGACCCGACGGCCATGCCTGGCAATTCCTTGAGCAGATCGTGCAATGGCCTGTTGCCAGCGGAAGGCCTCGAGACAACCTTGCCATCGAGTGACAGCGCAGCGTCCCAGGATCTATCGCGGGTTAGATTGCGCGACAGGATCAGCAAGCGCATTTTAATTGGATCGTCGGCGTAGAGCGGCTTGAAGCGCAGTAACCAGAGCTTGGGATGGAAGCTGCCATCGCCTGGCGACTTCACCTCAACCACCGTCTTCTCAAGGAGGGAGGCCAGGCGTGATCCTTCGCTTTGTCGGCATTGATCTGCCCGGCGTCGACGTACGACAAGCCTTTTGGCAGTGCGTTCAAAGGCTTCGAGCAGTGCGACGTGGTCGCTCAGGACATCGTCTCGGTTCTTGGACGACAAGAAGGCAATGTTGACCGGGACAGCCAGGGCCGTCTCGAAATCCATCGAGAAGGTTGTGGCCACCCCGCAATCGAATTCGTAGCCCGGAGGAGCCTTGAGGCTATCGCCGTAGAGCAGGCGCGTTTCTGGATCCAGTGGCGACTTAGCCACGGGCAAGATCCTGCAAATGACGGCTTGCTTGCGACCAGCGGAACTGGAGGCGGTAAGCGCCAGACGATCCCTTCCAGCGGCCCAGTGCTGCTTGGTTGGTGAAGCGCGACTGTCCCTTCTTCAGGCGCCGCTCTCGCTCCTTCACCAATGCCTGCCCTTTGGCCTTGTCTCGCTTGAGGCCGCCGCTGGTCTTGAGCAGTTCGGTCCAATCGATCACGAACCGTCGCGCGGGCTCGAGCACCCGATGCGCCGGGTGGCGGATCTCATCCCAGAAGTCTTCCAGCGACCAGTGCTTCAACCGGGCAAGATCAAGGTCCTGCTGCCACTTCTCGATCTCCGACTTGTAGTTCTCGACCCAGTCATCCTTGTCACGCAGCTGGCTGAGCTGGAGATTGTACTGGAGGGCAGCGCCGTACATGGCCTCTGAGAAGATCGAGGCGTGCTCGACGAGGCGGCGCATGCGGGCGGGGAATTCGGAAACGTGCGGATGTGCCCAAATGTAGCCGGCCCGAGCATTGCCGCCCTTTCGAGCGAGGAAGGTAAGCAAGCTGTCGGGATTGCTGGCGTTGAGACGGTCCACGATGAATTCGGCTTCTTCGTCTTTCAGCGCAAAGCTCGCATTTTCGAAGAGGCCTTTCGGCGCCGCGGGAAGCTGCGGGTGCCATAGCGCTGACCCGGAACGGTTCGCACCATAGTCGTCTTCGTCGTGGTCCCTGCTGGTCTCTTTCGGCCAGGAAGGCAGCGAGGCGGCATAGGAGTCGATTGATCCCGGGAACAGCCGGATTCCCCAATTCTCCAAACCAGCCCAATAGACGCTGGCAGGCAGTCTTTTCAATTCACGGCCGGCATTCACGCCGATAACGCCATTGTTCTCCTTGCCTGCAACCAGGGCATTGCGAAGCTTGAGCTGGTCGGACCGCATCTGGTCCAGCACCTCGATGGAATTTCGATGGCGAGGAAGCCGAGAGAAGATCCAGGGGACGAACAGTAGCGGAGGCGGGTTTGGACGGTGCTGGTGCCGGGGAAGATGTAATCGGCGATGGAATCCCGGATCGCGCCCAGACCGAGTTCATCTCTTGCTTCCTGCTCGGTGAAGAGCTGCATCAGGGCATGGGCCCGTTCGCGCTCCTTTTCGTCAAAATCAATCCATCCGATTGAAGACAAGAGTATCTCCACGCATGGGGTGCTCCTAAAAAACCAGGTGTGTAAACTGCTTGGTTCATCCCTAGACCAGCTATGGCACCATGCAGGAATTGACCGGCGCGAGCAACTAGGAGTCAGAAGTTATTCTCAAGAGCGTTGCAGTGTCCGACATGCAAGAATTAAACTCGGTGTTATTAAAAAACGATAGGCGAGGCTCTTGGCAGTTGTTCGCTGGGAAAATCACAGCAGATGGGAAATGCCTTGAGAGGACCGGCGGGAGAGAGGGCAGCGCCAGCAGGCAGTGAGCGATGCGTCGAGCCATGTTCTCACACAGTCTCCCACCAAAAAACTACGCGTCCGGCTCCGACCCTCAATTTGTCACTCGCATGGCAAGGACGTGTTGTCCGGTTTTGAGATCTCGCGAAAGCTCGTCGAACGACTCAAATGGGGCGCAAAGCCGCCATTCGGTTAAGCTGGTAGTCCACCGGCTCGATGCCATGGTGTCACCCGTAACTCGGTGAGCACCGCACGGCGTAACATCTAGGTTGGCACCGACTATTTGTGACACCTTAGCGACGGGCCTAAACCCCGAAAAGTCACTTGGGGGTATACCCTGAAGTACCATGCGGTGCCACGCGGACTCGACGTCTCTGGACGTCATGTGAAAGACTAAATTCATACGGAGTAGTATGTTCTATTCGAGTTTGCGTTGGCGACGAACTCCGCCACGACAAGAAATAGTCTTGCGCCTGGTTTTCGCCTCAAGAGGCAGCTCCCTGTGTCGAGTTTTATGAGGGACGCGAGTGAACTGGATTGAACAACACTCTTCCTAACGTTGGTCAAGACAACTAGCGCCAAGGCCGAGCTGCCGGCGAGGTAGTAGTGGCTGGGGTGTGGCGTCGGAAGCTACTCCGAACGACTTCCCTAAGTACTGACCAATGTTCGTCGACGCAGCTAAATAGGATTCGTGTCAAATCCGCAAAAAGATCACTTCCTGCCCGTGTTCTACCTCTCAGTGGATGCGAGATGAGAAGGTCGTGGAATACAGGAAAGTTTATAGCGCCGAATTTTGGATCTCCCGCAGCCGGTGCGATGGCCGAGCAGAGTGGCAGCTAATAGCGCGAAAGTTGGTTCCACCGAGGGATCAAATTCCTTGTCGACAAGGAGACGCCTCCGGCCGATCAACGGCCCTACACTCGGTCTTAACGTAGGCTTCTCATAGTCTCCCAGACACCTAATGGGAACGTGCCACTCAAGATGCGGGAGAGCCTGCTGCGATAGCTGCGACGCTGAATTGATCAAGAGACAATGGTGCAGCCGCCTATCTTGCATGGGTTGTGGGAGGTGACCTCCGGGACGTAGCCGACGGTGAGCCGAGCTGTGGGAGTTAGCGTCCGCGAAGACAATGCAGTATTGAACAATCATATTAGTGGAAGCTTAAGCACTTCTGCGTAATTGGTACTTGCCCAGCTTGACGGGCCTTGCTAATGATTCCGTGCAAACGGGGGTTTGGAAAATGTCAAAACGCAGTTTTCTATCGCCAGTGGCCTTGTCGGCCACGATGATTCTTGGCGGCCAAGTACAGGCCGCAACGCTTGTCGAATCGGCAAATCAGCCTTCGACCAAGCTGGCAGAGGCTGGGACGGTTCCAGCGGACCTCGGCTACGGTGAGGTTCTCGACCGCTCCAATGGTACGGGCGTCATCATGGCGTACCATACCAGCCATTCGAGCCATGCTAGTCACGGGTCTCATTGCTCTGGCTACAGTTATTGCTGATGGCGGACGCTCCTCGCGATAGCGAGCTCGTCCGGACTGCCCAAGCCAAGTTTGATCTGTCTGTCTTCGGTCTCGATTGTGTGAAGCGCGCAGCGTACCGGGCAACCGGGAACGCTGCCATCGAGATTGCCATCGAAGGCGGCTTCGCCGTTTGCACGATCAACTTCAGTAAGGCGGTCGGGCGAGCTTCGGCGGACGCAGCGATAGAGAGGCTGCGGCTCGAGGTGTTGGACCAAGACCTGCGAGGCACGATCGCAGCCGAAACAGCTTCAGTTAGGAATGCGATATTGGCATTGGCCTTCTCGAGATCGGGCCTACAGGCGGATGACTAGGTTTGCTCCGGCGAGCGACTTTCGCCGACCAGTGGACGACACGTACCAGCTGGCTTACTTCCGTTTTTCGCCGCTGGATGACGAACGGTATGTCCTGACGAACCAAGCCGGTGAATTTCTGGTGCTGCCGCGCGCCGTGCTGGCTTCCCTTGTCAAGCACGAACTGCCAAGCACCCACCCGGCGTACTCCCGTCTTCGCAGCCGTCAATTTCTGTTCGATGCCTCCTCAAATTTGGGGCGAGACCTGCTGGCGCTAAAGGTTCGCACCAAGGCAAAGCGGCTTGAGAACTTCACGTCGCTTCACATCATGGTCGTATCCCTGCGGTGCGAACATTCCTGCCCGTACTGTCAGGTTTCTCGTCAAAGCGAGGATCGCTCGGCCTTCGACATGTCGGAGGAGACTGCCGAGAAGGCATTAGCGCTTATTTTTCAATCTCCAAGTCCGGCGATAAAGATCGAGTTCCAAGGCGGCGAACCCCTCCTAAACTTCCCTCTGATCCAGCATGTCGTGCGCCGGGCTGAAGAGATCAATCAGACAGCCGGACGATCCTTGCAGTTCGTTATCACGACAAACCTCGCCGTCGTGACGAACGAAATCCTAGAGTTTTGCCGCCAGCATCGCATCCTGATCTCCACATCGCTAGATGGTCCGGCTGCCCTTCACAACGCCAACCGCCCCCGCCCCGGAAAAAACAGCTGCGAGTTGGCCGTCGCAGGCATTCACAAGGCTAGAAACGCCCTCGGCCACGAGCGAGTTAGCGCGTTGATGACCACTACGAAGGCTAGCCTCTCGCAAGTCCGCACGATCATCGACGAATACGTTAGCTTGCAGTTCCCGGGGATATTCCTTCGACCGCTCTCTCCATACGGTTTCGCCGTCAAGACGAAGTTCTATGCCGCCTACGACGCGGACCGCTGGCTCGATTTCTATTTCGAAGGACTGAACTACATCCTGGAGCTCAATCGGAGGGGAATTCCGTTCAAGGAGTTTTACGCGGCGACCATCCTCACGAAGATGCTGACGCCATTCGAGCCGGGATACGTGGACCTTATGAGCCCAGCTGGCATCGGTATCTCAGCCGTCGTCTACAACTACGACGCCAGCGTATACGCCTCCGACGAGGCTCGAATGTTGGCTGAAATGGGCGACAAAACCTTCCTGCTCGGGAATGTTCACGAAAACACCTACGCTGAGATCTTTGGGGCCGATGCCCTACTGGACCCAATCGAGCAATCCTTCGCGGGTTCAGTCCCAATGTGTTCCGAGTGCGCTTACGAGCCGTTTTGTGGTTCCGACCCGGTGTTCCACACCGCAACGCATAGCGACTTCGTTGGCCTCAAGACCCGCTCCGGCTTCTGCAATCGTAACATGTCGATCTTCAAAAGATTGATTGCGCTGATGGAAAGCGACGTTGCTACTCGTGAGCTGTTTCTAAGCTGGGCGAATTAAGATGCTACGTTTGAGCGGATTTGCTTCGTCAGCCAGCATCGAACCGTCCGCCCCTCGATCGGCACTGCGGCTTATGACCTCAACAACAGGTCAGGCGCCGAATCCAGATCATGACGCCTATCTTTTCCGGGGTGACAAGTCTGCTCCTGACTGCCGATGGGTCGTGACCTTTGAAGAGCATCAGGCCGAGGCTGAGGAGATCTTCTCAAACCGAGAGCTGATCGTTCTGCCTGATTACTTTTCCTACCTCGGCGATGGAGACGTTATCCGCTTCGGGCCGGATCGAAAGGCGGTGCGCGTCCTCTTTCGCAAGCAGGCCAACGCCAACTATTTCCTGGTGACCGAGCGGTGCAACCATCTCTGCTTGATGTGCTCTCAGCCGCCAAAAGATGTCGATGATCACTGGCTGGCGCGAGAAATCATAGATGTGCTGCCGCTGCTGCCCTCAACGACACCGTTTCTCGGCATAACCGGAGGAGAGCCAACGCTAGTCGGCGAGGACTTTTTCGAGATTTTGTCCTGTGCCCGCGACCACCTCCCCTCCACGCCAATCCACATTCTATCAAACGGCCGGTCATTCAAGGACAAGGCGTTCGCACAAAGATATCAAGCGATTGGGCATCGCCGCCTTTCGATAGGCATACCGATCTATTCCGCGGACCCGGAGGTTCACGACTATGTCGTTCAGTCCAAAGGCGCTTTTGACGAGACAATCCGTGGGATCATGAACCTGAAGGCCGTTGGGGCTGAAGTCGAGATACGGGTTGTGGTTCACAAGCAGACTTACGAAGGACTGGCCGACCTGTCGGATTTCATTTTTAGAAACCTGACTTTCGTCGATCACGTAGCGTTTATGGGCCTTGAGATCACTGGGTTCACAAGGGCGAATATGGATAAGCTCTGGATGGACCCCTACGATTATAGAAGTGAGTTGCGGGCGGCAGTCCAGTATCTGGGTGCCGCCAGGATCAACGTCTCTGTCTACAATCACCAGCTTTGTCTGCTTGATAGATCCCTCCATGGATACGCAAAGCAGTCGATCAGCGACTGGAAAAATGAATATGTAGAGGAATGCAACGACTGCTCGAAGCGCAACCAATGTGGCGGCTTCTTTTCATCTAGCAACCTCGCGCGAAGCGCCCACATCTCAGCATTTCAATAGCGTCTTGCTTTCATTTCATCCGCGGTCGATGCATGCTCCCAGAATTGCAGGGGTGACGACGGCTTCCATGGAACGCGTTGACTATGAGTCGCTGATATCCAAGACCGCCCTACCCGCCTTGACCGCGAGGTAGATCAGAGCGGGGATGGATATCCGCCCTCCGCAGGGTCGATGATCACCTTGCACCAGTTCGATAGCGACTTCCACAGGTCACTGTCCATGGTCGTAAGATTGATGGGGAGGTCTTGCGCGTTCCGCTGTACGGTGTGCTTCAACTGGATCAGCAACTGGCTACCATCAGGACGTTCAACGTGGACATTATCGAGAACCTCAAGGCCCACGACTTGGCCGCTCTTCACTTTTAGCAACTCATGAGAAAGTAATAATACTGATGGTCGACACCGATTTGATTTATCTGGCATGTTGAAGAAGTCTGCCGTATTGCCTTGAGGATGCCCTCGTCGCCGTTGTGGTAGGTGAATGTGATCTCGATCGAGCCGTCGTCGAGCAGTTCGGCGTGGCCATCGTCTGTGACTTCGTCCATCTCGTCACATCCGGCCCATGTGAAGTGAACGATCGAGGGGCTGTAGCTGAGATCGAGGCCGGCTTGCAGGACGCCAAAGGCGATCTCGCCATTGTTGTCGCCGCCGATGGTGATCATGGCGGGGCCGCCGAGGTTTAGGTAGCTGCGATCCCACAGATCCGCTTCGACGATGCGCCAGCGGAGCCATCCTTCGGCGCTTCGCCTGAGCTGTCCTTCGGCTTTGACGCTCTTCATCGAAGCCCAGGCCTCAATCAGCGTGCCGTCGACCGAGAAGTGATCCGTCGACAGCAGCTTCTTGACCTTGGGCTGCGCCAGCACCGCCGCAAGGACCTTCGCCGCGATGTCGCCCTCAAGAAGCCGGTCACGGTTCTTGGAGAAGACAGAATGATCCCAGGCCGCATCGTCAACGCCAATCCCGACGAACCAGCGGAACAGAAGGTCGTATTCCAGCCGCTCCATCAACAGCCGCTCCGAGCGGATCGAATAGAACGCCTGCAAAAGCATCGCCCGAAGCAGCTTCTCCGGCGGGATCGAGGGCTGTCCGATCGGCGAATACAGCGCCGCGAACTCACGCTCCAGCGCCGACAGGGCTTCATTCACGATCATCCGGATCGCCCGCAATGGATGATCGCGCCGAACACGGGCTTCAAGGTCCACGTAGCTGAACAGTTCGCCAGTTCGATCGTCCCCGCCGCGCACTCGCTATCCTCCGAATCCCTTCGGAGCCAGTGAATCACCGCTGCGGTCCGGTGACCAGTGACTTTTTCAACAGCCTGCTAGTCGTATCGACACGCGACCTCGCGCCCATGGGGTACCTACAGATTTCGCAAAAAAGAGGCCTCAAGTGTTTATCCCGACGCCCAGTTGCAAACCGCTATTGCAAGTGTTCAAAAGGGCGAATTGAGCTGTCGATCCAACCGATTCAGTCGCCGACTTCGCCCTCTCCGCTATTGAGGCGGGAAAATCTCTCCTTCAGTTAAAGGCGGGGAGCATGTCCGGTTCAGCGGGGGCTCAACCGTCGAGGTGACCGGCAAGAGCGCAGAGCGGCCTTCTTTGTGACCAAGAGAAAAATAGCCTGCCTTCGGACGGGGGCTAACCTCCACAGCTTGCCGCACAGGCCCAGAAACGCGACTTAGCACCTGTTCAAATCACAAGATCGCGGCCTCACCTTCTTTGCGAGTGATCTCATCGACGGTTCGGCTGTGGCGAAGCCCGTTGCGGAGTTCGGTCAGTTGATTGAACTTTCCGATCGCCGCGAAGCGCGGCTCGGAGTTTGACCCAGAAAGCTTTGTTCGTGATCGGCCTCATGCAGGTCACGCAGATCGAAGTATTCGAGCTTTCCGGTTAGCGTCTTGACTGCTCGGCATGTCCAGAAAGCCGACGAACGGATCGGCCAGGCATTATGCAGGAACGCGGCTCTCGCCGCAAGCACGCCGCTCATTGCAAGTAACAGCCGAGGATCGTCTTGCCCGCTTCGCTGATAGAACGAAAAATAGGTTGAGCCCCAACATCTATGTCGTCGAGACCTCGGCATGGGACAGCCCATGCGCAGCAACAGCGATTTGGGTCGCCGCAACACCGCTGAGAAATCCGCGGCGACCGACGGTCTCCCAAACTGATAGGCAGCCAGAAGGCTGCGAACCATTAACATTGAAGATAGAGCTCGGACGACCAAAGAACATTGATTTCACTACGCGAGGCACAGCACTAGTCTTTACTTCAGCACACAGGACGTTCGCCATTCATGTTCGGAAAGTTGACCACTTGAACATCACAGAAGCTCTCCACACCAATGTCACTTGGCACGTAAAAAAGCGTCACGCCTTCAGGTAGCCACGCCTTGCAATAATCGACCGCACGAGCCAGTCGTTCGAACGAATATCTTCTTCTTCCCTGCTCCGCACCGATAAACCGGAACTGAAACGAGTCTTTGGTTGTACACCCATTGCTCGCTACGCGCACCTCTACAAGCTGCGGATAAATGTGAACCGATAATATTTCGCCACTTGATCCTGGTTGCGAAACTAGAAGTAGTTGCGCAAACATGAGCGCCTTCATATTAATTTCCTATGGCGTTCTTGATCAGCCACGCATGAGTGGAACTCTCCCCTCCACATTGACCATTTCCGAGTTCAACCTTTTGACATCGGTTGGATGCATAGCAAGGTGATTTTCGGATAAAGTCTCTTGCGCCTCGCACAACTATGCCTTTAGCCACCAATTCGCCTTTGGCCAGCTTGTCAGCGTCGACAACGACCGAACCAGAGTTGCCGCCGTACGTATCACTATCCGCAACAAAATAGTTCTCTTCGACGGCTATCACCGACGCGTTCCTCGTAATTTTGGCAGGCATGCCAATTGGATATCCAATCACTGTAACCGATTGGTTCTTGGTGACGGCTCCAGGAGACCTGTCCTGTATCAAAAATGACGGCCTACCTTCTATAGGCCGGTCCACTTCTATAACCCTCCAGTCTGCCTCTAACGTATCAGGAGCATAGTTACCGGCAACAATCTTCTTGCATTGATACACATTTCCGACCGGAATCCGCGTTGGTTCAGTTTCAGCGTCAGACCGATAGAATCCAAAGACGATTTTGGTATTAGCGCAGAACGATTCGTCCGGAATACAATGCCCTGCTGTCGCAATAAGCTTTTCCCCCACCTTAAAGCCACTGCAGAATGCTGTCTCTGGCTCGTCATAGAAACTTTCCGGAGGAAGGCCGAGCGACGCGGTCTGTTCTTTCGTGCAGAGCCTAGAAGGCGTCTGCTCGACGGCGATGTAAGATGGATCGCTATCCGGGCTAAGTTTAGATGCCATCATGAATGCGGCGGTCCCCTCCACCGCACGCTTTTCCTCGGCAGTCCCACAGTAGTAATTGGCCCGACTATCATCGCCGTAAATGACCTTGTCGTTCAAGCAATCGAGCGCTCTACGCACCTCCTCAGACTTGTTCAGATAAATCGTCTGAAGAGCAGAGTCGTGCTCAATGCTCTTTTCGACCGTCTGCATTTTCACTGCAGTAGAGGTGAGCGACTTCTCTACATCATTCAGCTGCCGGATCGCAGCTTGGATATCCATTGAGTCATCCGCATGAGATGCACAGGTTAGAGCTGTAAATAGTGAGGTACAAACAATCAGGCGCTTCATAATGAACCTCTGCCCTATAGGACGCAAGCCGACATTTGATCAGCAATGTCTATGGCACTCATCTCTCCCTGCAGCTGCGGCGGCGAGGCACGCAGCAACGGCTACGCCCGCGGAGAGGCCGCTGCAGGCCGCAGCGGCGCCGGCGGCCGCAGTGTCGCAAAGCGCATCGCAGAGAAAATTCTTCTGTACCTCTTGCGGCGTCATTTGCGAAAACCTGGATAGATCAATAGACTTGTTTTGTTGATCGGCCGACTTTATAGAGATCCCTATTCCGCCTCCGAGCGGACCGACTTGGACCCCAAAATCAAATGACTTTGTTATTATGTCTTTGATTTTATCTCTATCGGCCTGTTGAACTTCTTCGGGAACAACGACGACGACCTCAGGTCGCGCTGCATCTTGTGCGTGAGCATAATGGCTTGCTGTGGCAAGCGCCAAAACTGCAACTATCAGGCGTTTCACGATTTGTCTCCCTTGATGTGGTTTCTTGTTCAATTTGTGTCCGAATAAGCGCTCATTTAGCCATGAACATTAATGACCTCCGTCGCGACGGCTCCGCAGTCCGATTACACGGTCTGTTTTGCTGTCGACGAACGGTCGTTGCATCCCTCGCCGCATCAACAACGACCGCTTAACCCCAAGTATCTTCCGCACGCTCGCCAGCGCTGCCTCATTCACTTCAATAAACGCAACGATGTACCACTCGCCCTTTTCCTCCCTGGCCATGCCGAGCGGCTCGGCGTGCCAATTCAGCGCGCCGTGGTGGGGCATGAAATAGGTCTCCTGGACGCCGCCGACCGCGCTGAGGCCCTCGTCGAGCGCGTATTCCATGACTGCGCAACAGAGCTGCGTCAGCGTGCCTCGCAACCCGGTCGAGCGCTTGTCGGGAACGACGAAGGTGCGGGTCCATTCGGCCCAGTCGGGCCGCCTGGGAACGCCTGATTTCTCACACATGTGAGGAAAGACCTCCGAGACCATATGCGGCTCGCTCGTTGGGATCAATCGGGCCGAGGTCACAACGCGATTCTCTTCGATACCCAGCAGATAGGTGGCCGCGTCAGTATCGAACTGGTCTAGTTCGCGACCGTCCGGGCTTGGAGGGCGCCAGCGTTTCTGGTGCACAAAAAAATCGTGCCGGCGGCGCAGAAACTCGTCGAATTCGTTTTCATAGAGATGCTTGTTATGCGCATTGACGACATGAGCCGTAATCATCGCGCGATCCTCGATCGTTCTTGGGGATAGTTGCAGCCTGTCTAATGTACGTCACCTGTCCGATCGGACAGTTGACGCATTTTAGGGGTGGATGAGACGCCGGCGCACCGCTTCGACGACGGCCTGCGTGGTGGTCGCGACGCCGAAGGCCTGGCGCGCCCGTGTCGCGTGCCATTTCACGGTGCGCTCAGTCAGGCCGAGGATCTGCGAAGTCTCCGACGACGTCTTGCCGGCCGCGGCCCACAAGAGAACTTCCCTTTCCCGATCGGTCAGGAGGCCTTCGTCGCCTTCATCGTCATCTGAAAACGACTGGATCGTCATGCCGGCGTAGACAGCCATGGTGACCAGTTGCACCTGTTGGCGTTGCGACAACTTGCAGACCCTCGCGGACGAGGCGAACGAGAGCACGGATTGCCAGTGGTGTACACTCAGCATCGGCACGGCGAAGCCGCTCCAGATGCCGAACTCGGTCGCTTCGCCGGCGACGCGCCGCGATTCTTCCGTATTGGACCACTTGGCTGGAACCTCGGACCAAAGAAACGGCTTCAACGTTTTCGCCGAATAGATGCAGACGCCATCCACCGCGGCGTGCTCTGCTTCCACATAGCGCTCGAGCCAGCCTTTAGGCCAACCGTTCAGTTCCACCATAGGCGCGAGCTTCTGCCCGCCCAAAGGCACGCCGCTTAAGATAAGATGCTCAAATCCAAGATTCTTTACAGTCGCGAGCAGATCGCTCAAGAGCGCTCCTGCTGTCGCGTGTTTGCGGCATCGCTCGACGAAGTCGAATACATCTGAGTCGATCATGCCTGAGCCCAACGCCCCAAAATCCGTTTATAACGGATCTTAGGAACTTTGAATATGCAGAGTCTGATCGATATCAAATTGGAAACGGGCTTCTTGCGTGAACGCTCTCTGCACCACACGTGCAGGTCCCTCTGTTTACACCACGTCCTCGCAACTGACTCGCGGTTACCAACACGGATTAGCCGAGGGGTGTTGGGATTTCGGTTCAATGAACGGTCGATCGCGCCGTTCGCTTCCTACGGGTCCCGCGCCAAACGTTTCGATTTAGCCGGTGGCGGCGCCATCTGAACTCAGGTAGTGCGAGCGAAAAAGCTCTTTGCCAGACTTAGCATCGACCGCTACAGCCGAGATTAGATTTTTGTCGCTCATTTCAACCTGCGCCCATTCCAGGAATTGGGCATGCACTGCCATCGCCATTGAATTCGTCGCGCGCGTGCCTGGCGTATTTATTCTCATGGTTCGGTTCTGCTCGAAGCCTGCCTCGTCTTTGAATTTCATCTCAACGTTGATCGTCATTATTGCTCCTTGCTTCCTTGCGTTCTCGAAATAGCGAGAGGCAATTTCAGGTTTGAACATTTGGTCGGCAAAGCTGTGGGCTATCCCGCCGGCCAGACCGACGGCGATTTCAGCAAGTTCCTGTGCCTTGTTCTGATGGTCCGGGTGCCAGGCGTCCTTCCGCTCCAGATTGCCATGAAAATAGAACCCCCTTTGCGCTACGAGGTATTCGATCATGGCCAGAGCGGTAGGATGCTGGGCGATCAATTGTTTGGCATTCGACCGCCGATGGATGGGTTCGTATCGAAGTCATTCATTGCGGCCTCGACGATGGCCCTGAATTGGTCGTTGCTGTGCATCGCCTGAACAAGCTGAACAGTCTTAAACTTTCCGCCCCCATAGAGCGCTTCGCAAAGCAAGAACGCATAGCGGAAGGCATCAATATACTCTTCAGCTATAAGCGCCTCGCGGGCGAGGCCCGCCATATGGGATACGAAAGAGGGGTCGTCGCCGCTCTCTCCTGCAAAAAACGCCTGCGCAAGCATGCTGAAGGCGAAGCGCCGCTTGCGTGCTGCTTTGGAGACGTTGAACTTGCTGAGCTTGATCTCGTCGCGTTCCTGATCGGTCTTGCCGAGGAAAGTAACCTCGACGTTGTCGAGGCGAACGTCGAGTCCCTGATAGAGCCCGATATATTCGCTGAGGCGTCGCACAATGGCAGACGCGCGGGTCTCGAAATCTCCACGGATATGAATGTGCGCCTTCTCCGTCTTTTCGGGCGTCGCCGTAATTTTGGGAGCCAAGGACACTGGCTGATCCCG
Source organism: Mesorhizobium sp. WSM3879 (assembly GCF_002294915.1). NCBI lineage: Bacteria > Pseudomonadati > Pseudomonadota > Alphaproteobacteria > Hyphomicrobiales > Phyllobacteriaceae > Mesorhizobium > Mesorhizobium sp. WSM3879. The sequence continues at coordinate 210,590 of NZ_NSFZ01000006.1, read as the reverse complement.
AAAGGTCACGATAATAGCCGTTGCCTGTTCTCCCGTGCGGTCGAACTCGATGACGGCACCATAGCCTTCAAGCGGCCAGCTATCGGCCAGCACAATGGGGTTTCCGAGGGGGAAACGAAGGCGAACGTCCATACTGCCCCCTTTCGAAGGCCAAATTGGGTTAAAACGTTGAAGCGCTCAACGCAGGCAGCCCGGCAGCCCAGCCGTAGTCCGCGTAGTCGAGCCCGCATTTTGGGTTCGCTTCACATCGACGGCGGCGCAGACCAGTGCGACCACGTGATTACTTATCGCCGATTCCCAATACTGTTCCCAGACGTTCAATTAAGACCGCCCTCGCCTCCGCGCTCAACCTATCAAGGTTCTGCTGCTTGAATCTCACCGCCGGCAGCTCCGCAGCGCCGGCCAATCCGAGCTTTTCCCAGTCAGGCTCGCCCTTCTTGAAACCGACCAGAAATTCACGATGCGCCTGGGGCATACTGCCGATCAAGATTTCAACAAGCTGCGCCCGCGCCGCGTGAAGTTCGGCGAGCGGTACATGCTCCTCGGTTATCCCGGCAAAGTTCCTTTCATACTAGGCCGCAATGTCTTTCTGACCGGAGGCGATGACTTCAGCGATGGGGCGGCCATGGCTGATGAGATAGACGATAAACCCTTGGCGCAAGTCGTGGGTGATCCCCTCGTTGGCCAGCAAATCCCTGATATCGAAAAGGTCGCGGGGGTGCTGCCGGTCCAGGGCCGCCATGATCTTGCCCGCATATAAGTCCGCGAACGAGACCACCTGAATCTCCGCGAAGCCGAACTTATCTTCCACGGTTGCCGACACCGACCTTATTTCCGGGGCGAAAACACAGCCGCGCAGAACGGGAGTGATTTCGATTTTGATCTGCGTACGGTTCCTGTCCTGAACGACGAGGCGGGTCAGGCTGCCGTCGTTCTGGCGGCTTTCAAAGACGCGCACGCCTGCGACTGAGTCCTCAATCCGTTTCTTGACCCGCAGAAGCGCAGCCTCAATGGCGGCCATCGATTCATCCCGCAGCATAACCGGCAGGAAGGTCAGGTCGATATCGACCGACAGGCGCGGCATATCGCGGACGAACAGATTGATGGCGGTACCGCCCTTGAGGGCGAAATCCTTCTCCTCGGCCACAGCCGGGAGCGTCTGGATTAGCAAGGTGACCTGGCGGCGGTACTGTTCACTGACCGGCATATAATTCTTCCGGCACGGTGATCAGGTAGGTGGGGTCAAGGCGACCGCCCGGCACGAGCATCCGCTTGCCGGTTCCAAGATCGATGGCCTCTTTGTTGAGGTGCTTGCGCCACGGGTGATTGTGGCGGTCGGCGAAGAAGAAGAACAGGCGTTTGACCTTGATGCTCTTGCAATCAAGGAGCAGCTTCTGCAGCCGCCGGGGGCTGAGGGTGGTGAGCCCTTCTATGATTTTGTCGGCCTGGTCGAAACTCTCATGGCCGGGCAGCCCGTCCAGCATTTCGAGGACGGCGCGCTCAGGCGTTGAAAGCGTCAGCGGCCATTCCCACTGGCCCCATAGCATGACCCGGAAAGAGCCGCCGTGGATATTGTCGTCGCTGACATGGCTGCTGTCTTTGAGGTTCCACGCCAGACTGGTAGGCCCGAAGTGTATAGGCTCATTGCGAAACAGGGCCTCGCTGTTGTGATAAACGAACTTGATTTGCAGCGGGAGCTTTTTCAGCCAGGTTGGCGCTTCGTCGGGGCTGTAGAGGTGAACCTTCTTCTCTTCCCGCCAAAGATAGTGGGAAAATCCGTGGAGTGACAGCGCCGTGCCCCCGCCGACAAGGAGCGGTTTCATCAGCAGGGTCTGCAGTGATATGACGATATGCTCCCACAGGAGTTTTCCGCCGGGCTTGCGATAGACGCCGTGAGCCACGCGCTCCAGCCAGCCGTTAGTGACGTATTTTCGGCAAAGCTGGGCGGAGTAGCCCCGCTCCTTCAACCACGCTGAATCCACGACCAGCCCTTCGGGAAGTTCGCGTTGAAGGTGGTTTAGCTTTCCTGAGAATTGTTCACTCATGGTTTATATTATGGGCATTTTCTAAACCACAGTCAAGTTTACATCTTTCCGCATTTATAAACCCAAAGGGTACAAATCGAGCCCCTCTCAAACCGACGTCCAGGGCCTGCAGAATAACGTTGGGTCCGTGGGTGGAGAGTTCACGCCGGTTTTCGCTGCCGCCCGATTAGGACGCGCCACAGTCAGAAAAAGATCGCTTCCGAAAATGGAAGAATTCTGCGGGTTATAGAGGGCAGGAGTTTTGTAGCAAAATGTGGCGATTTTCGCTAAGAGTCGAGCAACACGTTGCTTAAACATAGCAAATCCGAGATCTTGCCGTCTTTTGACACGTTAGATTTCAATTGTATGGCAAGTGATATCGATCGTTTCGAAGTTTCCTACAAAGCGCTTTCTGAAGAGCATCGCAATCGACGGAGTCGCCTCCGTTATCGCTCGAATGACCGGTTCTGGAATGCGCCAGTAGTCGGCTTGAGGACTGATATGAGGCGCAAGCGTTCATCGCGTCTCGACTTGAGGGCGCTGTCATTATGGGCGCGGAGGACGTCTCGCCCGCGCCACCCCGAAGGCTCGGTTCCTGTGGCCGAAGTTCGCGCTGGGTTCTGTGGGTACCGACTGACTCCTCAGCTCACTCGAGACGACAATTAGCGGCCCTTTAACTAAAGATGTTGCCTCAGACCCGAAAATATTGTTCTTCACCGTCCCTTTCTTGGGTTGTTTGACCAACAGAGCAATGGCATAAAAACGACCGGGCACCTTGGGGATAAACGCCACAAATGGCACTTTTCCGTTATCTTAATGATGACGCGTTCCTGATCTTTTCACGCAAATTCCGGTTCCTCTATGAGGCGGCATTACTAGATACCTACGAGCGCTTCTTCTCTCGTGGTGCCTCCTTCCCCACCCCGCAGGAGGTGGTCCATGCAATCTACGATCTTATCAAGCGGATGCCTGAGCTTCTTGCCGAAGGCGAAGATGTTGGTGAAGGCCTACCTGATCTAGTGTCAAAGCGGCGCCGGCGGCTGAAATTTGCCGGCGAGGCGAATGAGGCTGCAGAGGCGGCGTTGAGGGTCGCAAGTGTTGCCTACCAGAAATTGGTCCAGACCGGTTGGCTCGAAGAGGAAGAATACGGGCTAAGAGTGACCGTAGATATGCCCATGGGCGCGAGCTTGGTCATGCAGCTCCTGGTCAGCCTGAAATCCGACGTGAGCCAGCGTTTTGGCGGCGTCGTTGTCAACGTGAAGCAGAGTCTAGAATTGGCGGCGAAACTCCAGCCGGCCTCTTCGGGAAAAGAGGCCGTGGATGCTGCATATGCCGTGGTGCAGGCGCGAGAACACGCCACCGCCTTTCTTAAGACGCTCAGGGCGATTCTCTCCGACCTGAGGCGCGTCCGCCGGACTATTATGGAATCGCGTAGCATGCGCGAGAGGGTAGACGCATACTTCCAAGAATTCATCGGAGAGTTGGTTCTGAAGGATTTTCAAGCCATCCACACTTTCAATCATCCCTTTAGATTCAAAGACCACATCCTTGACCTGGCTCGCGATATCTCTCTCGATCCCGAGATCATGAAGATGATCGCTTCGGGTTACGTCGAAAACGGGATGGCCGACACCCACGAGAATGGGCTTAGAACAGCAGAAACCGACCTTTTATCGATTCATGAAGTCTTTGATGGGATTGGCGAAATGTTCGACCGGATCGCCATCTTTCGGCGACAGCTTGAACAGCGTCTTCGCAACACGGTCAAATATGCGGAGCAAGGGAGCAGTGGCATTTCAAGCCGAGCCGCATCTCTCGTACACCGGCTTCACAAGGTAATGGACCAGCGCCCTGCCGTTTCTGCGTTCGCTTGGGTACCCCTCCCGGTCGAGCCGATGCGAACGCCGTGGTCGGAAAGGCACCTCGCGCAGCCGCGGCAACCACGTAAGGCGCTGGAGTCAATGGCGGTCCCACCCAAAGTCCTGGATCCGTTGCTGGCGTTGCGTAAGAAACTCAAGAAGCAGTACTTGGAACGAATCGCTCCAGACGAGAAACAACTACTGCAATGGCTGAACGAGAAAGTTCCGTTGGCGGTGACGAAAGAGGCACGTTTCCTGCAGATAGAAGACGTAGACTCATTCATTGCATTCGATGTGATCCGACGGTTCACCAAGCCGGGCGACGTTCCGCCTTCTATCGCGGCGGCGTTTGAGATCGTGGATGACTCTCAGCGGCATCAGCACGATAGCGAGTGGACAAAGTGCGGTAACTTCCTCATCCGGAGGCGGGCTGCGGCGGCTGGAGGCCTGGATGCTGACTGAGTTCGAAGAGGTTGAGGCCCGATACGGCGGGGACAAGGGTGCCGATCTTCGGAAAGCTTGCCGATACCTCCTCCGTCACCAATTCGTTTATTCGGGCGATCGTGGCGTGGCGACCGTCTATGATGTAATTATGGATAGTCGATTTAGAAGAGTGATCGACGATTTCTTTGATTGCATCGGCTACCGGGTTCACAGGGAGCAAGACGAACAGTGGGCAGGGATCGTGCTGGATGATGAGGAGATGTCGTCGACGCCAAAAATGAAGGCTGACGAGACTATCGTGCTTCTGGTGGCAGCGGCTCATTGGCAGGACGAAGCGAACCAGGGCAACGTTGAAGAACGCGCGACCGTCTTGACCACATTCAACGTCCTCTATGAGAAATACAGGGAAATGGCCGAAAGGGGCACAAAGATGCTTGTGTCGCAGTCCAGGTTCCAAGACGTTCTTGAGGATCTTGCTGCGCGTAACCTGATCTGGCTCGGAGAGTTCGATCGTGTCCTTCAGGATCGGGAAGTGGTGGTTCGGCCGATAATCAAGCTTGTTTCCGGATCCGACGCGTTGAGGCGCATTGAGGAGCAGGTTGCCCTGGAAGACTATGAGCCCCGCCAGCTCGGTTCCGTCGAGGAAAAATTGCAATGATGGAACTCGTGCATCTCACGCTGGTGAATTGGCATTCGTTCACTGTCGAAGATATTCCGGTTAGCGGCCACGTCGGGTTCCTAGGTGAAAACGCGTCGGGCAAATCAACAATCCTGGACATGATCCAAGTGGTGCTCACTGGCGCCAGCGGACGCTACATGAACCTCAACCCAGTCGCTGGTGAGAATCGTCGCAGAAGCGGTCCAAGGCGCACGGTACAGGGGTATTGCCTCGGTGCGCGCGGAGAGGGCGATTTTCGGCGGGAAGCCTGCCTTACCTATGTGACCATTAGTTTTCGCGACGTCGATGGAGTGAAGCCAGACTTGACAGTAGGTCTCGCCATGGAAGCGAGGAAGACACAGCCAGCGGAAACTATACTCGGCCGCTTCGTCGTTCGCGGCAAAATATTGAAGACGACAGATTTCCTGCGTGAGCGGGAAGGAAGGCAAGAATTCGCGCAATGGGAGGAAGTGAGGCAAGCACTGGAGAGGGAATGCGGGAGCGGTTTCGTAAACCATCGCGACAGCGCCACGGATCACATCCGGGAATATATGCGTGACTTGGTTCCACGATCGGCGCCAACTTCCGGAAACGCCGCCGCGCTTGCAAAAGCGATTGTGAACGGCATGACGCTCAACCAGGGCCTGTCCGCAACAGACTTCGTCAGGAACTATATCCTTGAGGAGTCTCCGATGAGGATCGGTGAACTGCGAGAGTCGCTGAAGACTTACCGACAAGTCAACCAGACCATCAAAAACATGCGAGAGCGCGCAAAGCGGCTGAAAGTGGTCAAGGCGCGAGCGGAAGATTTTAGAAACTTCCTCAACGAACACGTCGAGGAGGATTGGATCAGTCGCAAGGCGAGATACCTCGCGGCCTCCGCGGCGATGAGGGCACTCGAAGAAGAGGTCAAGGAAGCCGAGGCATCTCTTCTGGCAGAGAGCGAGGAAATCAACGATCTGAACAGTTCGATCACCGAAGCGACCCAGGATGTGCACCGCATCATCAAGCAGATCGAAGCGATCAAAGCCAAGGTGGGCATCGACGATCTTACGAAGATGGCCGAAAGTCATTCCTTTTCCGCCGCAGATTGCCTCAAACGGGTCTCTGAAAGAGTGAAGCACATGCAGCGGATCGCAGCCGCGGCCGAAGCACTCGGAAAGGGTGATGTAAGCTCCCGCGAATTGGCTGCTCACGCCTCCGCGGTGGCCGAGGCGGTCAAGCGCGGGAACACGGAAGCCACCACAGTGATCGAACAAGCGTTCGTGGCTTCGCTCCCGGTCACCGCCGAGAGAATTGGCAGGGCGCGCAGCGAGGCGGAAGCCGCTTGGCATACCAAGAATGAGGAGCTCGACAAGCTGTCTCGATCTATCCAGGCGGCCGCTTCCGGTTCACGGGATTCTCACCTCGGCGACCATACCCGCGAGTTGATGAGGCTCCTTCGCATGGCCGGGATGGTTCCGAGAGCGCTTTGCGACATCGTAGACCTTACCGACAAGAATTGGGGACAAGCGGCTGAAGGTCTTCTCGGTCGAGATAGGGAAGCGATCTTCGTCGATCGCGACCATATTCACATGGCGACGACGATCCTGAGAGAAAACAGGCGGGATCTACGCCAGGCATCCCTAGTCAGCCTAAACAAGCTCGAGCGATACAAAGATCCGGTCGAGCCAGGTTGGTTCCCATCGCTTTTCAGGTCCGAAGACAAAGACGCAGTCGCCTTCCTGCAGCGCAGATATGGCAATGTGCGACTGGCCCGCACCATGGAGCAGTTTAACCAACCCGGCCGTGCCCTCATGGCTGACGGCCTTTATGATGATGGACTATTACGAGGGACCCGCCTGGAGGAAGCCTTCCGCCTCAAGATCGGTAGGGCGGCGCAGGAGCAACTTTTCCTGGAGCAGAAAAGGCGGTTGGAGGTGCTGCAGGGAGAAATCGAAACCCTATCCCAGCGCAGGCGCATCCTTTCCGAGGTTGACCGCTCCGCCGCTTTCGTGGCTTCGCCCGCGGACAGCGAGACGGTTGCACGCCTGCTTGAAAGAGCGCAAGCGCAGGAGAGGCTGGCAGGAGAGGCTCGATCCAGGCTGGAGGCGGTCGATCAAGGCGACCTGAAACGCCTATATGAGCTTGAGGAGAAGAAGAAGGTTCAGCAGGCCTACGTCCAGGCCAGAAATGCCGAGCTCAACTCAATCCAGAAGAGGCAGGGCGCTTACCAAAAACAAGCTGAAACCGCGAGTAAGACGCTCACGGGCCTTACCAACCAAGAGGGGTCGCGCCATTCACGAGATCTCGCCCGTCGCATGTTCCAATACAACTGGCGCTTGACGGCCCCGCTCCCGGCCAACCGCAGGTACCGGGGGAGGATCGCCGGTAAACAAATCCAAACTGATCCATCTGCCCGTTACGAAGCACTAGCTGGGATCCATCGTGGGATTGGGCAGCGCGCGGAGGATCGCTCCAAACAGGCAAAAGATAGAATGATGGAGGCCGACAGGAATGTGCGGGCCGCCATGAGGAGCTATTTCGACATCGCTCCCATAAGCTCGGAGGTCGGAGCAGAAAGCGACATCCTGAAGGATATACTGCCCTGGGTGGAGGCCACGCTTCGCGATATTGAAGAGAACGAGCTCACGCGCCATGAAGCACTGGCAGCTGAAGCTTCGGAGCGAGTCTCCTCTATCTTTCGCGGCGAGTTCGTCAACTCTCTCCACTCACGCATCTCCAAACTGAAGAGAGATATCGACTCGCTGAACCATAGCCTCCGCAATCACACATTCCACGGGGAGCGATATTCGTTCAGCAGGACGCAAGTGGCTCAATATGCTCCGATCCTGAAAGCGGTCGAGATTTACGTGACTTCTGAGGATGCGTTGGATCTTCTGTTCAAGGGTGAGATAGCCGAAGACTCTCCGCACAAACCCGTCCTCGACGAGGTGAAGCGCATCCTGGAGGACCCCGATACAGATTTCGACAGTTTTGAGGACTATCGGAGCTTTTTCGTCTTCGAGATTCATATGGAGAACCTTGATACCGGGCATAAGACACGATGGGAAACTCGCCGCGGCACGGGCTCCGGTGCCGAGCAACAAGTCCCGCTCTATGTGGCCATCGGTGCCTCGCTGGCTTCCGTTTATGGGACCGCCGAAGGAAGATCGGGATCGCAACTTGGAATGGCGCTCGCCGTCTTCGATGAAGCCTTTGCCAAGCTGGACGGCAAGAACCAGCGGCAGATGATGAGCTTCTATGAGAGCCTAGGCCTGCAGGTGATCGTGGCGGCGCCACCTGAGCGGCGACCGTCGCTGCTAGGCTATATGCATGCCATTGTTGAGGTGGACAACATTGGCAGCGGGCAGTCGGAAACGACAGTAGTTCAGGTGAAGGAAAAAGCCCGTAAGGAACTGCAGCGCATCAACCCCGAACTCATGGATGATGATGAATTGCGAAGGATGGCAGCGGAGTGAAATTTACCGATCCGAGCGCCCTCCTATCTCATCTTCTGGATAGGCACGAAGATGGTCGAGCGAGCGCACGCGCTTATCCCGATAGCAGCGCTTTTTCGAGCATCGTCGAGTCCGACAGCTTTCGCAAGAAGTTGGAAGAGGCAAGTCGGGCGGGTGCAATCGAGCTTAGGATGGAGAAGGGGCGGCGAGCTAGCGAGATCAAATTTGTGCGGATCGCAGACGCGGCAAGCCTCTATCGTTTCGTCGAACGAATTCCTTCCAGCGAACGCTCGGCGTCAACGCTCCAGGATCTATTTCGCCGGACCGAGTTGTCTGCCCCGTTCGCTGAACATGCGCAGCAAGCTGCCGATACCTGGTCCAGGAATCGGCGGTGGGCAGGCATTGCCCCCGGCGACGTACGTTCGCTCGAGCGTACGCTCATCCTCGCGCAAGCGATCTACAGACGGCGGCATATCGGACTGGACTATCGCACTTTCTCCAGAAGGACTGTTGCCGACAGCAAAGCGTTGGAACAGCTCGAGGCTGCCGTCACGAAGGTCCTTCGAGGCGTGTTCATTGACATCCCAGAGGGCGCAACGCCCCGCGAGGCACTTGGTGCGCTTGGGTTGGAGAAGGCGCCTCCTCCCCTACTCCTTTCAGGACCGATCACCCTTGGAGCTTGCCAACGTGACGTTCCCTTCGTTGGCATCCCAGCCGATACGACGGATACCATCGCTTTTAGCCGCGCACCGGAATACGTGCTCGTGGTGGAGAATTACACAAGCTTCGTTAGACATGTAACAGAGGCTGATCGGAATCGCCGCGGCCTCGTTCTCTATGGCGGCGGCTACCCATCTGCAGGACTCCAGAAAGCGTTTGGCTCGATTGCCCGCAACATCCCTGCGGAGGTTCCATTCTACCACTGGTCCGACATTGACCCTGATGGCATCTGGATTTTCCTCACAGTCGAGAAAGCATTCGGCCGTAGGCTGCTCCCACACCTCATGTCCATTGAGTTAGCCGAAAAATATGGCAATCCCCCGCCGCTGGCGGCAGGCCGAGTTGCAAAAGCAGGCGCATCGATGCTCTCGGAGCTAGCTTCCTATCTTTCAAAGCCTGGCGCAAAATACATGGAACAGGAAGAACTCGATCCTATGATCCCGCCGCTATCCGGAACTGCACGATGAGGCCCTAACGCTGGTCGTAATGTCCACGGAGTCTTTTCAAGCGGTAGAGACTGCGGGGCCGAAGAACGAACCCGCTACGCGGGTGGGCGCTTGGGGTCTAGGTAGACAAGAACCGGTCGTCGCGCTCGCATTGAGGGTGGTTCGGCAGCGGCAGAGCATCACGAGCCCTTCAACAAGGAGTCCGACCATGCCTATCCTGTTCTCAATCCACCGATAGTTCAGCTGCGCCAGCGGTTGATCAACGACATGATGCTGCGCCGGTTCAGCCAGGAGACGCAGCGCAACTATCTCCGCGACATCGGACGCCTGGCCACCTTCCTTGGCCGGTGGCCGGATACAGCGACCACCGACGACCGCCGCCGGTTCCAGATCGAGCAACAGGATAATGGGGTTCAGTGCCGACGATGAACAGCATTGCGTCGGCCGGCTTCGCTTCTTCTTCACGCATACGGGTCGATCGTCCCGAGCTGGCGCGCAAGCTGTCCGGCTGGCACCCGCGCAAGCTGCCGGTGGGAAACATCGTCGTCAGAAAGACATTCCAATGTGCTCTGCAAGTGCCTGCCGAGCGATGAGCGCTCGTTGCGACCCCAAGTTTATGGATGCCGCCGACGGCTCGGCCGTTAATTTCACATAATTTCACATTCTAAATAGGATACAAAAGTCAGCCCAGAGCTGACGGCCGAAACGCGCTCAGACATTGGAATGCGCCCGTAATGGAGGCCAGGCTTCCATGTCGATTCCCAACTTTTTGCTCTTCGGCTGTCCGCTCATCCGTCTTGACCAGGACGAACCTACAGCCTATCTCACCGCCACGTTGGCACTCCCCGCTGGCGAGTGCTAACGGGCTCCGGCAACGGAGACCTTTCAACCTCCGCACAGGGATATCCAAAATGGCAAAGTCGAATTTCCGCCCGCTTCATGACCGCGTGGTCGTTCGCCGGGTCGAATCCGAATCCAAGACCGCCGGCGGGATCATCATCCCGGATACGGCGAAGGAGAAGCCGCAGGAAGGCGAGATCATCGCCGTCGGCTCCGGCGCCCGCGACGAAAGCGGCAAGCTCGTGCCGCTGGACGTCAAGGCCGGCGACCGCATCCTGTTCGGCAAGTGGTCGGGCACTGAAGTCAAGCTCAATGGCGAGGACCTTCTGATCATGAAGGAATCCGACATCATGGGCATCATCGGCTGATCATCGGCCTCTCCATCAATTGAGTTTTCGGGCTCTTCCCGAGCCCTTGTCAGGAGCTAACCATGGCTGCAAAAGACGTAAAATTCTCCCGCGACGCCCGTGAGCGCATGCTGCGCGGTGTCAACATCCTCGCCGACGCGGTGAAGGTGACCCTCGGCCCTAAGGGCCGCAATGTCGTCATCGACAAGTCGTTCGGCGCCCCGCGCATCACCAAGGACGGCGTCACCGTCGCCAAGGAGATCGAGCTTGAGGACAAGTTCGAGAACATGGGCGCCCAGATGGTCCGCGAAGTCGCTTCGAAGACCAACGACATCGCCGGCGACGGCACGACCACCGCGACCGTTCTCGCCCAGGCGATCGTACAGGAAGGCAACAAGGCCGTTGCCGCCGGCATGAACCCGATGGACCTCAAGCGCGGCATCGACCTCGCCGTCAGCGAAGTCGTCGCCGCTCTCGGCAAGGCCGCCAAGAAGATCAAGACTTCGGAAGAAGTCGCTCAGGTCGGCACCATCGCCGGCAATGGCGACGAGTCGGTCGGCAAGATGATCGCGGAAGCGATGCAGAAGGTCGGCAACGAAGGCGTCATCACCGTCGAGGAAGCCAAGACCGCCGAGACCGAGCTGGAAGTTGTCGAAGGCATGCAGTTCGACCGCGGCTATCTCTCGCCCTACTTCGTCACCAACGCCGACAAGATGGTCGCCGATCTGGAAGACGCCTACATCCTGCTGCACGAGAAGAAGCTCTCCAACCTGCAGGCCATGCTGCCGGTCCTGGAAGCCGTCGTTCAGACCTCGAAGCCGCTGCTCATCATCTCGGAAGACGTCGAAGGCGAGGCCCTGGCCACGCTGGTCGTCAACAAGCTGCGCGGTGGCCTGAAGATCGCCGCCGTCAAGGCTCCGGGCTTCGGTGACCGCCGCAAGGCCATGCTGGAAGACATCGCCATCCTGACCGGTGGCCAGGTCATCTCGGAAGACCTCGGCATCAAGCTCGAGAATGTCGGCTTGAACATGCTCGGCCGCGCCAAGAAGGTGTCGATCTCCAAGGAGAACACCACCATCGTCGACGGCGCCGGCAAGAAGGCCGAGATCCAGGGCCGCGTTGCCCAGATCAAGCAGCAGATCGAGGAGACCACCTCGGACTATGACAAGGAGAAGCTGCAGGAACGTCTGGCGAAGCTCGCCGGCGGCGTTGCGGTGATCCGCGTCGGCGGTGCGACCGAAGTGGAAGTCAAGGAAAAGAAGGACCGCGTTGACGACGCGCTGAACGCGACCCGCGCGGCCGTGGAAGAAGGCATCGTTCCCGGCGGCGGCGTCGCCCTGCTGCGTGCTTCGCTGGCCATCACTGTCGGCGGCGTCAACTCCGACCAGACCGCCGGCATCGCCATCGTTCGTCGCGCGCTGCAGTCTCCGGCTCGCCAGATCGCGGCCAATGCTGGTGCGGAAGCCTCGATCGTGGCCGGCAAGATCCTCGAAAACAAAGGCGCGACCTTCGGCTTCAACGCCCAGACCGGCGAATATGGCGACATGATCGCCATGGGCATCGTCGACCCGGTCAAGGTCGTCCGCACCGCTCTCCAGGACGCAGCCTCGGTCGCCGGCCTGCTCGTCACCACCGAAGCCATGATCGCCGAAGCTCCGAAGAAGGAAGCTGCCGGCGGTATGCCGGGCGGCATGCCCGGCGGCATGGGTGGTATGGGCGGTATGGATTTCTAAGGTCCACGCACCTGCAACAATCTCGAGGGGCGGCAGCGATGCCGCCCCTTCTCTGCCGCGGAGCCAAGCCCGATCGCCCATTCGCAAGGCTACACACGGCGGCACTTTCACGGCGGACACCAATGACTGACTTCATTCTGTTCGCCCTTCCTTGCCCAGGCGGCTGACAGTGCATTAGGCCATGGCCTATGGCGCGATCTCCTTCACAGTGCTCCGTCGGTGTTCCGCCGGCGCAGGCTTCAGCGGCGGTTGCTCAGCGTCCGGGCTTGTCGTCCTGGTCGATGAGGATGCGCTGAACGGCTCCATCAAGATCCTCATATTGGCCACTTCTCAACGCCCATAGAAAGCCAGACAGCCCCAGTGCGCCCAAAAATAGGGCGACTGGTATGAGGTAGACGAGTGTCGTCATGACGCCCGCGCTGATGAGCGAATGCCGGAACGCCTTGCCGAAGAAGCCCTTGTCAGCTCGGCGAGCATAAAGCCCTGCAGCCTCAGCGCGTTTCCGATTACCAGCAGCGATGAGGCGGACATCGCGACCGCCGCGATTACCGGCGTGACGTGGCCGAGGATAGCGATCGGAACGGCAACGGCGTTGTAGATGATCGCGATGGCTATGTTCTGGCGGATCAGCCGCCCTGCCTTTCGCGAGACGCCCAGCGCAAGGGGTACCGCCGAAAGGCTTTCACGCAGGAACACGAAATCGGCGGCGTTGCGGCCCACATGGGCGGCGGTGGCTGGAGCGATCGAGACGTGCGCCGCGCCCAGCGCTGGGCTGTCGTTGAGCCCGTCGCCCACCATCAGGACCTTGTGGCCGGCCTTTGTCAGCACTTCGATCCGCTCAGCCTTCCCGGACGGCAGCAGCGCCGAAACAAAACTGTCGATGCCCAATATTCTTGCGACATCGCCACAGGCGTCTGCGGTATCGCCCGACAGCATTTCGACCGAAACCCCGGCATCGTTCAACTGCGCCAAGGCAGCCCCGGCATCGGGGCGCAAGGCATCCTCGAAAACGAAGGATGCGACAATGCCCCCGTCTTTCGTCAGAACTGTTCCGCCATGCCCGCTTTCGCCATAGGTTCGGGCCTTACATCTAGCCCATCGGCGCCGGCCCAGCCGCCAGATACTTCCGGCGACAGTGGCTTCAATTCCAAACCCCGGATGCTCTGTGACGGCATCGAACTTGTGCTGCCCCCCAGCAGCGGCAAAACCGGCTATGGCCTTTGAAAACGGATGACGCGAATGCGCGGCCATATCGGCGGCGATCGCCAGCACGGCCGGATCGATCGACGACGCATTGACGAGCCGGGGCTGTCCGAGCGTGAGCGTTCCGGTCTTGTCGAACACCGCCGTATCCATCGCCGCCAGGCGCTCCATGGCCGAACCGTCCTTGACCATGATGCCGCTTTCGAACAGACGCCGCGCCGCGACCACCTGCACGATCGGCACGGCGAGGCCGAGCGCACATGGACACGTGATGATGAGAACGGCAATTGCAGTCGTCATTGCCAGGTGCCAGTCGCCGACCGCAACCATCCAACCGATGAATGTTATTAAGGCCGTGAGATGGACCACCGGAGCATAGAGGGCGGAGACACGATCGGCGATGCGGCGATAGGGCGAGCGGCCGCCCTCCGCCGCCTCCATCAACCGAACCATTTCCGCCAGGAACGAGTCCTTCGCGGCGGCTGTCGCCTCAATCGTGAGCGAGCCGGTAAGGTTGAGTACCCCAGCCTGCACGAGGACGCCTGGCGCCACGTTTCTGGGCGTGCTTTCGCCGGAGACCAGGGAGCAGTCGAGATCAGATGATCCCCGAATGATCTGTCCGTCGACAGGAATCCTTTCGCCCGCTGCGATGAGCAGCTGCATTCCCGGTTCGATCTCGACAACCGGCAGGTAGTCGCGCGCGCCCTCGCCGCGCAGCACCATGGCACCACGCGCCGCCAGCTGCGACAGACCGTTTACGGCGGTCCGGGCCCGCTCGCGCATGACATGATCGAGCGTACGCCCAATTAACAGGAAGAATAGCAGCGATACCGACGCGTCGAAATAGGCGTGATCGCCATGATTGATCGTCTCATAGAGACTCATGGCGTAGGCCAGCGACACCCCGACCGCGATCGGCACGTCCATATTCATGCGGCCGTGGCGCAGCGCGTTCCAGGCCGAGCGGAAGAAAATGCCGCCGGCGAAGGCAAGCGCTGGGAGGGCGATCAGCGCAGAGACCCAGTGGAACAAGTCGCGGGTCGCGCCTTCGGCGCCGGACCAGACCGAGACCGAAAACAGCATGATGTTGCCCGCCGCAAAACCAGCAACCGCGACCGCGCGGATCAGTTCGGATAATGTCTTGTTCTTGTCGCCGACCTCGGGGTCGAACAGATGCACCTGGTAGCCTAGCCGCCCAAGCGCGAGGACGAACGGTGGCACGTCGTAACCACGCCATCTGACCGAGACCCGTTTCGTCGACAGGTTGACGCGGGCGCTCTCGACGCGATCGAGCTTTCCCAATGCCTTCTCGATCGTCTGGATGCAGGCTGCGCAATGAACTGTCGGAACTGAAAGGTCGATCTGGCGAAGATCATCGCCAACCAAGTGGCTCGCCAATCTGATCTCCTGGCCAGACGGCAGGACCGATGTGGTACCGGTCAGATCCATCGGCAGTTCCGCGCCGGGTGCACAGCAGCTCATTGCAGCGCTCCTTGCGAAATCATGATCCGGCGAACGTCGCGATAGGGCTCCGCGAGTCCGACGTCGGCATCGACTTCGACGATCCAGACGCCATCCTCAGGCACATCCTGTCCTGCAAACTCCTGAGCCGAAGCAAAGGCAAGAGTGACGGACTTGTCCTTGGCCTCATAAGCGGGATGACGAAACAGTATCTTCACGCCATGCACGGGAACCTGCTTGCCGGTGGCATCGCTTAAGCTGTAGCGGACCTCACTCCGAGCGATCGTCAGGTTGCCGGTCCAGCCGAGTGCCGCCTGCGCGCGCCCTTCCTCGGCCTTTTTGTTGAATAGCTGACTGGCCACATAGGTGTTCTCGACGACAAGCCCGGTCCAGCTTTTGCTAGCGAGTGCCGCCATGGTCAGGTTGACGGCGACAACCACGCCGAAAAAGCCGAGAATGGTGAGCAGCATATGCCTGCCGGTGAACTCACGCGTATTTCGCGTATGGGTGCTCATCTGGCGATCTCCGGTGCGTTGAAGGTGGCCGTGTATTCGTCCGATTCGAAGTTCGCCTTATCCTCGACCCGGAACTTGAAGGTTTGTGCAACATGTCGCACCTCACCCGCTGGCTGGCGCACGAAAATATTCAGTATCTTCAGCCGGTCGGGTTCGACCGCGATGCTGGAGAAGCGATCTGCCGGCAGATCACTGCCGACGACGCTCATTTCGGCTCCCTGCAAGCCCTGCAACGCGACAATGATTGTCCTTGGCTCGGGGATCATGTTGAGCAGTTTGACGGTATAGCCATTGCGGATCGAACCGTCGGACAGCGTCACGAACTGTGGATTGCGGTCATGCAGGACGTTCAGTTCGAGCCTATCGCGCGTCAGCAGCGAATAGAGCAGGCCCAGCCCGATCATCGACCACAGGCCTATGTACACGTAGGTGCGCGGCCGAAAGATCTTGCGAATGTGAAAATACGCCACCTGATCGCAGAAGGTGCCGACAGCAGTCCTGACCAGCGACGGATTGATCGAACTGGAGCCGCCTGCTGTCGCCAGCATCATGTTGGCATTGTAGTCAAAGAGCGTTGCGTAGGAGATCAGCCCACGCTCCTTGCCGAGCTTGTCCATGACGCCGTCGCAGGTGTCGATACACAGCGCGCAGGTGATGCATTCGAGCTGCTGGCCGTCGCGAATGTCGATCCCCATGGGGCACACCGCGACACAGGCATTGCAATCGACGCAGTCGCCGAGCCGCTGCCCGACCGCGTGGGCCTTCTTGGCGTGCCTCGAACGAGGTTCGCCGCGCCAGTCATTGTAGGTGACTGTGAGCGAATTCTCGTCGAGCATGGCAGCCTGGATGCGCGGCCACGGGCACATGTAGGTGCAGACTTGCTCGCGCATCAGCCCGCCGAACGTGTAGGTGGTCGCCGTCAGCACCGCGATGGTGACGTAGGCGACCGGAGCGGTGGTGCCGGTGAATACCTCGCTGATCAGCGTTGGCGCGTCGGCGAAATAGAGGATCCAGGCGCCGCCGGTGGCTGCCGCTATGACCAGCCAGATGGCGTGCTTCGATACGCGCAGTACCAGTTTACGCACCGTCCATGGGCCGGCGTCGAGCTTTATGCGGGCATTGCGATCGCCTTCGATGGCTCGCTCCACCACCACGAAAAGATCGACCCATACCGTCTGCGGGCAGATATAGCCGCACCAGGCGCGGCCGACGGTGGACGTGATCAGGAAGAGGCCGGTTCCGGCCATCATCAAAAGGCCGGCGACATAGTAGAATTCCTGCGGCCATATCTCGATGAAGAAGAAATAGAAGCGGCGGTTGGCAAGATCGATCAGCACGGCCTGATCAGGAGCAAACGGTCCTCGATCCCAGCGCAGCCAGGGAGTCAGATAGTAGATGCCCAGCGTGATCGCCATCACGAGCCACTTGAAGCGGCGGAAGCTACCCGAGGCGCGCTTGGGGAAGATTTTCTTGCGCGGTGCATAGAGCGGCTGTCGTGTCTTGGCGGAGTTAACCACTTTTGCCTCGAGCCGCTCCATCTGCGTTTTATCCGGCACCTGTATCTCCACTTGCCCACGGCTTATGCATCGTTGTGCGGCGGACTTGTCCGCGTCGACAGACGTCCGCTCTTGCAGCGAGCCCGCTTCGCCGAATGGGACCGCGTCGCCTTGCAGCAGGGTACAACTCGCCGCATGCCGGAATGGTGTCGAGGCCCGGCAAAGCCGGGCCTCGTCGCTTGGCGGGGGAGGGCTGAGAATAGGCTTCCGTTCCTATTCTCCGCCGCCAAGCGAATGCACATAAACCGCAATTTCCTTAACCGTGGTCTCGCCGAGACGCCCGATCCAGGCCGGCATGACGCCGTGCTTCGGCGCACGGACCTGGACGGCGACGGCTGTCTCGCCCGATCCGTAGAGCCAGATCGCGTCGGTCAGGTCGGGTGCGCCGAGTTCCCTGTTGCCTTTCGCATTGTCGCCGTGACAGGCGACGCAGTTTTCTGCGAAAATCTTGGCGCCGGGTTGAATCAGACTTGCATCGCGGACCTTGCCGGAAAGGCTGGCAACATAGGCGCTCACCTGTGCGATCTGATCGGCGGTGATGATGTCGCCGAAGGCCGGCATTTCCGACAGGCCCGTGTCCGGATCTGACGCGAAGCGGATGCCGTGCGCGATCGTTTGCTGGATCTGCTCGGTCGTGCCGCCCCACAGCCAGTCATCGTCGTTCAGGTTTGGAAAACCTTTCGACCCTTGGGCGCCGGAGCCATGGCACTGCGTGCAGTTGACCTTGAATGCGGCGCCGCCGGCCGCGACCGCGAATTCGCGCAAGGCGTAGTCCGACGCAATTTCAGAGACGCTTTTCGAGTCCACCGCCGCGGCGTATTTGCCTTTCGCCGCTTCCGCCGCCGCCAGCTCATTCTTGGCATCGTTGCGGCTGGAATATCCAAGCACACCCTTGGTTGCGGAAGACAGCATGGGCCAAGCGGGATACGCGATTGTATAAGCCACCGCCCAACCGACGGTGATGTAGAAGGTTATCACCCACCATCGGGGCAATGGGTTGTTGAGCTCCCTTATCCCGTCCCATTCATGACCGGTCGTTGAGATGCCCGAGACTTCGTCGATGTGCTCGTCGCTCATGTTCGGTCGCCCTTGAGTGGAATCTGGGCGGCTTGCTCGGCCTGTGTTTTGCCGCCGGGACGCAAGGCAAAGGCAATGCTGCCGACGAAGAAGAGCGCCATAGCAAGCAGACCCCAGCTGTCCGCGGATTCCCGCATCAAATCATAGCTCATTGCGTCCCCCTCAGCGGTAGCCGGCTGCATCGTCATAGGTCTTGAAATCGACCAGTGTTCCCAGCATTTGCAGATAGGCGACGAGGGCATCCATCTCGGTCACCTGCTGCGGATTGCCGTCCAGATCGCCGACCTTGGCTTTCGGATAGCGTTTCTCGAGGCCGGAGCTATCGGCATTCGGGTCGGCCTGGGCCATTAGATCGGCATTGGCGTGCGCGATCATGTCATCGGAGTACGGGACGCCAACACCCGCGTTCGCAACCAGATGTGTCGAGAAGTGTTTCACCTCGATCGGAGCGTCCTTCAGGAAGGCATAGCGAGGCATGATAGATTCCGGCACCACCGAACGTGGATCCACAAGGTGCTGAACGTGCCATTCGTTGGAATAGCGGTTGCCGACTCGTGCAAGGTCAGGGCCGGTGCGCTTCGAGCCCCACTGGAAGGGGTGGTCGTACATGGACTCAGCCGCCAGGCTGTAGTGGCCGTAGCGTTCGACCTCGTCCCGGAAAGGCCTGATCATCTGGCTGTGGCAGAGGTAGCACCCCTCGCGCACATAGATGTTGCGTCCGGCAAGTTCGAGCGGCGAGTAGGGACGCATGCCCTCGACCTTCTCGATCGTGTTGTCGAGATAGAACAGCGGTGCAATTTCGACGATGCCGCCGACGGTGACGACAAGAAGAGAGCCAACGAGAAGCAGCGTGGCGTTCTTCTCGATGATCGCGTGTTTGTCTGTCAAGCCCATTGTCTGGCTCCCTATTCGGCCGGCCGAAGGGCGGGCTCGGAACCCGGCATTGGTTGCTCTTCGCGCTGGTATCCGAGGATGGTCATGGTGATGTTCCAGGCCATGATCATGGCACCGGAGAGGTACATGGCACCGCCGATGGCACGCATGACGTAGTAGGGATGCATGGCCGCGACGGTTTCGGCGAAGGAGTAGACGAGGAACCCCTGCTCGTCGTATTCGCGCCACATCAGGCCTTGCATGATGCCGGACACCCACATCACCGCGGCGTAGACGACGATCCCCAGCGTCGCCAGCCAGAAGTGCCAGGTGACGAGCCGCAGCGAATAGAGTCGGTCACGGTTCCACAGTTTCGGCACCATGTAGTAGATCGCGCCGAACGAGATCATGCCGACCCAACCGAGCGCGCCGGAATGGACGTGCCCGATGGTCCAATCCGTGTAGTGCGACAGCGAATTGACCGTCTTAATAGACATAATCGGACCCTCGAAGGTCGACATGCCGTAGAAGGCGACTGCCATCACCATCATGCGGATGATCGGATCAGTGCGCAGCTTGTCCCAGGCGCCCGACAGGGTCATCAGGCCGTTGATCATGCCGCCCCATGACGGCATCCACAGCATGATCGAGAACACCATCCCGAGCGTCTGCGCCCAGTCGGGTAAGGCGGTGTAATGCAGGTGGTGCGGGCCGGCCCAGATGTAGAGAAAAATGATCGCCCAGAAGTGGATGATCGACAGCCGGTAGGAATAGACCGGGCGGCTCGCCTGCTTGGGCACGAAATAATACATCATGCCAAGGAAGCCGGCCGTCAGCAAGAAGCCGACCGCATTGTGGCCATACCACCATTGCGTCAAGGCGTCCTGGACGCCGGAGAAGGCGGAGTAGCTCTTCGAGCCGAGGAAAGAGGCCGGCATCGACAGGTTGTTGACCACATGCAGCATCGCGATGGTCACGATGAAGGATAGATAGAACCAGTTGGCGACGTAGATATGCGGTTCCTTGCGCTTCAGGATGGTGCCGAGGAACACGATGAGATAGGCAACCCAGACGATGGTCAGCAAGAGGTCCACGTACCATTCGGGTTCGGCATATTCGCGGCCCTCGGTGATGCCGAGCAGGTAGCCGGTCGCGGCCATGACGATAAACAGCTGGTAACCCCAGAAGACGAACCAGGCCAGATTGCCGCCAAACAGCCGGGCGCGGCAGGTGCGCTGGACAACATAGAGCGATGTGCAAAGCAGTGCGTTGCCGCCGAAGGCGAAGACGACTCCCGATGTGTGCAGCGGGCGCAAACGGCCGAAATTGAACCAAGGGCCGATATTAAGCTGAGGGTACGCAAGCTCCAGCGCGATGAGCACGCCGACGAGCATGCCGACGACGCCCCAGAACACCGTCGCGATGGCGCCGTAGCGGATTGGACCATCCACATAGGCGGATGGGTCGATCGGCGCCGCGGGCTTGAAATCCGTATTGCGCAGCAGGATCGCAGTGAAGCCAGCCACGGCGAAGAACAAAACCCACATGTGCTGGCGAAAAGGTTCATCCACCCCCAGGCCGGCAGCTACGAGGGCGCCAAAGGCAAACAGGCTTAGAAGGACGATCTCCGTGCCAAATTTCATGACATGTCCCCGACCAGGATTCCAATGCGCGACGCTAAACCGCGGTGCATTAATTCCCTAGTTGCCGCCTGCTTGCCCTGATCTATGTCAGAGCCGCACGATTTTGCTTCGGGCAGCATCGAGTTCGGTGAATCAGAAGGTGGCGATTTGAACGAGGAAACGCAGCACGGGCGACCCCACTCACGGACAAGTGCAGCTTCCTCGCGTCGGGCCGGCACAGAGGCGATTCCGGGCGAGGTCATGAAGCGTGCCCATCGGGAAAAGCTGAATCTCTGCGACTCACTGGAAAGCATTGCCGATGCACTGCCGAACGTCGACCGCCTCAAATGTCTTGGAACGGCCAAGAAAATCGTTCCGCTGCTCCGTGACATTCATGGGTTTGAGGAGACGGTGGTCTTCCCTGCGTATGAGGCGCAGTTGACGCCGGCCGAGGGCAAACTTGCCTCTACCAGCCGGTTGCGCGTCGAGCACCTTGAGGATCAATGCTTCGCTAGCGCGGTGGCCGAAACGCTCCTAGCGATAGGTCATGGTAATCCGATAGAGAGCCCGGAAGCTGTCGGGTTCATGCTACGAGGCTTCTTCGAAGGCTTGCGGCGACACATCGCTTTCGAACGCGAGCACGTCCTGCCGCGGATCGCAATAAGCGACGCAGGCGCTTAGGTCTCAAAGGCCGGTTGCCGCGAGCCTCGGCCGCCGCAGCGCTGCTCCAGCCGGATCATGCTGTCCACCGTTACATGGCGGTTGTTCTTGATCCGGATCACGCCGTCAGCCCGCAACCGCGTAAGCTGGCGGCTCACGGTCTCGTTCGTCAGTCCAAGGAAATCAGAGATGTCGGCACGTGTCAGGGGCAGATCGAAGCATGAGGACCTAGCCGCCGGGTCGATACTGGAATCCATATTCTGGGCGATCATGAGGAGAAAGCTCGCCACCTTCTCGGGTGCGGTCTTGCGCCCGAGAGTCACCATCCATTCAAGTGCCTCGTCGAGTTCGTTCAGCGTCTGCTTGAGCAAGCGAAGCTGGAGTTCCGGTGATTCCTTCATTATCCGTTCAACGGCCGCCTTCGGAAACGAGCACAGCGAGACGGAGGTTGCCGCTTCCACATTGATCGTGCTTTTCACCTTGAAGGGCCGGCCCAGAAAATCCGGTGCGAACCGAAGACCGACAATCTGCTGGCGGCCGTCCGAAAGGCACTTCGTCAGCTTCACAACGCCTGAAAGCATGTTTGAATAGCTGTCAACAGCCGCGGCGTCGGCGATCAGTTCGACCCCCGGCTCGATTTTGTGCCGCGACGAAGTCTTGGCGAGCCAAACCAAATGGTTTCGATCGAGCGCACCACAGATCCCGCGATGCCGTGCGGCGCAAGACAGGCAAAGAACGGGAATGCCGGAACTGTGAATGTCCTGCTGTACTGTCATTACGCTCGCGCCATCGATCCCAAGTTCGGCAGGATAGCAAGCGATGGCAGAGAAATCCTTGCGGCAGTTTGTCCGTGCGGAGGCTGACCGAAATCAGGGCTTTGACTCTTTGACGAGTCCAGACTTCCGGCGAGGCAAAAACGACGGACCACCAATGAGACCGGAATTAGCTGCCAGGCTTGGCGAGACATAGGGCGCCACTTTATGATCCTTTGACGACGCGTGTATTCCCAATGGGGGTCGCATGGCAGAGGAGGCCCGCCGGAACCCGCAGGCAGGGCTCCGGTTTGTATCCGCTCAGGACCTTGGATTGTTCGTTTGGCGATTCTTTCACTGAATGTCAGCGACGCACCCCATTGCGGCTCCGCTACTCAGCCTTCGATAACTCGGAACCTGAACCTGACACGCGTCGCAATTTCTCTGACATGCCGGCGGCAGGCAAGCTTTCCTTTCTGGCCCGGGCAAACGCGCGATCGCCTTCCAAGAACCCGACCAGCATGAATGGGATGAGCTCAGCTACTGTCTCAGACTCATTATAGGTCTGTCGGTAAAGCGCCGCGTAGTCCTTCAGTGCTTGGCTGAGGCCCGCGCTGACGGTGATGGTGATCTTGGAAGGCGTCCGGTCCGGAAGCTTTCCTAACTTCAAGTTCGCCATGAGCGGCTCCTATTCAATTTGTGTATGGTCGTAGCACGAGGTCCTTGTGCACGATGACGCGCAGCGGCCAACCAGGACGGACAATAATGGTGGGTTGAATATTGAGGTTTTTTTCGGTGATGCGCTGGCCAGCTTGACTGACGTTCTGTTGAGTGGATTCCCGGATCGCCTTGACGAGGTCGCTTTCGCTTTCTCCAAAGCTCAACTCGGTGCCGACGCCCAACAGCGTGGCTAGAGCAACTCCCTTGATCAGCTGCCAGGTGTGGAAATCCACCTGGTCCTCCAGCCCTGCATAGCCGGCAGTATCTGTCGCTGGCAGATTGTCGATTTCAATCGACGACCCGTCGGGCATCACGATGCGCTGCCAGACTAGCAACGCGCGCTTCTGTCCAAAAGCGACGACACTGTCATAGGTGCCGATGAGCCGCGAGCCCTGCGGGATGAGCAAGGTGCTGCCGGTGACTGTGTCCTCCACATTCTCGGTGACCTGTGCAACCACGAGGCCAGGCAGGTCGGAATTGATGCCGGTGATGAGGCTTGCGGCGATCACGCTGCCGGCCATCAGCTGGTGGGGCGAAGCCGGAGTCTGCAGCGCGTGCGGATTATAGATCCCATTTGTGCTCTGCTGGACGAAGTCGAGCTTGCGCTGCTGATTGTTCTGATCACCCTCAGCCGGTGCAACGGAAGCCTTGGCGTCTCCCGCGTCGGGTTGTGCAAGTGGTGCTTCAAACGGCGGCCGCGCTCCCTGCGCATTGTCGGCGACCTTCGTTTCCCTGGGCCGGTTCTCGATCCGGAACATGACTTGCGACTCACGTGCCTCGATCGCCTGCTGGGCAAGCCGGTCCTCCTCGGCGGAGGCCTCCTGCCCCGGGGCAATGCCAAGCTGTCGCTGGCGTTCAAGAATGGGGCGGCCGAGATCGCCGGGCAGAGGTGGCCCAAGCACGGCAGGCTTCGGCTTCATTACGGAATAGTCCTTGGGAAGCGTTTCAAGTCCCTCCGCGGTTGGCTTACGTTCGGTGTTGTAGAGGTCTTCCGCCTGCTCTCTGATGCGCAACGCCGTCCCCTGAAGCGCTATCATCGTGACGCCCAGAATTGCGCCAGATCCAAGTGCAGCGATGGCGACGATCACGCCGCGTCTGAACCGCACCGCGCGGCGAGGAGAAGCCCGCAACTGCAGCTGCTCGGGATCGAGTTTCGGCGGTGCATCTGGTGGGAAACTGTCGGTCATGAGTGCTCCCCTCACCTGCTGGACCGCGCGAAGAGCGGTATTCGCCGCGGCGGTTGCCGGCCGTCGATCCTGGTGATGCGGACCACTTGCTGCTGCTTGACGCCGAGGCGCAATTCGGCGGCGGCAAAGAGACGATCGACGATGTAATAGTTCCCGCGCACGCGGTAATTGACGAGCTGGTTGCTCCCGTCAGCACCCACGATGAAGAGTGGCGGTGCCTCACCCTGATCAATGCGCCGCGGGAATTCGATATAAACCTTGTTGCCGTCGTCGAAGGCACGCATCGGCCGCCAAGGCGGCGTGTCACCGTTTATCGAGTAGCGGAAGCGAATGTTTTCGAGCGCCACATTTGAAGCTGCCGGCATGGCGGCGTCGGCCTGCGCATTCCGCTGGCGTAACGCGATGATCTGGTCTTCGCTGTAAGTCCAGGAGATCGCCGCCATGGCAGTCTTTTCGGTACTTTGAAGCTGCAAATGGTATGTGCGCCGTTCCGTGGTGATCACCAGATTGGTGCTAAGCGCCGGGGCGAACGGTTTGACCAGCACATGGGTGCGCTGATTGTCACCGGTGCCGCTGACGGTGTCGCCAATCACCCAGCGCACGGTGTCACCAGCCGACACGGCTGTTAGCTTCTCGCCCGGCTGTAGAGCGATATCGGTGACGCGCTCCGGCGCGGCGTAGAGCTGATAAAGTGCGCCGTCGGTGAAGGGATAGACCTGGACCGCATTGACATAGCCATATCTCGTGGGTTGCTGCGTCGCCGCCTTGTTGGCATCGGTTACCCTTTCTTCAGGGGAGCGCTTTTCCTCAGCGACCTTATCCGGATCGGGCTGCAACTGGCCCGGTAGCGGTAGCGGCTTTGGGACCTGGACAATCTTCACCGATTTCTCCGGCGGCTTTTCGATCGCAGCTGGTTTGAAATCGGCAGCATCGTAGGAAATCTCAGGCGGTGGCACCGGCTTCGAGGCGCAAGCGGGAAGGACGGCTGCTGACGCGAACAGGAGTAGCGCGGCACGGAATGATGGGACTCTATTTGTCATTTGCAGGCTCCTTCGGGGCAACGAATGTTGGCGCGGCGCTGTCGAGCTCACGCGACCAGTCGATGGCGTTGATGAAGACGCCGAGCGGGTTGTTGCGCAGCTGGTCGGTATTGCTCGGGGGGCGGATCACGATGGTGAGGATCGCGGTCCAGCGCGTCGTGCTGGCAA
Organism: Mesorhizobium sp. WSM3879; assembly: GCF_002294915.1. Taxonomy (NCBI): domain Bacteria; kingdom Pseudomonadati; phylum Pseudomonadota; class Alphaproteobacteria; order Hyphomicrobiales; family Phyllobacteriaceae; genus Mesorhizobium; species Mesorhizobium sp. WSM3879. The sequence goes on along the minus strand of NZ_NSFZ01000006.1, from coordinate 185,245 downwards.
GGCTGCCGCGCTCAAAAACCTGCTCAGTCCATTTGACCTGAAACGAGCTGTCGGAAGCCCTGATCACGCTGGTCACTTGCACCGACACGCTGCGCGTGCCGATCTTACCGAAGGGGTCGTTCGACTTGGCGTACTCGTTGAGGAAAAGCGCCGCCCGGTCCGTGGCAAAGTCGTAGGCCGCAAGCCAGTTCTGCCGTACCAGCACTGGGTCGGTGGAGATCGAACGGACATTCTGGATGAAGCGGCCGAGATGCCAGGCGATCTGTGCATCGGACGGCTCGTAGTCCCGGATTGCCGGTGCAACGGCGCGCGCCTCACCGAAGCGGTCGACCTCGACGACGTATGGCACGACACGGCTCTGCATCGACTGCCACACGAGTCCGCCGGAGAGCCCAGTCGTCAAAGCCAGGCAGCCAAGAGCCATCAGCCGCCAATTCCGGGCCTGCACCCGCGATGAGCCGATGCGCTCATCCCACAGCTGGGCGGCCTTCTGATATGGCGTGACCGGCTCGGGCGTCTTGCCGTAACGTTGAACGGGTCGCTTGAAGAGCATCTAGTCGTCCTTGTCATTGAGAGAGGGATTGGCGGTGCCGCCCGGTCTGTCACCGTCGCGGACGGCTTGGACGGCGGCGTGGCGATGGGCACGAGCGGTCTGTTCGGCGCGCATGCGTCTCGCCCAATTGGGCGCGGTAGTAGGAGCAGAACCGGCCGGACCTCCGGTCATTGACGCGGTCGGCGCACCGCCGCTGGCGGTCCATGCGGCTTCGCGCCCGGCATTGACGCCAGGCCCGAAGCTCCCCGCAGCAGATCCTGCTGCTCGCATCGCGGCGCCGCCGGCGGCGCTTGCCACACCCTGCATTCCAGCAGCCACACCGGACAGGCCGGAGTCGGGCGAGGTTGCTCGTCCTAGCTGCCAAGCCGAGGAAGCTGCCGAGCCCACGGTCGTGCCGGCTCGGACGGCGGCAAGCCCGCCGCCGGTTGCCAAGCGCACACCGGCAAAGGCAGCTCCCCCGGCAACGAGCGCCGATCCGGCAGCGGCCGCCGTGGTCCCGAGCGCGGCGCCGGCCCCGAGCTGCGGTGCGCCAGAGACTAGGCCCGAGGCGATCCCAGGGCCGAAGATTCCGAGCCCGAGAAGCGCCAGCGCGCCCAGCACCTGTGACATGGCCGCCGCCAGATCCGGCTCCTTGCCATGGAGCGCCGAAGCGAACTCGCCGAAAAGCGTGGAGCCGATACCGACGATCACCGCGAGCACCATCACCTTAATGCCCGACGAGATGACATTGCCGAGAACGCGTTCAGCGAGAAACGCCGATCGGTTCCAGAGCGCGAAGGGCACAAGTACGAAGCCAGCCAGGGTGGTGAGCTTGAACTCGAGGATGGTGATGAAGAGCTGGATCGACAGAATGAAGAAGGCGATGATGACCAGGAACCAGGCTATGAGCAGCACGAAGATGGTGAGCGCGTTGCCGAAGATTTCCGGGAAGCCAAGGAGCTGGCTCGCCTGATCGAGAAGCGGCCAAGCGCCCTCGAAGCCGGTCGCGGCAATGCGGCCTGGATGCAGGAGATTGTCGGCGGAGAGATTGCCGGAGGATGCGTTGATGCCGAGGCCGGCAAAGGAGCGGTAGATGGTGTCGGCGAGGTTCTTGAAATTGTTCAGGATGAAGGCGAAGACGCCGACATAGAGCACCTTGCGGATGAGGCGGCCGAGAATGTTGGGCTCGCCGCCGAATGCCCAGGCCAGGCCGGCAAGTGTGATGTCAATGCCGATCAGGATGGTGGTGAGGAAGGCGACGTCGACCGAAAGAAGACCGAACCCGCTATCGATATAGCGGATAAAAGTCTCCATGAAGCGATCGATGACGCCAAGGTCGTTCATGCCGCCGCCTTCCTCATGTTGAAGTGCGAGTGATCAGTTGCCGAGATAGGCGGTGCCGGTGCCCAGGAAGCGTTTTGTCGTCTGTCGGGCAGCTTCCTCGGACTGCGCCTTGCGGGCGGCATCCTCGGCCTCGGCGCGGAACTGCGTCGCAAGCAGCGTCTGGATCTGCATCTGCTGCTTGGTCGAAAGCGCGATCAGCTGATTGGTGGCTTGGCTTGCCTGAAGCGCACCGGCCGCGCCTTGGCTGCGGTTGACAAGGTCGGCAAGCAGGTCGCCATCGCCGCGGACATTCTCAACAATTTGCGACTGGACACCCATGGTCTGGCGGAACGCCTGCATGGCACTCTGCCAACGCTCGCGAGCCGCGCTCGCCACGTCGCTGACCTTGATCGTGGCGTCGTAGCTTTCTGGATACTGCTGGCGCCACTGGTCCTGGAGCTTGCCGACATCGAAGCTCAGGCCACTCGCCTGGTCCATCAGCCCGTCGATCCGTTGCAGCGAACCGGTAAGCTGGCCAACCGAGGAAAAGTCCATGCTCTGAAGATTGCGCGCCATGTTCTGCAGCATGGTCGCCTGGTTCTGCAGCGACTGGATCTGGTTGTTGATCTGCTCCAACGCGCGCGCGGCCGAGAGCATGTTCTGCGTATAGTTCGATGGATCGAAGACGATCAGGGCATAGGCTGGCTGGACATAGTCGGCCAATGGCTTGGCGATTAGGGAAAGAGTGATCAGGCTGGAGAGAAGGCGGCGTCGCATCATGACGATTGCTCCATGTCAGGTTGAGGGAATTGCTGGAGATGCTCGGCGGCCCAACCGAGGCCACGCGCATCGAGAAATCGGGAGGCAAAATTCTCCTGCCCGTCTTCGGACAAGACGCTGTCGATCAGCGTCTGTGTGGCTGGGTCGGAGGCGCCGCAAAGTGCGAGTGTGATGGGACCCAAGCCCAGCTCGAAGAGGCGGTTGCCGCGACGCGACTGCAGATAGTACTGCCGCTTCGGCATCGCGCGGGCGACCATTTCGATCTGCCGTTCGTTCAAACCGAAGCCCTCATAGGCCGCTCTCGCCTGTGGCTCCACGGCGCGGTCATTCGGAAGAAAAATCCGCTGCGGGCAGCTCTCGATGATCGCGGGCGCTATTGAAGAGCCGGCGATATCCGCAAGCGACTGCGTAGCGAAGATCACCGACACGTTTTTCTTGCGCAGCACCTTCAGCCATTCGCGAATGCGGGCGGCAAACAGCGGGTTGTCGAGATAGACCCAAGCCTCGTCGAGCATGAGCAGCGTCGGCCGTCCGTCGAACCGCTCCTCGAGACGATGGAACAGATAGGTGAGCACCGGCAGCACAGCGCCTTGGCTGTGCATCAGCTCCTCGGTCTCGAAACACTGCACGTCGGACAGAGCCAGGCGATCGTCATCGGCATCGAGCAGCCGGCCGTAGGGGCCATCTAGTGTGTAGGGCATCAATGCGGACTTCAGCGCATTGGACTGAAGCAGGACCGAAAGGCCGGTCAGCGTACGTTCCTGCGCCGGCGCGGTGGCGAGGCTGCCGAGCGCCGACCAGATTGCCTCCTTCACCTCAGGCGTGATGGTGACGTTCTCATGCGCGATGAGGGTGGCAATCCATTCGGCCGCCCAGCTCCGGCTGGCTTGGTCGTCGATGTTGCGCAGCGGTTGGAACGAAAGCGCCCCGTCGGCACCCAGTGCGTGGTGCTCTCCACCCATGGCGAGTGTTGCTGCGCGGGCTGAATTGCCTTTGTCGAAGACATAGACCTGGGCGCCGGCATAGCGTCGGAACTGAAGTGCGATCAGCGCAAGCAGGACCGACTTGCCGGCACCGGTCGGACCAACGATCAGCATGTGACCGACGTCGTCGACATGAGTGGAGAGCCGAAACGGGGTCGACCCGCTGGTCACGGCGAAGAGAAGCGGAGGGGCCTCTTGCCGGGTGACCTTGGCGAGATGCTCGTTTGTCGACGGACCGGCCCACGCCGACGACAGCGGCATAAGATGGGCAAGGTTCAACGTGTGAATGAGCGGCTGGCGAACATTGGCATAGGCATGGCCTGGCAGCGACCCGAGCCACGCCTCGACCGCGTTGACGTTTTCACGGATTGTCGTGAAGCCGAGCCCATTGACGATGCGCTCGACCGCGCGAAGTTTCTCCGCGGCGGCTTGGCGATCCTCGTCCCACACCGTCACGGTCGTGGTGAGATAGCCGAAGCCGACATGATCCCCGCCCAATGTCTGAAGTGCTTCGTCGGCATCGAGCGCCTTGTTGTCGGCATCGCTGTCAACGAGCGGAACGGGCTCGTTGCTTACAACCTCGCGCAGGATAGCCACGATCGATTTGCGCTTGGCAAACCACTGCCGCCGCAACCGGGTAAGCGTCTTGGTCGCTTCCGTCTTGTCGAGAGGGATAAAACGCGTCGTCCAACGATAGGCAAAATCCTGATGGTTGAGGGCATCGAGGATTGCGGGGCGAGTGAGGTTCGGGAAACCAAGAATTGAAAGCGTGCGAAGATGCTGATCGCCCAGCATCGGTTCCAAGCCGCCGGTGAGCGGCGCATCGACTAGGATGCCGTCCAGATACATCGGCGTTTCCGGTACTGTGACCGGATGGCGACGGGTCGAGATTGTGCCGTGTAAGTAAGTCAGCGTCTCGGCATCGTCGATCGCGCGCACTTCGGGCATGAAGCCGGACAGCAGATCCAGCACGCGGTCGGTATCGTCGCGGAACCGCGATAGCTCCTGGCGCCAGTCTCTTTCGGATTCTGGATGATGAGAGTCGACGAGCGCGCTTTCCGCACGAGCCTGGCTGTCCGCTGGCGGCATGAACAGCAATGTTAGATGGTAGCGGCTCTCGAAATGCGCGACCTTGCCCTCGAAAGCCGCGCGCCGTTCTTCATCGATGAGCCACGACGCCGCGTCGGGAAAGCGCGAGGCCGGATAGCCCAACGCTTCGACGCGTTCTGCCTCGAAGAACAATGCCCAGCCGGTGCCGAGGCGTCTCAGCGCATTGTTCGCCCTCGCGCAAATGCCGATGAGTTCGGCTTCCGTCGCGCTTTCGAGATCGGGGCCGCGGAACCGCAGCGTCCGCTGAAAGCTGCCGTCTTTGTTGAGCACGATGCCCGGCGCGACGAGTGCTACCCAGGGCAGATGGTCGGCAAGCCGGTCGGCCTTCCCGCGATATTCCGAAAGGTTCAGCATGCCAGCCACCCCCTCAGACGAAGGTGCCGGACAAGCACGCTGGCAAAGTCCGGATCGCGGCGGGCGGCAAAGACCGCCAGCGTGTGGCCGGCAGTCCAGAGCACCAGCCCGGCTATCCATTGCTCAAGGCCGAGCCCGATGGCTGCGGCAACTGTACCGTTGAGGATCGCTACCGCTCGCGGCGCACCGCCAAGCAGGATGGGCTCGGTCAGCGACCGGTGAACCGGTACCTCGAAGCCGTCGATATGCTGTTCTCCGGTGGCCATCAGACGAGTGCCCCGCCGCCGAAGGAGAAGAAGGAGAGGAAGAAACTCGATGCCGCGAATGCGATCGACAGCCCGAAGACGATCTGGATAAGCCGGCGAAAACCGCCGGCCGTGTCACCAAAGGCGAGCGTCAGGCCGGTGGTGATGATGATGATCACCGCGACGATCTTGGCGACCGGGCCCTGCACAGATTCCAAAATTTGCTGCAGCGGTTGTTCCCAGGGCATGCCGGAACCAGCCGCGTATGCCGGGGCGGTGACTAGAAGCGCGAGCGCGGTGGACGAAAGAAAGCGAAGCTTCTTGAGCATGAAGTACCTTTCAAAGCTGCTGGAGTTGAGGAGGCGTGAGCTGGGTGACGGCGTAATCGCCGCTGCCGTCGAGACCGGTGACCTCAGCAATCGCGTCGATGCGGCGCGATGATCCGCGCCCGGCGATGAAGACGATCAGATCGATCGCATCGGCGATGAGGCGTCGAGGAACGGTGACGACGGCCTCCTGAGCGAGTTGCTCAATACGGTAAAGAGCCGAGCGCGCCGAATTGGCGTGAACGGTGGCGATGCCGCCGGGGTGGCCCGTGTTCCATGCCTTGAGCATATCGAGCGCTTCCGCGCCCCTCACTTCGCCGACAATGATGCGGTCGGGTCTGAGCCGGAGCGTCGTGCGCACGAGATCGGCAAGCGTTACAGAACCACGCCTCGTTCTCAAGGCAACGCAGTCCTTTGCTGCGCATTGCAGCTCGCGCGTATCCTCGATCAGGATCACCCGCTCGTCGCAGTCGGCGACTTCGGTCAGCAGCGCATTGGCAAGGGTCGTTTTGCCCGAGGACGTGCCGCCTGCGACCAGGATATTGCGCCGCTCGCGCACTGCCTTACTCAGCACATCGGCCTGCAGCGGCGATATGATGCGGTCGGCGACATAGTTGGCCAGCGTGTAGAGTTTTGCCGCTGGTTTGCGAATGGCGAAGCACGGCGCCAGCACCACAGGCGGCAGCAGTCCTTCGAATCGTTCGCCCGACGGCAGTTCCGCACTGACGATCGGGTTGTCGGCATGAGCCTCGGCGCGCATATGGGACGCGACCAGGCGGATAATGCGCTCCGCCTCCGAAGGATGCATGTGCACGCCCGTATCGACGCGGCCTTCGCCCAACCGGTCGAGCCGCAGCGCGCCGTCGGGATTGACCATCACCTCGATCACCAATGAATCGGAGAGCGCCTCGGTGATCGCAGGGCCCATGGCGGTGCGCAGCATCGCGCGGCGACGATGGTCGGCCTCCGGATGAGAGCTCATCGTTCCCCTCCCCTGCCGTTCTCCTTGCCGAGAGACCGTTTCCCGGAAGCAATCTGGCGACCGACCTGCTCGATGAATTTGTCGAAACGGTCCTGAGCAATGGCTTGCGTCGCCTTGTCTGGAACCGGCGTGTGCGCGTGAAGCGTGATCGAAAAGCGAATGAAGAGCGCCAGGCTCTCCAGGATCATTTCGGCATCGCGCCGGACTTGAACGAGGTCGCGTGAAAGACGATCGAGCCGCACACCGTAGCGCCGGTCGAGCTCGTTCTCGCCACGCCGCTCGATGAACGCCTCAACAGCCTTGGCCACAATGGCTGATTTGGTCGTCGAGGGATCGCGACTGAGGTTCTCCAGCCTCTCGCTCAATTCGGGTTCGAGCAGAAACTGGTGACGAATGCGGTGGGTCTTCATGCGGCTCGTTCCGACGGGCCGGCGTTGCGCCGGCGACGGGAACAAGCATCGGCCAAACCCCCGAAATCGCTTATGGCCGTTATCTACGCTGAAGTACGCCGGCTACGCGCCGGCCTTCAGAAGCCGGGGACGATATCCTTGTCATCGCCCCTTCCCTCGTTGATGCCATAGGCACGTCCGACGGTGGAGATCCGGTCCATGACGCGCTTGTCGGCCATCGCCTCGCTATCATCGTCTGCGGGTCTGGACAGATCGTCCTGGTCCGGTTCCCGGGTGACGGCGGTATGTTCTTCGGGCAGGCCGGGATGGCGCTGCTGCTGAACACCTCCCTCGTCCGCAAGCGCGGCGCCAGCGTTTTCGTCGTCGGAGGCAAGACGACGGTCGACTCGGCGTACTTGGCCAGTCCAGTCGTCTTGGCGCGGCGCAGGGCAGTCGGGGTAGAGACCGTCATGCAGCACCGGCGCAGGCAGCATCCGTTCGGTGAAGTTCTGATCCTCGTAGTAGCGCAGCTTTTTGGCGCGGATGGGGGGCAATCCCGAAACGAGCACCAGTTCGTCCGAGGGCGGCAATTGCATCACCTCGCCCGGCGTCAACAGCGGGCGGGCCGTCTCCTGGCGGCTCACCATGACATGCGAGAGCCAGGGCGCCAGCCGGTGGCCCGCATAGTTGCGCATCGATCTCAATTCCGTGGCCGTGCCAAGCGCGTCCGAGATTCGCTTGGCCGTGCGCTCATCGTTGGAGGAAAAGGCAATTCGCACATGGCAATTGTCCAGAATGGCGTTGTTCTCGCCATACGCTTTGGAGATCTGGTTCAACGATTGCGCGATCAAGTAGGCGCGAATTCCGTAACCGGCCATAAAGGCGAGCGCGGTCTCAAAGAAGTCGAGGCGACCGAGCGCCGGAAACTCATCCAGCATCATGAGCAGTTGATGCTTGCGACTCTTCTTTGGGTCACCCTCGAGGCGCTCCGTGAGCCGTCTGCCGATCTGGTTCAGGATCAGTCGCACCAAAGGCTTGGTGCGCGAAATGTCAGATGGCGGCACGACCAGATAGAGCGATGTAGGTCGCGCGGCATCCATCAAGTCGGCAATCCGCCAGTCACAAGACGAAGTGGCCGCAGCCACGGTCGGATCATGGTAGAGCCCGAGAAAAGACATGGCGGTCGAGAGGACGCCTGAACGCTCGTTCTCCGACTTGTTCAGCACCTCGCGCGCCGCAGAAGCCACAACGGGGTGTACTTGAGGCCTTTCCGCCGCGCCCAGATGGTCGGTCGTCATCATCCGCTGTAGCGTTGCAACAAATGAGCGCTGCGGGTCCGACAAGAACGTGGCGACCCGAGCGAGTGTCTTTTCCTCCTCGGCATAGAGGACGTGCAGGATGGCGCCGACCAAGAGTGAATGGCTGGTCTTCTCCCAATGATTACGCCGCTCCAGCGCGCCCTCAGGATCGACCAAGATGTCGGCGATGTTCTGAACGTCGCGGACCTCGTTCGGACCTTTGCGCACTTCCAAGAGCGGGTTGTAGCGGGCCGATCGCGGATCAGTCGGATTGAACAATAGGCAATATGAGAACCTCGACCGCCAGCCGGCGGTCAGCTGCCAGTTCTCGCCTTTGATGTCGTGAATGACGGCCGATCCGGACCAGGAGACAAGAGTTGGCACAACCAGTCCGACGCCCTTGCCCGAACGTGTCGGCGCAAACGCCATGACGTGCTCTGGCCCGTCATGACGCAGATACCGATCATTCAGTTTGCCAAGGAAGACGCCTGCCGGCTGAAACAGCCCTGCTTTCTCGATCTCCCGCGTCGCCGCCCATCGAGAGGAGCCATAGGTAGTGACCAACCCGCGCTGACGCGCGCGCCAGAGGGAACCAGCGATCGCAGCGGCAAAACCCATCAATCCACTGGTGCCCGCAAGCATGCCGGCCTTGTCGAATACCTCGGGCGCATAGGCATCAAATTGGAACCACCATTCCAACAGTTTCCACGGCTCGTAGATCGGCCAGCCAGCCGCGACAAACCAGGGCGCGCCGAGTTGTTCCTGAAAGGCTAGCATATGAGCGCACCATTGTGTGGCAGCCCACACGCCGAGGAGAACGATGGCGAACACAATGGCGATCTGCCCAATCAGAAGCTTTGTGGGCGTCACTGAGATTGCTCCGCCGTTCTGGAGAGGTGGATCGAGAATCGCCCGGCGCGGCCGGAACGGGAATACACCCTATGTACGACTTGGTGCGATGAGGCTGTTTGGCGCGCCGTTGCTCTCCCTTCGAGATGTGTATCGATATTCGCGCATTCCCGAGCAAGTCTTGACTGCTGTGTCGGAGCGGGGCCCGTATCGTTCGTGCTTATCGTGAGCACGTCGGATATTTGGTAGGAGAGCTGGCGGTGGCGGTGCGGGCAAGCCGCTGAGGAATCCTGAACATCGAGTCCGATCTGGGGCACAACAGGCCTATCGAGATCGGATCGCGAGGTGAGCCTGGCCGCCATGGGAATTTCTCAGGCGAGCTGGGACATATTGGGCGCTGAGGATATCTTGGGCGATCTTCTCGGACGCCGAATTGCCAACATTCCTTGTGTGTCAAGGTTCGCCGGCGATGCTGTCGAACAGGCGGCTATCACTCCCCGGCCGTGGCACATCTGCGCGCTGCAGAAACTCGATGGGCCACCGGTTCAACGCCCACGCGGATTCCACAGACGCGTTCCGCCAAGCGCTAGTTGCCAAGCATATGACCCGCATTTCGCAACGCCCCTAGGAACAGGCTAGCAAGGTGAGTGACATCGATTTTGGCCTGCATTGACACCGGCATGCTGGTCCAATTTTCCAACGGCACAATGAAGCGGGAAAAGGTACCATTTACGACGCAGTAGCGGCTAACAAGGCCTTGTCTGTCCAACGCCACCACACCCATCTGGTCGTCTCGATATCGGATGGCTGCGATCCGCTGAATGTCGGCGTCATCGTCAACCCGCACGTCGAAAAGCAGGGTTCCGCGGCTCCTCGCTGCTATTTCCGCCGCTTTGTCATTGAAGCTCAAGCAGAGTGAGCGGACGCTTTCCACTGCCATCTGGAAAACCAACAAATCCAGTTCATTCGCGGCCATGTGGGCAGTTGAGCCATTAGATGGATTATTGCAATGTCGCACACGGCTTGTTCACAGGTGTCGACCAACTCCACACGACCGATCGTTTTAGTCGATCGCCGATAAACGGCTGCTCCTTGGCTGCCGCTCCTGAGGGGCGCTCGCTGGCGTTAACGAGGCCGGGCTTCTTCACCACTCTTGAGAAACTTTTGCTTCCCCGCTTCGCCTATCTGCGCGTCGCCTGTGCAGCCGTCCGCATATCGGAAGCAGATCTCGAGGCTCGTTGCGCCCTCACCGCGGCCTTCTTGGAGGGCGGGAAGCCGCTTGAGGCCCGCTACGCCGGCGACGGCTAAAAAATCCTGATCTACAAGAAGGCAAACCGCATGTGCGTCGACTTTCGCTTCGGCGTCGCCTTGGCCTCCCTCACACTCGTTGGCTGACTCACGGGGCAACCCGGTCGAGAAAAGCATCGAATGCGGCAGCAACAGCGCGAATCGCAAAGCGATGCTGCCGCGATACGCGGACAAAACCCTTTTCGATGTCCACAATTCCGTCCTTGGTAAGCATCGCCAAGCGTTCAGCTGATTCGAGAAAATGGATCGGATCAGACCCGTGGGCGGCACAGATTGCCGGCACATCGGCCTTGAGATCGCACATTAGTCGCTCGATGATTGCGGCTCGCGCGCGGTCTTCGTCGGTAAGACGGTAGCCCTTTGACGTCGCCAGACGGCCAGCTGCGATGTGCCGGCTGTAGGAATCCCGTGTAACCTCGTTCTGGACGTAACCCTCGCCGACACGCCCGATAGCCGACGCGCCGAAACCGATCACGGTTTTGCAGGTGTCGGCCGAGTAACCCAGCGAGTTGCGTCGCAGGCGACCGGTTTTCTGTGCTAGGGCGAGATCGTCGTGGGGCAAGGCGAAATGGTCGAGCCCGATCTCTCGGTAGCCGGCGGCAATCAGCGTCACAGCAATGGCCGCATGCTGTTCGGCGCGGGCAGCGCTGCCTGGAAGAGATGCCTCCTCGATGAGGCGCTGATTCTTAATAAAGGACGGGATGTGCGAGTAGCCGAACGCCGCAAGCCGGTTGGGGCGCATGGCGACCGCCGCTCTCGTGGTCTCGACGCAAGATTGCACCGTTTGATGCGGGAGACCAAAGATGAGGTCGAAGTTGATGCTTCTCACTCCATGCCGACGCAGCATTTCGACGGCAGCCGCCGTTTGCGCCTCGCTTTGGACCCGGTTGATCGCTTTTTGAACAATGGGATCGAAGCTCTGCACGCCGAGGCTCGCGCGGCTCACGCCTGCTGCTTCCAAGGCTTCGGCCATCTCGGCCGTGAACGTGCGTGGGTCGATCTCAACGGCGATCGTAGCCGTTTTCGCGAGCGCAAAGTGGCGGCGCAGGAACTCCATCAGGGCGAGAAACTCTACTGGCCCCATGAGAGTTGGCGTTCCGCCGCCAAAATGCACATCGCTGACGGGCAGCGCCTGCGGCGCGTGCTCCGAGACCAAACGTATCTCGTCACGCAGCGCCGCCAGATAATCGAAGATCGGCGCATCATGGCGAGTGATGGCGGTGGGAAAGCCGCAAAACCAGCACTTTGATCGGCAGAACGGAACGTGCAAGTAGAGTGACGCCGGATCGTCAGCCGGTAGGTTCTTGAGCCATTCCTCATAAGCCTCGGCGCCGACCGCCCCAGAGAACTCCGAGACAGTCGGATAGATGGTGTACCAAGGCAGGCGGGCCTCGCGATCTTTTATGGTCTGCAATACTTACCGTCCCATGTTGATGCCTTCCATCCTTACCACTGCGCTCTCCTGAGTCTCTGCGCTATATCAGGCCGTTCCGCTTTCGGTCTGATTCGCAGCGATAAGCGCTGTTCAGCCTTGGCTGGACAGCGACGGTATGAGGACGCGCTGGTCCGCGACAAGCGCCATGGGTTTCCCGTCGAGAGTATCGTGCACACGGTTTGGGGCTAGTATCTTATCCCCTTCCCTTCAGCGTCCGCGTGGGCGAGGAGATGCTGCTGGAAGGCGGCATGGCGCATCCGACTAGTCGGATGCGGAGCTCGGCCAGTATCCCAGCTTCGATATCGACCGGATCGGCGGAATCCAACCTGGCGTCCAAAGACCTCGACGCGCTGACCGCCGCCGGCGTGCCCGCGCTCGCCGCGCAGGATCCTTCTAACAGGCCGATCACTTACGTCAAGGCGCCCTTCAAGTCGCTGATCGTCCCTGTCTTTGTCTCGCCCAATCTCGTGCTGTGCGGCCGCTATTTCGGTCGTCCGCTCGACCGAACCTTCGAGCGGTTCCTGGAAGCGTCCGATCATCGCTCGATCCTCTTGCGACTGGCCGGGGGTACCGGCGAGCGTTATGCCCAGAAGGAGGTTACACGGGATGGCTACAGCCGGCACATCGCAGCTGGCCGCCTGGCGAAGTCAAGGGGCTACCGTCTCACCGACGAAGACCACGCGCGAGCCGCAATCATCGAGCCGCTGACGTGCCGGCAATCTGTGCGGCCCACGGGTCTGATCCGATCCGTTCTCTTAGTTCAGCTAGACGCTCGGCGATCCTGGCCGAGGACGTGATAGTGGACATCGGAGGGGTTTATCCGCGTGCGGCAGGAGCATCGGTGATTAGCGCCATTGCTGCGTATTCGATGCTCTTCTCGACCGGGTTTGCCCGTAGGCCCAGCCCAAGCAGCGTGAGGGGCGGCCAAAGGGATAACCAATCGTTGCTAACCGGCATGTTCCACCCAGGCGGTGCGCGCCTGCACCGGTTGAAGGGGCTTGGAGTTTTGCCAATGGTGCGAGCGTACCTATGAAAGCTTCCCAATCATTCGACGGTGACTGATTTCGCCAGGTTGCGTGGCTGGTCGAGATCTGTGCCCACGCAGACTGCCGTGTGATACGCAAGAAGCTGTATCGGCAGCGAGAAGATCATCGGCGCGACAATCTCGTCGGTGGCCGGCAGCACGATCGTGTGCATCGTATCGAGTTTCGATGCGGCTGCCCCTTTGCCATCGGTGATGAGGATAATGCGCCCTCCGCGGGCGGCCACTTCCTGCATGTTGGAGAGGGTCTTGTCGAAAAAGCGATCATGTGGCGCGATGACGATCACTGGCATGTTCGAGTCTATCAATGCGATAGGACCGTGCTTCAATTCACCTGCCGCATAGCCCTCGGCGTGGATGTAGGAAATCTCCTTGACCTTCAGCGCACCTTCCATCGCCAGTGGGAAATTTGTGCCACGGCCGAGATACAGGACATGATGAAACTTTGACAGTTCGCGCGACAGAAGCTCAATCTCCGGCTGGACGCTGTCCAGTACCTGCCTCATGAGGCGCGGCATTTCCGTGAGGCTCCCGACGAGCGCCTGCACCTCAGCTTCCGTCACTGTTCCGCGGGCCTTGGCTGCGTGGATGGCGAGTGCTGCAAGAGCGGTGAGCTGGCAGGTGAAGGCCTTGGTGGAGGCGACGCCGATCTCCGGGCCGGCAAGGATCGGGAAGACCACATCAGCCTCCCGAGCGATGGTCGATTCGCACGCATTGACAACGGCGCCAATTTTCAGCCCAAGCTGCTTGCAGTACCTCAGCGATGCCAGCGTATCGGCGGTTTCGCCCGACTGGGAAATGAAAAGAGCCGCAGACTGCGGCGACAGCGGGATCTCGCGATAGCGGAATTCGGATGCAACATCTATTTCGACCGGTAGGCGCGCATAGCGCTCGAACCAGTATTTTCCGATCAGTCCGGCGAGATACGCGGTGCCGCAGGCAGAGATCGCCAAGCTCGGGATCCTGGCGAAGTCGATGCCAAATACCGCATCGGCGCCATTTTCTATGATGTTGGTATACTGACCGAGCGCATCGGCGATGACCTCGGGCTGCTCGAGGATTTCCTTCTCCATGAAGTGGCGATGATTGCCCTTGTTGGCCAGAGTGGCCGCGGCCATGGAGGTCTGGCGCGGACGCGCGACGGGGAGGCCGTCGTTATCAAAGATGTCGGCGCCCGTCCTGCTGACTACGGCCCAGTCGCCGTCGACGAGATAGGTGATTTCATTCGTGAATGGAGCAAGCGCGATCGCGTCGGAGCCCAGGAACATCTCGCCAGCGCCATGACCGATCGCCAGCGGTGGTCCATTGCGCGCCGCAATGATGGTCGACGGATCATCTTCAAAGAGGATGGCAAGCGCGTAGGCACCCCTTACGCTTTTCAGCATGGCATGCACCGCCTCACCGCGCCCCATGCCCGCCCGGCGGTGTCCTGCCAAAAGATGCGCAAGGACCTCGGTGTCTGTGTCGGTCTGGAACTCGGTTCCCGTCGCCGCCAATTCGTCCTTCAGCTCGGCGAAATTCTCGATGATACCGTTATGGACGACGGCTACACCGTCCGTGAAGTGCGGGTGTGCATTGCGTTCCGTCGGTGGCCCGTGGGTTGCCCAGCGGGTGTGGGCGATGCCGATGGTGCCACTCAGCGGCTCTTCCTGCAGCCTCGTCTCGAGATTGACGAGCTTGCCCTCGGCGCGCCGGCGGTGCAAGGTGCCCTCGGTGATCGTCGCAATGCCGGCCGAATCATAGCCGCGGTATTCCAGACGCTTCAACGCGTCGACCAGGCGCTCCGACACCGGCTGTTGCCCAACGATGCCAACAATCCCGCACATGTTTTTCTCCGAATTCTTCCCGGCAGCTTCAGCCGACGCAGACGAGGCCGAACACGCGCCCGGCCCGCTCAGTTAGAATCTTCTAATGAAATCCAGTAAGATCAGTAAAATTGATTATTAGGATATCTATCATTCACGCTATGGATGGACGAAACCGGGGCCGCTGCGGGTGATGGAGCTGTTCAACCTGCGACCTGCGGCCGTGCCTTCTTGAGCAAATTCGACCCGTCGCTCCCGTACTGCGAGAATCCTCCTATACTGGACCGCTGAAAATCTCAGAAAGTGGCAGTTTATCTTGAGCCAGTGAGCTGCAATATTGGCTTGCAGTCAGGGAAGCGATTGGGACCGGTCGCGCCGTTCTTGGTGCTTGCGCTCGAATTGATGGAGTTGCCTGGATATTTGAGGGTCCCATCATCGACGTCGAATAGAGAATATTGCATGGGGATTTAGAGCCGCGAGCGTCCACGTCGATGCCACTTCTGACGGGAGTGGAATGCCCGACACAATGATGAACGGGGAGGCAGTCAACGATGGCGCGACGACATTTGCGTCACCTGCGTTGGAGACCGTGCCGGACGACGCATTGACGGAGGCGACGAATGCCCTGGTCGGAAGATTGAATGCCTTGATGCAAAATTGCGAGCCAAGAAATTGCCATCGCCCCCGGATGACGTTTCCGGTCGACGGATCCATGGCCGTGGCAATCCGGTGCGATCGATCCGATTGAGATTATCAAGGGCTGAGAGAATGAATGTCGATCTCCATCAGTTGCTCATCGTCTTTGCTGCTTATGTCATTGCCGCAGGGAGCCCCGGCCCGAGCAACATGCGCATCATGGGGGTTGCCATGTCGCGCGGCAGGGGTGCCGCGCTCATACTCGCCTCTGGCGTCGTCAGCGGCTCGATCTTCTGGGGTTTTATGGCCTCGACCGGCATCTCCGCCCTCTTGGCCAGGTACGCCCAGGCACTGCTCGTCCTGCAGGTTTTCGGGGGCCTTTACTTGCTATTCCTCGCCTTCAGGGCGGGACGGTCGGCGCTTACGTCGAACGAGAAGCTGGCGGTGCACGCCTCGACCGACGGAGTCGCTTTTTCACGGGGTGAGCTCTATGGAAGGGGTCTCTTGATGCATTTGGCGAACCCTAAATCCGTGCTGGCATGGATCGCGCTCGTCACACTGGGGATCGGCCCGAATTCGTCGTGGCAGACCATGGCGGCCATATTGGGTGGCTGCGCCGTCCTAAGTGTCACGATATTCTGCGGCTACGCCATTGTCTTCTCCACACCGCCGATGGTGGCTCTGTATCGCCGCTGTCGCCGTTGGATCGAAAGTCTGCTGGCGATGTTCTTCGTGTTCGCCGGGGTGCGCATGCTGCTTTCCCCTATGTAGCTTCGAAAGGAATGGATGATGACTTTGTTTCGCGGCATGTCGGCGTTCCCCCTCACGCCAACCGATGCGGAAGGGCATGTCGAGACCGAGGCATTGGCTCGTTTTCTCGAGCGTATTCAACGAGCGGGAGCAGACTCCATCGGCCTTTTGGGGAGCACGGGCGGTTATGCTTACCTCACGAGGGAAGAGCGCAAGCGTGCCGTTCAGGCTGCCGTGGAATGCATCGGCGGCAAAACGCCTCTTGTCGTGGGGGTGGGTGCATTGCGTACCGACGAAGCTCAGGCTCTGGCGCGCGATGCAAAATGCGCTGGCGCTGACGGCCTGCTCCTGGCACCCATGTCCTACGTTCCCCTGAACGAGGATGAAGTCTTCCAGCACTTCGTCGCGGTTGCCGAGGCGGGGGAACTGCCTTTGTGCATATACAACAATCCAAGCACCACGCGCTTCACATTCAGCGACGCATTGATCGCCCGGCTGTCAGAGGTGTCCAACATCGTCGCCGTGAAAATGCCTCTGGCGGTGAATGAGGATTACACGGGAGAACTGGCACGCTTGCGGTCGATGACGCCTGACACGTTCACAATCGGATACAGCGGCGATTGGGGCGCGGCGGATGCCCTACTCGCCGGATGTGACACCTGGTACAGCGTTGCGGCAGGTCTGCTGGCGGTCCCGGCGCTTGCGCTGACGCGTGCGGCGCAGTCCGGCGACGCGGTGGAGTCCACTCGGTTGAATCGCGCTTTCGAGCCGCTCTGGACGGTGTTCAAGCGCTACGGCAGCTTCCGCGTTATGTTCGTCGTCGCCGAATACCTCGGTCTGGCGCACGTCCAGCCACCGCGCCCCATTTTGCCGTTGCCGGAGGACGCCGGAGACGACATCAGGCAGGCACTGGAGAAGCTCGAGATAGCCGAGCACAGAGCATGCCCAGTGCAACTGCTAGATTAGGCAGCCGGCGCGTGGGCGTTCCGCGAGCGTTCGAGAGATGAAAGTTTGGGCGGCGCAGAATTAGATCCCTGCTCAACTGGCGTTTTGACCACGTGCGGACGATGCCGGCATTAACCGGCGGGCAGATGCGCCGAGGGCAACAAGCGCGCCTGACGCAACGCCGCCAGATCAGCCGAGCCGGTGCAGAAGCAGGCGACTGCCAACTGGCGGATGACGATCTCGAAATGCGCGACAACCGCCTCGGTGGACACCGTCGCCGCGGGCAGCACGCCGGCCGCCTGGCCGGCGAAGTCCGCGCCCAGGCGGATGGCCTTGGCCACGTCGCCGCCGTCGCGGATTCCGCCCGAAGCGATCAACTTCACCGTTGGCAGCGCCCGACGTACCGCCTGCACCCCGCCCGGGGTCGGAATCCCCCAGTCGGCGAACGCCATCGCCACTGCACGGTCCGCGGCATCGCGGGCCCGCTCGCCCTCCACCGCGGCCCAACTGGTGCCTCCGGCGCCGGCGACATCGATCACCGCCACGCCCGCCTCGACGAGCGCAGAGGCCACCGAGGCGGACAGGCCCGAGCCCACTTCCTTGGCCACGATCGGCACGCCCACACTGCGCGCGGCACGAGCGATCTGCGCCAGGACGCTGCGCCAGTCGCGGTCGCCCTCCGGCTGTAGCGCTTCCTGCAGCGGATTGAGATGGACAATCAGTCCATCGGCCTCCAGCGCATCAACCGCCCGGCGCGCCAAGTCTAGGCCGTCGGCCTCGCGCAGTTGCGCGGCGCCGATATTGGCCAACAGGGGGATGTCTGGGGCCAGGTGTCGCAGCGCGCGCGTCAGCCCCTGGGAGTTGCGGGATTGCAGGCTCACGCGCTGCGAACCGACGCACATCGCGATCCCCAAGGCTTGAGCTGCCTCGCTCAGATGCCGGTTGATGGCCTCGGCGCGAGGCGTGCCGCCGGTCATGGAGCTGATCAGCAGCGGCGCGCGCATAGTCTTGCCTAGCAGCGAGGCGCGCAGGTCGATCTGCGTCAGGTCCAACTCCGGCAATGCGCAGTGTTCGAAACGGATATACTCCCAGCCGGCGGCGACCGTGGCCGGCGCCGTTCGCCGATCCAGCACGATGCCAAGATGGTCGTCCTTGCGCCGGCTCAGGGCGGAGTCGTTCATGCTCGCTCCATCGGTCGCATCGGGCGACGGCGTTGCGTCGGATCGCACTGACGGCAGCGCGCGCACGTCGCCGCCTCCCGCGCCTTCAGGCCGGCCCACGCTGGCCTCCCCCGCAGTGTCCCTGCGGTAGCGGCTGGCCGAGGTCTGGTAATACTGTGTGCGGATGGCTGCCATGGCCTCGATCAACGGTCCCCACGGCGCGGGAAAGCGTGCTTCCGCCATCACTCGGTGCAGCATGCGCGTATGGCCGGCCAGCTCGTCGTTGAGGAACTTCACCACAGGCATAGCCGGATAGCGCTGCAGCAGCAGAATCGCCGCGTTGTCGGCCTCGCCGGCCGACCTGTCCTTGTCGCGTCCATGCAGATCGTTCTGCAGGCGCCCTATCGCGGAGATGAGCCGCAGGACCTGGCGAAACGCCGGACGCGCGCGCAAAGTCGCCATGTCCAGCCCCCACAACAACGACAGGCAACACAACACGTTCCTGTAGGCGATCGAATGGACGCCGTTGTGCAGGTACTCGGCGTAGGACCAGCGTTCCGCCCCTGCTGCCTGCGCGTCTCCGCCGCGCAGCGCCGCGCAGTAGCACCGGGTATCGTCGAGAAGCTGAGCATAGTCGCGACGATCGTAGGCGAGCCCGGCCAGCGAAGCGCTTAGCACAGCGCAGCCCTCGAATCCGGGGAGTGCGCACGGTACGCCCTGCCCCAGCGCCTGCTCCACCGCGGCGAGCTGCTCCGGGGCGATCAGCCCAAGGTCATTGCAATCGTCGAGCCAAAACAGCAGCGCCAGTTCGCGATAGAACGTCACGATCAGCGTTTCATCCTGCGGATCGCGGCCAGTGCGGGCGCTGGTGTCGCGCAGGCTCTGGTCGATGCGCTGCAGGATGTACTGGCCGCCCCTGACCGCTTCCACGGCATGCTCGTCGGCGAACCCGGTCAGGGAACGCCCCCACTCCAGCACCTGCTGCAGCGCGCGTTCGGTCTGGGTCATGGCGCCGCTCCTGCTCCCTCGGCCAGCACGCGCTGCCCCCAACCAAGCGCCAGCCACAACCCGGCGAGTTCGGCCACGCGCACTACCCGGGTGGGGCAATACAGTTCTTTGCCGATCCACAGCGGCATCTGCCGCAATGCATGCGCCGTATAGCGGGCGAGCATCCACTCCAGCGCACGCGCCACGGCCTGCGCGATGCGTCGGCGCCCTATCGGCTCTTCGCTTCCGTCCATCACGTGCAACGCGAACAGCGCATAGGCGGTTTCCTCGAATGTGGACGCGCGACCGGCGCCCCAGCCGCCGTCGTCGCGCTGCGCCTGCAGCAGCGCCGCCAGCGCGCGCTCGTCGCGCCAGTGGGGCTTGCCTTGAGCCAGCGCAGCGACCGCATGCGCGGTGGGATACAGCCAAGAGACATGCCATTTTTCGTTGTCCCATAGACCGTGCGGGTTGCGATTGGCCTCGACGTAGGCGCTGGCGCCGGCGGCGGGCTTGCCCGATAGTCGCAACGCATGCAGGGCATGGATGTTGGTCGAAACCGAAGCATTGCGCTCGCCGGGGAAGGTCACGAATAGCTCGCCGATTTCGAAACGGCGCAACGTATCGACCGCCGGGTCGCGGCCTGCAAGGCGTAGGACGCACAACGCAACGGCGGTGTCGTCCGCATCGGCCGCGAAGTGCAGGGCCGGGCCCAGACCGCGCACGCCCAGGCGGGCCTCGAGCTGCGCGACGATCACGCGCACCATCTCAGCGAGCGCGGGATGCGCGAACAGCCCGGCCAGATGCAGGGTGTACAGCGACCAGCATGGCTCGAACACATTGATCGGCCAGACGTTGGGAACGACACCTTCGATGCCGCTGCGCGTCGCCCGCGATGCCGTTTGCAGATACGCGTCGGCGCGCCCAACCTGCGGCGTGCTCCCCTGTCTCACGGCCTGCGCACGCCACGCGGCGGTGGCCGCCGGACTGATGCCGATGCTGCCGTCAGCATCCGGGCATGCCGTGGTCGGCGATGTCCCCCAGGCTTCCCAGGAGTGCAGCAACGGATGGCCGCTCGGCAACGTCGCCACCGCCCCCAGCTTGACCAGGCACGCTTGCCGCAACGGCAACAGCGCCGGGTGGTGCGGAAGCGCCACGCCGCCCAGCAGGGATGAAGCCTCGCTGCATAACTGCGGCAGAATCAGCTCCGCGCCGATCGGCGCGTCTTCCGGCACCGCATCCGCGTAGGGATCGGGCTGACGCTTGAGGAATCGGGTTGCAGCCTGGACTGCGTCGGCAGCGCCGGGAATAGGATCGGCACGTTGCAGTGCGAGCAACGCCGCCCACGTGGGCGCATGGCGGAACAGCGGGAAGTCCGCGTTTCCCCATCCGCCATCGGCCTGTTGCTGCGCGATGAGCCACGCGTAGGCGTCCTGCCGTCCGGTGACGTTGCCGTGGAAATGCAGAGCTCGCGCCGTGTCGTACACGGACGGACCGACGGCGCCGCCATCGCTCATCTCGCTCAGCAGGTGGCGCAGTTCGGAAAGGACCTGTTCGGACAGCGCGTTCACGCGGGATGTTCCTTCGGCAGACGGTTGACGAGAATCAGGATCGGGCAGACGCCGCGCGCCTCGCCGCAGGCCCGTCGCGTCGCGGCCCGGCGCATGTGCAACGCCGGGCGGCCGCCCTGCTGCGGCGCGGCGACGCGCCCCGATGCTGGCGCCGGTGCGCTGCATAGGCTTGCGCGCGGCGCGCCGGTGTGCCGCGGCCGTGCTGGGCAATCGCTGACCATCGCCGCGGACTCGGACGCAGCGCAGCATGCACCGCTGGCCCCGGCCGATCGCAGCGGCACATGGGCGACTTCATTCGGACGGGCGCGCTCATGCGCATGGCGCGTGCTTGCAGAGATACGCTTTGGCCCGCTGCAGCATCTGCGCCAACGGTTCCGCACGCGGCCCCAGCGGGGCGATGGCCTCCCCGGCGTCGCGCAACAAATCCAGCGCGAACTGGCGCGCTGCCTGCAGCCCCATGATCGACGCGCAAGTCGGCTTCTGCGCCGCCGCGTCCTTGCCGGGGGTCTTGCCCAGCGTCGCGGCGTCGGCTGTCGCGTCGAGAATGTCGTCGACCACCTGTAAGGCGAGCCCGAAACAGGCGCTGTAGCGATCGAGCGCACGGTACAGCGCAGCGTGCACCGTATCCTCCGCAATGGCACATAGCGTGCCCATGCGGACGGACGCGCGTACTAGCGCCCCGCTCTTCATCCGGTGCATCGCCATGATCCTGTCCAGCTCGACGTGCTTTCCGACTAGCGACAGATCCAAGGCTTGCCCGCCTGCGGCACCCTCGGCGGACACCGCCTGCGCCAGTTCGCGCACGAGCGCTATACGGTTGTTACCCGGCGCATCCAGCGTCGCCAAGGTCAGGAAGGCGTGCGCCTGCAGCGCATCACCGACCAGGATCGCAGTGGCTTCGCCGAACTTGACGTGCACGGTCGGAAGGCCGCGGCGAAGCACGTCGTTGTCCATCGCGGGCAGGTCGTCGTGGACCAGGGTACAGGCGTGCATCATCTCGATGGCGGCTCCGACGTCGTCGAGCATGTGCGCCGGCGTATCGGCCAGTGCGCCGGCAGCCAGACAGAGCAAGGCGCGGGTGCGCTTCCCGCCGTGCAAGGTGGCGTAGCGCATGGCCGCCATCAGCTCGGTCTCACCGTCATCTTCGGCGCAGAGAAGACGCGCAAGCGCCTGTTCGACCCGCTTTGCGCCGTCCTGCATCCAGATCTCCGGCGGTAGCGCGCCGGATGCGCCGCGCGCCTGCGCGGCCAATCCGCCGAGCGCGGAAACGCCAGTTCGGTCGTCGTGTAGCGTGGAACCGGTCTGCATGTTGTTCATAGTCCTTGTACCTGACACGGCCACTGCGAGCGCCGAGCCGCCGCAGTTTTGCCGGCGCCGAGCGGTTGCGCCGAGTGCTGCAATGCTGCCCGTCGCCGGCGCCGCTGCCTCGCCACACGGGGCATGCCATGCCAGGTCATGAGAAACCGATGCGGACTGTCATGGACGGATGTGCGGTCGGGTAATAGCGCCGGCCTTTTTCGACGCCGCTCAGCAAACGCGGCCGCACCCCGGCCTCGTGCATGGTCTGCGCCAAGGCGATGCAGAACTGCACCATTTCCAGCCATACCAAGTGGTAGCCGATGCAGACGTGTGGGCCGGTACCGAACTGCAGCATGTCCACCGGCCGGATCGGCTCCGTGCGTTGCAGCCACCGCGCCAGGCGGAACTGATCAGGCGCCTCGTGCAGCAGCGCCGAGGTCGAGAAATGCAGCAGCGGGATGCACAGGTGGGTGCCCGTGGGAATGCGCCGCTGGCCGAGCTGCAATTCCTGCAGCGCGCGACGCGGCAGGAGCGTGGTCGCCGGATGCACTCGCAGCGTCTCGCGGAACAGCGCCTCGGCGACCGGACACTGCGCCAGGTCCGCGTGCCGGGTCGGCACCGCGCCTACGCGCTGCGCTTCCTCGACCAGGACGTCCCACAGCACAGGCTGCCGCGCCAGCTCGATCACCATCCAGGCCATCGTCGAGGCGGTGGTGTCGTGACCGGCGAGCAGCAGCAAGCGGATGTTGGCGACCAGTACGTCATCGGAGAGCGCATCGTCGCTGCGATCGAAGGCGCTCACCATGTCGTTGATCAACCCGGTGCGCGCGGCATTCGCGCGCGCGTCGCGGACGAACTGGTGCAACTGCGCGTCGATCCAGTCGCGGGCGGCGCGGCCGCGCCGGAAGGGCAGTCCGGGCAGGTCGACTGGGGGCGCGACGATCAACTGCAGCAGTTGCCGGTACTTGCGATGCCACCTCGGCAGGTCCTGCGCGGGGATTCCCATGAGGCTGAAGATTAGCTTGAGCATCAGGTCGCCGGTTTCGCGCAGGATGGTTACGTCGCCGCGGTCGCGCCACGCCTGCACCCGCGCTCGGATGACGGGCGCGAACAGGTCGCCGATCCCGGCCTGGGTCAGCCCCTTCGGCAGGAACGCTGCCTTGATCGCATCGCGCGCCTGCCGGTGCGCGCCGCCGTCCTGGGCGACCAACGTTCCGCCAAGCAATTCGGGCGCGATCTCTTCGATCAGCGCCGAGGACACGTCCTTGTGTCGGAGCAGTGCGAACGCATCCAGATCCATGCAGGTCATCAGGTGGCCGGCAGGGCCGAAATCCAGCCAGAAGTAGCTGCCCAGCGTCCGTTCCGCGCGCCGCAGCAGGCGCGGCAGGTCGCAGACGATGGCGGGAAGATGCCCGATCAGCGGGAAAGCGCCGGGCATGACCGGGATGTCATGCCGCAGCCGGTGCCGACGGTCCAGGGGGTTGAGCAGCATGTCCATCAGCAGTGCTGCTCCGCGGCCGCTTCGGCGATGCCCCCGGTAGGCCGCGCGGCGGGGCTGTTGCCTCCGTCGGCGTATGTCGGCACATGCGCCAGCATGCCGCCGTCGATGCACACGACCTGCCCGGTAATGAAGGCAGCATCGTCGGAGAGCAGGAACGCCACCAGCGCGGCCACGTCCTCGGGGCGGCCGACACGCGGCAGGAGCTGGTGCCGGCGCAGATGCCGTTGCATGCATTCGTCAAGCTTGGCGAGGAGACGCTCGGTCATGATGAGACCCGGCGCAACGGCGTTGCAGCGGATCTGCGCATGACCATACTGCGTGGCGAGCGAGGCCGACAACATGTTCAGCGCCGCCTTCGACGCGGCGTAGGACGTCTGCGCGCTGTCACCGCTGAGCCCCTGGCATGACGACATGTTGACGATCGCGCCACCGCCGCGGGCGATCATCAGTGGGATGGCCTGTCGGCAGCAGAGCAGCGTGCCGCGCAGATTGGTCGCCATCGTCTGATCCCAGACCGCCAGGTCCAGGTCGAGGATCGCGCAGTCGCGCGGGGTCAGATGCATGGCGCTCGCGTTGTTCACCAGCAGGTCGACCCCACCGAAGTGCCGCTGCGCCGCCTCGAACAGCGCTGCCACCGCCTGCGCGTCGGCGATGTCCATGGCCAGGGCCAGCGTGTGGTCTGCTTCGGCCGCGATCTGCGTGGTGCAGGAGATGGCCGCCGAGGCATCAATGTCGGCCACCACCACTCTGCCGCCCTCGCGCGCGATGGCGAGGGCGCATGCCTTGCCGATGCCGGCGCCGGCGCCGGTCACCACCGCCACCTTGCCTTCAAACCGTCCCATCGTGTCCTCCTGGATTGCGTTGGTCTTTCGCGGCATGCCGCTCGACCTCCACCGGAGAAGGCGCAGGGTCGGCGCTGGCGAGCTCCTCATCGCCAGCGTCGCTTTCGATGACCAGAATGGCGGCGACTGGGCACTGGCTGGCTGCGAGCCGCACGGCGGCGTGCAGCGCCTGCGGAATCGTTGCCACGCACAGTTCGGCCACTCCGTCCGGTTCGCGCTGGCGAAAGGTGCCCGGCAGCGTCAGCGCGCACTGCCCGGTGGTTCCGCACAGGTCCTGGTCGACCACCACGCGCATCTCAGCCCACCTGCGCTTGCAGCCGCACCGGCAGCGCGCGAAACGTCCTAAGGAACGCGGAGGGCTCCCGGGTCGGCTGCTCGGCCAATGCCAGCGTGGGGAAGCGCGCCTGGATCGGCGGCAGGCTCTCGGCCAACTGCACCCGGGCGAGTTGCGCACCGAGGCAGAAGTGGATGCCGTGGCCGAAGCTCAGCATGATCTTCCCATCGCTCGACATGCCAGGACTGGTGCCGTAGAACCGCGCGGGATCGAAGCGGTCGGGATCGGCGAAGGCTTCGGGGTCGCGATTGCCGGCCGCGATCAGCACGCGCACGTCCGCGTTCTTTGGGATTACCGCGCCGCCCAGTTCGATGTCGCGCTGGGCGATACGCGGAATGGAGCTGAACATGGCGGGCGCGTCGCAGCGCAGGACTTCTTCGACGAATGCCTTCACCCCCACGGCGTCCCCCTGCAGCCAGTGCCGCTGTTCGGGAAACGCCAACATGGCCAAGACCGCATGGTCGATACTCGAAGCAGTGGTGGCGAAGCCGCCCAGCAGCATGCCCCACAGCATGCTGATCAACTCCGCATCTGACAGCGTGTCGGCATCGTCGTCGTGTGCGCCGACCAGCATCGAGACGATGTCGTGGCGGGGATCGGTGCGTTTGCGCCGGATGAGCTCACCGAAGTAGGCTTGCACCTTGGCGCTGGCCGCATCCGCCGCGGCGAGTTGGGGATCGCCGGCGTGCGGGCTCAGGCCTTCCAGAATGGCGCCGATGCCGGCGGCGAGCCCGAACATGTCGTCCTCGGGCATGCCGAACAGTTCGGCGAACACCAGCATAGGCAAGGCCAGCGCGAATTCCCGATGCAGGTCCACCGCCTCCCCGCGCTCCAGCGCGGGCGCCATGGCGTCCAGGCGCGCTGCGACGATGCGCGCGATGCTCGGCCGCAGGTTGTCGATCTCGCGCATGGTGAAATCGCGCGAAATCAGCCGGCGCAGACGCGTATGCGTCGGTGGTTCCTTCATCGCTAGCGTGGACGCCAGCAGACTGAGCGAAAGGCTGGTCGCCGCACGCGGGAAATAGCGCGCCAGTTCGCCCGGAGCCGGTCCCCGAAACGCATCGCCTGTGGCCTTGAGCGCCCAGTAGATGTCGGCGTGGCGGCTCAACAGAAAGAGGCCTGACGCCGCGCGATGCACCGGATCGTGCTCGCGCAACCACCGCATGAATGGATACGGGTCGTGGATGCACGCTGGCGAGGCGAGTTCGGCGAAGGCGTCCCGGCATGCTGCCATGGTTTCTTGCACGTCCATCTTGGTTACCTATTGGCTGGCTGATCTGACCGGCGCGCCAGGGGCGCCGGCAAGTTGCGGAGAGATTGCGATTCCCGGCGGCGTCCGTGAATTACCAGAGCACCGGGAACTCCTCGAACCCGCCAGTGATGATCTCCTTGCGCAACTTCAGCGCTTCGGGCGCCACGGCCAGGCGCAGCGCGGGAAAGCGCTGGAAGATCGAACCGAACACCACCTTGAGTTCCAGCCTGGCCAGCGCCATGCCGATGCAGTAGTGCGGCCCGTGCGAGAACGTCAGGTGCGGATTTTCGTCGCGTCCGATATCGAAGATTTCCGGGTCGTCGAAATGGCGCGGATCGAACGACGTCGCCGGCAGGCCGACGAGCACCTTGCTCTCCGCGGGGATATGCACGCCCGCGATAGTCACGTCGGTCCTCGGATAGCGCATGATGCCGTCCCAGCCCGCGCCCGGCGGGTACATGCGCAGGATTTCCTCCACCGCCTTGTCCACCAGGGATGGATCGCTGACCAGGCGTTCGCGCTGTCGCGGATGGCGGAACATGGCCAGCAGGCCGAATTCGATCTGCGCCACGGTGCTCTCGTGCCCCGCCACCAGCATGCCCGCCGCCAGGCCGATCGCCTCTTCCTCGGTCGCCTTGCCCTGGTCGACCGCCGAGAGCAGATCCGTCAGCAGGTTGGCGCCCGGATCCTGGCGCTTGTCCCACATCTTGCCGCGAATGTAGGCGCGCAGTTCTTCCCAGGCCACACGCGATGCGCTGCGCGGGCCGCTTTCATGCTGGTGCGTCATCACCTCGTCGGACAGCCCGGCGAAAAAGGCGTGATCCTCATAGAGCACGCCAATCAGCGCACTGATGACCATGGCCGGAAGCGGAAAGGAGAAGTGGCGCCTCAGGTCGGCGGGCTGGGGCTGGACAGCTAACGTGTCGAACAACTCCGCGGCGATCGCCTCGACCTGCTGCGCGAGCAGCTTCACCCTGCGGTTGCTGAAGGCCGGCGCCACGATCGTACGTAACCGATCGTGCTCGCCCCCCTCGTGCGAGACCAGCCACCCCGGCGAACCGAGAATCACCGAATCCGGGGTGAATGCCGCCGGCGGCATTCCCGCGGGCCGGAACGCCGCGTCGGACAGCGCCGCCTTGGCCTCGTCGTAGCCTGTCACCCACCAGCCTTCGTGCCCGGACGGGAAGCGCACGCGGTGGATCGGACCGTTGGCGCGTAGCGCCAGCATCTCGGGCGAGGGCTCGATGTGATCGACGCGCCACATCGGCAGTGTCGGCAAGGGGTGTTCGGACATGGTGGCACTTCACTCTCTAAGCGATGGAAGGGCGGAAGGCGCTGCGGGGAGCGAATGACGTAAGACGGCATGTAGACGTCCTCCGCGGCGTAGCCGGCTCGATTATCAAGATTGGCCAACGTATAACTGTCCAGCCATACCGCGCGGGGCGAGATGCAGAACTTATCCTGCGCCTTTGAAGGCAGGATTGAGCGAGTGTGGTGGGCCGGCCTTTGAGTCGCAGCCGGCCATCAAGATTTTCCGGCGCAAGGGTCGACAAGGGCGGCGCCTGTTTCAGTACGGGGCGGCCTCGCCGAGGCCGCCTTGCCATAGAATGATATCTTGATGCGGATTGACATTTGCTTTTCTTTCTTCGTTCCATCGATCGCGGTGTCATCCACGAAATGAAGGTCGGCCGGCGGCCTCGGCTCCCAACGAAGGAGTTTCAAAATTCGTGCCAACTTGGCCGACCCGGCAGAAGAAAAAACATTGTGATTGCTTTTGAGCGGATTATCGTGAGGCCAGACAAGAGCTCGGCGAAAAAGACCGGTGGCAGGGACCCAACAAAAGCGACAGAACAGTGTCGGATAGTATACGATCATCCCACCCCAGACCGGCGACACACCCCGCAAACGCGCCATCCTCCCACTTCCCCGTCATTGAAGCCTGACCGGCACATCAGGGCACCAGCGATTGCTGATGTTGGCGCTCAAATCATGTGGGGCGGCGCGGAAGAACCATCGGAATTCGATGGTCAGCGGCGCAGATCTCCGGAGCTTTTGATCCACTACCAATCGCTCGGAAGCGGATCTACCGTCCGCTGCCTTCGGGCGCGTGGAGGCGCGGCTGTAGCGCAAAAAGCACCCCACGTACGCACCCGTAGGCCTCTTTCTGAGTCGCGTCAGCCTCCGTTCATGGCCGTACTCGCGGCATGAAAGCGGCCGGTCCCGACTGACCTTCATGACACAGAAAAAATTTTGCAACACAACCAACTCTTGTTGTCGTTTAGCCGCGCTTTTGGAAGGCCATCAACACTTCAGACTTCGCCGAGCCGGACGACATCGGCGTCGTTTCGGTGACAAGGCTGATCAAAGACGAAGCCCACGATGCACCCGGCTTGCTCGCGTCCTTGGGTTGATTCTCGAAACCGCGGTGAACGCGCGAAGTCTTTGATCGGCTATTCAACGGCCGCCCGGGTCATGGCTTGCAGAGAGACGGACTGGCTCGGCCATCCAGTTGCGGTCGAACCAGCTGAGCTTGCGAAGCCCTAGCCCAGACTCCTTGCGATGGAAATGGCGAAATCAGGTACGACGGGGTAAGTCGCGACAGAGAGTCCGACGAGCGCGAAGGTCACAGCGCGGGCCGCAGTCCGGGCAAGCGCCTCCTTCACCTTCGGCGCAGCCGGAACTTGCAGCACTGAACATGAATAGCGGTCAATTGAGTCGACGAACGCCTCGATTGCGCGTGTCGGCTGACGTACGTCCGGGTAATCCCCTTCGAACCGCGTTCGCACTTCCGCGTTGAAGCGTCTGCAGTCCGCGAGGAACGCAAGGTCGGTGGCTGACCACTGGCCAGGATACGGGAGCTCGTCTGTCGCGACCCGCCCGATGACCTCGTTAGCCTTCGCGACCGATCTCGACAGCCGTCCGTCCCAGAAGTCAGGATGTCAAGTCCGGAAACACGAAAGGCGCAAAGGACAACTTAACAAGGGTTGTTAGACTCGTCATGTGGCATCGACCCGGAGCGTGAACCGGAACGCGCCCGCAAAGCGTGGGTCGGTACGGCGCCATAAGCTGGTCAGTTTGCGAAAAGTTCCTTGTAGCCGGGGGTCACCTCCAGTTCGCCGGTCGAGATGGCTGCGCGCCGGATGTGGTCGGCCATTTCCTCGTAGCTGGCGCGCCTGCTTTCCTGTCCCAGGACGGCGTCGATCCGGTCGAGATCACGAACGGTCGCCTGGACCATCCCGCGCAACTGGTCGTGCAGGCAGGTCTGGTCGGAGTTGGCGCCGCTGACTTGCCGGCAAGATCCTTGAGAACAAAGGGCGCGACCTCGAAGCAGGCACACCGGGCGGGTCAGCGAGATCTCGTCCGTTCGCAGGATGACCATCTCACCATTCGGCGCCTGTCGGCGATGCCGGTAGGCGCGTGCCAACGATCGAGGCTTCCGCACGGCGGCGGCGTCGCGCTGCTGCGCGCTTCGCTGGCCACCACCGGTCGACCCGGTCAAGGTCGTGCGCACTGCTCTCCAGGACCCCGCCCCGGTCGCCGGCCTGCTCGTCACCACCGAAGCCATGATCGCCGAGGCTGGCTCCAACGCTAAGACCGCTGAGTATGGCGACAGGATCGCCATGGTCAATCGCATATCACCATCTACATGCGGTTGGGATGCTGCCGCTGACAACGTTGCTGGCAAACGGTTCGCCGCAGCCCTGCGTCGGGCGCGGAGCAACTCCAGGCGATGGCGATTCCGGAAGAGCTGCCGCCGATGACGATGATGGAACCATCAGCCAAGGCAGCTCAATTCGAATGGTTGTGAGCGACCCGCTTCGGACCCCATTCAATTGCCGACCCGGCTCATGCGTGGACGGGCAGTATCCTGAGGGTGTTTGCGCACATGTTCATGGCGGCCACAATGGAGTTCGCCTCAGAAGCGGCGCCATTCGGAAGCATTAGAACCTCCGCGAAGCTTCCTTGCGCGGTTGGCACGAGTCTTGATGTTCTCATTGCACGGCGGCGATTCTGCCTTCCGGCAGTCGACATTGACTGATCTTCATGTGCTAGAAGGAGAAACGATGAATACGGACGTGTCTGTATATGGCGCGACCGAGCTAACTCGGGCAGAGGCATCCTCGACTTCTGGCGGGTGGCTTCTCTGGCATTGTTGGGAGCTTTTAGCGTCGCAGTCATAGTCGGCGGCATTCTAGAACTAACGAAGAAAAAGTCATAGGCCTACTACTGGTCACTAGCTGGGCTAGGGAACAATATCTTACCTCCCCCGACGTATCCAGCTACAATCGAGAGAGCATCCTTTCCAGACGATCGGACGACCTTTGGTAGGCCCTTGTCTGTTTGTCGAGTTCTGGCACTGTGCTGTTCGCCCAATGTGCCGCCGCGCTCGCGGGGAAGTACAGAGCTGAATCTTGGTCGATAGGGCTGCTACTTCGGTTTACCAATCCTGGGTTTTTGGGTTGACCAATCCGTTGCCTACCGCAAGCGGGTTGACCAATAAAGGCGCTCAGATTCTACGCCAATCCAACGACTTAACGCCAATCCAGAATTAGCTGTGATGGGGGCCATTGGTAAACCCGGTGTTTAGATCGGGAGTCCCTATGCACGACCTGAAGACTCTCTTGTTTTCAATGGTATAGGCGGAACACCCGCGGCCATAATTCCGGACTGGGTAAACCCCATGAAATGCCAAATAATTCCGGACATCATAACATAATGCCCTTTATGCGACTTTTCGAGCACAGATGGTGAACGCCGAAGGTGCCGCAATCGTCCGAGGAGAAACATCTACGGGCGGCAATGTACCCCTCGCCTCGGGCCGTCAGCTGCAAACTGCTATGCGGGGCGACATTGGGCCAAATTCAACCGTTGCGCATACACCTTGGAATCCAACTAGGCACCCAGCGAATCCAACCTGTAGGCCGTTTGGCTTTCGGATTCTTTTCTACATACCTGCGAATGTCGAAGCTCAGGTCGCCGACCGCCGCCGGCGGATAGTGCGGGCAAGAAGGCGCCGACCAACGCCGGAACCGGTCGGCCTCGGAGACCAGGCCGGTATTGCCGTCATACGAGAGATAGGCACCTGCCCTGGCCCGTCGGTTCCATGGCGTGACCATCTGAACGACCAGTCCTACCGCCAGCGAGGCGAGCACACCGTTGGACCACACGACCTGCGGACGCCCGCCGGCAGCGCCATATTTACGGGCTTCCTCGGCCAACGCCTCCTCGGTGACAATGCCAAGGCAGCGTAGGCACGGACTACCCGGCTGGGACAGGACAACCTGACCTGCAACAAGATGTCCGTGCCCAGGTTCAAGCTTGTGTACGTCCATGCCCTGGTCGATGTATGGGATGAGGAAGCGTCGGCAGAAGGCGTCGAGCTCGTCTTTGCTCCGCACGTTGTCGAGGCCGCCCACGATGACGTCGCAGCACTTGAGCGCGTCACCCACGAGTTGCCACTGCTGGCGATGGATTTCGACCTGGGCCCTCGGATTGATGGCCTCGATCATTCGCCTCATGACCTCGACCTTGACTGCGCGCTTCAGCACGTACCACCAGGTGCCGCCGATCAGCCTGTTGAGATTGGTCAACGAAATGCGGTCCTCGTCCACCAGCACGAAGTTGCCGATGCCGACATGGGCCAGTTGCTGAGCAACATGCGAGTTGCCTCCGCCGAGGCCCACCAAGCCGACGGTCACTTCACCCAATGGCCGTTCGCTGTGCGGGCCCAAAAAGCTCTGACGATCAAGCCAGCTCATATTTCGCACTCCATTGCGCGACGACCGGTTGGTCAACGCGGATGAAACGGTCGATCGGAACGGAGCGCTTGCCGGGCTCAAGCCACAGCAAGCCAGTTGCGCCGTCGTTGCTCAAAACCAGCAGTCCGTGCGGCATTTTCGGGCACGACTGGAAAAACCCGGGCACGAACGTGTTGCCACTCTCAAGATCTACGCCGCTGAAACGCGGAAGGCCGCGACCACCGTGGGTATGGACATGGAGGAGGGTCGAGGCCGGCCGATAGGCCGCCTGCGCGGCTTTGCGCATGGCGTTAGAGCCAATCCTTGCGCCGACACCGGGAGCGACTTCGTAGTCTTCGTCGTCGACCGGCACGTAGCCGCGAACCAACAGCAACAGGCCATCTGGCTCTATGGCTGCGCCTGCCGTCAGGAAGCCGACACGCTCGTGCGCGAAGACGTGCGGCCTTGCTAGGTCGCACCGAACCTGGTCGAGCAGCGGACCGGCGATCTTGAGGCTTACTCTCATTTGAGCTGCCCCAGGTGGTTTGCGAGGATTTCTGTCCAGGGCAACGAGGCAGGCACATTGTTGAAGGACATCGCGTGCCACGCGCGGCCCATGATCTGGTGGACCGTCCAGTTCTGACCGCGGTTCGGGAAGGGCTTCGACAGGAAGAGGCGCGTCGTGTAGCTCGAATGGCTGCGCGGACAGAGCAGACCGTCTATCGTCACGGTACCCCCGTTGTGCAGGACCTCGGGAGAAAGACGAGGGGTTGGCCCCCCTCGTCCCACAGTTCTGCCAGGCGATTAATCCGCCGCAATGCCGCAAGTTGGAGCTGGGCCGTCATGACGACTGCCCCACCGGCGGATGGGAGGCGAATTCCATCCCGTCCTTCACCTTCAGGCGCTCGCCCGGAGCCATCTCACGGAAGACGCCATCCGAGCCAATGATGTCGAGCTTGTAGCCAGGGGGAACTCCGAAGACGCTCATCAGCTCTTCGGTGGTGTAAACGCGGCGCTCGAGTTCGAACTCGACATCGCCGCCGTAGATTACCGTCACCGTCTTCTTGCGCTTGCGCAGCTTGAAGCGCTCGACCTCGTCGCCGCCGATGTTGACCTCGTCATCATCGTCGAAAATCTGGTCGAGGCCCGGGCGCTCAAGGATCAGCGCCAGCTCGTCGCCGGCGCCGGCAAGAAACTTGATCTGCGAGGCGATCAGCTTCTTGCGCGGCCACTCCATCGCCAGGCCTTCTATGAAGAAGCGGTGCGTGACGCCGCCTTCCACCACGAAGAAGCGGTTGACCTTGCTCTTATCCAGCTCAGACGTTTCGGTCGGGCGCAAGGTTTCCAACTCGCCCGTCTTCAGATGCCGCAACACGACGAAGTCTTCGACGGGATGCTTGCCGATCGACATGGCGACCTGTGCGCCTGTGATCTTGGCGTCGTCGAACGTGACCGCGGCGAAATCGAAGTTCTTATCGCCGACCTCGACTTGAAAGGTACCGTTGCCATGCTTCCGGTCGCCATCGGCCTTCATCAGAATCGTTTCCATATTCTCTCTCCATTTCGGAGCGCACGGACAAACGCTCCAGACCTTGACGAAATCCCGGAAGGGACAGATAGTCTCGATTCAGTCCGTTATGAGACTGTGTATAATCGGACTGATTTTGCAAATCAAGTCCGATTTGACGCTCATCGAGGAGCCCCGATGGATACGAAAAAATGGACAGCACCCACAGACCAGCCTCACAGGGCACAGCCCACCCCCCTCGACTTCTTCTTCAAACTCGCGGAAATCTGGGACTTGAGCACCGATCAGCAGATCAAGCTGCTGGGATCGCCGGCCCGCTCGACATACTTCCGTTGGCGTAAAGATGGCGGCGACGTTTCTGTGGATACGCTGGAGCGGATCTCACACTTGGGCTCTATCTATAAGGCCCTTACTATCCTGCTCGACTCACCTGATGCTGCCGTGAAGTGGATTCGCCGACCAAATCGATATTTCGAGGGAACGTCCGCCCTGGACATCATGCTGAACGGGAATTTGAGCGACATTATTAGGGTACGACAATATGTCGATGCCCAACGCGGAGGGTAAGTTTGGAACATCCGCAGATCGCAGTCGACGGGCACTATCGCCGACTGATCCCTTCAAAATATCCTACGATCGACATCTACGAGAAATTCGGCTCTCGGGAGATGCAGGCGCTTGCCGCCGAGCTCGAGACGATCACGAACCCGCGTCTTGCCGCCAAGTCTCGGATTACCGGTGGGAACATATCTGCGGATTCCAGTTCGCCGAAACTTCAGAACTGGAATCACGCACCCTTCTCGTATCCCATGCCGGAAGGGACGCACTTCCTGCCTCCCCCGTATTCAGTCATGGAGCTGGCATCCGACGAGCGCGGCGCTCTCGCCAGAGCGATCATCAGACGTGAGGAGTTTCTTTCTCGCACTGACGAGCCGGCCTGCGGCGTTGACATGCGGATGATAACCAACAAAGTCATGGGAAGCTTCGTCGACCTGCGGGGAGTGACGCCAGACACTTCTCAGGCCGCCAGATGGAAAATCGGCCAGCGCCTGTATGAGGATGGTGTCGATGGCGTCATCTTCAACATGGCCGAATTGCCCGGCAGCGCATTCATCAGTATTTTCAACGATGACGTTCTTTTGGAGAAGGGCGTGCAAGGCGCCCATTACCGGTTCCGTTGGGACGGCCAGCGGATTGGTCGCCTCTATGATTTCGGTGCCGATCGAGACATAGAGCGTAGCGAAATCATCCCGCAGCCGATGGCGGCCGCGTAGATGTTGATGCGGGAGACGCTGGTTGTCGATGGCCCGTTAGCATTTCGTAGTCAGCGTGCCACGGCGGCGCGCGAGCGCAGGCTTGTTCGTGATATCCTGACACTTCCGTTCCTTGCAGCCCGCCTCGCCGGCGGGTTCATAACTCCTGCGGGCACGGATGTTCTCTATCCAGCCATTCAGGCGGCATTGGCGGCTGGCGGCTTTCGCGACATCAGTCGCGTTGCGAGCCTGCCAGGTATGCCGCGAGCGCTCCTTCAGTCTCTCGACGCAGCATGGCGGGCCGATATTGACCTATCGTCTCTTCCTCAAGAGGTCGGCCGCTTCGCCGATCTGCATCTGGTCGAGAAGCGCATACGCGGCCGTCTCCCTCCATCTCGACTGCTACCCCGCGACCTGCGCGACGAAGCGCTCGCGCGTGTTTCCCTGGCGAACGTCCTGCTTGGACCGGTAACACTCGCTGGGATCGTCGACGTCGACCCCATATGGCGTCCCTTGCTGAATGCGATTGCGCGTTTCACCGACGTGGCGTGGGATATGCCGGGCAAAGTCGAAAACGGATGGTTCGACGGCAAGGTGCGCAGCCGAGTACCGTCCAGCCCATCGCGCTCGACCGCGGAGGTGAGCGCCGACCCCAAATCCGAAGTTGTAGAAGCATTGCGATGGGTGCGTGAGCTTCTGGCATCGGGCGAGGTGAAGGCCGAGGAAATTGCCATCGCTGCAACGGCGACGCCAGATTGGGATGAGCATTTCCTTGCCTACGCACGCGATGCTGCTCTCCCGCTCCATTTCTCGCACGGCGTTCCCGCGCTCAGCACGCCGGACGGGCAAGCGTGTGCGGCGTTAGCCGACATCCTGATCAGCGGCCTTAGTCAGGAGCGCGTGTGGAGGCTTTTCAGGCGCCTGCCGGCTCGGCCCTTCGTGAGCTCTCTTCCGGACGATTGGTTCACGGCGATACCGCGCCGCGCTGGTCTCAAGACCCTCGACCAATGGCGTGAAGCTCTGGCGGCGGCCCGGCCGCAGCGCCAGACGAACGACCTCACTGAACGCATTCTTCTCCCGCTTCTTGAACTTCTCGCGCGCGGGCCTGATTCGGGCCGGGAAGCCGGCCTCCTGCTGCTCTCAGGTGCGAGTTTAGCTATGTGGAACGAGGCGTTGAGAAGCACACCGCCCCACGCTGTCGCGCTTTCTTTGCAGGCTTTGCGGGTGAGCGACGGTCGCGAGCCGGCCAACAGCGTCGTGTGGTGCCCTGCGTCCCATCTGGCGGCGTGCCCGCGACCGTTCACCCGTTTGCTCGGCCTGACCAGCCGATCATGGCCACGCTTCGAGAACGACGATCCCCTTATGCCGGACCATCTTCTCGACCGGCGCAGGCTTCATCCGGTCACGATGGCCGAACGTGATCGGCAACACTTCGAAGTCATTCGGGCTGGAACGCGCGAGGCTTTAGTCCTGTCGCGGCCGGAGCGGAGTGCGAAAGGCAGCCTCCTGTCACCAAGCTCACTATGGCCCGCGGACGAGATACTTCATAAGCGAGATCGCATTCCCGGGCATGCATTCAGCGAGGCGGACCGCCTCTTGGCCCGGCCGCGGGACGCAGCGCAAGTCGAGCACGTCCGACAGAGCCAGCTCTGCTGGCGAGATTGGCAATGGAACTCTGGGTTGACACCCCATGACGGCTTGGTCGCACCAGATCATCCGGCAATCGTGACCGCTCTGTCTCGAACGCAATCGACAACATCGCTCCAGCGTCTGCTGCGGGATCCCCTCGGCTTCGTGTGGCGCTACGCGCTTGACTGGCGTTCGATCCGCCTGGAGCCCGAACCGCTCCAGCTCGACCCGATCGCCTTTGGCGAGCTCGTACACGAGCTGATTAGCGGTGCAATCTCCAGCCTTGAGCCGAAACCCGGGTTTGCGCGTGCAACTCTAGAGGAAATCGAGGCCGCCATCGCGGCCGCATCGGCGACAATCATGACGTCGTGGCCCTTGCAACGCTCGGTCCCGCCACCCGTTCTCTGGCGTCATACGGTGAAAGAGGCGGCTCGACGGACATCCAGGGGACTTGCTTCGGATGATCCCACCAGGGCCGACACACGTAGCTGGAGTGAAATACCGTTCGGCCAGGAACAGCCTGTGGCGGTCCAACTGCCATGGGATGCGACGGTCAAGATCCCAATTGCGGAGGCAGGTCTAGTCTATGGTGGCCGAATGGATCGGCTCGATATCCGGGCGTCTGGCGACGGCGCTCAGATCACCGACTACAAGAGCGCCAAACCGCCTCCGAAGACCCAGCGCATCGCCCTCGGCCAGGGACGCGAGCTGCAGCGGGTCCTATACGCGATGGCGGTCCGAACACTTCTTCCTGAAATTAGGACGATCGTCGCCAGGCTGATCTATCTCGCTGACGATCCTGCCAAATTCGAATTGAGAGGTGACGAGCTCGATAGCGCCATCGCTGAAGCGACGAGCTATCTCGTCGCGGCGGTCGGGATTGTTCGCAGCGGACAGATCGCGCCTCGGTGGGAGCAGGACGTTCACTATGACGACATGCGCCTGGCGCTGCCGGCGGACCGGGAGAGCTACCTTCGCCGCAAAAGCTCCGAATTCCGCGCGGCCAACCAGAAGCTCGGCAAGCTCTGGAATTCCACCACATGACGCTGGTCGATCAGGAGAACCGTCGGCGGGCGATGACCGATTTCAGCTCTATCCTCCTGGTCGAGGCCGCCGCTGGAACCGGCAAGACCTCGCTTATGGCGGGGCGTGTCGCGATGATGCTCGCCAGCGGTCATCTGCCTGGGGATATAGCGGCGATCACCTTCACAGAACTCGCTGCAAGCCAGCTCAATCGTCGCATCAGGGAAACAGTCGACGCGCTCTTGGCGGATGCGATACCCGCATTCCTCGAACCGGTGCTGCCGGATCGACTGACATCCGCCCAGCGCGCAGCACTCGCGGCCGCAGCCCCTCGGCTTGACGAACTTACGGCAACGACCATCCACGGCTTCTGTCAAGCCATCATTCATAGCCATGGCGTTCAGGCCGGACTGGACCCAGGTGCGCGCATCGTTGATGCGACCGTCGCGGACTGGCTCTTCCTTGGCGAACTTTCCGCTTGGTTCTCGCGGCGCCTCGGCGAGCATGCGGTCGACGAGGACCCTATTGTCGTCCTCGCCGAGCAAATCCCGCTTCAGGTTTTAGATCTGATCCGAGAGCTCGCCCTGCTCCGCAGGAAACACCCCGACGCGACGCCGATCGCGCCACCGGCGGACCGGCGTCCAGACATCGTATTCCTCCAGGCCGTCGATGACTTCGACAAGTGGCAGGCGAGTATTGGTGATCACCGTTGGCCGCGAGAAATCGCTCTGGAACTGCAGCGACTGGCTGCTCGATACAAGAACGCATTTGAGCGGCCACCGGATTTCGCAACGCTTTGGAAGCTCTGCGACGCAGGTCACTCACGGCTATTCACCAGCAAAGGCCTTCAACTCAAGGCCTATGGCGAAGCCGCCGAGGTCCTCGGTGCCTATCGCGAAGAGACGGCCAGCGATCTTACTCTTCAACGCTACCAAGTCGTCAGTGACGCCTGGAACGAGCTGATCGGTCACATCGCGAGCAGATTGGTTTGTGAACTGTCATCGTCACTGGATCTGCTTCTCGATAACTATGAGCGACAGAAGCGGGCTGCTGCGGTGCTCGATTTCGATGACCTGCTCCTCCATGTGCGTACATTGGTCCGTGACCACGAAGCGGTGCGCCGCGCCATTGGGCAGCGCTACAGGTATATCCTGGTCGACGAATTTCAGGACACCGACCGCATCCAGAACGAGATTTTGTTCTCAATTGCTGCAAACGAAGATCGTCTGAAGCGTTGGGAAGACAGTCGATTGCGGCCGGGATCGCTGTTTCTCGTCGGCGACCCGAAGCAGGCCATCTATCGTTTCCGCGGCGCCGATATCGAGGCCTATGAACTCTCTCGTCGGCTGATCAGCGCACAAGATGACGGTGCCGTCATCGACGTCACAGCGAACTTCAGATCTCAGAGCGCCATCATCAAGCATGTGAACACGTGCTTCGAGGGGATCTTTGGCATGGGCTCGCAGCCCAGATATGTCGCTTTGGCTCCGACGATACCGGATGGTGCTTATCCCGTGCCTTGCGTGACGAGATTCACGATTCATGTGGAGACCGAGGGGCGCGTCTACGCGGACATGTTCCGGGAGGCGGAGGCGGAGCGGGTTGCCGACATCTGCGAGCGCCTGATCGGCAATGTTATGATTCCACGTGCGGATGGCTCCCTCTCTCCGCTTCGCGCTGGGGATATTGCGCTTCTTTCTCCGGGTCATACCGAGCTCTGGCGCTACGAGCGTGCACTGGAGAAGCGTGACCTCTCCGTCTCTTCTCAGGCAGGCCAAAGCCTTATGCGGCGTCAGGAAACGCAAGACATCCTTGCACTGCTCCGTGTATTGGCGGACTCATCCGACACCCTCGCTTTCGGTGCGCTCATGCGCGGACCACTGGTCGGGCTGGCCGAACAAGAGCTTCTCGATATCACCGCTGCCCTTCCTCCCATCGAAGGTCGGCCCAGCTTCTTCAATGCGAGAACCGATGCGACCCTCGTGCGGCATCCGCTCGCAAGATCGATCCTGGAGCAGCTGCAGCACCTAAGACGCCGAGTGTCGATCTCGACGCCGAGTTTGATTCTTGCGGAGGCTATCGAACGTCTGAACGCCCGGGTGATCGTGGCCGCCCGGCACCGGAACCGGAACGCGCGTGCGATCGCGAACCTCGATGCATTGATCGAGCGTGCGCGAAGCTATGGAGTTTCAGGGTTGGGCGCGTTTGTGCGCGATCTCCAGGCCGATTGGCAGCGTAAGGCAAGGGCACCCGAAGGACGCATCGACGCAGCCGAGCATGCAATCGAGGTTGTCACGATACACAGCGCGAAGGGGTTGGAGTGGCCCATCGTGATCCCCATCAATTCGACGACAGAGCTCTATCGGCCAGACCGGTTTGTTCACCGGCAGTCGGACGACAGCTTGCACTGGATGCTTGGAGGCGTGTCTCCACTGGACCTGGCAGCGGCGCGCGCCGAAGAAAGTCAGGAAGACGCCAATCAGCGCGAGAGAATTTGGTACGTCGCATGTACTCGGGCGCGCGACCTGCTGATCCTTCCGCACATCCCGCAGGCTTCGAAAGGCTCGTGGTTCAGTTCGATCGATCTGCGGCAGGTGGATCTCCCGGAACTGAACGTTTCGGACTTCGTGGCCGCCGACGTCCGCCCAGAAAGCACCAGCGGCAATGAGCAGACGGCAGATGTCTTCGCCTTGGAACAGCGCAAGGTCAAAGAGAGCGCTCCGTCGATCGTCTGGCGTCGCCCGAGCGACCATGATCAGGATCGCCCAGATGATCCGCTCAATACTGTCATCGTCACCGACGCACCGGGTCAAACTGTAGAGGTCGCGGGTGCGGGCGCATTGCGTGGAATTGTCCTGCATAAGCTCATGGAGGAGTTCCTCACTGGCGAGCTTCCGACTGAAGGTGAGGCAGTAGTTGCCCGAGCGCGCGCTTTGCTAGGCCAACTCGTAACGGAGACCGACGAAGAACCGCGACCTGACCCATCAGAAATGGCGGGTTGTGCCTTGCGGGCGATCGCTTTGCCGGAGGTCGCAGCGCTTCGTCCCTGGCTGGTGCCCGAAGTGGCGATTTGGGCGTCAGGCGAGGGTTTCCTCCTCGCAGGCCGCGCTGATGCGCTCGCAATCAGAACTGGAAAGGTCGAGGTGGTGATTGATTGGAAGTCAGACATCAACCCCTCCCCCGCCGTTCGAAGCGCTTATGCCGGTCAGCTGAGAGACTATCTAGCCGCAACGGGTGCTGACCAAGGGATGCTGGTTTTCCTAACTCTCAGCGAAATTGTTCAGGTGGAAAGCGCCAGCCGGAGTCAAGTTGACCGTCCGGGCTGAGAACGAGCGACTGGCAGGAGGCATCTTGCACCGAGGTGATTGCATTGGCGGCGCTCCGAAAGGTGATGTGCTGCTTTGGCAATGGTGTCGCCTAGTCGAAATTCGGGTGATTACGTTCGAACGGCTTCCGTCACTGGCCGTACTGATCGAGCCAGTGGCGTAGATTGAAATAGTCGTTGAGTGCAATCTGATATTGGAGGTCTTCGGCGAACTCACGCGCGGGGCCAGTGAAGTAGGATGTCGTCATCAGCATTGCAGCGGTTGCGCGCTCGCGTTGCGCAACGCCGTACAGTGCCCGAACGACCCCGACGCCAACAGGTCGGTCAGGCGAGTGCCGCTTGCACTCAACGACATAAAGGAACGCGCCAAACTGGTCGCTACGAGCCGCGTACATATCCTTGCCGCCATCTCGCGTCTGGGGCGTCAGGGTGACGGAGTAGCCGGCACGCTCCAGGAGCTCGGCTACTAGTTCCTCGAACCGGCGCGGCG
Source organism: Mesorhizobium sp. WSM3879 (assembly GCF_002294915.1). Lineage (NCBI taxonomy): Bacteria > Pseudomonadati > Pseudomonadota > Alphaproteobacteria > Hyphomicrobiales > Phyllobacteriaceae > Mesorhizobium > Mesorhizobium sp. WSM3879. The sequence continues at coordinate 144,224 of NZ_NSFZ01000006.1, read as the reverse complement.
GCATCTCGTATAGAAGCCGCGGATTGCTCGCAACTTGGAGGAGCAGGGCGTCGCTGACCTCACGCACATCGGTGATGATGCGTTGCTCCGATTTGCTGCCTTGCTGCAACGGCCGACCATCTGGACCGAGCAGCCCAGACCTGTTCCAGGGATCGAAGAGCCGCGTGAATTCACCAACCTCTCTGATCTTCCCAGCTCGCCAATGCTCTCCCAGCAGCCGGGCAAGCAGCGGGTTGCCCCGCGTCGCCTCCCATAACCGTTCCATGCCGGCCGCGTCCAAGGCTCCGTCGAACTGAGACTCAAGCAGTTCCCGAAATGCCGAACCACCAAGCGGAGAAAGTTCGACGATGGGACCGCTGAGCCCTAGTCCCTTGTGGGAGGCGATAACCGTTGAGAAGGACCACGGCCCCGAGGAGAGGCGATCGATCGCTTTGAGCGTATCAGTTGGATCCAACGGATCGGCTGCATCGATCACAAGGACACTGTGCCCGCGCGCCTCGCGAAGGTTTTGGGCGATCACATCGACCGCTGCGCTCAAAGGGAAGGCATCGCTACCCGCGAAGTACTCCACCACTCCCCCGAAAGTCTCCTGCGCATCGAGGGAAACTCGCTTCAGCAGCGTGGTCTTTCCCATGCCGACTGATGCCACGAGTTCCACGATTTGTCCCGGTTGCCGCAGTGCCTCGAGAAGCCTGGCACGCTCCCTCTCACGCCCGATTGTAGGCGGAGGTTCGAGATGGTTCCACTGCTCGACTAGCGCGCGCATCTAGACGTCCGAGTTCAACCGAAGATCCTGACGATCATTCGCTACCCGCAAAGTATGAAGAAACATAAGCTACCAGCGAATCTAGTTGTAGACGGAAGCGCAAATCGCCTGCCTGATCGTCATGGCACCTCGTGGAAGGCATGGTGCCCGCTGCATGAACCGCATCGTAACGTAGTCATAAGATCAAGGAACTATCCAACAAGCCACTCAGAAGGAGTCGATGAAACCCCGTCAAAGCGTTTGCGCTATCCATTGCAGCACACCGAGTGCAGCCAGAAAAGTGCGTTCGTCCCGGCAATAGATCAGCGGCGGGCGCCCATCGAGCTTGCCATCAACAGCTTGCCTGACGATACGCGCGGCGCCATCTCCAAAAAGCTTCTTGGCCTCATCGTCCGACAACATCGAGGTGTCGGGCCTGTCGTTCCATCGGGCAAAGGGGCTGGAGGCGGACTACACGATTCTGCTCGATGTCAGCGAAGGCGACTATGGGGTACCGAGCCGGATCGAGGACGATGAGCTGCTCAATCTCGTGATGCCGCGACCCGAAGCGTTCGAATATGCGGAGGAGCGGCGCTTGTTCTATGTGGCCCTGACTCGCGCCAGCCGCGGCGTCTTCCTGCTCGCCAACGTTCGGGAACCATCCCGCTACATCCGTGAGCTCTCCGAGATTGCCGGCAACGACCTCCGCTTTGAGACGATAGACGGCGAGCTTCTGCGTCAATGCCCAGCATGTCGCGCCGGTCACTTGGTCGAGCGAACTGGACCTGCCAATCGCCGTTTCCTGGGCTGCAGCCAGTTCCCCAACTGCGAGCATACGGCACCGCTGAAATAGCAGAGCGCCGCGCCCATCTCATTCGAGTTCACGCTCGAAGGTCTCAAGCAAGGACGTGGCCAACTTGGGTCCCTCGAGATAGAGGCCGATTTCATCGAGCGGATTGTCCTCGAGTCCTGACTGGGACCCCCAATTCAGACTGCTGACGACGACGTGGTCGGAGTCCCAGGCCAGAAACTTCGCATGCAACTGCGGTTCGGGCACACCTGTGAGGTCCACGATGCCGTGGAGCCGTTCTCGATGCTTTGTGACGTGGCTGCGCTTCACCGGTCCGGTTCGGCGCGAATAATAGATGCGCACGTGGCTGAGCCGCCGGCCGGCGACCTCGGCGGGATCGAACAGCGCCGGCACCATGTTCGCGCCCACCTTGTTGGTACAGCAGATGAAGCGCTGTTGCGCATCGTGGGCCGCAGCGCGCAACAAGCGCTCGTGGTCAGCGGCATGCAGGATCGTCAGCGTCGCGGCCGGCGCTTGCGCCTCTTCAGAGGTCGACAGCATGTTTCGCTGGCGCCGCAGCTCGGACGCCATGAACTGCAGTACCTCCACGGATCGGCTGGCACTTGAAAGCCTGGAGACAATCTCGCGGAGCAGATCCAGCCCTTCTGCGGCCGCGTTGGCCTCTCTGAGTTCGGCCGAGACTTCAACGGCCGAGAAGGGAGAGTGAAGCCAATTGCACGATCCCATCAGCACCACCGCACCGTCGTGGCCGTCGTCGGCAACGAGGAACTTTGCATGGCTCTCGACGGGATCCCTCTGCACCAAGAGATATCCTCTGGTTTGCCGCGCCGCAGACAGGCGCAGATAGAGTTCCTGCATGGCTGCGGCATGCTTGGCGCGATCGAGCGAAGTGCCGAAAAAGAGGTGGCATCTCACGCCGCGCTTACACGCATCCTCCAGGGCTCGCACGATGCGTTCCCGACGATCCCGGCCCTGTTCATCGGACTGAGAAGCAACGAACGTGGACAGGACGAATATGTTGGATTTCGCAGCGCCGACGATCTGTTCGAAGCGTTTCAAGTGCTGCTCGGCGCCGACGACGATGTCGCTGGCGCTGAATCGGGTTTCGATGGATACCGGACGCTCCGGCGGCGGTGCGGTGGTCTTGGGTAGAACGCCGGTCTTGATCGTTACTTTGAGGGCCTCGACGAGCTGGTCGCTCGCGCCTTGCGGAAACACGCCAGCTCCGGTCTCATCGAGATCAAGCACGAGGAATTTCGGCTCCAGGAACGAGCTATTGGCCTGCACGCCGCGCAGCCATTCTCCGGGCCTTAGCATGCCGACCATGAACTCGTTGACGCGTTGCATCATCGAATAGTGCGTCTCTGGCGGCTCGCCGTCCGGAAACCGGATGATTGCACCCTTGCCGGGAAGCTTGGTGACGGAGATCGTGTCGACGTCCCTCGTCCTGAAGACTGATAAGCCGACCTTCTCGTAGACCACGCTGATGCCGATCTCGCGATCGGCCGAGCGTTCGGGAAGGGCGCGCCCCGTGCGGATGAAGTCGTGACCAATACTGCTGGTGACGAGGACCGGGTGCGGCGATAGCCGAACTTCCACAAGTCCGAACTGCATAAGGCGGGCCACAGTGGAGCCGACCACCTGTCGGGGAATCTTGAGCGTGTCGGAGACGTCATTGATCGTTCCCGGGCTTCGGTCCAGCGACAGCAGGATCATTTCCTCGACAGGGCTCCAGCCCCAGGTCCGCTGGACAATGCCGGGTGCGCGATAGTGCCAGGCCGGGATATAGATGTTGTTCACCGGGGCAACCTCCCCTGATCATCCACCGGGATGATGGAGGCGCCTTTGCCAACCGACGGAAAGTCGGCCTCGGACAGCCGGGTCAGTTCATCGAGCATGGTTCGCAGAAAGCCCAGCTCATCGTTGACCGCATCGGGATCGATGCCATCAACCGCGTTGCGGACGAACTTCCGGCTGGTGGTGAGGACGAGCTTATGCTTGGCGCGGCTGAGCAGCACGTTCAGGCGCTGGGGGTTTCTCATGAAGCCAACGGCTCTTGAGCCCACGAGGACGTTATTGCGGACGAGGCTGGCGAGGACGAGATCGGCCTCACCGCCCTGAAAGCTGTCGCTCGTATAGACGAACTTGCCGTCGCCTCGCGGGCTGGCGAAGCCGAACAGCGTTCCCGCGGACACATCGATCTCGGGCTTGAGCAGCCGCTCGAGGTGATTAACCTGTGCGAGATATGGCGACAGCACCACCAGCGTGGGGACCCGCTCATCCTCGCTGATGACCGGCCGCAACTTCCGCAACGCAGCCAGCAACGCATTGGCCTCAACCTCGTTGCGGATCGATCGTTTCACCGGTTGCTCGAATGCACGTCTTTTGACCGTGCTCAGCGAGGGCACGTCAAGGATGACGACCGGAGAGGCCGGGAATCCGCCTACGCTCTCCACGACCTGGCCACGTGTCTTGACCCGGCCGGACGAAACCAACTGTCGCTTGTAGAACGTGTTGGAGACGAGCTCGCAGATGGCCCGATGCATTCTGCTCTGTTCGCGCAACGTGGTGGCGATCGAGCTGGGGCGGCCGGTGTCCATCGTTCTTGTCTCTTCCCGCTCGGCAATGGATCGGAACGGCTCTTCGAGGCGAGACGCGACCGCGAGAACGTCCCCGAGCAGGAACTGATCTGCCTTCAACGCCTCGAGCGCCAATTCCACCTCGCTCGGCAAGTCGGAGATCGCGGCGAGCTTCTCCTTGGCATCACGCAGGAGCTCACCGGCCCGACTCGGGTCGTAGAATTTCTGCCGATCCGCCGCATCGAAGGGCGAGAGCTGGTTGTGATCGCCGATGATCACTCGACGGTTCCCCAAGAGCAGCGCACCGATCAGTTCGGCGCCATTGGCCCGCGCCGCCTCCTCGATGAAGACCCAGTCGAACTGCTCGCCGTCGGCAATCATCTCCTCGAGAATGTGCGACGACGTGGTCGCCAGCGTCACGTCCGACGAGCGCAGCATCAGATTATCGGTGTCTCGGAGAGCGCGGTCAGCGATCGATTGCTCGGACATATCTACTGGTTTGAGGGCATGGATGATCTGGTTGAGCTGGTTCGTCATTATCGCGGCGCTGGCCGGATCCGGCTTGGACACGGAACGCAGCAGAGACTGCGAGCTACGCCTCAGCGTGCTCTCTTTCTCGCTCGATCGAGATCGCTCGACGCGAACGACGATGGTTGAGGACGCGGGCAGAAACTTGCGGAGCTCGTCCTCCATGTGAACGAGCGTCTCGTGGTTTTGGGAGGATACGAGGATCCGAGCGTCGGGCGTTTCATGCAGGATACTCTTCACGAGGTGCGAGATCAAAAAGGTCTTGCCCACTCCGGGCGGGCCGACAACGACATTGATCGATCTGCCCTCGACGATGGACTGCCATGCCTCGACCTTGGATTTTTCCATGTCGGCGTCGGCCGGCGGTGGGCCGGGTGCTGCGATGTCGCGCAGCACGTCATCGATTCGCACCTGCGCGGGATCGTCCAAAGCCCTGAGAAGCTCGACATTGGACCTGGCGGCGACGATGTTCTGCAGTCGTCGCCGAATGGCCCGCTCGGTACCGGTGTCTTTGCGGGGGCGCAGGAAAAGCCGCTGCCCGGCCTGCATCGCGAGGTTGGTCCCGAATGCGAACGCGACCTTCCCGTTGATCAGCCCACTGCCCTCATAGCTGAGTTCCGGAACGCGCTCGCGGCCCACGGCCAGACGCGCCGTTTGTGACAGCGTCCAGTTTGCCTTTCCGTCGTCCTGCTTCAGCTCTCGCTTCAGCGCCTCGGCAGCGGGGCGCAGCCCCATTGTTTCGCGCTGCGCATCCCGCGGAGCGTCCTCGGCGGGGGCCAGCCAAACGACGTTGACGTCGGTATTGACTGTCGGGAGTACATGCACCGGATAAAGGCGAAACTGCTCTCGGAGCAGAGTGAAGGCCTCGAGGAGGATAAGAGCAAACCATATTGGAACGTCGTTCGTCCCGTCGGCAGTCTGGATGGGTTCCAGGAGATCACGCCAGACCTTGGCGCCTGGCCCGAGGTTCTGGACCCGCTCTTCCGAGCTCGCTCGATTTCGGGAGAGATGCAATCGATGAACGATGTCGACGGCGCCGTGCATCCATTCGTTTGGCCGACGCTGGTGTGCCGCTACGATCATCCCGACAGAGTCGCTCATGACGCGAACATGATAGACTGCGAGGTCCGTCATGAGACGGACGGTGTCCTGGTCGGCCGGGACAAGGCGGACGCCGGGCGACAACAGATCGTCCGCAACAAACTGCAGGATCGCGGCGCCATCCGCTGCGGGTATCGTGCCCGAAGAGAGGGCCGGCAAATCGCTCTGAACCACGTCCCGAGAGGGATAAAGAACGAGCTCCCCCTCCGAGCTGGAGCCAACCCTGTCGAGCTCGGTCACGACGCTTCTTAGCTCGTCGAGGACAACCGCACCGTCGAACAGTTGAAACTGCGGGGGACTCGCCAGTCGTTCCAGCATTCGACGTTCGACCGAAAGAAGCGCGGGCGGGTTGTCACCATCGAGGCCGAGCAGCGCGCCGGCGACCGCAGCCAGGTCGATCCAGTCTTGCCGGAACGAGATCACAGCGGAGGCGCGAAGCAGATGCCCCGACTCTTTGAGATCGCCGTCCGCAATGTGGACGCAGGCCTCGACCCCACCGAGCCGATAGTCGGCGCTATCGTCTCGCTGTGAGAATATCGAATGCAGGCTGACGCCGCCGTGCACGATACCGGCGTCGTGACACAGTGCGAGCGCTTCTGCCACGCGGACCATATTCCGCCAGAAGACACCACGACTTGCGCTCGTAAGAAAACGCCCCTCCCTCGTCCTCCGGCGCTGTGACGCCCCCGAGATCGGACTTCCGGGGTCCACCATGACGATGGCCAGCTCGTGCTGGTCTTCCGCGGTTTCGAGGACCTCGACCAGGACGTCTCTTGCGCGACGGGAAGAAAGCACACGCCGAATACGCCTCAGTCCACGTCCGACGATCGCCCTCAGATCGTCGTCGAGCGGGGTGCCAGTCTTCTTGAACAAGCGCAGGAGATACGGCTCGCCGTCCGCCACCCCCACAGCAGGGCGCAGGTGAGAGTCCCACCCGCCCGCCAATCGGGCAAACGAGTCTTCCGCAAATCTGAAACGTGTATCTAGTGGCGGATAAGTCTTCTTCTTGACTGCAGCCATATAGTCCGAGCCCATCAATACTTACCGCTTAGCAGATTCGGGGGCGACTTGCCGTGGGAGATGGCAACAAGCTGGGGATCATGCCAACACACGATCGTTCAGTTTAGCGTAGGGCGGGGCTCCTGCATCGCCTCGGGAGCCACAGAGGCGGGCAACGCCGTCCTGCAGGGACTCGACCTGGGGCTCGAACAGGTGAGGCATGATGTCGGTCAGCATCGGCAACTCGGAAATGCGATGTTGCTGAAGGTAGGCGACGGCACTGTCCCGAGCAGCGCCGGAGGCCCAGATGGCGGTTCCACCACTGGCGAAGTGTTTTTCTTCCGCGATGTCCTTGATCCATAGCCAGGGAGCAAGGCGCTCAGTTCCATCGTTCGATATGCGCCACATTGGAAGATAGTCGCGCGAGAAGGCGACTTCCAATCCGTCCGTCAATTGCCAGAGCCCGTAGGGCAACCAGATGCGCGATGGCACGAAGTCCGGAAGCGCAGTGCGCGGAGTGGCGACCTCGAAGTCGGCCCGCATACCAAATCCCGTGTCGAAGAGCAGGTGGGTGGGCCGGCCGGGATAGCGAAGGTAGGCCAGGGCGGCGGAGTCATAGGCTTTGTATTTCACGACGGTTCCAGGCTTGCCGCGGCCCGGCGGCCCGAAAACACGTCGCCGCCAGATGGAGGCGCGCAGGACCATATGCTCATCGATCGACCACGGCGTCGCTCGCAGTAGACGGGCCCTCGAAACGGCATATTGGACATGGCCGTCCGGAAGGCCAAGGGCATCAGCCAGATCGAGGATCGTGAGAAGCGCGGCATCGAGATCTGGACCATCATGAGCAGCGAGCGCGTTTGGGTGACTAGTGATCGAAAGCTCGTGCCAGTCTCGATAGCCGAGTGCCCGCGCAAGCGCCTCGTGCACCGTTGCGAGCTTCAGTCCGGTCGACGCGCGAACGAGATATTTTGCGGCCTGTTTCGGCCGAGTGAGATCGGGAAAATGCATTCGCATGGAACCGCTCCGGCGGTGCTTCAATGGCGTGTCCACTTGGCCCGCGCACCTTGGAGAGAGGTTCATACGGGGTGATCGTTCATTCCTGCCCGCGGGCTTCGCCAATGTGGACGGCATGGCCGGATCAGCCATGCTCCAGCATAGGCGATTCGAACCTGTCCGCAAGCTACGCCGGTGGCGCGGGCAACCAATCTTGGTGAGGAGCAGCGCGCCGCCCTAATCGACGAGGCGGGTCCGCGCATTGTCGCGGCCGTTGTGGAGCACCGTGAGTCCGCGAGTCTGGGCTATCCGCTGACGGCGGCTGCAGATGTCTCGATTGCGCGGATGACCTCAATGGCCTTTTGCGCAAACGGCTGATCTGCAGTTACACGCCGCAGCCTGCCAAGGTCGCTGCGGTCGCCGTGTTTCGCAATCACGCCAAAGGCGAAATGCAGGTCCCGATCACGAAAGCCTACCCGATGGTACGATGTCGGGGGCAAGCCCTCATCAACCAACTTCCGGCTGACCGCGAGCAGGTCGACCGGAAACACATCCACCAGGTTGAGAGCTAGATAGTTAGGTGGTCGTTCCGCCACATGACTTGCCGCCAGCGGCTCGTTTATTTCTGCGAGACAGCCGATAACACGTTGCGCAGGGAGCGCGTGCAGTTTCTCCCAGGCCGCACGTGCCTGTTCCCTGTCGACGTCGCGGCCGGACTCGGCCGCATAGACCAACGTTCTGATGAGAACCATGCATTGTTGTGCATCGTTCTCAGCCTCCACAACCGGAAGCGGCGCGGCGTGCCGTGCGAGGAAGCGAACCGCCAGGACGAAGGCCGCCAACTCGTCCTGGCTCATCGGATTCGTCTGCGACGGAAGTCGCGCCAGGTTCGAGAACAATGGAGCGTCTGAAGGCTCTTCGTATTCTGCGATCCTTTGCGCCAAGTATCTCACGCTCATGGAATCGCCGATTCCATCAGCCTGAAAGGCGCGACGGTAGAGCAGACGCTGTGTCTCCTCCGGCAGCCCGTAGACCTCCTCGGCATAAATCCAGTCAAACGGGTGATCGAACATCCGCGTGTAGACGCTGAGAGCCTGCTCGCGGATCTCGTCGCTGTCCGCTTCCCCAATCACAGCCACAACCTCGTCGTGAATGGCAGCTCGCTGCCCTTCGCCCTCGTCGTCAAGCGCTCCCAGTATCTTGAGGGCATCGATCACGCTCGAATTCAACGCCCAGTTCGAAGGATGAATCTCGAGGGCGTTGATCGCCTCGACAAGACCAGCTCTCGCCGTCTCCTTGGCGTCCCGGACGAACCCGACGATATGCAGCAGTTCGAGCCGAACATGATAGGGCTCGTATTTCCACCGCGTGCGCAATACCTCGGTCAGCTCAAGCGTGAATCGCGTGACATCCGCTTTGCCAAACAGCTCATGGCGCTGCTTGAGAACGAACAGGAGCTCGCCGGAGGTCAACCCGACAAGAGATCGCATCGCGATCTTCGGTGGCCGATTGCCGATGATATGGGTGAACCTCGTTGCGTCAGCCTGTGTCGCGGCGAGCGTGAAGTTGTGGCGCGATCCGAAGCCATAATAGGCCAGTGCGAACGCTTCACTACGCAAGGCGACGTTGCCCTCACGAGCCGCCTCGGCAAGCCTTGATCGTTCCTCGTGCAGTTTTGTGTTCATTGCTCGGCACAGAACCAGGTATTCCTCGATGCCCGTGCCCTTGGCCGCGCGAACGCCCAAGGCCTGATAGCGGGCTCGACTCGTCGGCGGAGGCTCGATGTGCCCTTCCCATTCGAGGCGCTTGAAGGCCTCACCATTCGTCAGGACCAGCGTGGACTGCGCGATCTGGGCGAGAAGACTAGCGTGGCTGGTCTCAAGAATAGCCCAGGCGGTCACGGTCGCCACGCTACCAAGTTCACCGTCGGCGGCATCGGCAATGATGTCTGCGTCCGTGATTTCATCCAGCACCGCACGGGAAGCGGGCTCCGTGTCGAGAGCGGCGATGATGTCGCGGGCCAGTGGACGAAAGAGCGGCGTGCCCAACTGGACGCCAAGTTTCGCGGGATCCGTCTGCGCCAGCCTGACCAGTTCTTGAGCGGCGCACGTGCTCTGAAAGATTTCGTGACTGAACGACACCCTGCCGCTTCGAGTTTCCAGAACGCCGGCCCGCAGAACTGCCTCGCAATCGTCGAACGTCAGGCGCTGTGCCAGCATGAACTCATCGAAGGCAATCTCCGATAGGGAATAGGCCATTTCGTCGGTGAGGCGCGCCGCGAGCCGTCGAAGGCCCAGCGAACCCGAACGCGCATGTGGACCCAGTCGCGTGCGAATGAATTGGTCAACGAGTTCAAGGCGGGTAACGTTCGGCCGCAGCTCGTTGCCGATTTCACCCACGATGCCCGCCTCGAGCCCGCTCCGCACGCCGCGCAGCACATCCTTTGCCGCCGAGGTCAAGACTCCATGTCCCCGTTCGGCGATGCGTGCCTTCAAAATCTCCGAGGGCTTCCCGACCCTGACACTGCTCAGGCCAGCCAGACCTTCTGGACGGGACTCCTGGCTCGTCACAACGACCCGCGCCTCATACCGCCTTGCGAGAGCCTTGAGTCCCCGCAGCGCTTGTCGCGCATTGTCGGCCGACAGCTCGTTCAATCCGTCGAAGATCAGGATGACCGGTATCCCCAATTGCGTAGCCCGGCGCAGGAATCGCGGATCATAGGAATCAACAAGCAGAGAAATCTCGCGCTGAACCGCCTCCGCCCACGAGCCCGAAAACAGCTTTGCCGAAACGAAGAGGCATATGGCGCCCGTCGCTGTCAGTTGGACTCCCAGCCACTTTGCCATCAGGCTCTTGCCGCACCCGGAGGGTCCCCACAAAAAGCTGCCAGCCTGCTCATTGGTGAATGCGATGAGAGCCTCTGCTTGCTCATCATCTTCCGGGATCCATAGATCGGCATCGGGCTGGTATTCTGCAGCGAATGCCCGCCGATAGCGTTCCGCCCACTCGCTAAATGTCCAGGAACTTTCGGCTGCCAGCGCGGCGTCCACCGTCGTAGCGGTCAACTTCAAGGACCGCGCAAAGCCCTGCCAGGCCGCCAGTGACCATACACTGTCTCCCCTCGCTGCCAAGGCAGCCAGCACCTCGGCAGTCGACCCGATCCGAACCTTGAAGTCGCCCGCAGTGATGGTTGACCCAGCAGGGAGGTCACCGGTCATCGCGACCAACCCATCCGGGTAGAAATCGCCGATGGGCGCCGCCTGAGCCATGGCATCACGCAAACGGTTCTTGGCGTCGAGCGCCTGCTGATAGGGGTTGCGGAACGGCGTCCACTCGCCGGACGGCGACAGCCGCTCCCATGGTCCATTGATCTCGCCGCGAACCGGAAGCTTGGTGGCTTTCGCTTCGATAAGGGCGACGGCATCCTCCGTCGCCACGACGAAGTCGATCTGTCGACCCTTGAGCTGGAAATTGCACAGGACGACTGCCGCCGCCGCGCCTCGCGCCAGATGGTCGACGAGGGCGCGCAGGAAGATACGTTCCGAGTCATGTTCCAGCGGTCCCCCGCAGAAGATCGTCAGTGGGCGTGTCGGGTTCATGATGTGGATTCTACAGCTTCATTGCTGAAAAGCACTCCTCGATGCAGGCCATCATGACCGCACCGACCGAATGCTATCGGCTGTCCATGGCGACATCTTCGAGGTACTGGTGCCACCCGTGCATATTCTCGATGGGTTCGGCCATGATTTCTTCCAGCTGGTCTATCTCTTTCCTGATCTGATCAAACATCTCCAGTGCGGCCAGGGCCGCCCGTTTGGCGCTAAGCGAGCCGGCCCGCTTTCTCCAGCTCTCGAACGGCAACTGCGGGTATCTCGGCTTCCATTTAGGCAGCAGGCGCGCATTGAGATCGACCAACACTTTCGTCCCTCGCGCCATCCCAAGCGCGTCCACATCAAGCGGCTTGGGCGGGAGGCCCTTTGCCTTCAGTGCCTTGTCGCCATCGCGGCGAAAACGAACGATTTCGGCGATCGTGTCAGCTTCGAGTTGGATCGTCCGCAGCGTATCGACAGGGTCGTCTGTTCCCGAGCGTCCCCTGGCGATGATCTCGAAGGCCGATTCCGCCTGCTCGACCCGAAACAACAAATGCGCGCTCAACGCTCGCTCGACCGACATTGGTGGTTGCGGACAAGCCGCGAGCAGCCGATCGCGTAGTCCAGCCATATCGACCTTGGCTCTGCGGTACTTAGTGGTTACCAACTCAGGCAAAAGTCGACGTGCCGCATCACTGACTACTTCAGGTTCCCAGCGCAGATGACGCTGTGCACCGAGGAGCGACTCGAGCAGCCCAGCAGCTAGGCGGAAATAGACGTGTGCGAGCTGCCCGATGATCGGATCGTCGCGGAGCCCGACATGATAGAGCTGGTTCCGATACTCGTGCAGGATTCCCATCGCCCGGACCTGATCGGGCGGAATGTGACCGAGCTCTTTTAGAAACTGGATCTTCCTGTCGAAGGCGCGGCCACGCGCGTCGCTGCGCTGTTCCGGCGTGAGCCGGTGGGAGTTCCCGTGCCGGTCTTCGAACAATACGTCAGCGCATTTTTGATGGCACATCAGCTCAACGCCATTGTCGACGAGGATCAGTGCGATCCGTTCATTGAGCGGGTGATCAATTGTCAGTTCGGCAAGTGCGCGGTCCAGTTGTTCTGCAATGGGAACGATCGATCGCACGGATCTTCTCCTAACGCGCCCCGCAACCGTGACATTACGGCTCGCCGCACCTTACATTATTTGACCCGTCGCATTCGGACAGCTTCAGATAGTCAAAAGGAGTTCGCGTCCTGAACAACCCGCTCCCAATTGAGCTAGTATCCGCCGTCGACGCGTTGTGGCGTCACGATGGTCCGGTAGCAGGCAATCTATATGCCTCCCCCGCTTTTGTGAGGCTTCGGGAAACCTGCCAACGGCTCTATCAGTCAGCGGGATCGAAGGACGCCGTGAACTTCGCCCTCAGCCACGCCCTCCACGGCCTCGGCTATCGCTGGAGCGATGGCGCACCAGCTCGCTTTGCTGTCTCCCCGGCTATCGCAGCGGCCCGCCTTGACCAAGCCTTCAGGCAAACCGAAGCGCGCCTGGTCCATCTCTGTCCGCTTGATCTCGGCGACGAGGTCCCCGAATTGCGTTTTGGACCCAATGCCATTCGAAACTTCACGGCAGAAGAGCTGGACGATCTCCTCGACACCGATGGGTTGTCGCGAAAACGGCCCGGCTGGCGTTTCGACAGCCAGCGCTTCAGCCGGTTTGCCTGGCTTGTCGTCGAAGAGATCGTGGTCCTCCCCGGAAAATCTGGCGGCCGCGTCCTCCCCGGACTGTTCGCCGATCTGCGACAGGATTTCGGGCGGATCGGACCGCACAAAAGGCACTTTCCCGCTCCGGTCGAAGCCGCGCTCTTCGCGCTACTGACGGCCTCCTGGGAGGAAGTCACCAGCTATTCCGACTTGGATTGGCGTCCCTTTCGCGTGCCATGGGTCCATACGCTGTCGGACGACCTGTTTGCGCGCCGAGCGACGCCGCCCGATGCCGACACATTGTCGTGGGAACCGGACTTCTACGAAGATGAGGACGGTGCCATGGTGGAGCTTGAACGACCTGCGCGGTTGCCCCTGACCGACGCTGCGATCCCCCAAACAGCCTATCTGGATGATACAGCCTGGACTGAACTCTCGGAAGCTCGACGTTCCCCGCTCTTTCATCGCCCGATCGAGCACTTCGTGATCCGGGCGTTCGCGAGCGATGGGATCGACGAATTTCTCGCGCATGTCACCGTGATCGAGGCAGCGCTAGGACAACCAATCGATCATGACTCCAGGAAGCGCCCGAAAATCAGCGGACAACGGCGTCAGGGCGCGACCGCCCGGGTCGCATGGCGCTTGGCGGCGCTGCTGGACGACGCCTCCGCCGGCGAGCGATACCTCGCGCTTTTCAAGGAGAGGAGCGACTTCCTCCATGGCCAGGCGATGCAGGACATACCAAGCCAAGTGCGACTGGACGCTCGACGGCTTGCGCGTCGATGCGTGTGTGCCTTGATCGGCGCAGCAACCTCACCGTCGCCTCCAGAAAACCAGGATGCCTTCCTGAACGAGCTATTGCAGCGCGGTTCGTCGCAGGCTTCGGGCTAGAACGCCATAGATGACGGCTTCGACACGCGCATATTGGATTGGAGGTTCGCTGTGACAGAAGATGTCGATCTGGCCAATGTTGGCGCAGCGTCCGAGAGGTTCTTTCGGCTCTACCGGACGCATTGCGTTTCGCCGAGCCGCGACACACTGTTCTCGCTCCTTGAGGCGGCACACAGTCTCAATGATTGACTGAAGGTCGGAGCGGCCGTCGATTTCTTGACGTCCAGGAATTTGCTGCCCTCAAGTGCCTCCGCAACTACTTCCACCATCAACAGGAACTGCGGCACGTCGTCAGACTCATTCCGATCGGCGGCTACCCGATAACGACGGATCTGATGACGATGTGCCTCGTCCCACGCGGGAACGTCGTCGCGGCGATACAGACGACAAAGCGATATCATGAGGAGGCTCGGCAGGCCTGCCATCAGATGTTCCATTGGTATGGTCCGGTCGTGAACATCAACCGCGCTCTGTTCAACTTTGTCGTCGCTGCCTATGAGCGCCTGAGGGATCGAGGCGTCCCCCTGGCGGGGGAAGCCGTTGAGGAATTCGCAGCCAGCTATTGCTATGAAGAAGAGAACGACCTTCCACATGTTGTCGACGGCAGGCTTGCTGCATCGGCTGGCAGCATCGACCAGCTCCTGACGGACATTATGAAATCCACGCCGAGCCGCGACGCGGCTGGGAATCCTTGAACTATGCGCTCCAGGCGCGCACTGCGGTGCAGCGCTGCACGATGTCCTCGACTGCCAGCGCGAGCAGCTTGCTGTCGGCCTCGGTCCCTTTCATTTCCGCGAGCACCTTCTCGGCTGCCGGGATCATGCGCTCGGCCATATCGAGCAATTGCCGAAGCACGAAGCGGGGACGGAAGTCGGTATCCTTGGCGAAGGCTTCCCAGTTTTCCGGCGTCAGCGTGAGCGGATCACGATTGCCCCCGACGAACTCGCCAGCCGCGGACGCTGCTCCTTGTAGAAGGACCGGAAGGCGGCGGCGTTGTTGACATCATAGAGCTGACTGAGCTCGATGCGATCGAGCCGATAGAGCAGTGAGTAGTTCTTGGCGTGGGCGTCCGGGTTGCCAACCAGGAACTGGAAGATCGCGCGATCAAGAAGTTGCGTGCGGGCCGTGACGACATCGGTGACCTTCTTCATCAGCTCGAAGCATTCCTGCCAGCCCGGCCCGCCATCCTTTTCGTACTTCTGCCGTGGAAACCGCCCGAGCGCCTGGCAGAAATCCTCCTGATGCAAGCGACGGAAAACCTCTTGCCCATTCACGCCGACACGGTCGTATCGCCGGATCACCATATAGGGCGTGTCCTTGACCACTCGGATGGTCGAGAACGGCACCGGAATGCCGACAGCCGCGGCTACGCGCAGGCAAAAATGCTCGACGCGGATCGAATCCGGCAAACCGTCAATGTCGACCTTTAGGATGTGAGTGCTCGGCGTGCGCCCTCTCGGCAGCGCGATCCTGCGATCGACGACGCCGACCCCCGCCTTGTGATGGACGCCGGCAAGGGACAGCCGCAGCTCCCCGTCGGCGTCGATGAACAGCGGCCGCCGCGGCAGGGCCTCGATGTATTCGGCAAGCCGATCATCGTCCAGCACGTCCCACTTCGTCTCGACATTCTCGTCGGCGATCACCTCATCGTCGAGCGGCATAACGGTGACCGCGCCCGGGCAATCGCGGCCGAGCTGGTAGAGCAGCGCGTAGTCGTCGGTGGCATCGACCTGCAGATAGCCAGAGCCTCGCGCGTTGCTGAGAGTCCGGCAGCAGCCCATCGAAAAACGGACCGGCGCGATCATGGTTGTAGGGATCTGGCGAGAGAGGTAGCGCCAGAGAAAGCGGATGGCGCGGCAATTGCGTGCGCTCAAGCCAGCCCGGCTCGTAGCGAAAGGACAAATCGCCATCCCTGGCAACGTCGAGGACGCCAACAGGAAGACCGTAAAGGCGGATGGATGCGGGCATCAGAATTCGGATCCTGCGTCTGCCGGGTCACTCGCCGAGATTGTCGCCGGCGAGAACGCGATCGTCACGCCCAGCAACACCAGCACCTTGAGCACGATCGACATTGGCGGATCGACGCGGCCACGCTCGAAATCGCTGACCCATTTCTGCGAGGTCGCCGTAAGGTCAGCGAGCTGGCCTTGGGTCAGGCCGCGACGCTTGCGCTCCTCCCGCAGAAAACGGCGAACGTCGTCGACGCTCCGAATGTGCATGTTTGACATCCTATGACCGCTCAGTGATAAAGCGGTTAGTATCGAACAAATATCACCGACTGGTGAAATTTCAAGGCAACGAGCGGAAAAATAACCGTTCGGTGGTATCTCTCCGCACCAACCGGGCTATGAACGTCGCTGTGGGGTAATCATGCGCAAGGTTGGCGACATTGCTGTCGAGGGCAACGAGACGCTCTGGAAGTACTTCCGTCTCGAGCGCTTCCTTTCAACGCTCGCCGAGAGCCGGCTCTATTTCGCATCGGCCAACCAGTTCATCGATCCGTTCGAAGGCGCCGTCGCCGTCCAGTTGAACGTGCCGCCGCCTGATCCGCGCTATGCCGAAATGGAAAGCGTGGAGCACGCCTTCTTCCAACTGAAGCGGTTGACCAAGATAAGCTGCTGGCACCGCGCCGCCTACGAGAGCGATGCGATGTGGAAGCTCTACGCCGGAGAGCACAAGGGTATCGCCATCTGCACGACGCCCGATCGCATGCGCGCCGCCTTCAAGCCCTTCCGTCTCAAACCGGAATATGGCGTCGAAGATCTGTGGAGTGGTCCGGTCCAATATGTCGACCTGACCCAGATTCGGATGCGCGGCGTCGCTATGCTCGACCGGTTCTTTTTTAAGCACAGGGCCTTTGAATGGGAGCGGGAGTATCGGCTCGCAATCTCCGTTCGCATGGCCGAGGAATTTGGCGTCCGGGTTCCCGAACACGGCATCCTTGTCGACGTCGATCTTCCCACCCTGATCGACCGCATCGTGCTCGGCTCGACCATCACCGAAACCGAGCGCGCCACCGTCGCTCAACATGTGGCAGCCGCGGGGCTCAGCGATCGCCTTGAGCTTTCCACCCTTCTGGGCAAACCCCGCTATGTCTGAAACCCAGCGAACGGGAGTCGGGGCGAGGCGAGACCCACCAGAATGATATTCTATTCAGACACCGCTCTAACGATCTCGGAAACGTTGCAGACCAACGCGATCGTGTGGATCCACTCGCTGCCGGAACAGGAGATGGGGCCAAGCCGGCGCATCCTCGAAGACCTTGAGGGCCTCGCCATTGCCGGCGGTTTCCCCGTCATCGCGTGTGCCGTCCGAGACCGCGCCGAACTGAAGGATCTGTTCAGGCAGCTGACGACGGAGGCCGAGCAGGGGTTGAGGCCCGTGCTCCACGTCGATGCTCACGGAACGGTTGCCGACGGCCTCCTGCTTGCGCCGAGCGGCGATCGTATTGGCTGGAGCGAGATCATCGAGGATCTGCGGGCCCTCAACGTTGCAACAGCCAACAATCTCACCTCCATCTTCGCACTGTGCTTCGGCCTGCATCTCTACAAGCAGGTGAGCCTGAAGCGACCCGTGCCGGCCTATCTCTTCTGCGCGCCGGCTGAGGAAATCAGCGTCGGCTTCCTCGAGGCGCAAACCCTGGCCTTCTATCGGGAGATGAACCGCACCTCGAATGTGACGGCCGCATTCGCCGCAACTCTCGGCGGGGGCATGCAGTCGTTCCATTGCCAGGGTTTGTTCCTGCAATCGCTGTTGCGATACATCCGAACCTACTGCATCGGGCGCCTGCGGCAGGATCGGCTGGAGCGCATGGTCACGGCCGTTCTGCAACGTGACGGCATCGCAAACCCTTCCAGCGCGCAACTGAAACGGGCTCGGCGCGAGATACGCGAAGCTCTCAAACCAGGCCAGAAGGTGATCGATGTGTTCGCGCCATCCTTCCTGGTCGGCCGCGCGCCGGCCTTCAGCTACGCCGATCTCGACCGGATATTGAAGCGCTCTGTCCGCGCCCGGTAATCTCAGCCGCGCCTGGCATCAAGCTGAGCGCTGAGCGATCTCAGGCTCGGATCGCGATGGACGACCCGAAACCAGCCGGATGACCGTTCGCCAAAGCGCTCCACCATCACTTGGCTCATCCCACGCCTCACCTGCCGATCAACATAGAGTTCGACCCGCAACATCCCGGTGTCGCCAGCGACCTGGGCCAGCAGATCGACCTGCCCGGTTCTTGCCGTCAGGCCTTCGCCGCTCTCGTCGATCTCTTCAATCGCCAGTGTGCAGTGATCGAGGGAACCAAAGATGACGAGGTGCGTCCCCGCGGGCATGCCCGATCGCGGTGGAGGCGCGTTCCCCATCTGGCCGAGCTCGACATGGGTCTCGACGCTGCGCAGGTCCTCATCCTTCCCTAGGATCTCGCGTGCGAAGTCGAACGCATCGGTGTCGGCATAAAGATAGCCGGCGCTTTGCGAGACCTGGAGGCCATTGAGGTAGCGCACCATGTCGCCATCGATGGCGATCGGCTCACCGGACCGCAGGCCATCCCGATAGCGGATCATTCTTGCCCTGCGCTCGGGCTCGAGATCCGCGCTCGCAGCCAGTTCGTAACGCTGGACAATCGTCGGGCAATGCAGGGCAAGCGTCAGGCCAGGCGAAACCGGCAGCATCACCATAACGCCCGGCGACTTGAGCCCGACATCTCCATAAGGGAAGGCGTTGATGCGGCTGACCGGATGGTCCGAGATGATGAAGCGATGCTCTCCGTCGCTCGCGTAGAGGGCGGGATGAAGACCAAGCAGCGCCACGGTGTGACCTTCTCGTTCAAGGAACGCCTTGACGGCACCAAGCCTCACTGCCGCGTCAGAGGGCATGGCCATGTGCGGATCGGCATCCGGGTCATAGCCGACCTGGCGCGTCATCTCCCGCAATTGGCCTGCCAAATGCTTTGGTCCCGTGCGGCTGAAATGCGTCCGCAGCATCTGGGTCGCGAAGAAATCAGCCAGGGCAATACGATCATCCGCCGTCATCCATGCCAGCGAGCGTCGCGATACCATTTCGGCGACGAGGCGGGCCGAACGCGCGTCGACCTCCTGGAACAGGTCCTCGAAGTTCCATTTGGTATCGCCCAGGCTCACCGTATTGAAGTCGTTCTCGGAACCGGCATTGGCAATCGAGGTCAGAAACGACCGGTCGGACCGCTTGGCGAAAACATAGATGGAGCGCCGTTCTGGATCGGCGGCAAAGTGCCGAAGCTGGGCCTGCGGAACGAAGTGATGCTTTTTGGATGGTCGACTCATCGTTCTCTGCCGTGATGCGCGGTCTTCAGCGCAATTGATCGTTCAGAGGCCTTCGGAAGCCCTCAATAGCGCTAAACTCCGTTTTGCCGCCGATGACCGGCAATGTCACGCCGCATCTGGAACGGGCAGCCGCGATCAAGTTTGGGGCCGCGCCGCGAATCCGATTGACTCATTCCCATCGAATAGAACACATAGGGAACATATCAACCCGAAAATCCATTGGGGACTGTTTGAGAGTGATTATCCATTGGTCAGGCGGCCGCCAGCCCTGCCATCGCTGCGCTCGCGAGCGAATCGCACGCCTCGAAGGTGGGTCGGCGCGCAATCGTACAACACTGCCGTTCGGCGGGGCCTCCATCGACAAGGTCCTGCCGGGAGGCGGGCTGGCGCTCGGGGCGCTGCATTAGGTGGCGGGCGGCCTCAACGGGGCGATCGATGGGGCGGCCGCAGCGCTCTTTGCCGCCGGCATCGCCGCGCGCACCAGGGGCAAGGTGCTCTGGTGCGTCACCCGGCAGGATCTCTTCGCGCCGGCGCTGGCCCAGGCCGGGCTGCTGCCCGGCCGCGTCGTTTATGTCGAGGCCGGCGACGAGGCCTCGGTGCTCGCCTGCTTCGAGGAAGGGCTTCGCCATGTTCGAGGCAACCGCTGCTGATGTCGAAGAACTGCTTGCCGGCCTGGACGCCGCGCTCGGCAGCATGAGCAATGACGAACGCAATCGAGAGTTCGTCGGCATCCTGCATGAGACTGTATTCGGCTCCTTCGGAAAATCCTGCGTCCGCGCCGATATTCATCGGCTATTCAATGCTGATCGAGAGTCAATTGAGTGGCAAAAGCGAATCGCCGCAAGCGTTTGCGAGGGAATGGACCGATTAAATGCGAACCTTGCCCGGCTCACTAACCACGCGTCGGCGTCGGGAGATTTATGAACGTTCCTGCGGCTTCAAGGAAACAACTTTACCGATCGCCGACACACAGTTGTCGAACGTCAGCATAGATTTCGACACATCCCCTTGCTGGTTACTTCCAGAGAACCATGATCGCGCCATACGTCGCCGGTCCGAGGTCGACACCTTTGTGGCATCGCGTCGGAGACTACAGCTCGCACGATTGAAGCGTCCCGCGCGCGTATTCGTGCAACTCGATCATCTGTCCTAGCGCGGGTGTGCTATTCGTCCGTGACGGCGACAGCTTCGAGATCGCTGTCGTCGGCAAATCCTGGCATGACGTTACCTGTGAGCAGCTTTTCTTTTGACAGCAGTCCAGCGTCTTCCAGTGCCTCGAAATCCGGCAGCTGGCGCAGCGTGTCGAGCCCGAACCGCGACAGAAAATTCTTCGTCGTCACATAGGTGTAGGGCGCGCCCGGTTGCGGGCTGCGCGGCCCCGAGGCGATCAGCTCCTGCGCGCGCAGCACGCCGATCAGGTCGCGCGACACCTCCTTGCCGAAGAAGGAAGACAGTTCCGCGCGGGTGATCGGCTGGAAGTACGCAATACACATCAGCACGAGCGCCTCGGATTGCGACAGCTCTTTTTCGCCCCTGCCGCCTTGCTGGCCGAATGCGGCGTGGATGGTGTCTCCAAAGGCCTTCCTGGTCCGGTGCTGCCAGCCGCCGGCGACCGCGACCAGCTCGTAGGGGCGGCCGGCGAGCTCGGCGCGAATGTCGTCGATGATCAGCTCGATGTTGCAGTTTCTTCCCACCACCCGCGCGAGGACACTACGCGTCACCGGTTCGCTGGCCGCAAAGACCACGGCTTCGACGCGGCCCATCCATTCACGCCAGCGCAGCTCTGGCGGCAGATGCTCCAACTCGGTGTCGAGCAGCGTCGGCTGATCATTCGGCTTGCGGCGGGCGGACGCTTCGCTCATCGCTACAGCCCAAACAGCCGGAAGCTGGGACGGCCGGAGAGCTCGCGCACGGCGTCCAGTTGTTGCAAGCGCTCGAACAGGCGTCGCGCCGCAAAACGCGACATGTTTTTCGTTGTCAGCGATCCGGCGACAGCATCTTCATTCAGAAGCAAAAAAATCACGTCGCCGGCGCCCTTGGCGCGCATTTTGGCGCCACCGACAAGAGTTTTTCCGCGCGCCGCGAAACCTCGCCGGCCAGCCGGCAGGCATCCGCCGCCGCTTGAACCAGCGCGACGTAGACCGCGCGCTCAAAACTCTTTTCGCCGGGTCGGGCGCGCCCGCCACCGGCCCCTGTGCGGAAGGCTGGAGCAAAAGCCTGGGCCATCAGCAGCGGCGGCGGCTCCGGCCAGCGCAGGCTTTGCGCCAGCACCAGGTCGGCCAGCCACCAGGCAAGCAGCTCGGCGTCGGGGCGCATGGCGACAACGTGGGTCGCGATCGCCGCGGCGGTGAATGGCGCCGGCCGCTGCGAGCCCGCCAGTTTTTCGATCTCCGTGCCAAGATCGGCGAGCGCCGCGCCTTCCCAATGGAGGCCAAGCAGGTCGACGATCTTTTCGAGCCGACCGGCGCTGGCGAGGGCCGGCTGCACGGCCAACTGCCGCCAAGCCCCAAGGACGGCGCCGGCCGGACCGGGATCGGCGCCGGCGGGACGCAGATGCCAGGCGTCGCGCAAGGCGGCTTCGTCCTCGGCGCGGCCGGCGAGCCGCATGCTGGCGGCCGCGCATTTTAGCGCCAGCCTCTGCCGCCAGGCGCCGGCCCAGGCGGGCCGCGCCCGGGCAAGCGGGTCGAGCGAAGCCAAGGCGGCGCCGGCCAGGAAGGCGGCGTCGGCGTCGCTCGGGCCGCTGCCGCCAGCGAGCGCCCAGGCCGGGACTGTCGGCGTCGCGATGGGGCTGGCGGGCAAGGGATTGGCAGCGAGGGGATCGAGGCCAATCATGTGTTCGAGGGTAAAGTGCTCGTGCGCTTTGCGCCATGAAATTCGCACCAAAACGCACAGCCTGTCGGCGCGACAAAACGAATGATAATGTTGCCTTACCAGTCGTTTAACTCTACTTCTTCCACTCGCAATAGGTTAGCATCGTTCTCCGGGCGCATCCGGACGTCCGTAGATGACAGCGGCCGGAAGCCGCCCCAGCCAAATCATCACAGCGCCCGCCCAATCGAACATGAAATCATACCGGGCGGCGTACTTGCACGGGGTGGGCCAACGTTGCACGCTGCAACTGGAGCAGGCGAGTGAAAGCGCACATGAATCGGGGGGCTCCAATATTTTGGCATTGCTTTAATCGATTATAGTTGTGAAGAGCAATTTCAGCCCGTTTACTTGCTGCTCAAGTCGCGGATAAAAGAGGTAGCACCGATTCGGTAGCTTATCCCCTGTCTTTCGCGTACTCGCGGTCGTGGCGCCGCGTGGACGATTGAAGACCGACGGTCTCACCAGCAGGTGGGCACGAGGGGGCGGGATTGGCAAGCCACAGGAGTAGGACAATGTCGAAGGATTCAGGTAAGACCGATAATCACGGCGGCGGGCCAGGCAAGATCGAGATCACGGTGGTCGTGAACGGCCAGCCCACGCAGGTCGAAGCCAATCCCAACCAGCCGCTGCACGTCGTTCGTACCAAAGCCCTTGAAAACACGCAGAACGTCGCCCAACCGGCCGAGAATTGGGAATTCAAGGATGAGGCCGGCAACTTGCTCGACGTCGACAAAAAAGTTGGCGATCTCGGTTTCGCGAATCCTGTGACCCTGTTCCTAAGCCTGAAGGCGGGTGTTGCAGGTGCCTGAACTCCAAACTGTGGACCCGGAGGTCTCCCGAGCGAAGTTTGATCGTGAGATGGGCCGGTTCCGGCCATATGCAGATGCCTATCGTGCTCAAGGCTGCTTCCTGATCGAGGCGAGCTTCCCGAGCGCCTTCTTCATATTTGCACCGCCGAAGATAAAGCCACAGATGATCGGTGCAGCTGTCGAGATCGACTTCTCCAACTTCGACCTTCGACCTCCTTCGGTGGTCTTCGTAGACCCGTTTACCCGTCAGCCAGTTGCCCGGAAGGATTTGATGCTTAGAATGCTGAGACGTCCTGCGTTGCCGGGAACTCCTCCGGGGATGATCCCAGCCCTGATCCAGCAGAATGCTGTGGCCTTGACGGACTTCATCCAGGCCAACGGCCCCGAAGACCCCCCATTCCTGTGCATGGCGGGTATCCGCGAATACCACGATAACCCAGCCCATTCAGGTGACCCATGGCTACTTCATCGGGGTTCTGGCGAAGGCTGTTTGGCCTTCATTCTGGACAAGATCATCAAATACGGAATCAATCCTGTAGAGCAGTTGCAGATTCATCTCCAACCGACCGTCGTGGGAATGGCGGTGTCGCCTCAGGCGATACCGGAATGACTGAATTGAAAGATGTAGCGACCGTGACTCTCCCGCGCGGCTGCATCTCGACCACGCATGCGCATCTGCGCTCAGTTGGTCGCGAGGGCAATGAGGGGATGGCGCTCTGGGTCGGCGTTCAGCAAGACCGGCAGTTTGCCGTAACAGAGACGGTTATCCCGGCGCAGCGTCACATTCGGACAAGCGATGGCGTTTGCGTGATAGTTCCGGCCGAAGAACTGCACCGGCTCAATGTCTGGCTCTACAAAAGCGGCCTGAAACTGTTGGCCCAGATTCACAGCCATCCGGGCCGCGCCTACCATTCGACGACCGACGACGCTTATGCGGTTGCTAGCACGGTTGGGTGTCTGTCGCTGGTAGTGCCGAATTTCGCCCGGGAGCCTTTCGATCTTGCTCGCGTCGCTGCCTACCGACTTGACGCGAAGGCGAACTGGAATGAGGTCGCGTCCACGGCCCTGATGCGAATGATCACGATAACGAGCTGACGATGGCCCTTGCAAACTTCATCGACCGCGCTGCCACGGCGGCATCTCAGGTGCTGGCCGACTTTCATCTGTGCGACTTTAAAGCCGCTCTTGAAAAGCAGGTCGTGGCAGTCGCGTTCGACAATCAGGCGGCTTCCTGCGCCGAAGGCGAGGCGACGCTGGATCTTGCGGTGAGATTGCTCGCCAGGCTCTACCCAGTTCTGGCGATACTCCCGCTGGACAGCGCGGCAAGCTGTCAAACCCAAGCGCTGGAGCGCTTGGCAAAGTCGATCAATCCAAAAGTCGGCATCCGGCGTTCCGGCAAATCTGCCACCGTCTGCGTAGTTGCAGGGGTAACGCGCCCATCACTCCGGTGCCCAACCTTTTTCATGGGATCGGACGGTTGGTCGGCCAAGCTGTCGCTTACGGACCCGGTGGGCTCTGGCTCAAGTTTGCTGCCCTATGGAGCTGGCGCCGCCGGTTGCTTCGGCGCCGCCAATGTCTTTCGAACCATTTTCGCCGCCCAACTGACCGGCGCCGAGTTGGACGAAACCATCGACCTCTCGTTATACAGCTACGACAAGAGCAAAGCCGGCGAGGCCGGCCCGATCGATTTCCCTGTCGACCTTGGCGAAACGCACCTCGTTGGGCTCGGCGCGATAGGCCACGGCTCGCTTTGGACGCTAGCGAGACACCCCGGCCTCTCGGGTCGCCTGCATGTAATCGATCCCGAAGCGATCGAACTCTCAAACCTGCAGCGCTACGCATTAGCCGGCCAGGCGGAGATAGGCATGTCCAAGGCGGTCCTTGCAACCACCGTCCTTCGATCGACCGCCCTCGATGTCGAGGCGCACCCGGTGAAGTGGGCAGAATATGTTGCGCGCAGGGGCAATTGGGTCTTCGACCAAGTGGGTGTGGCGCTTGACACCGCCGCCGACCGTCTCGCTGTCCAAGGTGCTCTGCCCCGATGGATCGCGAATGCCTGGACCCAGGAGCACGATCTCGGAATCTCGCGGCACGGTTTCGATGACGGCCAGGCTTGCCTTTGTTGCATGTACATGCCGTCCGGGAAATCCAAGGACGAGCACCAGCTGATTGCCGAGGAACTCGGAATACCGGAAGCACACGAGCAGGTAAAAACGCTGCTGCAGACCAATGCCGGAGTTCCCAACGACTTTGTAGTTCGGGTGGCTACTGCGATGGCTGTGCCGTTTGAACCGCTAGCCCCGTTTGTTGGCCAGCCCTTGCGCTCCTTTTATCAGCAAGCGATCTGCGGCGGTCTGGTGTTCGACCTTAGCGATGGAAATCGCCTCGTTCGAACCGTGGTTCCGATGGCCTTTCAGTCAGCGCTTGCCGGGATTATGCTTGCCGCGGAGCTGGTCAAACATAGTGCGGGTTTTCCCATGAGCGCTACGACGAGCACTCGGGTGAATCTTCTGCGCCCCCTTGGCTCTCATTTGCATGATCCGAAGGCCAAAGATTCCAGCGGCCGCTGCATCTGTAGCGACGGCGATTTCATCGCCGGTTACAGGCGCAAATATAGCAAGAACGTTGAGCAGCTAAGCTATGTCTCCGGCTCCTAAGCAGACGCGGACGTCTCCCTTGCCCCAGAGCGGCGGCTTGTGCGCGTGAGATGTCGGCGCCACTATGACACGCTTGGCCCACTCCTTTGCCGGCCGATCGCCCAGGAAATCCCGTCCCCGCGTATGATCCCGGACACCTCCTTGCCGATGTGTCGCTCTAGCACCGGTCGCCATGGCACCAGTGTGAACTCGCGCGACTTCTCGATCACGCCATATTTGCCGCTGGCAAGCTCGACGGAACGGCGGAGCGTACCCTGTACTCGTTCTCCGGATCGCGCTTCAGCATAGGGCAGACGAAGTTCCTCCGACAGTTGGCCGGCAACACGGTTCAACTCACGCTGCCGCAGGATCGAAAGCATGTTGGCGCGGTAGACGATCCGATCCTGCTCTACGCGCGCGAGGCCTTGCGCGATCAGCCACTGCCGCCTGCTGGCTTGCGCCTCCCGGACCTCATGCCCGAAGCCTGAGTTGCGCAACCGCTCTGGTCCGTCGGCAACCAGTTCCCGGTCGAGCCAGGTGGCACCTTCAAAGCTGACTTGGTGCTCCAGCGGCATTGTTGACAGCCTGTCGACAACGACAGGCTCGACCCTGGCCCGCTGGCGCTCGTATTCCACGACACGATCGAGATGGTCCGGCGCGACCAGCCAGGTGCCGTTCGGCTCTCGCTCGATGCCGCCGGTCGAGCGGCGGATCGCCTCCAGCCGCCGGACATGCGTTTGCGCAAAGCTCTGGGTGGCGGATGGCTCATGCTTCAGGTGGATATCAGCGTCGTAACGGCCGCCATGGGCTGCGGCGATCTCGGCGACAGTACGGTCGACCTGCCTCGGCTCGGTGCTCCTCGGGGTGGCAAGCACGATGCAGCCTTCTGGCATCGGTTCGGTGGCCTCACCGTTGCCGACGTCGATCCAATGGCTTTTACCGTCAACTCCGTCGACGAGAAGATATTGCCGGTCATTGATTTCGTCGGCGAGCCCGCGAGCGACGACGCGGCCGACGACGGGCTGGGCCGGCTCACCGGATCGATCGTGGATCACGCAGTCGGCGGCACTGCGCGCGAGCCCCTTGCCGGCCAGCTCGCGATGCATGGTCTTGATGATGTCGGCGCGATCACCGATACGCCGCAGGGTCGCTTCCAGCTCGCCGTCGAGTCGCCAGGAGCCAGCGCCGACGTCCACGGCCAGACCCATGCGCTCCAGCTTGCGAAGCCTGCCCTGATGCAGCGTCTGGCGAAAGGTGTCGCGGCCGTTTGTCGAAACAAGACCGTCATCGTGACGCGTGCGCAGCAGTTGCCGGTCGATACTGGTGAAGCGTTCCTGCTCCATTTCCTGGCGCAGGCGCTGCTCGATCTCGCGATCGGTGAGTGGACCGAGATCGAGGCTGACCAGCTCGGCAGCGCGCTCGCGGATGCCGCTCGAAATATACTCACGGGCGATGACGAGGTTCTCCCCGCGGTCGTCCTTGCCACGCACGATGATGTGGCTGTGCGGATGACCGGTGTTGAAATGGTCGACGGCGACCCAGTCGAGCTTGGTGCCGAGATCCTCTTCCATCTGAGCCATGAGGCGCCGAGTCAGCGGCTTGAGGTCCTCATACTCGATGCCATCTTCGGCTGCGACGATGAAGCGGAACTGATGGCGGTCGCCATCAGTGCGATCGACAAACGCCTTACCATCGATGCGGTCGCTATCGGCGCCATAGAGGTCGCCAGGTTCGCCTTCGCGGGTGACGCCGTCGCGCTGAAGATAGCGCAGATGCGCACGCGCCCCGTCCGCGCCCTTGCCGGCGAGCTTGACGAAGCGGGCCTTGACGACGACCCGCCGCTGGCGGAAGGCGGCATACCGGTCGCGGGATTTGAGGAGTGCTGCGGCCGCCCCTCCCCGCCCTGCCCGGCTTCCGGTGAAGCGACCATCGCGTTGCAGCCGGCCGCCGGCCCTGTTGATCGCTGTCCGGATCTGGCTGGCGAAGCGTTTGCCTGCTTTCGATCCGCGCGACCCGATCTTGCCGAGCTTCGGCCTGAATTCATCGTCCTGCATGTCGGCCTCCGGATAATCCAAAGCCAGATCAACGGTTTAGGCGCCGCAGCCTCCTGGCCCCGCCAGCTGCCTCCTCGAAAAACGATGTGCAGACAGACACTTGGCCGCCTCCGGGAGGCGGTGCCTTTATCTTGCCTTACGCGGCCTTGCCTTACGCCACTGCCCTTGTCAGCGCGCACCGCCTCCAAACTCCTAGCCATCCGGCTCCTTCGGCCGCATGTCATCCTTGCGAAGCGGCACGAGCAGATCGCCGTTTTGCGTGCCGGCGCGAACACGGTCGTGGAGGAAGAACAGCGAGCGCCCCGAGGGTGCCTTTCGCCTCTCCGGGGCGACAGATTCGCCCTTGAATTGTTTCATGTCGGTGGCCGAAATCCCCGCCGCCCTGAGCTGATCGAGGTAATCGACGGTCTCTTTCGGCAATGGCTTGCCGTGCTTCAAATGCCCTTTGTAGCGCTCGGGGCCTGCGTTGTAGGCGGCGAACAGGCCGGGGAATCCAAAGCGGTCATACATGGCCCGGAGATAGGCGGCGCCGGCGAGAATATTGTCGCGCGGATCGTGCGGATTTGGGCCGAGACCATGGGCCACGCGCATCTCCGCATAGGTGGCGGGCATCACCTGCATGAGGCCAATGGCGCCGGCGCGAGAGGTGATGGGGCGGCCGTCGCGCATGGTGTTGCCGCCGCTTTCGGCATCCATGACGGCGTAGATCCAGGCCTGCGGAACACGAAAACGCCGGCTCGCTTCCGCTACGAACTGTTGCCAGTTTCGAAGCTGCGGACTTAGGGAGATGGCGACCGGCTCGGCGCCGGTCGAGGCGGAACAGGCGCATGGCGCAATGGCGATCATGCCTAACACCAGGAGGGTCACTCGGTCCATAGCGGCACGAGCCTCCCGATGACATTGGCGGCCGGCACCGGCCCGAAATAGCGGCTGTCGAAGGAGCGACTGGTCTCGCTGCCGAGCAGGAACACCTCGGACTTCGTGAGTGCCCGGCAGCCGTTCCACCATGGCAAGGGCCGGCCTTGGGCGTCGATCTTGAGCCGGCGCGCGACGATGTCGCCGCCGATGATGATGGCGTCATGGAAGGCGCAGACATGCTCGCCGGGCAGTGCGGCAAGGCGTTTGACGAGCTTCACATTGACAGGCAGATAGCCGCGTTGGGCCGCCAGATACGCCACGTAATCAGGCGGGCGGACGAGCACCAGATCGCCCAGCGCCGGCGTGCCCGCAGCGATGCGATAGAGGCCGATCGGCGCGCTCGCCGAGGCGTTCCAGACCAGCCAGGGCGTGGGTTTTGCGAACGTGGTGAAGCCTAAAAGGCTGAGGCCAATCGTGGCAATGGCGATCGTCTTGCGGGCGCGAACGCGGCGCAGGCCGGAGCCGATCATGCGCAGAAAAGGACGCCGGGTCATGAGCGGCCCCCATCGTCGGCCGGCGTGGAACCGGCTTCGGGAGCGCCGCAGTGCGGATGGCCTTTCGACCATTCGTCGAGCTCGTCGATGTGATAGCGGACATAGCGGCCGTGCTTGCGGAATTTCGGGCCGCCGCCCTTGAGCCGCATCTTTTCGAGCGTGCGCTGGGAGAGGCCGATATAGAAGGCTGCCTGCGCGGTATTGAGAAAGGGGCTGCCCTTCTTGGCGCGGGCGGCGCGTTCGTTTTCGTCGTCCATGATTGTCCTCGTATCGCTTAAGGAGAAGCGACGGAGAGGATGGGCGAGCGAGGTCGCTGCGGGGACGGGCGAAGAGTCGGGGGCGAGTTTTCGCCGCTCTTGTCAGATGAGCCCCGCGCCGGTCGCGGCGCGGGGCTCGGAGCTCCGCCGTTTAGTCGACGGGGTTCCAGATGATGGCGTAGGTGTCGTCATCGTCCTGGCCCGCGGCGCGGCCGAGATTGGCGTAGAGCTTGCGCGGACCGAACTCCGGGGCGGCAATCGACAGGCTCACATAGTCCTTGCCGGAAGCTTCGCCCATGCGGATCCAGCCGGCGCCGACTTCGACGCCTTGCGTCAGCACCCGGAAGTCTGGATGATTGTCGGCGCTCTTGCCCTGGTTGGGCACGATGTCGATGTCGGCGCGGACGCTGAGCGTCTTGAGCTGGCCCTTGTAGCCGCCGTTTTCCTGCTTGGTGACGTATCCGATCGCGGTCATGTTAGTCTCCTGTTTTGCTGTCGCCGGGGACCATTCCCCTGCGATGGCGGACCGTGATGGGCGCGTCCGGCCCGCCTGAACCCGACAGGGCCGCAGCGACAGCGCAGGACCCGAGCGGGCGGCTTTTTTGGAGCGAAGCGGGCGCGAGGAAGCCGCCATAGGCGGCGGGGAAAAAAGCTGCTGGCCGAGGGTTTCGGGCGGGTCGGAACCGCCCATAGGTCGACAAGCCAACCGCAGGGAAATGGTCCTGAAAGACGCTTGGGAGACAGATCGCGCGATCGGCTGACACGATCCCCAAGCAACATGGCGGGTACCGGGCTTGGCACGGGTTCAGACACCGCAGCCAGCGACGACGTGCCTAACCCGAGTGGCGCCTCGGCGAGCATTCCGGCCTGGCACAGGGCTGGCGAGGGCATCGATTTGCGTCGGACCACCACATGCAGTGCGCGCTTCAAAAATCGCGAAAGTGCAACCGGTTCTGCCCGAGAGGTGCCCCAAGCGGCGGCTTTCGAAATGCCGCCGCTTGAGGCTTGGCCGGTCACTCCGACACGAACAGGTGCCGGACCTTGGCCCACTGATCGGCGGTGCGGAAGCCGCCGCGCGCTGTGTAGCTTTCGGCGGGGAATTTCATCCAGCGCGGCAGCCAGCTTTCCACCTTCTCTCGGCCGTTCTCGCCGGCAAGGAAGTCGCGGATGATCTTCTTTTGCGTCTTGACCTTCTCCAAGACATTGCCGTCGGCGACAGGCTTGCCGCCGATGTCGGCGAGCATGGCATTGGCGACTTCCTTGTCGCGCAGTAGCTCGAAGAACGCCTCGTCCGCTTGCCAGAAAGCAGCCATGTCGACGTTCAGATTATGCCCAAGCGCCTCAATGACGGCGCTGCCGGCCTCGAGCGTCTCGGCCATGACAAGGCTGAGAACGCGCAAGACATCGTCATCGGAGAGCGCCAGCAAGCGGGCAAAGACGCTGGCGAAAGCAAGGGCGTCGCCGTGGCCGCCGGTGAGCGGGCCATCATCGTTCGCCTGCCCAATCAGCGCCAAAACCTCACCCCGCTTTTCGGCGAAGGCGGCTTCGGCCTTGCAGGTGGCGAGGCTGGCGGCGACCGTCTCGTTCGCCGCGCGCTGCGGCTCGCGGCGCACCTGCCACAGGCTTGAACCGGAAATCGCATGCGCCACCATGAGGCGCATTGCGATGGCGGGATGATCGAGCAAGGCGGTGCGCACGGCACCGTGACGATGCAGATCGACATAGTTCTGCATCGGGCCGGTGAGTTCAGGCCGCGACGGCTTGAGGACCTGTTCGTCCGGCTCTCCGCCCTCGTCATCGGCGCGGGCGCGCCGCGCTTCCTTGCGCGAAAGCCAGCCCTCGTGACACTCGACCTCGCCGCGATGCGAGACGGTGATGACGACCTTGCCGCCCTTCTTCTTTGGCGTTTTCTCGTGGTCCCAGGAATGAAAATACTGCCCCGGTTCGAGCACCGTCACTTCGCTCCATCCAGCCTCGATATAGGCGTCGCGTCTGGCCGCGATCGCCTCGTTCTGCTTCAGCCAAAACACGTCGGCATCGGCAAAATAGCTGTCCTGGCCGAACAGATCGGAGACGACCATGCCCGGATAGTCCTCGATGGCGAACAGCGCCACCTTGATGGAAATCGACTGGCCGCCGAACAGCCATTGTTTCAGCTGGTAGCCGCGCGGCGCGTATTGCTCGGGGTCGGCATAAAGCGCCAGCCAGTCCTTCTGCTGCGCTTTCGAAGCCATGGTGAGATAGCGCGCCGTCTCGGCGTCCATCTCCTCGCCGCGGTATGCTTCGCGGATCTTGGGGAGAAGCTCGCCGAGTGCCAGGATGCGCTTCACCTGAAGCTCGGTGATGCCGAAGGTGGCGGCGATGTCGGCAATGGAGCGGCCTTCTTTGATCAGCCGCGAGAAGGTTTCCCATTGCGAGACCTCGTCGGGGTCGAGGCGAGCGATGTTTTCGATGAGCGAGGCTTCGAGCGCATCGGCGTCGTCGCCGTCCTCCATGATGGCGCAGGGCAAGGCGTCGCTCTCGCCTCGCTCGTCTGCGAGCGACTTGGCGGCGAAATAGCGTCGCCGTCCGGCGACGACTTCGAAGCTTTCCGGCGTCCCGTTGGGCCGCACAAGAAGCGGCACGAGAACGCCGCGCGCGCGAACGGACGGCAGGATATCGGAGATGTCCGGCGCGCGTTTGCCGTGGCGCATGTTGAGGGCGGAAATGTTGAGCCTATCAAGCGGAATATGAGCAAGCTGCATGATCTGTCTCCTTCGGTTTGGTTGAGGTTCTCCCGCCGCAAAGGCCGCAAGGCCGGCGCGGCGGGACGGTTTTCGCGCCCTAGCGGCGCGGTTGTTCCGCCGTGTCAGGCGGAAGCTCGGAATGGGGGCTTGCAAGCGCGTCTGCTACCTGCCGCAGCAGCCGCTCGTCCTGGGTAATGCGGCAACACAGCCGAGCGGCTTCGGCGTAGACGGAGAGCGGAAACTCGGCCTTGAAATAGCGGTCGCGCTCGATGCCGAGGCCAAGCTGGCCCTTGACGCTTTGCAGTTCGGCAAGGCTGACGCTGCCGAGTTCGGGAAAGCCGACGCCGAGATCGCAAAGGCCGAACAGCGTGTCGCCGTCGGCGGCGAGTTCGCTCAAGAGCCAGGTTGCTGCCCCGGTCGGATCGAACAGTTTTACGACCGGAACATGGTCGGTTTCGGTGTCGGAAGCGCCATTGGCGAGGAGACGGGCGCAAAGGTCGTCGGTGATCAGGATCATTGCGGAATTCCTGTCAAAACGGGTCGAGTTCATTGCGCGCGCCTTCGTCGAAAAGGCCGATATCGAGCGGCTTTCGTGCCTTGCGCGGTCGCATCGGCGCGTGAATGAGAAGCGAAAAGCCGGTCGCGCGTGGTGACTGGCCGGACACGGGATGAGCGTCTGCTCGCCTTCCGGCGTCGTGTCGGGCGGCAGCGTATGAGGATCGTGCGCGCTCACGCCGCGATCTCCTCACGGTCCGAGTCTTCAGTGCTGGGGATAGAGCAGAGCAGCAAATCGGCGGCTTTCGAGGCTTGGCTGGCGGCGCGGAAAATGGCGCGGTTGTCCTCGCGCAGCACGGCGAGCCATGAGCCGATGTAATCGGCATGGCGCACGGTCGGCTCGATACCGAGACTGCTGCAGACGAAGGCTGCGCAGATTTCTGCGACCAGTTCCTCTCGCGCATAGACCTTCGAGCCGAAGGAGCCGGAAAGGTCGCGCGCAAGCCGGGTTGGATGGCCGGTCCAGTGGCCAAGCTCGTGGAAGCAGGTGCGGTAATAGTCGATCTGGTGAAAGAAAGCAGGCTGCGGCGGCACTTGAATGAAGTCGCTGCCCGGCATGTAAAAAGCGCGATCGCCGCCGATGCGGAAGTCAGCGCCGCAGCCGTGAATCAGCGCCTCGGCCTGCGGAGCGATCTGACGCTGGGGCAGCGGTTTGGCGGCGGCATAAAGATGATCCGGCAGGTTGTCGCATTGCGCGACATTGAAGACGGTGAAGCGCTTCAAAAAGGGCACGGCGTGCGGTTCGTCGCCGTCCGTCTTGGCGCGTTCCTTTTCCTCCTTGGGAACAAAGCGGTCAGCGTGGACGATGGTCGTGCCGTGTTCGCCCTTCCTGACATTGCCGCCGAGCGCTTGAGCCTGCCGGAAGGTCAGCCAGTTCTGGCTGGCATACCCGCGCTCGAAGACAGCGCCCCAAAGGATCAGGATGTTGATGCCGGAATAGGCGCGACCGGTGGCCGCGTTGCTGGGCAGGCCGAGGCCGGCCTTGGCGCTGCCCCATGGCTTGACCCATGGCACGGTGCCGCGCTCCAGCTCGGCGATGATGCGATCAGTGATTTCCTGATAAAGGCTGGCGCTCGTGCGCCCGCCCCTGCCCGCGCCAGCCTCTTGGCTACCGGAACGCTCGTATTTTGCACCCATCGTCTGGTCCTCCGCTCCTAATCCCGCGCCCTCCCCGGAAGCGGGGTGGGCGGCGAAAGCGACCGGAAAGGCCCGACGTCCAAGGCGGACCGCATCCGAAGGACCGGAACGAAGAGGCGGACCCGAAGCGAAGCGAAGGGTTGCGGGACGCCGCGGCGGGCCTAGAAGGGAGTGCCGCCCACCGCGCGCCACCGGGGAAGGCCAGTACAAGAAACCACGCCGGCCCAAAGGCCGGCGACCGTCAGCAGCCGACAGGCTGCCCCGCGCCAGGGGGCGAAGCCGCAGGGCCGAGACCGCCTGAGCTTGCCGAAGAAAGTGGGCTCGGTTCACGAGCACCCGGCGCGCGCCTCAGGCGCGCGGGCGCTGAGCAGTGCCGATGGCGTCAAGGCGACCGCTGCGCCCTTGGCGGCTTACTAAGCCTATGGCGTCAATTACCATAGGACTCTCTTTGCGAAAGAGGCTGCGCCGCGATGCGGTCGCCCGCTTCTTCGCCAATTTGCCGGCGTGTCTGGTCGGCATGGAGGCTTTGAATGGGGCGCGCTATTGAGCTCGCGTGCTCACTAAGCTTGGCCACCAGGCGCCTGTGAGCATGTGCCCCGATATCCACGCCATGGATGCACTATATCCAAACAATCAAGTTTACCGATGGGTTCTCATACTGCATAGCGCATTGCTTGAAAGCGTATGCCCGATGCTTTCCAGCTCACGTTCGTCGGTCGTCCTAAGTTGTTCCACAGCTAACTTTGACATGGATCTATTATGCGAATTTGCGGTATTAAGCTAACGCACGACGGGGCAATCGCTGTCGTCGAGGACGGCCGATTGGCCTTCTGCATCGAGCAGGAAAAACTCGACAATAATCCTCGATATCAATCCATTGATCGTCTTGAAACGATTGTTGCCGCCTTAGCGGAGCATGGCCTGGATCCGCGCGATGTAGACCGGTTCGTCATCGATGGCTGGGACGGTGAGATCGAGTCGCAATTCGAGGTTGTTAGTGAGGGCACACCAGTCACTCTCAACGGGGCACCATATGTGGAGCGGGATCCTAAAAGTCCCCTGACAGCTTGTCATGGCTCAGGCCTCGTGCTGGGCGGCGGGGTATTTTGTTATGAAAGCTATCCGCATGTCCTTGGCCACGTAGCTTCCGCATACTGCACCAGTTCATTCGCCAAAGCCAAAGAACCTGCCCTTTGCCTGGTATGGGACGGCTTCATCTTCCCGCGGCTTTACTACGTGGAACCAAGCGGAGTGCGGTTTATCGAATGCCTGTTTCCGATGATGGGTCATGCCTATGCCGCCGCGGGCCAACACTTCGGTCCTTACAGGCAGGAAACGAGGACCGGCTGGAATCTGGATATCGCCGGCAAGCTGATGGCCTATATCGCGCTCGGATCTGTCAGCGAAAAGATCGTGACAGTATTTGGGGAACTTTACGACCAACATTTCGCCGGTGACACGAAGCTTGCTATTGAATATAGAAACAACAGCCGCTCCGAGGACGCGTTACTCACGGCCGTGCATGATTTCTTCGATGCAGCCGAGGCACGGCTGGTCGCCGAGACACCTGAGGACATACTTGCTTCGTTTCATGCCTTTCTCGAGCGTCTTCTGGTTCGCGAAATGGCAATCGCGCTGCGTGGGCTCTCGGTTGCCGGAACGCGAAACCTGTGCATCGCCGGGGGATGCGGGCTGAATATCAAATGGAACAGCGCACTTCGGGCGAGTGGTTTGTTCGATACAG
The DNA here is from genome assembly GCF_002294915.1 of Mesorhizobium sp. WSM3879. Classification (NCBI taxonomy): domain Bacteria; kingdom Pseudomonadati; phylum Pseudomonadota; class Alphaproteobacteria; order Hyphomicrobiales; family Phyllobacteriaceae; genus Mesorhizobium; species Mesorhizobium sp. WSM3879. The sequence continues at coordinate 108,794 of NZ_NSFZ01000006.1, read as the reverse complement.
TTTGGGTGCCTCCGTTCCCAAACGACAGCGGGTCGGCGCTCGGTGCCGCTTGCTGCGCGCTGGCTGCCGACAAAGGCTTCGTTCACCTCGATTGGTCGGTCTACAGCGGACCAAACATGAAGGATGGCCCCGTGTCGCCGGGATGGCAGGCTGCTCCATGCAGCGTGGCAGAACTGGCCAGCGTGCTCGCCGACGGCAAGCCTGTCGTTTTCCTCACTGGCCGTGCAGAGCTTGGTCCACGAGCCTTGGGAGGCAGAAGCATCCTGGCCGCCGCGACTTCGCCCCAAATGAAGGACCACCTCAACAAAGTAAAACGTCGAGAGCACTTCCGGCCGGTAGCGCCAATATGCTTGGAGGATCGCGCAGTTGATATATTTGAACCTGGCACGCCTGATCCCTACATGCTGTTCGATCACCGAACACGTTCGGAGTGGAAAGAGAAAATCCCGGCAGTCATTCATCTCGACGGGACTGCACGACTACAGACAGTTTCTAGAAAATCTGATCACCCAATTGCAGAGCTCCTGGTCGAATACGAACAACTCACCGGCATTCCGCTGCTCTGCAACACGAGTGCCAACCTAAACGGACGGGGCTTCTTTCCCGATGCCTCGGCAGCGTGTGAGTGGGGATGCGTGGACCACGTTTGGTGCGATGGGTTGCTGTTGACCAAGACGGGCTAGTCGCCGCTCCGGTCTTCAATAAGGCTGGCTGTGTGTGCAGGGTCAATCGCGCCTGGTTTGGCGCGTGCATGCGGCATCATCGGGCAGCGTAGCCGGCGTCACAAGCCCGTGGCCGGTCGAAGGATAGGGCATGAAGGCTCTCCTCACGGTATTTCTCGTCAGGATTCGACAACCGCCACGCCGCCAATCGTTGGTCAATCACCGCTGAGCTCGTGAAGCACTGCTGACGACGCCCACTACAAAATTGTCGGAGCAAGTTGCGCGCCGATCGCCGTGCCGTTTGCCTTTGACCATTGCCCCAGTACGGGCAGACGGCCGAGGCGATCTTTTGGTCGCGCTTGCAACATTCTTGTCCGCCTTCGGGCCCAAAAAAAGTTTTTCGGATGGGCGCGCCCGCGAGCAAATCAAGGCATCTCGATCATGCAACGATCCTGACGCCCAGCCGAACTCGATCCTTACCACGTGCAGACCGGCGCGGTGCTGATGAGCGGGAGGCGTCAAAGACCTTCCTCGACGGGGGAGCAGCAACAGCGCAATGGTAGAGGTGCGATGGCCGCGTCATCCCAGATCCCCGGCCTGCGCACGCAATCACCCACTAAAAAAACGCGGTCGATGCAGGTCCCAACTCCCGAGCATGCCGAGAACGCCGGTGGACTGATGGCCGCAACGTTCCAAGTGGCCATCGCGCTGGGAGCATCGGCGTGGGCCGCGGTGATTGCGGTTTCGTATGGGGCTTTGCCTTCGGCGGGGTGCCGGTGGGTATGCAGACATGGATGGTGCTGCGCGCCGCTGCAGCCGGCGCGGTTTTCGGCGGACTACTCGTGGACAATGCCGGCGTGGCCAGTGTTTTTGCCTACAGCGCCGTAGCCTCGTTCCTCGCTGCCCTGACGGTGTTCTTGCTCGGCCCCAAGCGCGATGCCTAGACCGTTGAAAGAGGCCGTAAGTGAAAGCGCGGGGATAGATGCAATCAGATCGGCCGCGCGGTCCGATCCTGCGCACGATCTTTGGCGGTTGCAGGCTTCGCAATCGGCCCCGGACGCCGCCAGCAGGACGACCAAAATCGCGACTTTGATCCTCGGGTTCCTGGCCACGTCCAGCAGACGGCGAAAGCTGGCCGGTCCCATCGGAGGCAGCCTCGGAAGGGTCACGAGTTGCACTATCAGTGTAATGGCGGCTACGACCGCAGCGATGATGAAGGCGGTTCGCCATTCCCAGATGTCGCCGACATAGGCGCCGATAGGAGCCGCGCAGACTTTAGCGACGGTAACGCCGGTGAGGATGATCGACATGGCGCGCTGCAGGAAGGTGACTTGGAACGAGCCGCATCGCCAGCGCTGCTGAAATCGACCAGAAGCCTCCGATCGCTATTCCGAGCACGACGCGGGCGGTCACAAGAACCGGCAGCGACCCCGCGACGGCCGATAGAACGTTCGACAGGATCAGCAGCAGCGTCATCGCCCACATGACGATCCTGCGGTCAAGGCGATTTGTGATGATGGCCATCGTCGGCGCGGCGATGGCACCGACGATTGCAGGTCGCTGTCAGCGCCTGTCCAACTGCACCCTCGGTGATACCGAGATCATGCGCGAGCGGCGTCAGCACGCTGGCAGGCAGAAACTCTGCCGCCACAAGCCCGAAGGTGCCTAAGGCAAGCGAGATGACCGCACCGCAGGGCGGGACCCGACCGTTGATTTTGGCTGTTCTGGGTCATGCAGAACTCCGTCCATGTATATCGCGGATTCCGTCATGAACCGGGTCTCCAGTTTCGATGCGCACGCCGCGTGACCTCCGGGAAGCACCCGGGGACAGTGGGGAAGCCAGCACCACACCGTCATGCCAAAATCATCGAAGAGCCAGGCCCAATTTTTTGCGCGCCGTTTGCACCCGTACGAGGCGCTGAGTAAAATCCAGACCTGGACCAGGGAGCACCCGCGACTTCACATGCGGGACGCCTCCTGCAACATTATCTGCCGCATCCAGGTACTTGCTGGATCGCTGTTGTGAAGGGTGGGCCATTGGACGGCCTCGGTGAACGTGGGTAGTGGCCGCGGAAGTTCGACGATCCGCAAGGGAAAGGTGTTTTTGAAATGCTGAACCAGCCGGAGCGGCATGGTCGCTATACGAGATGTGCCGGAGACCATCGGCGGGATCATGCTAAAAGCCTGAACGATGATCTCGACACGCCTCTTGAGGCCATTCTCAAGCAAAAACCGTTCCTCGATGGATGGCATCTGCGCGCGGCCGAGCCTGAACGCAATGTGCTTCATCGTCACGTATCTCTCAAATGTAAGCTGCCCTGGCAATTGCTTGTTCGTGGGGCAGCCGACGCACACGAATGTCTCGTCGAATAGCGCCGCTCTTGGATGCGCGCTCGACATGAACAATTCGGGAAGGATCAGAAAATCAACGTCACCGCGCCGGAGAAGATCGTCCGGATCGTCGTCGAGCGGCAGCAATTCGAAGCTGATGGCGGGTGCTACGCGTGCAACACGCTCCACGACCTTTTCAAAAAACACAAGTGTGACGAAATCCGAAACCATGATCCGGAAGCGGCGATCGGATTGAGCCGGCTTAAACGGCTCCCAAGAAATAATCGAGCACTGGATGTGCAGGAGTGCGCCGCGAACTGCGGGAGCGAGTGTTTCCGCACGCGGGGTTAGAACACGTTCGCGTCCGCTCATCGTAAACAGTTCATCGTTGAAATAATGGCGCAGCCGCCCGACGGCCGCGCTCATGGCAGGCTGGCTCAGGTTGATGCTGTTTGCCGCCGCCGTGAGGTTGCGCTCGGTCAGCAGTGCGTCGAGCACGACGAGAAGGTTCAGATCAAGGCCTTTGAAGCGCATGCCTCATCCGTCCGCAACGTGGTTGCTTGTCATCGCGACCATTGCGTAAGTCCCACTCAGAGGTGTTGTGTCTTGACCTGCCGCCCACGCGTGTGGAGGAAGTGCTCGGGTTATGCCGATTGCGCGGCCGATCAGCGAATGGCCGGCGTGTACAACTGTTGATCGGACAGGTCCGGAGCTATGAACTGAATTTTTCACGTGGCTAATTGATCACAGATTGAGGTTTGAGCAGGCTTGGGCGTGGCGGCGCTCCGACAACGATCTGCGACACATATCCAAGGTCGCCCACAAACTTGCGAATTGCCATCGCTGTTACGACAATGGCCACTCCAAGAACACTTGCGAACGCGATTCTGGTCGTGAGATTCCAGACTTCTCCAAACTGTATAAAATCCGTGAGGCGAAACACGGCACCCTGTACCAGGTAAAGCAGCAGCGTGCTCTGACCAAGCTCGACCGCTACAAAGTGAGCTATTCTGGTCGAATACCCGATTCTCCAGCATTGCAACATAAACTGCATTGCCACTGCAGAAGCCGCCGCAGAGCCGGCGAACATTAGCAATACTTGTTTAGCTGACCGTTCATCATTGATTAACACGAGATTGTTGAAGGCGTAGGTCTGCTTATCCCACCATAGCAAGCATATGAAAGCTGCTATCGAAAGTAGGAACAAAAATATTGATTTGTGGGTCCAGCTAATACTTTCTTGCCACCCTTTCGACTGGGCAAAAAAGAAACCCAAACAATAAAATGGGTATGTGTATCTTAACGACGGGATTATCGATGATGTGATGGGGGCGATTGCGACCGCAATTGCAGATGCGCTTATGATCCACATCGATAGACGATTGAAAGTTGTAAAAAACTTAACCAGGACGAACGACGTAAACGCCGCCCATATGAACCAGTATGTTCCAATGACCTCATTCAAAAGATCCAACAACCCACCAGTTAAACTCTTCGTCGGGACCATCACGGTGGACTTTAGCGTCCAAATTAACGCACACCAAAAAAGCATTGGCAGCAGTAGCTGGGTTGCTCGATTGCGGACTCCCTGAATGAATGGTTTTCGCAAAATTGCCGCAGAAGATAGATAGCCGCTTATGGCCATAAAGAGAGGCATATGAAATATGTATATCGACTTGAAATACGGCGACAGCCAGAAGGCGTCAGTGCCTCGATAAATGCAATATTGTAATAAGTGCCCAATTATCACTAAAGTAATGAGTATACCTTTGGCGAAATCAAAGCTTGGGTCTCGGTTGTTTGTTCCGGCTGGGCGCGAGTCGCGTGCTTTCGCTCCGATTGTTATGTGATCAAGCATCAGACTCCAGCCTATCTATCGCATTGCTACGTGCCGTCTGCGGGCACGGCGAGCGGGCCAGTTTCGGCGCAAAGGATCGAAACTGACGGGGATCGGGCATGGTATTGTGGGGCGATCGGCTGCAAGCGAGCGGACAAAATCTCAGCGCCTGATCGCTACCTCGATCGCGGCGGCGGTCGCGATCATGTGCGGCGACGCGAACGCACGGCACTATTGCCGTCAGGCGGTCTCTGCAGAACTTCTCAAGGTGGTTCCACAGAGCGTGCCGAACCGTGCCGAAAGCGAATGGAATGTCAGGCTGCTGCGGTGGGACACGCATGACGCGGATAGAATGGCTCATTCCGAGTCTCTCAAGATCCGACTTGCACCGTTGTACAATCCGAGTTCGCCTACCAAGAAATCAACCTCGCCGACCGTGAGGAAACGGCGCAGCAGGTCCAAGTGAGCCGCTACGCCGTGCAGTGGCGTGATCGGGTGCATCTCGGGTGCGGTCATCTATGCAGCGCCATGGAAGTTTGGTAAAATCGATTGTTTAGATCGTGAGCATCCACGCTATGGATAAGTGAAAGCCATGCGCTTCAAGGGCCTTGATCTGAACCTTCTCGTCGTGCTCGACGCACTGCTGAGCGAGCGCAACCTCACGGCGGCGGCAGACAGCATCAACCTGAGTCAGCCGGCCATGAGCGCGGCCGTCGGCCGGCTGCGGGATTATTTCAACGATGAACTGTTTACGATGAGCGGACGCGAACGTGTTCTAACGCAGCGTGCGGAGACACTCGCTCCCGCAGTTCGCGGCGCACTCCTGACAATCCAATCCTCGATTATTTCTTGGGATCCGTTTAACCCGGCTCAATCCGATCGCCGTTTCAGGATCATTCTTTCCGATTTCGTCACACTCGTGTTTTTTGAAAAGGTCGTGGAGCGTGTTGCACGCGAAGCACCCGGCGTCAGCTTCGAATTGCTGCCGCTCGACGACGATCCGGATGAGCTTCTCCGGCGCGGCGACGTCGATTTCCTGATTTGTCCCGAATTGTTCATGTCGAGCGCGCATCCAAGAGCGGCGCTGTTCGACGAGACACTCGTGTGCGTCGGCTGCCCCACGAACAAGCAGCTGCCAGGGCAGCTTACCTTCGAGAGCTACATGTCTATGAGGCACGTTGCGGTCAAGTTCGGCCATGCGCTGACGCCATCCATGGAGGAACGGTTTTTGCTTGAGCATGGTCTCAAGAGACGTATCGAGATCGTCGTACAGGCTTTTAGCATGATCCCGCCGATGGTCTCAGGCACAGCTCGTATCGCCAGCATGCCCTTCCGGCTGGTTAAATATTTCGAAAAAACCTTGCCCCTGCGGATCGTCGAACTTCCGCTGCCGCTTCCCGCATTCACCGAGGCCGTCCAGTGGCCCGCCCTTCACAACAGCGATCCGGCAAGCATCTGGATGCGAGAGGTGTTGTTACAGGAGGCGTCCCGAATGACTTCTCCGCCGGACGCCAAAGGGCGCCGCAGGCACCCCCACACCCGCGTCTCAGGCCGCCAGTCGGGTCAATAGCCCGTGTCGGACTAGATCGATGCTTGCGGCAAGTGCGCCTGCGAAGTCGTCGAGCGGGTGGGCTGCATCGACAAACGGTGCGAATGAGAAGGGGCCCCCATAACCGCCATCAAGCAGCGCCCGGATCTGGCTGCCATTGTCGGAACCTGCCAGGACGCGATCCGGGTAAATCCAGTGGATTGGATCGTTCACTCTTGAAATGTGCACTAGACCGGTCAGCTCGCAGGAGAAGAACGTCTCCCCGGCGAGCGTGTGATGGAACGTGTCGTGCACGAGTCGGAATACCGATTGGCCATCAACAGCGGCGATGGCCTTAGCCGCTTCGTTCTTCGATCGAAGCGAGCAGGTTTGGAAGCCCAGCGGCTCGACGAGACCGATCAGACCGCGCGACTGGAGGATCGGCTTGAGCGCCTTCAAGGCGGCGTGGAGATCGCCCCGGCGCTCGCCATTGGCGGGCCAGGAACCGTCGTTGACCGGGACCAGCATGAGCATCTTGGCTCCGCAGGCGGCCGCGTAATCGGCGAGTTTGCTCGCCTCGGCCTTGCGGGCGGGTGTCCACTCATTGAAGCGCTGCAAGGCATTGACGGAAAGAATCCCAACGCCTGCTTCGGCGGCGGCAGACCGGACCTCCGCTGCCGGGATGCCGAGTGCAACCGCATTGCTGCGCGGCTGGCCGCGGATCTGGACCTCGGTCAGCCCCTGGTCGCGGGCAAAAGCGAAAAGTGCCCCGACGTCAAGTCCGGGTGTCGCCATATGATCGAGTGCAAAGCGGGGCGATGCTTGGCGCATGGGTTGGTTTTCCTTCCAGGAAACGGAAGCCATTCTCGGCTGACTTGTCTTCTACCGTCCGTTGATATGCGAGGGCCGAAATGATCTTCATGCGGGAGGCGAGTCGGTCGAGCTCACGCTTCTCTCACTGTGGTGCCGCGCCTTCCGAGAAATTGCCTGAATAGGTGCAATGACCGAAGCTGGCTCGGGCCATCCATCTGCTTGCGCAAGCTAACCCGCCAACCCACAGAGACGGCCAACCGATCGGATTCACAATTCAGGCAGCCGGGTTCTTGGCCAGAGCGAGGCCTACGCCCAGCGCGATCATCGCGCCGCCCGACGCTTCCCTTAGGCGGCGGATCAACCCGGGACGCGCTGCCGCGCCGTCTTGAATGCCGCTGGCCAGGAAGGCAACCACGATGTCGGCAAGCGTGTTGAGTGCAATCGACAAGGAGCCAAGCACCACGAATTGCAGAGCTACGAACCCTGCGCTCGGGTTCACGAACTGCGGAAGGAAGGCTAAAAAAAACGCTGCCGTCTTCGGGTTGAGAGCCTCGACCAGCACCCCTTCACGAAATGCCCGCCGGGGTCCGACTGGACTCACCCGGTCGCCGTCATGGCCGCCAGTCGCTCCCTTGCGGCGGGCGGTTTGAAAGGTGCGCAAGCCCAGCCAGACGAGGTAGACCGCGCCGAACAGCTTTAATGCAGAGAACAGTTCCGAGCTCCCGAGCACGATCGCGGAGACACCTAAGCTTGCGGCGAGGACATGGATCATGCCCCCTACCCCGGTGCCGAAGCTGGAAGCGATACCTTCCGCACGACCGCCGGCAAGCGTGCGCGCGGCAACGTAGAAGATGCCCGGACCTGGCGTGATGGCGAGCATGAAGGCCGCGGCGAGATACAGGGCGAACGGGGTCAGTTCTGGCATCATGGTCGATTCCAACGAGGTTCACGATTATTTGGGATGAGCGCGGCGATCTCTCGGTCAGATGCCCGCCCGCTCGCTGCAAGCCCTCCTTGCGTTACCAGTCAGCTACTGGCAATCTGACCTGCTGAAAACAGCCAGTCAGAAGCTATCGACGTGGTCCAGTTGACGAAAGACGGCATCGCGCCGATCCGATCAGGGACAGATCCCGCGGCGGGGTCGGCGAGTCTGGCAACAGCCTGCGTCCTTCGCAGCCGAGCGGTGGTGCATATCCCGCAACGACGGCAACGGCGGCTAGTTTCCCAAACCTTGTGGCCCGCGATCACGCAGGAATGTGGTATAGGCCTCTGGCAAGCCCAATGAATTGAGCTAACGCAAAATGAGCCATGTTAAAACAACCTCCAGGAGAGCGCGTCGGCCAGGCAATGCCAAGAGCGTGCGCGGGTCCGGCAGGTGACAACTACCTTCCACGCTTAAGCGAACGGTCGCAGTTCGTCCGAGGTCGACGAAGTGCTTGTGCGCAGGGCGTAAACGGCCTGCAAGCCTTCATGCGCGAGATCACAAGGTTCTGGCGGGAAGCAGGTCCAATCCGGCATTTCAGTGATGTTCTGGTAGCGAGCGAATTTCATATCCGCGGGCATGTAATGCCGGAATCAGATTGGACAGCGCCATAACGGTCTGGTCGCGCAGACTGGCTTGAGTGCTGGACTCGTCGGGAGGGCAACCGTCATGCAAGAGCACGATTGCGCCAGGCCGGACCGAAGCGAGCACTGCATCGACGATTGCGTCGGTGCCGGGCCGCGCCCAGTCCTTTGGGTCTATCGACCAATGAAGGGCGGCCAGCCCGGCGATCTCTGACGCAGTGAACACTTCTTCGCTCCAGGCGCCGTATGGCGCGCGAATGTAGCGGATCGAGGCCTGCGGGCATGCTGCCATAATGGCACGGTTGGCCTCAAATACCTCACGTTGCACTTCACCCAAGTCGCATTTGGACAGATCTGGATGAGACATGGTGTGGTTGCCTACCTCGTGCCCTTCTGCGATCATTCGCTGGATGAGATCCGGGTGCTCTGCGGCACAGGCACCGATGGCGAAGAAAGTCGCTGGCACCCCATTTTGCGCCAGCACATCGAGTATCTGTGGCGTGAAAAATGGATCGGGACCGTCGTCAAACGTCAGATAAACGCTCCGACTTCCATCAGCGCATTCACTCTGCACCTCCCATCTTTCATCATGATATTTCATAGCTCTGGATCCTTCCGGTCAATTGTTGTACCGGCCATTTGCTCATCGGCCCCGCAATCGGCATAGCCACGAGAGCACGTGCTCAAACGCGCGAGACGGCCGGTCGAGGTTCGGCACTCCGGAGTGGGATCGTACGCGAAAGTAGACGCGATAGCCGCCACGCCTGTTTCTGCAGGACCTCAAATTGGTTCCGCAGCGCGTGCCCCAAGTGAGAAAGCACTGGATATGGTATACAAAATGAATTGCTGATTCCGAACCGATCAAGATGCGGACGCATCGCGTGCAACCCGAATTCTCCCGCCACGACATCAACCTCGCCGATCCTGATGGCGGCGCAACAGGCCCAAGTAAGCCGTGACGACCAGCGCGTCGTAGCCGTTAGGCCGAAGCCCCAGCCCAACTTCGAACGGCTGCGAATAACTTTCCATCAAAGGATCAGTCCCTCGATAGGTTTTTCGGAAGAGTCGGAGAGTTCGACATGATCGGCCACTTGCAACTTGTTTCCAAGCACAACCTCCACCGTCCTTGGAAGCGCATGGGAAAACCTCGACCTTGTTGATGTTGAGGTAGGCGCCTACGCCACCTGAGGGAGCTTGTGGCGAAGAGCCGACCCGATGCAGCTTGCGCCGATCACCGACGAACCTGATCGGAAAGCGGATCGGCTCGCCTAAGTTCGGCGCAGCCCAGGAGGCACACACCAGAAATGCTCCTCGGAGCCAACGTATACATCGACAATCCTTTTAGGGCTCCATCTTCCTATGCAACGTCCTGTCCAATCCGCAAAATCGATTGCTTCGATGACAAGCATCCAGTTTGTGAATAGATGAGATCAAGCCCTTGATCTGAACCTCCTGGTCGTGCGACGCACCGACCGAAGTGCAACCTCACGGGGGGGCAAGCAGCATCAACCCAAGTCAGCCGGCCATGAGCGCGGCCGTTGCCCGGCTGCTTTCAACGATGAACTGTTTACGATGAGCACCCGCGAACGTGTCCTACTCCGCATGCGGAAACTGTCAGCGTCTCAGAGTTGAGCGACGACGTCCCGCAGCATCTCGACGCCTTTTTCGATCTGCCGGATGCCCAAGGCAGAATAGCCCATGACAAGCCCGACGCGATCGGCCTCGCCTGCTCCCGATTGCCCATGATAAAGCGGCGAAATGAGGTGCAGACCTAGACCTGCGCATTGCGCGGCTTCGACCAACGCCGTTTCGCGCGACCGCGGCAGGTCGTTGAACCATATGACGACGTGCAGTCCGGCCTCTGCCCCTTGGACGGCGATCCTATCTTGAAAACTCCGTTTCATGGTGGTCAGCAACACCTCCCGGCGCTCGCCGTTGAGGCGGCGCACGCGGCGCACATGGCTTTCATAGCTGCCGCTCTCGATCAGAGAGGCCAATGACTCCTGCTCGGCCATCGGAGAATGCCGGTCGGCAAACTGCTTGGCGGTTTCAAAAACCTGCTGCAATTCCACCGGGACGACGAGATAGCCGATGCGCAGCATCGGCGAGAGCGTCTTGGAGATGGTGCCTAGGTAGATGACGGCTCCATGATCCTCCAGGCTGTGCAGTGGGGGAACGGGGCTGATATCGTAGCGATATTCGCTGTCGTAGTCGTCCTCGATGACGTAGGCGCCCTCGTCCCGCGCCCATTCCAGAAGCTGATGCCGCCGCGCGATCGGCATGACACCGCCGAGCGGAAACTGATGCGATGGCGTCGCATAGGCCAGCCGAGCCGCGAGCCCCGCCAGTTGCTCCGTCTGCATGCCATGCTCGTCAACCTCGACCGGAACCGGCGTGGCACCTGTACTGGCAAAGACCTGGCGTGCCATCCTGTAGCAGGGGTCCTCGATGACGAAGCTGTCCCCTGGGTCGAGCAGCAGGCGCGCGCAGAGATCGAGCCCCTGCTGCGACCCATTGACAATGACGATTTGCTCAGGGTCGCAGCGCACAGTACGGGCGCGCCAGAGATAGCCCTGAAGCGCCTGGCGCAGCCGGCGCGAACCGCACGGATGGTCGTAGGCGAGCCGTGCAGGCCGCTGCGCCATAGCCGCGTTCATCGCGCGCTTCCAAACCGGTGCCGGAAAATCTGAGGGCGCCAGGTCGCCATATCGGAAATCGATCTTCAGCCTGTTGGGCAGGTGATCCGGCCAGCGCGGAGTGCCACGCAGCCGTTCGCCATAGTTCGACAAGTGACCCGGGCCGGCCCGTTTTGGGGGATTGGCGGTTAGCTCAGGTCCGATCAGCGAGGATGCGACACGATGGCGCGCGCCTTGACGGACGTCGATGAAACCTTCCGCCGCCAGCTGCTCGTAGGCAGCGGTGACGGTCGTTCGCGAGACTCCAAGTTCCTCGGCGAGACCACGTGAGGAGGGCAGTTGGCTGCCGGTGTCGTAGACGCCTCTGAGGATCTGCTCGCGAAGCGATTCGTAGATCTGGCGCGCACCCATGCCGTACGAGCGGTTTGAGCCGCCGGGACCTGGAAACTGGACCATTTCTTTTCCTCCCAACTGGACCAGTTTGCAGCTACTCTTGCCGAAAGCCAAGAGCATGTCCGAAGTCGATGCCCGAGCCCGCCCCACCGATCCAAGACTGATAAACTGGCACCGTCTGCGAACGGCCAACTCGGCTGCCCGCGCGATAGGCCGCGGCGCTCCAGTCGAACTCGCATGGTTTAGATCGGCGTGCCAACTGAGGTTCGCGTCACGCTAGCAATTCCACGTTCCTCGCGGAAATCCTTCAGCGACGCGTGGCGCAGCTTGAGAACAGCTCGCCTTGGCCACGCTTTCATTCGCTGCCCTCGACACGAGGCGATGACGCGTTCGACGCGGCTCCAACTGCCGGCTCCGTGAACGAATTTGACCTTCGGACTCGCCCTTCGCCGGGACGCTTCGAAGCGCGCCATTGTGCGGGGCTCCAGATCCGCGCCATGCCTTGCGCAAGCTCATGGTGAGCACCAGGCCGAGGCTGAAGTCGATATATTGGCCCGGCACCAGTCGAAAAACCTGCGGACTGCAATAAATGGCTATGGATCAGGATCCGGGTGTTCGGCCAATTGCTCCGGATCCCCCGCACCAAGCGGCTTGTCATATGAAGGTGCTTGGACGCACCGGTGTTTCGGCAGCTGGTATCGGTCGTCCAGGCTCTGGCATCATTTTTGGTGGACGCGAGCAGCTCGTGAGGGGTGCATCCGGACGTGGCGCTGCTCCCACAATCGTCTCAGCTCTGATGTGAGAGCCTCGCGCTGGGCTTGATCCATCGTGGTTGTGTCGAGGAGCTCTGCGAGCACGGCCTCGCCTTCGATCCGCGTCAGCAGATCGAACAAGTCATGTGAAATACGCGCGCAGTCACGGTTATCCGTTCGGATTTCGCAGACGGTCTCTTGGCGATCCTGCGCCGTGTATGCGCGGACTTTATGCAGGGACACATATGGCGGCAATGAAACCGCGAGCGCAGTCCAGTCCTGCAGCGTTGCGGCCCGTTTTTTGACGAGGTACGGCCCGACCACAAGTCCATCCAGCTCTGTCGTCAAGAACGTGGCAATCGAGTCTGCAACTGAATCTACGATCGGCTCGGCATTGTTGTTAAAGGACGTATTGAGCAGCATTGGAATGCCAGTGCGCTGCTTGAAGGCATTGATAACGTTCCAGTAGGCAGGACTGGCCTTGCGCGATACTGTTTGCAGCCGAGCCGTACCGTCGACGTGCGTGATGGCGCCGAGCAAACCACGTTTGGAATCGTGCACACGAACTACGAAGTTCATGAACGGAAATTCGCCCGCACTCCCCGGAAGGTCAAAGAATTCGCGCGCATCCTCCTCCAGCACAGATGGGGCGAACGGGCGATACCCTTCCCGCTTCTTGACCATAGCGTTGATCCGGTCCTTGTTTGTGGCGGGCCTGGGATCGGCAAGAATGCTGCGATTTCCGAGCGCGCGCGGCCCGAACTCCGAACGACCTTGCACCCAGCCGATCACGGCCCCACCGGCCATCCACTCGGCTGCCCTATCCGCCACTTCCTCGGTGCGTTCAAACTCCAGGTGCCCCGCCCATGCCTTTAGTTCCTCTTCGACAGCGTGATCACTCGCAAGATCCGGCCCCCAATAAACCTCCTGCAATCGCGCACGCGGCGCGGGGCGGCCCAGCTCATTAGACGCGATTAGTGCAGCGCCTAATGCGCACCCAGCGTCATGCGATGCGGGCTGCACGAAGATGTCTTCGAAAAGTCCTGAATAGAGGAGCTTGCCGTTCATGGAGCAATTGTGCGCAACTCCGCCGGCCAGGCATAACCGCGTCATCCCGGTGGCCTCGCGATAATGCCGAAGAATGTGAAACACGATGCGTTCGAGCGCTTCCTGTAACGACGCACTCACATCCTTGTGCTGCTGGGTGAATGGCATTCCCTTTTGCCGAACCTGAATGCTGCGGAGCAAAGTCGGACCGATGCGGTCCAGGTGGACGCGATACTCGCCGTTTGCTGAGAGTTCATAGAACTGCTCGAAAAGCTCGCGATAGGGAACGGGATCGCCGTAGGGGGCTAGCCCCATTACCTTGTATTCATCGAACAAGCCGTAGCCGAGATACCGGATCGTCTCGAGATAAAATTGCCCAAGGGAATTGTTCTCCGGGAAAGTCGCGAGTTGCGTAATTTCAGTACCGGATCCTATCGCCATTAGGCCCGACAGGAAATCACCAGAGCCATCGACCGCAAAAATCAGACTTTGCTCGAAGCCCGACATTGCAAAAGCACTCACGGCGTGCGCCTGATGATGACTTACGAATGAGATACGCGAAGCGTCGAGTTCGGTACCGAATTCCTGCGCCAACAGCTTCTGCACCAACAGTTTAGCATCCAACGGAATGGAGGCATCCGGCTGGGAAACAAGCATGTTTTCTAGCATGGCATTCGAGTAGGCTTCGGTAGCGTAGAACGCCACACGATCGATTTCGCTGAGCTGAACCCCGGCTGCTGAAAGACAGTATTGAGCCGCGCTAATTGGGAGCTTGTTGGAATGTTTGATCCGATTCAGGCGCTCTTCTTCTACTGCCGCAATGACCTGTCCGTCCCGGACGAGCACCGCAGCGCCATCGTGCATGAATGTGTTTGGAATCTGAAACCTGTTTTCATGGACTTTGTCCAATCCGCCGTTCAATCCTAGACACAGCATCTGGCTCTCCGTTTGTCGTACAAGAATACTAAATTGGCCTGTCTCGAGGCCGTTCGATCAGAAAGACCGGCTGCGTTGTCATTCGTCCCGGCGAACGCCAGTCAGACATCACTGACCTCAAAGAAATCCTCTTGGGTCCGCCGGGATCAACATAAGATTCTGTGCTCGAGACGCCGGTCCCATAGCGTTGTGAGATTGTATTGACGCCAGCCAAACCCTTCGCGGCACATGCTGGCGATGTCGTTTTTATTTGCGCTCATAGGGCATGATTTATCTCCTTCTCTCTTTCGCGTCAGCGCATCAGTCGGCGGCGCAACAGCGCCATCGAGAGAAAGAATGGCAACAGTGCGTACAGGCCGAGCACACCGATGTGCAGGGCGATGCCGGCGATCGGGCGATCAAGCATAACAGGTCGAATGAGGTCGATCGAATGTGACAGCGGCATGCATCGCGCTATCTTCTGAAAGGCGTCAGGCAGCTGATTCAATGGGAAAACGGCGCCCGACAGGAACAGCATAGGTGTAAGCACAAGCGTCTGGTAAAATACGAAGTAATCGTAGCTGGGCGAAAGTGCGGTGACGATCATCGCGAGGCTCGCAAATACGCACCCCGTCAGAGCAATGATTGGCAGCGCATAGAGGACGGACGGCCAGGCTGCATAGCCCAACGTTACGGTGACAATCGTAATTGCCGTACCGGCCAGGAAGGCCTTGGTGGCTGCCCAGGCCAGTTCACCCAAAACGATGTCGCCGAGGGTAACGTGCGTGTACAGCATGGCTTCCCATGTGCGTTGAGAATGCATGCGAGCGAAAGCCGCGTACAATGTTTCGAGGGTAGAGGCGGTCATCGCACTTACCGCGACCATACCGGCCGCCAAAAAGGCGATATACGACGCACCGTCAACGTGGCCGACCATTATGCCGAGTCCGGTGCCGAGTCCGAAAAGATAGATCATCGGATCGGCGAGGTTACCGAGAATCGACACGAGTGCGACTTTCTTCCATGCCAGATAGTTGCGGCGCCACACCGCAACCCAGTTCCACGCATTGGCCGGCAGCGCCGCGGCAAAACCTTCAATCATCGTTCACTCCTCCATCTCGCGCCCGGTCAGCCGCAAGAAAACATCCTCGAGATTGGCTGGGCGCAGAAGAAGACGCAGACCTGCACGCTCCTGCAGTTGCGTGCGCACCTGGTCAGGGTCTGGCCCATAGCAATAAAGGGTTTCGCCGCTGATCTCGATGCGCTGAGAATGTGGCTTGACCAGCGAATGCAACTCGTGCGGATCGCCGCCGTAGATCTCCATGACCTGGCATCCTATATGCTCGTCGATAAGCGCCTGCGGGCGGCCTTCGGCGATGTTGCGACCTCTTTCGAGCACGCACAGCCGATCGCATAATCTCTCAGCCTCTTCCATGAAATGCGTCGTCAGGATAATCGTCTTGCCGCATGCCAACAGGGCGCGCAGCCGCTCCCAAATCAGGTGGCGCGCGTGGGGATCGAGGCCGGTTGTCGGCTCGTCCATCACAATGAGCTGGGGGTCGTTGATCAACGCCCGCGCCATCGTCAGGCATCGCTTCATCCCGCCGGACAGTTCCGAGACACGCGCATCCGCCTTTCGCTCGAGGCGAGCGAATTCGAGAAGGGACGGGATGACTGCTTCGCTCTGGCGTGTGCTCATGCCGAAGTAGCGGCCGAACACCAGCAGGTTCTCGCGTACGGTGAATTCCTGGTCAAGATTGTCGAATTGCGGGACCACGCCAATGCCCCTGCGTGCCAGCCGAGCTCGCGCCGGCACCGGGACGCCGAGCACTGTGATCGTGCCCGCGTCAGGGCATGTCATGCCAAGGAGCATACGCGCAATCGTGCTTTTGCCCGCGCCGTTTGGTCCGAGGAGGCCGAAACACTCGCCCGACGCAACGCTGAACGACAGTTCGTCGACAACGGCCTTGTTCCCATACGACTTGGTTACGCCGGCAAAATCGACAGCCACGGTCGACAGAGGGCCAGGCAGGGAGCTTTTCGCGCTTGCTTGCCCGTGAGACTTCCGTTCGATCGGACCAGTCTCGAGCCGCCCCAAATCCTCTGGGCCCAACTTCCGACTCAACACTTGATGTTCCTGGTCCTGGCTCAAAGCTCTTCCACCTACGTGACTATTGCTGTTCGCTGTAAGTTGCGTCAGATCCCACCAAGTTGTGCTTTGGAACGGCGCCGCCGATGTTTGGCACATTGGCCGCAGAGCCTCGCGACAACCAATCGCTATTGCTCAATGTACACAGCGCGTATGCTTTCAATGGGAGCAAGAGAAAAATGTTGATGAGTGTGTGGAGCGAGAATCCGAGAAATCGAAGTTGGCGCGCACGAAACGCTGCCACGCTGCAGCGAATTATAGTCATGACCGCAATCGTCAGGCACGCCGTCCAAGGCACGGTACCCGTCGTTAGGAATTGCGCGAGCCCCGCCAGGAGCGACAATGACAGCAATAATGGGCCAAGGTTCTGCCCAATCACATCCAATGTGAGATAGATATTAAGGCCGCGCAGCAGTTGGAGCCCCAGCAACGTGTCACGAAACGTGCTCCGAGCCCAGCGAAGTTGTTGGCGCAGATAAGGCCCCATGCTGTTGGGAACGACTGTTGCCGCGACGGCCTCCGGGACATATTCTGTTCGAAAGCCTGCCTTCAGCATCAGGATCGTAAGGTGGCGGTCCTCACCGAAGTCGCTCGGTTTCCCTCGAAAGCGCTGCGTCTCGTACTGATCAAGCAGCGAAACAAGCGCGGTTCGCCGGTACATGGCACACGGACCGCAGCAACACATGACGGCACCGAACCGAGCCTGCGCTGCCCGCTCTTCGTTGCAGGCGAGCCAGTATTCCATGTCAATTAACCGCGTCAGCCAAGTTTCATTGCGATTGCTAGCCGCCAACTGGCCCATGGCGGCGCCGATCGCTTGATCTTGCATCTTTAGCGCAAGCCTTGTGATGACGTCCGGTGCGAGTATCGTGTCCGAATCTACATTGAGCACCAAATCTCCGCACGAGCGGCGAACCGCCGCAATCTGTGCCTTGCGCTTTCCGACATTCTTTGGGAGCGCAATGAAATTGAACCTCGGGTCGCGCGCGTATTCCTCGTGCACACCGACGAGGGCATCGCGGTTTCCAGAACCATCATCAACAACATAGACTTGCAGTTCTCCGGCATAGTCCTGACTTGCAATGGAAGCCAGGCAGTCCGAGAGGGTGCGAGGTGCCTCGTTGTAGCACGGGATAATGACATCGACGCTCGGCCAAGGCTCACAGCCGGCCGGTTCGCCCGAGGACGGCGGTACGTCTGCAGGCAGGGTATAAAGCACCTGCGCGGTCTTATAGACGGTCGACAGCAGCGCATAAGAGCAGACGGCGACAATACTGGCCGGGACAAAGAGGTTCATGAGATGTCAGATTTTTCAGTACATTTGAGGAAGCGAGCGGACAACAAATCCGCGGTCAATGCTGGGTTCAGATCGGTCAATGCGATGAGGGGCGGGTCGCGGTGACTGATATCATTGCGGGTGTTCTTCATAGCTCTGGACCGTTCCGATCGATCAAAGTGCCGGCCGGCCACTCGCTCATTGAGCGTCCAATTGGGAGCACCATGACGAGCACGTCGTCGTCGATTCGCGTGGGAGGCAGATCTGGGTACACGTCCGGGCGGGTTGAACGCACGCGAACGCCCGACAAAATGCTCGCCAAGCCTTTGCGGCAGAACCTGCCAAGATGGTTCCGGAGCGCGTGCCGAACCGTGCCGAAAGCGAATGGAACGCCAAGCTGCTGCAGCACTGGATACATCGCGCTGATCGAATGGGCGATTCCTAGCCCCTCAAGATCCGGACGCACCCCGTATAGACCGAGTTCAGCGACAAGGAGATCAGCGTCGCCCACTTTGATGTATCGGCGCAGCACGCCCAAGTGAGCCGCTATCCCGTGCACATCATAGCCGATTGCGCGGACCTCCGGCCTTGCACCGGCCCAACTTCGACCGCCCGCGAATGCCTTTGCACTAAAGGCTCCGACAGGCTCATAGATCTTCCGGAAGAACTCAGAGAGTTCGAGATGATCGGTAAGCCGCAACTCATTTTCCCAGCACAACCTCCACTGCACGTCAGAGCGCATGCGAAGACTTCCTTTTTTTCGGGTTCTTTTGTGTACCTCACGCGGTGGTGCAACGGCGGTGTACGTCATGTGCGGCGGTCTATGAATGACCCGCTCGGATTGGTAAAATTGATTGTTTAGATGGCGAGCATCCAGGCTGTGGATGTTAACACCATGCGTTTCAAAGCCCTGATCTACAGCTTCTGGTCGTCCTCGATCGGCCCGATACTGCGACGGCAGCGATGGCGGCTGTCGGTGACACAACCTGCCTCAAGAGCGGCCGCCAGCGGCGTGTCTGCGCCTCGTGCCGAAGCAGCGATCAAGTGGAGGAAGGGCCCGACCCGCCAACGTCAATGATGTCGAAGCCGTCGTCACAGCCGGCCATCAACGTGCCGCCAGCGCGTCGGCTCTCTTCGGGAGACGCTGCTGGAGTCGAGCCGCATGTCGTGCATCGAGCGGACTGATCTGCAACGAGCGTCAAACCGACCGCGAGCTCAACCTCGCCTACACACTGGCATCCAGGCTCAATTCCAAGCTCATCCCCTTCCTGCCTCGCGACAACATCGTCCGAACTCAGGAAGATGTCAGTGATCCAGCATGCGCCGGACTCCAAGCAGGCAGGGGAATTGCAAACAGGTGGATGTATCTTCGCGCATCTCGGAATGTCGTCGCATCGCCTTACCCTTCGTATTCAGCGGAGAATTTCGGGGGTGCAGACTTACCATGCGCAGAGCGGCTATTCCGCCGGCCGCGTCTGCAGGACAGTACGGCGGTCGACTGACTGCAGCAGCACAGCGGCGGCGACGGCCAGAAGCGCCAGCGCCGCACCTACCAGCGGCAACCGGGCGTAGGATACGCCCCAGGAGATAGCGAGGCCACCGATCCAAGCGCCGCCGGCATTGCCGACATTGAAGGCGCTCTGGATGAGCGTGGCGGCCAGGTTCGGGCCCTCGGCAGCCGCCTCGATGACGCGGATCTGCAGCGGCGGCACGACGATGAAGATCAGCATACCCCATAGGAAGACGATGGCTATGGCAACCATCCCTATCGCACCGAATTTGGCGAAGATGACGAACATCAAGGCCATGGCGAAAAGCGTGCCGATTACCGTCGGCATCAGCCTCCATTGGGCTAGGCTGCCGCCGATGAGGTTGCCGATCGTCATGCCGGCGCCGAACAAGAGCAGCACCCAGGTGACGGTCGCCGTCGACAGGCCGGAGACGTCGGTGAGATAAGGCTTGATGTATGTGAAAACCGCGAACAGGCTGGCCGATGCAAGCGAGGCGATCACCATCGCCAACCACACCTGCAGCTTGCCGAGCACGCGCAATTCAGCGAGCAGGCCACCGCTCGGCTCGGCGACATCCGAAGGCACCAGCCAGGCGATGGCCGCGACCGAGACCAGCCCGATGCCAACGACGGCAAAGAAGGTGGCGCGCCAGCCGAAGGCTTCGCCGAGCACGGTGCCGGAGGGGACGCCGAGTATGTTGGAGAGCGTCAGACCGGCGAACATGAGCGCGATCGCGCTCGCCCTTTTGTTGCGCGGCACAAGACTCGCGGCGACGACCGAGCCGATGCCGAAGAAGGCGCCATGGCCGAAAGCGGTGAAGACGCGCGCCGCCATCAGCAGCCAGTAATTGGGCGCAAGCGCGCAGAACAGATTGCCGATGACAAAGAGCGTAGCGAGGCCGACAAGCACCGGCTTGCGCGGCAGGCGGGCCGTCGCCACAGCGACGATCGGTGCGCCGATGACAACGCCCAGCGCGTAGCCGGTGACGAGCAAGCCGGCCGATGGAATTGAAACGCCGAGATCGGCGGCCACCTCCGGCAGCAGTCCCATGATGACGAATTCGGTGGTGCCTATGCAGAAGGATGCAATGGCAAGTGCAAGGATCGGCAAAGGCATGGGGTGTCCAGACTCGCTCGGTGATGACTCGCGGACAACCAAGCATGTGCCGTTCCGAATAAAAGGTCATTCTGGAACAAGCAGATAGCGTAAACAGATACGTCGCCTGTCCGACATTGTCGCCCCGGCTTTGTCATTTCTGCACTGCTGTCCGGGAAGCCCATGCCGCGCGTTGAGGGAGTTTCCGGCTACCTTCTGAGCATCGGGTGAATGCTTCACCGACTAAAACCGGTGGCTTCAGGTTACGGCTTAAAGCCGGATCGGTCCGCCGTCCGGCGGACAGGGCGCGAACTCACGTCACGTTGAGATTGTCGTCAGGCTCGGGCGGCGTCTGGTTCCCCACATTCGTCGGTAACATTGCCGCTTGTGGCAACCCAATAACCCCTCGCCCACAGATGCTGGCCCTAGTAGCGTTTGCGCAATATCCGAACTCGCTCAGCAGCTTGTGTAAACTGCGTCCCTTCGGGCGCTGCACGCGATACTTACCGACAGGTTCGGCGGGACCGACACAAGCATGCGCACGTCGATCCGGCGTGAATGACAATTTCGTGCGCCCGCGCCGTCTCACGCAGCAACTCCCGGCATCGCCATACCAATGCGAATGTTCGTGCTGCTTCCCGGTGTTGCCAGTACAGGAGGCCATTCCGAGCCCTTATTGCCATTCCGGCGCTTGCTTTCGCCGGCGGCATCCCTATTTCGCTCGGTCTGGTATGTCTTACGCCATGGCCGTATGAACACGGACGTGCCGATTGCGAGAAGCGGTGATGGTGGTGCCGGTGCCTTGCGGGTGTGCGGTCTCTAGGTTTGGATGCCCATGCTGCCCTTCATCGTCGAGCCCCTTTTTCGCCCTGAATTCAGCGCTGCACTATTGTCGGAAGGGCGAGCGAGCTCGTCGACGTTGGGTCCCGGAGGCTAAGGAAGGGCAGGCTGTCGCTTTCCGCTGCGCCGACTATTCAGACGGTCACCAACCTCAAAGAATCGCGCGTAAGGTCCGCCTGCGAAGTGACGCCGCAACTCTCCGAAATTCTCTATCGTTTGGTCCAGGGGGCGCGCTTCCTGCCGCTTAAGAATAGTGGCACCAGAGAGCCGAACCGCTGGAATCCCCAGGAACTCCCAAATTTTTGCCAAGCACGCAGAGGGTTCGCCAAGAAGGCTCTCGTACTCGACCACATGCAAGTCGGTGGACGCGAAGGAGCGCGCGACGAGATTGTGGAATTCATCGGCGGTCTTGAAATAAGCCTCGCAGCAGGCGACTGTCAGTTTGACGCATGGATTCGCGTCGTTGCCCGAAATGTACTTAAGCCATTGGCGGGTTTGCCTCGCCTGTGTCAGCGATCGCAGCGATTCCAATGTGTTTCTGCGAACTAGAAGGATGACCTTCAGGCATGGCCAACGAGCGAGCTCAGCAAAAAAGCCCGGACGCTCGCGAAACTGAGGTTCGTTGATCTTGCAACCAACGCGCGTCACCTTCTTGTCGGTTGCGTTGGGATAACGCAAGTAGGCAAGCTCGAGGAGCTCGCGATCGCTGCCTAGCAAGCGGTCCTTATCGAGCCAGTTAGTATCATAGCGGTTGAGCAACTCACCATTGCTCAGTACGCTCGCATGGTCGTTCAGCAGTTCTTCCAAGTAATGCGTACCCGCCCTCGGCATCGCAAGGATCACAAATGGGCTAGGTGAAGGCATTGGATGGGTCATGCAAGTGTTTCCGTTCTAAGGTTTGTTCGGCTGGGGTTGACCTACGATGTCAGCCCTGGATGAAACGGCGCAGCAACTCTATGTAAGCCGCCTTCCTAAAAATGGCTTTTTGAAAGAATTCGGCGAATTCGACGTTGTCTGCAAGTCCCAGCTCATTTCCCGCATAGTCTCCCGGCGTACTTTGGAAGCGCATGGAATAGCTTCCTCTTGCCGTTTCCTGGGTTACGCGTCACGCGATCCGATCTCGACCAGTCTGGAAAGCGTACGGAGCTTTTGCCGGTGGTATGCCTCCAAGCGGCCTTGGGGCTTGGTTGCGTCAGCCGGATCGATGGAGCTTGCGCAACGTCCGAAGAACATATTCGAGTGAGCATGGCCTCGTTTGATGCTAGACGTCTACTTCAGAAATGCAGCACTCCATAAACGTCGCAAAATCGATTGTTCGGATACTTCACATCCATGCCGTGGATGAATCGACCGTGCGCTTCAAGGGCCTTGATGTGAATGCTCCACCCGCTAAAGCCGGTGCGCGACTTTTCCGCGACGAGCTATTTATCATCAGAGGCCGTGAACTTGTCCCAACACGCCGTGCGGAAGGGCTCGCCCCCGCGGTCCGCGAGGCTCTGCTGCACATCCAGCTCTCTATCATTCCCTGGGATAATTCAACCCAACCCAATCGGCGCATCGCTTCAGGATCGGCACTTCCGATTTCATGACGGTCTTCAAGCGGTCGTGGAGCGGTCGCCCGGGAAGCACCCGCCACCGGCTTTGAATTGCTGCCTCTCGAGGACGACCTGCGTGAGGGGCGTTTGCGTTCCCAGCTTCATGTAGTGCCCGCAATCAGTCGGGGCGAGACGATTATCAGGTGCCGATTTCATCCCGGTACAGGGAAATGGGTTGTTGTTGCCGGGCGATCGCCGTGGTGACGAGGTCGACCTCCCATCCGACAGCCTGTCGGCACACTGGCCCAGTAGCGATCTGGATGATGGAGGGTCGGGCGGCGGCGATGAGGGTGAAGGAGACACCGCACCTCCTGTGCGAACTCCACCTTCAGCTATCTGAGCTTGCGGCGTGATCACCTACATCGCGAAGGAGACGTACAAGACGGCGCGCATCGTCGTTCCGGAGAAACGAAATACCTTCGCTACCGTGTGGATGTGCGATCGTTGTTGCAAGCCGTCATGTCCTCGCTCAGGCGGCGCAGCGGGCTCAACTCGGCCATTTCAAACTCTGTTCCAGAATGCGCTTCAACGTCCAATCCTATGCCAACTCACAAAGGTGTCATCGCCCAATGTCTTGGCCCCCGACATTGACGAAGCGAACTCGCTCGCGAGAGGTGCCGCATGTCTAGGGTCACAACGGCCGGGGGCGACTTCGCGACCTGACATCATCCAGGCGTTTAGAACTTCTTCACCTCAATTCCGTGCCGGCGCAGAGCATAGCCGACTTGCAGCGGCGTGGGGCCGAGGATACGAGCCGCCCTAGCCTGGACCAGTTGGCCTTCTCCATCGCGTCGATCAGCCGCGTTCCGTCAGCCGCGAGGCCCACATTGGGAGCAATTGGGCTCCTTCGGATCGGCGCCCCTGACGGTCCGTTCGGTCGCCCACCTCGTGTGCCGGCTGTGCCGGATGCGGCTGACCATGGAACGGCAAGCGTGCAACCACGGAACCGGCTGGGCGCTGCGCGGGTCGAAAATCGCGGCGGTCCTCTCTCGTTCCAAGACAGAGCAATCCTGACCGATCGCTCAGTAGAGGGGCGGCCCTGCCATAATCAGCACCGAAAGCCGATTGACCGGCCCAGATACCTCGTCGTCCGCACTAGGAACACAGACGCCTGAAAGAGCAGAGCACGCCTTCGCCTATACAAGGGGAGGAAGGCGTCATGCTCTTGCGGCGATCGACGATTCCGCGCAGCCGCGACCGCTCACATCGAACCACACTCGCCAGCCTGCTAGGCCGGCACGCGGACGATGCCACTGTGACTGGGGTTCACCGCCTCAGCATGGCCGCAATGCCATAACGGACAAAGGGAAGATGTTGTCCGAGGCGCAGCCCCACATGCCTTGCAAGCCGTGCTGCCGGATGCTCGCTTGAGTAGAGACCGACGAGAATATTCGTAGCATGGTAGAGCGGCGCGGCCGACAGGCGCAGTCGGCTTTCATATCTGTGGAGCATGTCGGGATCGGCAATGTCGCGACGGTCGCGCCATGCTGTCTGAATACCACGGGCGAGCTGCTTCTGGCCGCCGAGGCCGATGTTGAAGCCATGCGCGGTCACCGGGTGCATGCCGATGGCAGCGTCGCCGATCAATGCGGCGCTCGGCGCCCGGAACCTGTGCGCCCAGGTCGTGACCAACGGATAGATATGGCGTTGGCTTGCCAGGCTCATGTTGCCGAGGCGGCCTCGACAGCGTTTCGTCAACTCCATCAGGAACAACTCGTCATCAAGGGCAAGCAGTTCTTCGGCCTCGTTTGAGGGCAAAGTCAAAAGCAGCGACGACACGCCCTTGGCGAGGGGCAACATCGCTATCGTCTGATGATGATCGAACCATTCGATCGCGATCTGATGGTGGGGGCGCTCGTGCCTCACCCGGCAAATCAGCATCGAGTTGCCAAGCCGGTTGATATCGGCGCCGATGCCGAGCAGATTGCGGGTGGCGGACAAACGCGAATCGGCGGCAACGAGAAGCCGAGCGGTCAGCTGCCTGCCATTGGAGAGCGTTATAACTGCTCGCTGACGGCTGTTTGTTGCACGCACGACCGAGTGGCCGCACAGCAGCCGAACATGGCCCTGGGAGCGGATGATCTTGAAAAGGGCATCGCGGATCCGGCAATTCGGGACCAGAACGCCCAGTGGTTCTGCGGATCGGCCCGGTGAATCGAAACACAGCGCAAAGGGACTCGATCCGTTGAGGACGCGTGCGCCTTGAAGCGGTGACTTGTCCGAAGCACGGATAACATCCCAGGCGCCGAGCTCGCGAAGGATGCCAATCGAGGCGTGGGTGAGCGCGATCTCGCGACCGTCGAAAGCCGGACTTGCCAGTCTATCCAGGGACTGTCCTTCGACAACCGCCAGTTTGAGCTCGCTGTGGGCAAGCGATGCGGCGAAGGAAAGACCGACCGGCCCGGCGCCAACGACAATGATGTCGAAGCTGTGGTCAAGGCCGGGCATCAGCGTGCCGCCTGCGCGTCGGCTCTCTTCGCGAAACGCTGCTGGATTCGAGCCGTATGTCGCACATCGGTCGCGCTGCGATCCATGGCCCGCCGCATCGCCTCAGGCGCGTTTCTCGCGTCGGTTCCTGGCTGGTGAAGCGTCATTTGCGCGCCGTATGGTCCGGATTGTAAAGATGATGGGAGCGACGATCAGGCTGTCGGTCAGCACATGCGTTTCCCCTGAAGAACTGGCCGATCAGACCACGCCGACTAGAACATGGCCTTGATCTGGGTCAGTCGAGGCCCAACCGGGGTCGGATGACCTCGATCCAGTGTGCCAGCTGATCCCATGACGACGCCATGGCACCAGCTAGCCCAAGGGAGAACCAGGCGTGTGATCTGGGGAAAGCTGTTTTCAGCACTTTGCGAGATCAGCGAATGACCGGCTCGCCATGGAAGCGCCGGCGCGAGGGCGGCGACACGCCGAAGCCGACTTCCATCATCAATCGTGGCGTGCGCGAAGGCACGGTGCCCATATGGAAGCCAAACGGATCCTCGACAAAGCCGAAGCCGGCTTCGCCGGTCAGCGTGACGGGGCTGTCATCGCCATAGACGTTGAGAACCTCATGCGCGGGATGGCCGACGAGCAGCGTCAGTTGATGCTTGAGGATGCGCCGCTTGTGGCTGCCCCGGACATAGACATGCGGGCCGGTGCCCTCGTCGACCGGCGCCAGATAGAAGAAGAATTTCAGCATCCGCCAGTCATCGAGATCGAAATGATACTTCCCCAGCGAGGCACGGTTCTTGTCGGCGTCGGAAGCCTGGCCGGTGGGAAAGCTCCACCACACGCGTGTGGTGATCAGTTTCGCCTGAGCGCCCAGATAATGCGCGGCGATGTCGAGCAGCAGCGGATCGTTCTGGAGGGCGACCGCTGCCTCGCAGCCGAGGATGCGTTCGAAATAGTGGCCGCTGAGCAAGGAGCGGCCGAAACGCTTTTCGGCCTCGGCATGGTCCTCAGGCATGAATTCGAGACGGCGATCGAAATTGCCGAAACAAGGCGTGCACCGGGCGAAGGCGGCGATCTCCTCATGGATGAAAGTCGGAAGGACGAGCCCGCAAAACAGCCCGTCCGACCGCAGCGCCTCGACAACGTCCTGGCGATTGACGCCGGCAAACATCGTGTCGTGGGCCTTTTGGGACACGCAAACCGGCTTTGCCCCACGCCAGTGCATCCTGCGGGCCGGCATGGTGCGGGCCAGCACGAACATCGGCAGCCATGCCGGGTTCTCCCGAATGTCCGAAAGATAGGTGGGAATGCGCAAGGCGATGCGGCGCAGCACGCCGCCGTTTCGCGCGATGGCCTCGAGACTGGGGGCGCCGGATTGGTCAGGGCTAGAAAGGGTCATGAAGGTCCTCAGCTATGAATGCGATATCGACGAAGCCTCGGTTCTCGCTGCCCCGCCGCTGGGTTCCAACCCCGATTCCCGCAGCGGAAGGACGTCTAGCCGCGGGTCGGATTTTGTGCAATGCACAATAGCCCTTGCGGCGGGGCAAATGCTGTTAGGATCAATGTCCGAAGTTCGTCTGACAGAAGACCCGGCCGAGCCTTCGATCGAGAACAGCCGTATTTTGAGATCGGGCCCCTATAAACGCCCCCCTGAATGGCAACTCTGTTTCTGGGGAAGCTGGGGTGGCGCCCGCCGAGTGCACCAACTCGCCAAATCGCGGTGGCATCGCGTTGAACGCCAATATGTGCGGTGACTTTTTTGTCCTCGCCGTAAACTTGGGACTCCAAAATCTCCGATTCGGATTTCGCAGATATACTGCGCATCGACCGGCCCACGACCGACTCCAATGCATTGTCTGGTCGATCGGACGTCGGCTATCTTCGCGAGGCACACGCATGAAGGGCATAGAGGTGCCATGCGCCGAAGGAACTGAGTTCCAAATTGTCCTTATTGAACGGGGACGTGCGACGGCTTAGGTAATGGACCGAATAGCTCTTTTAACCAGCATTTCGGCCAGATGGGAGCATCTTCACCGTTGATGCCAGTAATCAACGCAATCTTCTCGCTTAAGCTCGGCACGCCATTAGCTTAACGAGGAAAGGGAAACCTCAACGAAGTTACCTTCTGATCACGACCTGTAGACGTCGGACCGTCAGGTGCGACCGTATACGTCCTCAAACCGCACAATGTCATCTTCGCCCAGATATTCGCCGCTTTGGACCTCAATCATAACCAGGACGATATTGCCGGGGTTCTCGAGCCGGTGTTTGTGGCCGCACGGGATATAGGTGGACTGATTGGTGGTCAGGAGTAGCTCCTGGTCGCCGTTGACTATTTTCGCAGTGCCGCTGACCACGACCCAGTGCTCGGAGCGGTGATGGTGCATCTGCAGGCTCAAGCGCCCGCCCGGGTTAACCTCGATACGCTTGATCTTGAAGCGCTCGCTTTCCTCCAGAACCGTGTAGGTGCCCCAGGGCCGGTGCACGGTACCGTGAAGCAAGTGCGCTTCGTGTCCCGCAGCCTTGAGCCCCTCGAACAGTTTCTTGACGTCCTGGACGCGATCGCGGGATGCAACGAGCAGCGCATCGGGGGAATCGACAATCACCAGGTCGCTGACGCCCACCGTCCCTATGACTCGTTTGTCCGAGCTTATGTAGGTGTCGACGGTGTCCACTAGATGGACATCGCCGCGGATCCTGTTGCCGCTCTCGTCGGGAGGGATCAGTTCGGCCATTGCGTTCCAGGAACCGATGTCGTTCCACCCCATCTCGCAAGGGACAACGGCGAGATTGTGCGCCTTTTCCATCACCGCCCGGTCGAGCGGGATGCGCGGAGCCACGGCGAGATGCTTGGCCGAGAGCTCGATGCTGGCGAAGCGCCCGCCGTCAATGATTGCGGCGTTCTCGTAGCTGCCCAGAACGGCGTCGACCACCTCCTTGCAATGCAGGGCCATCTCATCGAGCATGACTTGCGCTTTGAAGCAGAAGATGCCGGCGTTCCAGAAGAAACGTTTGGAGGCGACATAGGATTTGGCGGTCTCGACGTCCGGCTTCTCGACGAAACGGACGACTTTTTCGCCATCGGCCTCGATGTAGCCGAATGCCGTGTCCGGCCTGTCTGGATTGATGCCCAAGGTTGCAATGCGCCCCTGCCCCGCATGCTCGATCGCCCGACTGATGGCGCTTCCAAAGGCCGCCAGGTCGCCGATCATCTGGTCCGCGGGAAAAATGCACAGGATTGCATCCGGCCCCTGTGTCGCCTTGGCGTGGATGGTCGCCGCGGCGATAGCGGCGGCCGTGTCCCGGCCCTCCGGCTCGAGCAGGAAGGTGCGCGGGAGCACGACGGAATCCAGCTCGTCAAAATGGTCTTTCGTGAGGAAGAGATGGTCCTTGGAGGTCACGGTGACGAGCTCGGCCGCCCCCACTATGGAAGCGGCGCGCAAGACGCTGTGCTGAATGAGCGAATACCCGTCCGCCATCTTGAGGAAAGGCTTGGGGTGCGATTGCCTGGAGGCGGGCCATAACCGCGAGCCGGCTCCGCCGCTGATGATGACAGGAACCACTTTCATCAAATGCCCTCTAACGTCTGCGACGCGAATGCCTGCGCTCTTTTCAGCACCGAGGCGACGATCGTCGTGGCTCTGCTCTCGCTCGAAGCTTCCGAATAGCAGCGCAGTTCCGGTGCATTGCCGGAGGGCCGCAGGTGTATGATCTCGCCTGTGCGCATACGCACCCTGAAGCCGTCGGTTTTGTCGACTTCGGCTACGGTCCCGAACGGGGCGAGAAATTGATGGAGTGCGTCTAGGTTTGCGAGGCGATCCATCAATCTGCTTGAACTTTCGGCGGAGAAATCCTGCAGCCGGTCGCTCGCGCATACCGGAAGCTTCCAGAGCTCGCGCAGTTGCGACAGCTTCTTCTTTGTCGATGCCATGGTACCGAGAACAGCCAGGATGGGGAGAAGCGAGTCCCGCGTCGGCAGGGCGGTCAAAGTCTTCCCGTTCGCCGTGTAATCCGACCCCAGGAGAACGCCACCATTGGCCTCGAAGCCGACAACGATGCTGCCGGCACGATGTGACGCCTCCATGGCTTCGATGACAAAGGGGGACCCGACCTTTGTCCTCAGGACGTCGAAGCCGAAAGCTTTCGAAATGCCGGAATTGGAGGTCACAGGCGTCACGACGGTATCCGCCTTCAGGAAGAGAGCCGTGGCGAGCCCAACCAGATCGCCGCGAAACAGATCGCCATTTTCATCGGCAATGAGTGGCCGATCAGCGTCTGCATCGGTCGACACGATGGCATCGAGATTGAATTCGCGGACCCATTCTTTCAATTTTGCAATCGTGGCTGCATCCACGGCTTCGGTATCGACAGGCACGAAAGTTTCGGTTTTCCCGACGGCGACCACGCCGGCGCCGAGCGATTGAAGAATTTCCACCAAAAGCATTGCTGCTACCGAACTGTGCCGGTAGACTCCAAGTCTCAGGCCGGAAAGGGAGCCCGGCTCCAGCGTGTCATTGGCGCGCTCTCGATAAGAGGCCATCGCTTGTTCGTGGCGGATAGGCCACGTCGTTCCCAGAGGAGCGGGTGGCAAGCAATATGCATTTGATCTTTCGGCCACAAAGCGCGTAATCGCGGCCTCATCCGCCTTGCTGATCTCACCATTCGGGCCGTAGAATTTGATGCCGTTGCGATCGGCTGGAATGTGCGACCCAGTGACCATAAGAGCAGCCGCGCCGTGTCTGCGTGCATACAGTGCCAGGGCAGGCGTCGGTATGGCGCCGCAATCGATCGGCTGGAAACCATTTGCGGCCAACGCCGCCATGCAATTGTTGACTATCGCTTGGCTGCTGTCACGCAGGTCGCGGCCTACGAAGACCGAACTATTCGGCTGAACCTGGCTCGAACTCAAACGCCAGGCGAAAGCTTCGGTATAAAGCCCGCTGGCCTTGCCGAGCAATTCCGAATCCAAACCTCGAACGCCGCTTGACCCGAACTTCATGACTTCGCTTTGCTGGTGGACAGGTAAGGTGGTATATTGCAGTGGGCTAGTGCTTCTATTGAAAGCGCCATCGGTCTATCCAGATGTAATTCTCTTCAGCATGGTAACGGCCGATCAAATTTGCAGAACGACCCAGACAGGAGCTCAGAACGGAAGTTAGGGCCTCCACTGGAAGTCAGGGGCAACCATAGCTCTCCTTCTATTGAAATCTCTTGGCGCGCTCATCTAACGATCAAGGCAGGGAGTGATCGGTCGGTGCCCGCCGGTACTTCGCTATGCAGCATCATGACGTATCGGTAAACTTGGTTGTTTGGATGGCATGCATCCATGGCATGGATAGGGAAGCCTTCTGGATCAGCGCCGTAGAACCCTGCGGTTTTAGCCAATGTATTAAGGTCGGCTCGATGTGGAGCTTCAACAGGTTGTGGCTTGAGGCTGCCATGCGGTCGATGAGTTTTATCGGTGAGGCCAGGCTGGAAACTCGGCTGCGTGGAAGTCTGAGGTCCGATAGGCGACGGCATAGGCCCGCGGTTTGTATCAAGTGGTCGGCCTATAAGGCTTTATGCGGATGTGCTTGAGCCCGAGCTTGCGGAAAGCCTTGGCAAAGGCAAAGACCTTGCACCTCGCTCGACGGCATCCCGAGACCGGAATAGAAGGCGAAAGCAAACCTTGAGGAAGGCAATGGCGCGCTTTCCTCCTTCTCGTCGGGCGAGATTTGCGAGGAGGCCACACGCGAAGCGTCATCGGTGCAGAATGGACAAACTCCCATCCGATGCCGCGGCTGTTGGATTGTCCCTTTCGATCGCCGGTAATGCGGTGGCCGAGACGATCGAAGCGACCGAGCTTCTTGATGTCGATGTGGATCATCTCGACTGGCATGTCGCGCTCATCGCGGCGAACGGGCTCGGCCGGTTCCATATCCCTAAGCCGTGACAGGCCGGCGACGCTTGGGCGCCCTGCTCACAGTCGTTGGCGAAACACCTGTACGCTTGGCGATGTCCTTGCCCGCCAGCCGTTGACGGCGCAGGGCCAAATCTGGTCGACCGCTTTCGGCGTCGATGAGCGGTCGCACATGCTGGCGCAGCCCTCAGCCGCGTATCGCTCGACCTAGCGCGCGACCACCTTCGGCGTCACACCGTAGGTTCTTGCCGCTTGAGCTTTAGAGAAGCTGCGTTCAACGACGGCGCGGGCCATCTCCTCTCGACGCCGCGGTGTCACCCTCAAACCTGCCGAACAGCCGCTTGTTGCGGCGATTGTATATTTGACAGATCCACGCTTTCAAATTGACTCGTTTCTGACTTTTTCTGGGTGTATCTTCTTCCCGTCGTCCGTCTGGAGAGACGAGTATGTCGGCATACGGTGTGGCGGATTCCCAACTCGCAATTCTTACGAAAGGCCAGAACGACTATTGTACCAAGCACCTGGCTGCAGGGAAGGATGAGCGCGAGCGCATAGCGCTTAAAGTCCTGGCGCTTTTCGGGCGAGGTTTGATTGATCCTGACCAGCTATCGACAGAGCTTGAACGGGTTGCCCGGTGATCCAAGAGATGCATCCATGGGGAACAGAACAGCGGCTTGTCGATAGCGCGCGCCGCTTGATTGGCCGCTCCCGCGCCGGAGTGGAAGATGCTAGATTGAAGGTCGAGCAATCACGACTTGCCCTTGAACAGTCCCTCAAGCGCCTCCAACATTCACACCTTCTTGAGACACAGAAAAGCCCCAGCGCGGAGGGTGATCGGCGCTAGGGCTTCAGGCATGTACGCGGTACCAGCATGA
Source organism: Mesorhizobium sp. WSM3879 (assembly GCF_002294915.1). NCBI lineage: Bacteria > Pseudomonadati > Pseudomonadota > Alphaproteobacteria > Hyphomicrobiales > Phyllobacteriaceae > Mesorhizobium > Mesorhizobium sp. WSM3879. The sequence continues at coordinate 76,638 of NZ_NSFZ01000006.1, read as the reverse complement.
CCTTACGTTAGCTTGCGCTCATATAGTGAACGAAAAGTGAATCGCTCAGCCATGCGGATGCTTCTTGGACGGCTTCGTACGGCCACCCTTCAAGGGAGTAGTGCTTTGCCATAGAGCCGCAGTGGTGGCAAACCGGACCCTGCGGCCACAACATGCCTTCGACATGCTCAATGCGGCGGCTTCGTCGTGGAAGTAGGGGTGGGATAGAATGGACATAGCGATAACTCCTTAGATTCCTAATCGCGGTATCCGTTTGGGTCTGTCAAATATATAACGCCCTTGTTGCAAGGCGTCGCCAACCTGATCTGTGGCCGCACACGCTATGCCCTCGGCCTCACGCTGGTTAGCCGATCAACTTGATCCACAGGCGCTTGAACCATGCGAAGATGGCCCTGAGCCCCTTTGGCTCGGCGCCGCGTTTGAGAAGGCGGTCATAGGCGCGGCCGGCTTCGATCTGCTCGCGAGACATCTTGCCGGCCCAATGGATTCGGCCACGTTTGATGATGTAGTGCGAGCCACAAGGGAAGTCGTGATTGCCGATCGACGGCCAGATCGAGGCGCCCTCGTCCTCCATGACAAGGTCATATTCAGTTGGAACGAGCGGTGTCGAAACCTCCTCGCCACAGCCACAGGCGCAATTGTGGAGGGCAACGTGGCATTGGCGCGACACGTAAAGAACCCCGTCTTCCAGCTGTTCGGGAATATCTTCGACAAAGACCGTTGTAAGACAATCCACCCGAGCCATCATGCCCCCCGGTTCGTGATGTTGTTGCCCTCAATCATGTATGTCGCGTTTCTTTCGTTGCGCTCATCACGATAGAAGGTCAGCCAGCGCTTCCAGCGCATGATCGCCATGATGGCGTTCAACGAATTGAGCTCGGCGGTCTGGATCTCGGTTCCGTACACATCGGCCTCGTCATCGTCGTCACCGAACGACAGATGGGTCGCCACCTCCGCCCACGGCGTGCCGGGGGCAATGAAAGTCGCCCGTGCGCAACCGTCGAGCGTGTTGTCATCGAGCCCAAGACCAATGCCGGTGTCGACGAATGGAATGCCCAGGCGAACCAGCCCTTCGGCAATCACGCGCCGCGACGATCCCTTGTCAACACAGACGAAGACGAAGTCATAACCTGCAAATTCGTCAATGTTGTCAGCCTTGACCCTGGTGGCGTGCGGCCTCACGCCCTTGTGCATACGCGCGTAAAGCGCTGCGTAATAATCTACCTTGCGGGGAAAATTCTTCGCCAGCGCCTGTTCGGGAGCACCAGGCGAGCGGAAAAGATTGTGGTTGAGAAGTTGGTCGTCATCGTAGATGTGGATTTCGGCAACGCGGGTCTTGGCGGCGAGATCGAGCAGATAGGCACCTGTGCCGCCGAGGCCGATGATCGCGATGCGGCCTCTGAGCTTGCGATTGGCGAGGACGATTCCGTAGCGGGCTGACGCAGAATCGGGGATTGCGAACGGGCTATCGTCCTCCGCACTGGCTAACGTGACGCCTGTGCGCGCGTTCGCGGTCCTGTCGTGCGACCGCGCAGCGGCGGCGAGGTGAGATTCGTAGGTGACAACCTTGTCGTAAATGTTGGCATACTGGCCAGTACCTTCTGGCTTCGATGAGAAATAGTGATGGACCTTGATGTCGGATCCGACAGTCGCCTCGTTGCTGTTGTGGATGATATTGGTCATCGGCGTGCCATCGCGATGGCAGGGCGTCTCTCCGGTGAACCACATGGTGTGGTCTGTCTGTGGAGTCGAGGTCAGGCCTTGGGTATCCAGCGAGAGCGTGCAGACAAGCGTGCCGCGGCCAAGCGACCTGTCGCGCTTCACGTAGGGGACGCTGTGAACGAGAAGGACGAGCTCGCGCATCTCGAGCTCAAACCCCTCGTCCAGCAGCCGCTTGAGATGCGGATCACGACTTATCAGATCGGCGGACATTGAAGACCATCCCGTTCTTGACTTCGATTTTCTCGCCCTCCACCAGATCACCTTCCGCGCCGTGGACACCTTTCAGGTACGTGATCGTGTACTTGAACTTCTCAAAGTTGGCGTCGGGGTAGGCCAGCAGTGCAATCTCGCGATAGCTGTGCTTTCTCCTTGGTACCGTGCGCGATCGACCGTTGACCTTGATAACCACCGTTTTCGCCTCGTGGCTGCGGATGCGCTCGACGCCCTGTCCACCAAGAGTCACCGCGCCGTCAGCGGGAATGACCGTATCGCCGGCGCTGTCCAGAATCAGTTCGAGATCCTCATCGATGCTGGCGTAGCGGTAGATGTCAGCCGCGGAGATTGTCGCCGATCCCCACTCCCAGCCACGCTCGTTGACGGTGAAAGAAAAGGTCCTGTCGCCTTCGAATGAAAGGAACTCAGAGTGGGGCATCTCCCGCAGGTCGATCGCTTCCTCAAGGCCGATCGAACGCGTTGTCCTGTCCACTATCTGGATGAGAACATAGTCGCTGGCCGGATCAAGCCCACCGAGGGCGCGGACCTCGCGACCAGAAATGATGGCGTCATTGGAAGCCACCACACGGCCGTCCAGCTTGTATGTAAAGTTCGTCACGCCAGGCATCGAAGCCTCCTTGTCTCTCATTCTGCACAAAACATATATGCAATTTTTAGCCAATGTCTAGCTACTTGGTAGCTATTTTGTCATCATTTTTTGGTTGACAATTATGGACTTTATAGCTACATAAACAATGCCGGTTAGGGAGGCGCCCATGAAGCGCACGATGACGCTTAACTTGTCGGACGCGGAAATGAGCGTCCTTGAAACCATGTGTGAAGAAAAAGGGCTGTCCAAAACCGCGCTCGTTCGCCAAGCGCTGCGGCTCTACAAATCAGTCGACGATCGACTGGCGCGTGGCGAAAAGGTGTTTGTCGAAAGCGCAGATAAGTCAGAAAAAGTAGAGCTGATGGTTCTATGAAAGAGCTGATCGATCGCGTCTTTCTCTTAAATCGCGCAACAGGCCGGTTCGAAGATGCAGATCTGTATCATGGCCTGGACAGCACCAATCTCGCGCATATCGAGGGACGCTGGCGGCCGCTTTTTGAGTTGCGTCGGAGGGAAGCCAAGGCCTCTCTTCAGACTTTAGCGGAGGTCAATGCAGAAGATGCCCATTGGGAATGGGGCAAGAAGGCGCTGGTTGCGCTGGACGATCCATTCCTGTTCGATTTCTTCGTGCTCGAATGTGGTGGCAGCACACAGGCCATCATGATGACGCGCAAAGGGGGCCAAGACTGCTTCAGTCGCCACCCCGAGCATCAGCGAGTGCCGCTGATCTACGTGGAGTTTCTGGCGACGGCTCCATGGAATCGACCAAAGCTGGTTGCTGAGCCGATTTACAAGGGTGCGGGGCGTGTGCTCGTTGGTACGGCCGTCAGCTTGAGCCTGGAAGAAGAGTTTGGTGGCCGTATCGGTCTGCATTCACTTCCTGGCGCAGAAGTTTTCTACCGAGATGCGATCGGAATGACGGATCTTGGAGCGGATAGCGAAGGAGTGCATAAAGGTCTGAGATACTTCGAGCTTTCCAGCAGGGATGCTGCGACTTTCCTATCCGTGCAACACTAGCAAGAGGAGTCGACCATGAAATTACATTTCACTGCCGATTGGCTGCGCAGCCATATCGAACATGATCCAGATGTCGATTGCGACGCGGGACTCCCGCTGCGCGATGCAGCTCCGCTTGGACGTCTTATGCAGGAGAAGTCTCGTCATCAAGCAACTGCGGGGCAGCCTTCGGCTGCCTCCGAACAGAAATCTGTTGTGCTTTTTAAGTTGGTGCATCAGCTTCGACGCAAGGACGGATTGAGCATTGCGCAGTTGGCTGCCAAAATTCGTGTTGATGCGGCGGAATTGGAGAAGGTGGAGAAGGATCCCTGCTATGTTCCAGGCCCGCGTACCGTTCATCAGCTAGCCGAGTTCATTGGGGTTTCAGCACGTGCTGTAGAACAGCTGACCGCGGCATCGTCTGCGCAGAACGACAATCTCACCGAAGCGGCGCATCGTTTTGCCGCGAGTTCGGACGACCTATCGAAGCTAAGCCAGGCTGAAAGGCGCGACCTCAACGATTTCGTCAAGGTACTGGCCTCAATCGATAAGAAGAATGGATGATCATGTCCGCGATTGAGCCGATAATTGGGGACTTTGAGCGCCGAGATATCCATGAGCACATATCACGTCTGCTCCGTGATCTCGGCAATCCAGAGCCCCCATTACGGCTCGAGCAGGTGCGCGCGCTGCAAAAGCTTGACCTTACCTATTATAGCAAAGCGAACCTGAGCTTACTGGATGAGATCGCCCACCGGGCGCGACTCGCTGGCAACGAGATCACCAGCACGGCCAAGCGCATGGTCGATGTGGTCCAGCAATATGGCCTTCGTGGTATCCTGATGCTGAAGGAAGGCGACAAGCGAATCTTCATCGATGATGACGTAGCCGAGCTGAAGCGACGCTTCCTCATCGCACATGAGATTACCCATGACCTTCTTCCTTGGCATCGCTCCCTGCTTCTGGGGGACAATGAGTCCACTCTGAACCCGACATTCCATCAGGCAATGGAGGCGGAAGCCAATTACGGTGGGCGCCATCTCTTGTTCCTCGGAGGAAGATTTCGTCCCGAAGCGCTGGACTGCTCGTTTGAATGGAAGAGCATTGAGCAGCTTCGCAAGCGCTACGGGAACACCCTTACTACAACGCTTTGGCAAATGGTTTGCGAACGCAATCCTGAATTTCCTGCCTTCGGCGTTGTCAGCCGGCATCCCTATCACAGGGATATCTGCGAGAAGGCGGGGAACGACAATGTGGCCTATTTCCCGAGATCGAAAGCGCTAGCTGAGCACTTTCCGGGCATCACGACCGAAGTCGCCTATTCCGCGATCTGCGATCACGCAACGAACCGCAAGCGGGGTCCGGTAGGCGAAGGCGAAAGCATCTTTTATGATGCGAACGGCGAACCTCACATATTCTGGTTGCACAGCTTCTCAAATACTTATGATTTGCTCACTTACTGCATTTACAAGAAGAAGCACCAACGCATTTCCCCCGTCGGCTACAGGGTAGCCTGATTTCCCCTCATTCCAGGCGCTCAGTCGATCGTCGGGCTCTTTTTGAGGCGGACGAACTGTAGAGAGGTATTCTCCGTCTCGGCGAGGCGGTTCTGCGACGTTCCGTCAGTCCGCCAGCTTCTCCTCGGATGGATGACTTCGCGCGTGGGAATGCGCTGCTTCGGAAAATTGCGCCGATGCAGCTGCAGCGCACGAGCCTGGTTTCACGATGCACAGACCTCCACAAGACGCAGCGAAGATCTTGGCGCAAAGTGTGCACTCTCGCCGGCGATGGATGCCGCCGGCTGAAGAACATAGGCGTTCAAATCCCGCCTTCCGTTGGCTCAGTGATCGCCTTTGGCCTCTTGCTCGCCCCGCTCAGCTGGCGCGCCCTGTGGGATTGAGGTGCTTCAAAGCTCTGACAGGCCGGTGGCGATGTCGGTAGCAGATATTTTGCTTGTCGGAAGGCCTGAACGCGCTGCAGCTAGCGGCCCATCAGCGGCCAAACGGTCGGGTCGATCAGGACAAACCGCAAGGACCTACCCTGCCGTGCCCTATGAAAACGGCGGATCCGGCAAATGTCCGCAAAACATCGCTGCCTTCCATGCACAGCGGGTGTTCCTCGCTTGGGGAGAAGCGCCTCGCCGCCGGAGCAGACCAGGTGCGCGATGTGGTCCGACGGATCAAAACAGCTGTCAGGCAACCACACGAAACCCTGGCATACGAAGATCGGCTTAAAAAACGAGCGGCCGATGGAAATATCTGGGTCTGTCCGTCCCACCGATGAGTCTTTCGACTCCGGACATGGGTGCTGCCAGCTCTTGTCCGCGATCGCTTCTTCAGTGCCACGGCGGTCTCGTCAGCGACGCTGCAATCGAAACAGCGCATCTACACCAAGGTGGGACAGGTTCTCCGCCCGAAGTGCAGAGCCGCCGTCATGCGGCGAATTGCCAGTCAGGGCAGGTACGCGGGCAAGCCACTCCCCGCGGTGGCCACGGTGCCCGGTCTGCGACCGCATCGTGAATATAGGCTGATGCCGCGTGAAATCTTCGAGGGTTTGAAACGTACAGCCCGTTCCCGTCTCAGAACCGGGCCGAATCTGGATTGCATTTGCCTACCCGGGTGGCTTCGTCTGCATTCGTTGTTTGATCTTCGACGAAGTCGGACATGAGACACAGCGCTCTCAGAGCGATCGCATTTGTTTCGCAATCATTTTCTCATTTGGCACGACATATGCGGGGGCTGTCCCGCATGACCGCTCCGTCAATCTGATTGATGCGGTCAGGATTCAATCAGGGCGCAGTGCGTCGCTTCTGAATATCAAGGAGAGAAGAGTATGGCGAGAGCCCGAATTGGCGTGGCGCGGGCAGTAACAGCGGCTGTCGTCCTCATCGTTGCGGGACAGGCCGGCGCGGCAGATATTCATCAAGTCGCGAGCCTTGCGAAGGTAGGATCCCCGGTCGCGGAAGCGCCAAGCCCTTGGCAGATCCGCATGCGCGCGTTGGGGGTGATCACCGAGGATTCGGGCTACGTCAACGCGGTGCCCGGCTCCGGTCTTTCCTATTCGAACAGCGTGACGCGGGAACTCGATATATCGTATTTCTTCGCCGACAACATCGCCGCCGAACTCATACTCGGCACCACCTATGCCAACATCTATGGCCAAGGTTCGATCGGCGGGTTGGGCAAGATCGGCAAGGTTTGGCTGCTGCCGCCAACGCTCACATTGCAGTATCATTTTACCGATTTCGGCGCCTTCAAGCCCTATGTCGGCACCGGCGTGAACTATACGATCTTCCATCATCAGCAAGCCGGCAGCGCCGATGATCTCAAGGTCAAGAACACATTCGGCGCCGCGCTGCAGGTCGGATTCGACTACATGGTGGACCAGCACTGGGGCGTGAACTTCGACGTGAAGAAGCTTTTCCTTAAGCCCGACTTCGACGTCACTGTCGCCGGCGCTAAGCTCACAGGCAAGGCTAGGCTCGATCCATGGCTGGTAGGCGCAGGTCTCACCTACCGCTTCTAAGGACGAAGCACCTGAAGAGGCATTTTCCAAGTCCGCGCCCGGATCATCCGCGCCGAGAAGTGGCACCGCGATGGGTCTTAAGGGAGTTGTTGGCATGCGCGTAGAAAACGATCATCGGCACGTGATCGGTGTGCCGGCCGCTCCCACGCAACTTGATGGTCTGTCTTCTGCAATTCTGCGGCAGAGGGGGGTGGCGCGGGTGTCGCTGCCTGGCGATGTGGTGACGTGGGCGGCAGGCCGTCATCAGACGCTCAGGCGGATGCTTTCCGACCAGCGTTTCAACAAGGACTGGCGACAGTGGCGGGCGCTGCAGGACGGCGAGATTCCCGAGGATCATCCGCTGATCGGGATGTGCAAAGTGGACAACATGGCCACCGCGCACGGCGCCGATCACCGGCGCTTGCGCGGCCTGCTGTCCAGCAGCTTCACGCCCAGTCGTATTGCCTTGCTCGCGCCACGGATCGAACAACGCGTCGATCAACTCCTGGCCGAGATGGCGCAGCGCGGCGGCAGTGCCGATCTGATGTGCGAGTTCGCCGCTCCGTTGCCCACCAACGTGATCGCCGAACTGTTCGGTTTGCCGGACGAACAGCGTGAAGAGATCGTCGCGCTCACCTACAGCCTGGCCAACACCTCCGCCACAGCCGAAGAGGTGCGACAGACGCGGCAGCGCATCCCGGAGTTCTTCCGTTGTCTGATCTCGCTCAAGCGGCGCCAGCTCGGCGACGATTTGGCTTCGGCGCTGATCGTCGCACGCGACAATGGCGAGCTCGTTTCCGACACCGAGCTCATCGACATGCTGTTCATGGTGCTCTCTGCAGGCTTCGTGACTGTCACCGGCGTCATCGGCAATGGCATGCTGGCATTGCTGACGCATCCGCAGCAACTACACCTGGTGCGCAGCGGCCAAGTTCCGTGGTCACAGGCGATCGAGGAGATTCTGCGCTGGGGCAGCTCAGCGGCCAATCTGCCGTTCCGCTATGCCACCCAGGACGTGGAGATCGACGGATGCATGGTGCGGCGCGGCGACGCCGTGCTGATGGCGTTACATGCGGCGAACCGGGACGAAAGGGCCTTCGGTCCGGGCGCCGACAGGTTCGATGTCACCCGGCGGCACAACCCGCACCTGTCGTTCGGCCAGGGGCCGCATTCGTGCCTGGGCGCTGCGCTGGCGCGCCTGGAATTGGGCTGCGCCTTCCCCGCGCTGTTTGGGCGGCTGAAGGATCTGGCGCTGACCATCGCCGCGGAGGACGTTGTCTACATGCCGTCTTACGTCATTCGCTGCCCGCAGAGGCTGCCGGTCACCTTCCGCCCGTCCATGGCCTAGAGAGTGCGGCCTTCACCCCGGCTTCACTGATTCTGCGTGGAAGGCTCGACCAGTTGTTCCGCGATTAGCCGTACTCGGGGCCCTCCTGCCTCTCCGCTGGCCACAACAGCCGCGGCAGGTGGTTGCCCGGGTCAAGCGCATCCGGCCAGGGCCGATCTGCCGTTGGCTGGCAGCTAATGCTGGCGGGGCGGCTGCCTCAACTCCGGCGTGCCCAGCCGGCCGCGGCCAAAGCGTCGGCCACGAGGCTGTTGTGCTCACCCGGTCCAGCGCCGCCGATAGAGAGCACGATCTGAGCCGGCGAGATTGGCAAGCAGACACCGGCCTCCTCGACCCATTTTGCATGCTGCCAACCGGTGTTGGCCACGAGTGCTTTGTCATATCCTGATTGCATGTCTTCAAGCCCTGAGGTGCCAGGCTGACCTCGAAGATACAATGAAACAATCCTGAGGTTTCCAGACTGGTGGTGGCGAGAGAAAGACCTAATCTCCGGGCCCCGGCCGCCACTCGCGAAGGAGGTTGTCCGCGGTCCTGATTTGATCGCAGCAACGGCTGAGCGCTAGCCGCGCGGCCGGCGGTCTTTCTGTCGTCAATTTTTGCTCGTGCGGCCGGCGAGCAGCGCCATGCCCCAGCGACGGGCAAGATAGAAACTTAAGTGGCACGCACTTCCTGGCGCTGTCCGATTCCCGACAATGTGGGATCCGCAACATAGCAGAGTCCGATTACTCATTGCCGAAACGAGCTTTCTCGTTTGGCACGGAATGTGCGCGGTCCCGGACACGCCTCACAGAACAAGGAGAACCCATCCATGATCACCCACCAAAGTATCCCCCTCACGCTGATTCATTCAAAGATGACGCTGGAGTCAGGCCTCGCAACATGCTGATGACTCATCTGGCTCTGGGCTGCCCCCCGCCCCACTCTCTCCAAGTAAGTGCAACGAGCATGCATCACCCTCAACATAAGGGACAACCCACCTTAAAGCGGGCAATGCGCGTCCAAAACTTGACAAAGGGCTTGTCAGTTTCATTACAACCGCTATCCGGGCACTTCAGAGGCTTTTCAAAGATATCATGGGGTTAGCGCGCTGAGCCCGCTGGCATAGCGTTTGCACACAAGCAACGGTGCAAGACAAGGATGCTTCCCTGAACCCGTCCGCCTCCGAGAGGAAACCAATGCAGAAAGCTTTGAAAAAAGCATTAGACCGCAACGTGGTATTGCAGATCGGGTCCCCGGCCCCTTCGATTCAAGTCGAGAGCTGGCTGCGTGGCGAGCCCCTCACCAGCTTTGAGCCGGGCAAAGTGTACATCGTCGAATTTTGGGCAACTTGGTGCGCCCCTTGTGTGGATGGAATGCCCCGTCTGATGCAGCTGCAGGAGAAATACAAGGACAGCGGAGTTGAGATCATCGGGGTCGCGGCTTCTGAAGACGCTCCTACGGCCGATGAGGCCCGAAGCACGCTGGACACTTGGTTGACCGAAAAGTTTATGAATCTGAACTATCGGATCGCGTTCGACTTCACCGGCGAAATGAACACGCTTTGGATGGAGCCCAGCTTTTCTTTCGCGCTTCCGACCTCGTTCGTGGTCGACCGAGACGGCCAAATCGCGTTTATCGGTTACCCGATGCAACTCGATGAGGTTTTGCCGAAAGTGCTTACTGGCAGCTGGCGCGCCAGCAATAAAGCAAAATCCGCCGATAGGGAGCGGATCGCGGTAGGCGAAACGATAGCGCGCGAACAGGCGCTGAAGAAGAAGATCAATGACATATATAGCGCGGCGGTGGAGAAGAAGGATTGGAAGGCGGCGCTCTCGGCGATCGAGGAAGGCATCGCCTTGATGCCGGACAACCTCGGTTTGCGCCGTTCTCACGTGAATCTGTTGCTTCGCACAATGAAGGACATGCAGGTCGGCTTGCCGGTCATGAGCCAATTCGTTCGCGACGCGATCCACAGAAAATCCGAGAAATGGATGACTGCGGCGCTAGAGGAACTCTTCTCCCCGAACTTTGACTATTCGCAGTTTCCGTCTGCTGAGCGCTTGGCAATGGGTAAACAGCTGTCCGAACACATCCTGGAACTGAATCCCCCCGAAAGCGACCAATGCAAGCTCTTGCCTTATCCGTTGGCAGCCCTGTACTATCACGAGAGCGGCAACAAAGATCGGGCGATCGAGTTGATCCACCTTGCACTGAAGTCGCAGGGTGCTCCGGAGCGGATCCGCGACGAAGATGAACAGGACGAAGTATTGCATTTGCTACAGTTCCTGGCCTACTTCAAGGATGAGAATGTCTGCTACGGTGGTCTTTGCGTGGCTCCAAACAATGGCCGATTCGACAGCTGGTATACCGTTTGCGGCTAACCGTCAGCTTTATGCGAGGGACAACTTGGCCGGGCAGCTCTTGATGCGAACGGCGCGAACCCGCGTCCGGCTTGCGAAATCGCCTGGGCCGCTTGGACGTCGGTCAGAAGGACTGCGGTCTACTACGATGGCCGCCTTTGGTTAGGCGGGCCATCAGCTGAGCTACTGGCTTTGCGCGCTTCGAAGCGGCTTCGCGAACCAGCGCCAGACGGTCGTCGGGAATAAAAATTTGATGTCCGGCGAACAACACCTTCACGCCAGCCGGATCACGCCCGCCCGGATATTCCTGACATCCTGGCCGAGGTCGGCGCCGTTTGGGCAGAGCTCCGAATCGGGGTCAACGGCGAAGTTCTCCGAGGATTGCAGCGAGATAGTCGGTCCAACCGGCCTTTTTGCGCCTGAGCTTGATGGGGGCTTGTCGTGACGGCACGCTTGGATGGCGAAATGCCTGACGATAGCCATGTAATGCGCCCCGTGCCCCTTTCGGAGGCGGGATTGATCCTCGCTGCGGCGACGTCGAGGGTCCAGTGCAGCGCGTTCTCGATCAGGATTTCGCGCAGATGTATTGTGCGTCCTTACTCCAAATCGTCACTCCACGCATCGTCTACGGCTCAGCGTCAGACATGGCTGCGTTCAAAACGTCAGCCTGAAGCCGGCCCGCAGCGTGAAGGCATAGAAGTCTACGCCAGCGCTATCCTTGTAGGTTTTTTGTTTGCGGTCGCTATGTTGTAGGCCTTTGCGTAGCCTTTCTTCCGAAAATGTTTGTCGCCATTGGCGGCCAGGAAGACGCTGGCGCGTTCGGTCATCTGATAATCGATCTTGGCGCCGGCCGAGATGAACGGCACCGTGAAGAAGTCGTCCTCAAATCGCAGCTCGCGCCTCCAGTGATCGTCAACAGAGCTTGCATCAACGGTGAAGCCGCTGCGCAGCAGACCCGAGAGCGCTCAAGTTCACGAGCGTCGTGGTCGCTTCCGCGCCAAGGAACAGGCCGAAATAGCGCTGTTCGTAATCGATGCCCGGTTTCGGTCCGGGGACCCCGCGATAATCGCGGAACCCCTCCCCACTATATTGGTACGAACCGCCATAGGCCTTCCACTTCATGTCAGTGTATTTGACGCCGCCATGCAGGTTGATAACCGTGGCATCGTTGATCACGAAGTCTGGGCCTGCTGCCAAAGGTCAATGTAGCGGTCAAGGCGAGTTTCGGGGTGGATGGACTGATGCGACCAATCCCGTGCCGCGAAGCTCGGCGCATCCTTGAGCCAATCACAGTCTTCCATATGGCTGTTGCCAGAGAAACCGAAGACGGCGTTGGCTGAAATGATCCAGTTGTTCCACACCTCGGCCCTTAGCCCGGTGGTCAGAACCAGGCGCGCCGGTTTCCCAGATCAAATTGCTGATATGATTGCCCCACTTTGTCGTAGACAAGCTCGTTGCCCTTTAGCCAGGTGTAGCCAACACCACAATGGCGACGCTCTTGTCGGGCGCTGAACAGATGGTCGAATGCGCCGCCATGGCGATGGTCGACGATGTGCAGAACGTGCCGAAAGCAAGAATTGCAAATGATGATTTGCAGCGATTCATGGGGCGTCCTCGGGATAGCCGTTGGTGATCTTTCGTTAAACGACGGCGGCTCTCAGCGCCCGTTCGCAGGAGTTGTTGTCGCGGCGACCATTCCTGGGCATTGGTGCCCTTGAACTCCGATGCGATGTCCATGACGGCTTGGCATTGCTCTTGGCCTGATGCGCTGCATAGAACCGCGTGGTCGGCCACTACCGTGTTGCCGGACCGTATAAGAGATTTGGCCGGGCCGAGAGGCGACGCTCGTGGCGAGAGAAGGGACTGCACCGGCCGCCGGCGCTGTCAAAATGCCGAAGTTGGTGATGCGGCACGACGGTTAATTTCCCGCTCTTTGGCGATTAAGCGTTCCAGCTTGTGAATGTTGGGCACGCCTGGGATCACTTCGAGGCCGAGAACAACCCCAGGCGTGCCGTCGATGTACAGCTCCTTGGCGACCGCGCGATTGCGCTCGAGGAGGTTTTCGAGGGCGGGGTCTTTCATGTCCCGCTTGAGCTGTTCAACATCAAGGCCGACCTGTCTTGCGATAGTCAAAATGTCGAATTCGCTGAGCTGCCCGCTAGTAGCCATCAGGGCGTGATGGAACGCGTCATATTTTCCCTGTTTGATGGAGGCGAGCGCCGCCAGTGCGGCAAATTTGGAACCCGGTTTCTCGCCCGGATAATGTTTGTAGACAACCTTCAGCTTGGGATCATCCTTGAGGGCTTGCTGGATTATACGGTCTTCCGCCCGGCACTGCGGGCAGTTGTAGTCCAAAAACACAATGAGAGGGACGTCGCCATTCGGGTTGCCAGCAGTTGGCGCAGCGGTGTCGTTCAAGAGTGCGTCGCGCCGCTCTGGAATGAGCTTCCGCCAATCCTCGGCGAGCCGGCGATGGTTTTCGAGCTGGCGGACGTAGTGTATGGCAACTGGACCATATCGTGTCGTTAGCCCGGAAAAAAGCAGGGCTAGGGCGGAAAGGGTGATAGCGCCAGCTTTTGGATTAAGCATGGGATGGCTCCAAGTAAACGGTGAACGGCAGGGTAGCAACAGCCGGCTTCTGACACCCTTGGGTGACAGCAGCCTGAAAGCCTCAGGACATTTGCGTCACTCCGGTTCAGCGTAGCGCCACGTTCAGAAAGGATCCTGCCCTCGAACTGGGAGCTCGGGAGCCCCTGATGATTCTCGGATTGGGTCCATTTTGATTTTCTACGCCGTCTGTGGCACTCCGGATGGGCGCGGCAGATCGAGAGAAATTTAGAATGTCATGTGAACTCCTGGGCTAAAGACTGCGCGACGGGCCATGTCGCAACACGTGTCATGGTATGCAATTGCCATGCCACCAAGTGAGTTGTGAGCAGCAACCACATATCCAAGGAGTCGTCCGCCTGGCAGGCTCGAACTTAAGCCCCAGGATGTCTGTATCTGAACACAGATTGTCATGAATCGAACTCGGACAAATGCTGTGACCAGCTTTGCACGGTTGACGCCAGACTCCTCGGTTGAGCATTGCGCATCTAAGAGCGGAGTGAGGCAACAGGCGATCGCCGGCCGGTCGAGTTGCGCAGCCGTGTGTTGCAGTTAGCGTTGCGGCATAGGGGCCGCAGGTGTGATCCGGGCGCTGAATGCTAGGGTGCCGTTGGCGGCATCCAGCGACCCATCTAGCGATCACTGATCGCGTGATCGAGGTCCTACTAAGTTCAATCGCTCGTCCCGCTGCGGCCGTTCAAGGCTTCGCAGATTCGGTTCTGCATCGGCTTGCCTGGAGCGACACGGTGCTGGCCTTCTGCCGTCCAGGCGAGCTTGGCGTTCGAGTGAACCCGGTGCCGTGCTCCGACGGAAATCAGATCGCGTCTGCCCCGACTTGGCAAATGTCCAGACGGGTGAACGAAGAAGCCTCGATCCTTCTCTTGAAGCTGCTGCTTTGTCCCTAGGCCGCACAGGCGCATTGCCACTCTTTCGAGACGCGCACGCTTCGACCATCTCCTGGAGCGAGATGTGATGTTGCAAGACGTCGAACCGCTGCTCCTGCAAGTAGCGCAGGATGGTCCAGCTCTTCGTGCGCGGATATGGGCGTTCAATTGATCTGGCGGCTTAAATGACAGGCGGCCGGTTCCAGCCGCGGCGGACAAAATGTGAGGTTCACTACAAGCCGATGTCTGGTCACTGTCGAGTTTTGCAAAGCAAACGGACCTTACTGGACGCTGAGATGCTGGCACGGCCTTTGCAAGTTGGGAGGCGGCAACTTGGAGCGACGGTGTCGCGTCTGTTGCCGGACAACAGAGGCAAAGCTTCCGAGCTAGAAGTAACTCAAAGCACAAATGCGTTTATCTTTGCCGGAACGCGTGAAGAAAATGAGCGCGTAAGCAGATACGTCATTGGTGAAGTTGGCATAATTTTTGAACAATCGTGCTGCCTGTTTGGATACAGACAACATAAGAAAGCGAAGAGAAAACGATGAGTGCCGAAGGTAAAAAGAAACGCGGTGTAGCAGGTGTGTCAAATGCGCGGAATATTGCGTTCCGCTATGGTGGCAACCCTTCAAATTACAGCGTGGCGATAGGGCACACGACTCATCCGCGTCTTGGCGGTTCGCTGTTCCTTAACGCTATGATCCTTGGGCAAATGCTGCCAGGATTTAACCCAAGTGAACGTATGTTGAAGGCTGCGGACGCTTGTATTGAGGAATGCCCCGTTCTTGGTGCGCCTTTCCAGTGAAAGAAGCGGAGAAATCGCAGTGACGTGGCAGATAGTGAACCGATTGTAGGCGGCTGTGCCGACCTTCTTATTCGGCATCTTCTCGTACTCCCAGGAATGGAAATACTGATTGGCGTCGATAACAACAAGAACGATCCGGCATCGAGATAAGCTGCCTTGCGCCGGAATTTGGCCCGCTGATTACCGGTACGCTCATTGTCGCGTTCGCGACGATGTCTGACATCGGACACAGCGCCGCCAGGGCGAGCCCATTGTTTAAACAAGGATTTCCCAGTTGGCACGACGGTTGCGGTCCTATGCGCAAAAGCACTGCGACGCCGCACCAACTGGGAAGAACTCATTCATGGTCACACTTTTCGAACATACGGGCGTCGCCGCAAAAATTGAGCCTTCTCGAGCAGACGAGAGCCATTGCGCTTTCATTCCTCAGGTCTTTCGGACATGACTGAATTCGATTTCCGCCCGACACTGAATGCGCCCGACGATGACCCCCATCTTTGGCTTGAAGATGTGGATGGTGAACGGGCACTTTCGTGGACCGCCAACCAGTCGGCGAAAACCTTGAAGGACTTCGCGGGAACGCAGTTCGAGCGCGACCGGGCGGCGCTTACGGCGATTTTCGATCGTCCCGGCCGGATTCCCCTGGTCACGCGCTGCGGTCCGTACCTCTACAATTTTTGGCAAGATGCTGGCAATCCGCGAGGACTGTGGCGCCGAACCACCCTTGCCCTCTACATGAACGCGGACGCCCAATGGGAGCTACTGCTCGATCTTGATGCGCTCGCGGCTAGCGACGGAGAGGACTGGGTCTGGAGTGGTGCGTTGATCGAGCCGGAGAGACGGGAAAGAGCCGTTCTGCGCCTGTCGCGAGGCGGCAGCGATGCGGTCGTGCATCGCGAATTCGACCTGAGCTCTCTCAGCTTTGTCGCCGACGGTTTCAATCTCCCAGAGGCCAAGGGCGACACTGATTGGCTCGACCCCAACACTCTTGTGCTATGCAGTGCGCTTGGCGATGGCATGGCAACGCGCTGCGGCTACCCACGCACCGTGCGACTGTGGAAGCGTGGCGCGGATCCGCTCACCGCGCCGGTAATCTTCGAGACCGGTTCCGAAACCCTCGGTGTGAATGGCCATCTGGACCGTACCGCCGAGAGCGAGCGCTTGTGGTTCATTGAGCAATTGGGCTGGCTCGCGAAGAAAGTCCACAGTGGTGATAGAAGCGGGCCGAAGACAGAGATCGACCTTCCGAAGGACGCCAGGTGGGCTAACTTCGGCGATTGGCTGGCGGTAAAGCCGCGCAAACCATGGACGGTCGCCGGGACGACCTATAGCGCCGACGCACTGATCGGCATTTCGCTTTCCTCTTTCCTTGCTGGTGAGCGTCATTTTAGTACCCTGTTTGAACCAGCCGAGAGGCGGTGCCTGCAGTCATTCTTCTGGAATGGCGGGAAGCTCATTATCCGCTACCTGGCGAACCTCGCTCGAGATTCGAGGTGTTCACCCCAGGCCCGCAGGAATGGACACGCCGAGCCCTGGACGCCTTGCCGTCGCAAGGGACTGTTCACCTCTGGTCACTCGATGCGGCAGATCACGAGACCAATGGGGAGGTCCTGGTTTGCGTTCAGGATCCGATCACGCCGCCGCAGCTTTTGCTGTTCGATCTCAAGGCCGCGCCGCCTCTCAGCGCTTCAGCAATTCTGAAGCGCAGCCCGGAGAATTTCGACGCATCCGCACTGGTGATCACACGCCACGAGGCAGTCTCGATTGATGGTGAGATGATCCCCTATACGCAGGTCGGTCCACCAAACGGGAACGGAGATGCCCCAGTTCATCTTACCGCCTATGGCGGGTTCGGCATATCGCTCCTGCCCTCCTACAACTCCACCCTCGGCAAGCTGTGGCTCGAGCGCGGCGGCACGTGTGTGGTGGCCAACATCCGCGGCGGCGGCGAGTTCGGCACCTGCTGGCACGAAGCCGGGCGCAGGGAGGGCAAGCGTCTCGCCCATGACGATTTCGCCGCCGTTGCCGCCGATCTCGTGCGAAGGGGCATCACACTGCCGAGGCGGATTGCCGCCCAGGGCGGCTCAAATGGCGGTCTGCTAATCGCCAACATGCTTACCCGCTATCCTGAGCGTTTCGGCGCGCTGTTCTGCACGGTTCCGCTTGTCGACATGCGCCGCTACACCAAGCTTCTGGCAGGCGCGAGTTGGATCGACGAATATGGCGATCCCGACAAGGCTGACGATTGGGCTTTCCTGAGTGAAATCTCGGCCTATCACGCCGCGTCGTCGGGACAGCCCTATCCGCCTATCCTGCTCGCCACCATGAGACGCGACGACCGCGTCCACCCGGGCCATGCGCGCAAGATGGCGGCAAAGCTGCAGGCCCCTGGCTATCCCGCTTACTTCTACGAGCCCAGCGCGGGCGGGCACGGCTACGGCAAGGACAATCGGGAGCGAGCCGCATTCATCAGCCTTGGTATCGGTTTCCTTCGCAGTGCGATCGGGTGGCATGCCGATGGCTTTCATAAAGGACCCGGAGCTCGACAAGGGCGAACTTCGGATGAGTGAGTACAGGTCGAGGACTGCGGCAAGGTACAAACCGTGCGAGTACAGTTTGCACAATGCGCGCTAGCGCCTTGTCGATCTCAATCAATCGACGGAGCACTTCACACCACAGACTACAATTCTGAAGAGCAAGGAGAAATATCATGGCAACAAAGCGAATGAACGTGGCGCGGGGAGTAGCAGCGGCCGTCGTCCTGGTGCTGCTGGCACAGCAGGCTGTCGCGTTTCCAAAATCCCCCTGCGCGTCTTACCCTCCCCCTCCACCTCCCCCTTATTGCTCGCGCCCGTCTACGACACCGATCTGCGAGCCAAGCTTTGGGCAGTTCCGCCTGCCCGGCTCGGGGGCATATTCGGACGACAGAGACCGATCAGCGCAAGGCGCTTTTCGCATAATCACATAAACATCTCGTTATATGGTATTGACAAGGAACGAAGCGGCTGTGATTGTGCGCATGTCATGGTTCTCCGCGCGGCACTGCCGTAGCGGAGCTAAGAGGGAAGCCGGTGCGATGCCGGCGCTGCCCCCGCAACTGTTACGGCGAGCCAAGCCCATTGATGTCACTGAGGCGAACGGCCTCGGGAAGACGGGCAGAGGCTTTGACCCGCGAGCCAGGAGACCTGCCACGTCGAACAACGTCCACGGGCGGGGTATCCGGTGGTCGCGGTAGCTCGGCTTCGTACCGCCTATTCGCGGGTTCCTTGTCCCCCGCCCCAACCATCGGGGTATGGCATGACTGTCTCTCAACGAATTGCTGTAGCAACGCTCGGCGTGCCGCGTATCGGTCGACGGCGGGAACTGAAATTCGCGCTTGAAAACTACTGGTCCGGAAAATCTCCCGCTGACGACTTGCTCGCGGCGGCGAAGACGCTGCGTGCCGCTAGCTGGAGGGAGCAGCACGATCGCGGCGTGTCGAAAATCCCGTCCAACGATTTCTCACTTTATGACCATGTGCTCGACACAGTCGCCATGGTCGGCGCCGTGCCGGCACGATACGCCTGGACTGGCGGCGAGGTCCCACTCGATATCTATTTCGCCATGGCGCGCGGCAACCAAGGTCAGGCCGCGGATCGTGGACATGCCGGTGACGAGCATGCGGCCAGTCGGCATGGCCTTGCCGCGATGGAAATGACCAAATGGTTCGACACCAACTATCATTACATAGTGCCGGAACTCACGGACGATCAGAGCTTTTCCCTCTCGTCGGCGAAACCGGTCGATCATTTCCTCGAGGCCAAGGCGCTCGGCATCCACACTCGCCCGGTCCTGCTTGGACCGGTTACCTTTCTCAAGTTGGCGAAGTCATCTGAGAAAGGTTTCAACCCTATCGCGCTCCTGCCACGGCTGCTGCCTGTCTACGAGGTGCTCCTGCAGAGGCTAAAGCTCGCGGGAGCCGATTGGGTGCAGATCGATGAGCCGGCGCTCGTGCTCGATCTGATTCCCAACGAACGGGATGCGCTCCAATTCGCCTACTCCCGGCTGTCGAAAGCAGCACCCGAGTTGAAGATCATGGTCGCTACCTATTTCGGATCGCTGGGAGACAATCTCGAGACCGCAATTTCTCTGCCCGTGGCGGGACTGCACGTGGATCTCGTGCGCGCTCCAGAGCAGTTGGACGCCATCGGCCGGCTCGCGCGGAAGGAACTTGTGCTCTCGCTCGGGCTGATCGACGGCCGCAACGTCTGGCGCGCGAACCTGCCTGCCGTACTTGACCGTATCAAGTCGATCGTCGCCGATTGGCCGCTGGAGCGGGTGGAGATTGCCCCGTCCTGCTCGATGCTGCATGTGCCGATCGACCTGGACATGGAGACGGCACTCGATGCGGATGTAAGGTCGTGGCTCGCCTTCGCAACGCAAAAGACCGACGAGCTGGTCGTGCTCGCCCGTGCCCTGGCCGAAGGCCGGGACGCAGTTGCCGCCGAACTGGAGGCGTCGGCTGAGGCTGCCGCCGTTCGCGCGACATCCGCGAAGGTGCATGATCCGCTGGTCGAAGGCCGGATCGCCAGCATCAAGGTCGGCATGACGCGTCGGAAGAGCGCATTTCCCGTCCGCTCCAAGCTTCAGGCCGACGCATTTGGTTTGCCCTCCTCCCCACCACGACGATCGGCTCCTTCCCGCAAACAGCCGAGATTCGCAAGGCGCGGGCAGCTCATGCCAAAGGCCAGCTGAGTTACATCGACTATGAAGCGTTCCTGAAGAAAGAGATAAGAGCCGCCGTTCGCTGGCAAGAAGAGATTGGACTCGACGTGCTGGTCCACGGCGAATTCGAGCGCAACGATATGGTGCAATATTTCGCCGAGCAGCTCTGCGGCTTCGCCTTCACGCAACACGGGTGGGTGCAGAGCTATGGCTCGCGCTTTGTGCGACCCCCGATCATCATTGGAGATGTGTCGCGACAAAATCCGATGACACTGGATTGGTGGCGATATGCCCAGTCGCTAACGCTGAAGCCGGTGAAGGGCATGCTTACCGGCCCGGTGACGATCCTCAACTGGTCCTTCGTCCGAGACGACCTTCCGCGCTCAGCCGTCTGCCGCCAGGTCGCGCTCGCCATTCGCGATGAAGTGAGCGACCTTGAAAAGGCCGGCGCCAAGATGATCCAGATCGACGAAGCCGCACTGCGGGAGGGCTTGCCGCTGCGCGCGGCCGACTGGGAGGCCTATCTCGACTGGGCCGTCGAATGCTTCCGGCTGGCTTCGACGGCCGTCAGCGATGCGACCCAGATCCACACCCATATGTGCTACTCCGAGTTCGGCGACATCGTGGACGCGATTGCCGCAATGGATGCCGATGTGATCTCCATTGAAACCTCGCGCTCGCAGATGGAACTGCTCGATACGCTTCGAACCTTCAAGTATCCGAACGACATCGGACCTGGCGTCTATGACATTCACTCGCCGCGGGTCCCGGAAGTGGGCGAGATTTCCAACCTCATCATGCTTGCGCGCGAACGATTGCTGGATGACCAAGTGTGGGTGAATCCCGACTGCGGTCTCAAAACGCGCAGATGGGAGGAGGTCCGGCCTGCCCTGGCGAACATGGTGGCTGCGGCACGCGCAATTCGGGAAAAAACGCAGACGGCGTAGGGCTCGGTGACACTCGCCGGCGGTGAGCGGCGACGCTACACCGCGGGCGAGTCTATCCGGCTCACCCAAAGAAATCGAGCTGCCGCTGACGAAACCTCGGCAAGCTTGGTCTGTCGCGGGCCTTGTTATAACGCGTCCAAGCCAGCTGTTCCAAAGGCCGGGGCTGGTGAGCGATCGAAGGCCGGCCCTCAAATGAGCCGGCCAGAAACGAGACGGCTGACCTCCAGCGGGTTTCGGACTACTCCGGATTGGGATAGTCCAATATCACTATCATCTTTCCGACGCCGAGACCTCCACTCCGACGATCGGCGATCATCGGGAGAGGCATCGGCGATCACGTGGCGCCGGTCCAAGGGTGTTCCGGGAAACCGGATGCAGCGCTAAGCAGGGGAACATTCAAACGGCACTTCTGTAGACTATCGAGGCGGCATCGCGCTTTGTCATCTGCAGCGGGCCAACTCTCGCTCAATGGCCCGTCTGCCTCTGTCTCCGATTACGATCGCCGCGAAGGCGAAGCCGAGCGACCGCAGCTTGGCTGGCGGACCGTTGCGTTTTGATGGTGGAAGATCCCACTCGCGACCAGGAAAGCCATCGCGGAAAGTGCGGGGTTGGCTTGCTCCTGGCGGATGCCGGCAGCGGTGTTCGGACCGCGCAAGCGGCGTCATAAATCTCAATCGTTGCGTAGAATGCGTGCTTCGAGCGCGGCTGCGACGAAAGCTCGTCGAGCGGCTGGCGCATGGGTCTTACCGCGTAACACCTGCAGACAGGCCTCCATCGCTATTCTGCGTTTATCGGTCTCATGATGCAGATCCCGCAGCAAGATAGCGGCCGCGTCGTTGACGTCGAACACGATACGCTCTGAGCTGCGGCGGCTGACCTGAACAACGACTGGCCTCTCAAATCTGATCAACCCGGTCATCCCCCCTCCTCCACAGCTACTATGCGGCAAACCGCCCCGGTCGTATTTGTTTACTCAGTCGAACGCGACCGATGCACCTGGACCACTTAAGCGGACCATTGGCGACCAAGCGATCGCCATGAGCTGCGTCTGGCCATAGTCAGGTTGCGTGCGATCTGCGCTCTTGGAGTCGGTGGTGAGGAACTGCTTCTCATTCGCGTAGTCTAGCTGTGGAACCTGAACATACTGCACTCTTTGACGCGCCTTGCCAGCCTCAAACATGTCGTCGAAGGCTACACCTGCACTTTTCCACTGCCCGATCTGCAGGCGGCAATCCACTTCATCGCCGAGGTTGGATCTTCCAATATGGCGACCCGTTTCGCAAAGCCGAAAAAGGCGTTGCGAGCCGTGCTTACCGGCTTGCGCCCATCGTATGCATCGTAGCATGCCCTCAGGGCGACCTCGTGGATCATGTCTCTGCGATCTTCCGGCCACTCGTTGAGAAAATCGATGGCATCCGCAAGGCCGGCAATCTCTTGGATGATGTGCGTTGAGCGCTTCACGAAAAGGGGGTTGCTGAAAGCCTTTGCGTTCATTCGTTTCTCCAAACTATCCGTAACCAATTTGCGTGAAGAGGCGCCCCGCATCGGACGCGGCACAACCATGGCACAGCGGTGTTGTCAGGACGATGACGGTTGAAGAGGAATATCCTGCGACTGCGGCCGGGTGTGTAGCGATCCGCCAACAGATCGTGCAATGGCTTGGTTGCCATCAAACGCGGTCGTCACTATTTAGCTATGAATTGATTCTCCACCGCCCAGTCTAAGTCCGCAGGAGCGTTTTCATGACCGAAGAAACCGAGACGAAAGCTGACAACCTCATCGAACTCACCGCCCATGTCGTCTCAGCCTATGTTTCGAACAATCCGGTTCCCGTCGGTGAACTGCCTGGGCTTATCGGCCAGATCCACATCGCATTGAAAACCAGTGCCGGTGGTGCCGCACCAGAAAAGTCGGAACCTCTCAACCCTGCCGTACCGATCAGAAAATCGGTTACACCCGATTACATTGTCAGCCTTGAGGACGGTAAGAAGTTCAAGTCGCTTAAGCGTCACCTGGCAACCCACCATGGCCTTACGCCCGACGAATATCGCGCGAAATGGGGACTGCCGGCGGACTATCCCATGGTGGCGCCGAACTACGCTGCCGCGCGCTCGGCGTTGGCCAAGACCATGGGTCTCGGCCGCAAGCCGAAGGAACCGGAAACGTCAGCACCTGCCAAGCGCGGCCGCAAGAATGGCGCAGCCTGACCACAATTTTTTCAGATCGACCAAGCCGATGCGGCATGATTTCGCACCTGCGAGATATGATTTGTGCGTTGCAATATCCGCGGCTATCGATATGCTCATGTTGTCGGCCATCTACTCCTCCCAGATATGGTGCCGACGCTGAATGGGGCGCACCTCCTCCCGTGTCTCATTCGAAAATCGAGCCCGCTGCCACCTCCTCCCGGCAGCGGGCTTTTTCTTTGTCTAAGACGCGATTTCGGTCTTGGACCAACGGATTGGCTTTAAGCGAGGCGAATGCTCCGAACCCCCGGGCCTTTCTGGCCCTGCCCGCATTGGACAAACACCTTCTGACCCTCGATCGGCGTGCCCAGTCCTGAGCGGGTCAGCGCGGTGGCATGAACGAAGATGTCCTTCTCACGGTTTTGAGGAGCAAGGAAGCCGAAGCCCTTTTGCGCATTGTACCACTTGACCGTGCCCTCGCTCTCCAACTGGGCGCTCGTCCCGGCGGCGGGCTCTCCAGCGCTACGCGTGTGTAGCTGCGTTTCGCGATCGACCTCCAGCACCTGAGAGACCTGGTGACCTTTTGGACTTTCTTCCGTCGTGACCTTGAGACGCCTTGCCTCGGAAACACCGCGGCTCCCGGCCGCCTGCAGCACCCGGATGTGCCTAGACGCCCTCCGGCAATTTGAAAAAGCCAAAACCCTTGCTGGTGTTGAACGGATGACGTCGGCGTCGACAGCGGGTGCGGTTACGGTCGACGAACGGACAAAGTAGCTTGGCTGGAAGACCGTTCCGCGAAAGAAACCGTGTCATCGTCATGGCGATGCTGGCGTGGCTCACGATGGTCCTTATGACTGCCCATCATCGTCCGACCGGCGTGAACAGCGCTGCGCTCCCAGCAGGATAATTTCAATCGGGTGATGCGTTCATGTCAATTCACGAGTCGGCCTCTTCCCCGCTGTATCGCACGGCCGACGTGTTAGCACATGAGGTCGACCACGGCGGGTGAGCAAGATATGCGACAGGGCGAGCTACTGATCGGAACGCTTCCCATATCGCACGGCAGAAGGTTCGCACTGGAGGGCGATACTCACCCTTTCCATCGTGGCATGCCCCTGCGGCTGCTTCTCACGCGGATGCGCATCTGACATTTCGATTTACGCGCACCGCCCCGCACGGTCCGCAGGAGGGGAACGGTGCGCCCGTCGTTGCAGGCCGGCTAGAACAACCCGGCCTGCTCGGCCTCGCGGCGCAGATTCTGGCGCGGGCGCGGGCCGATCTGCTGGATCACCAAACCGGCCGCCAGCGAGCCGAGGTCGCCGCACTCCTTGAGGCTGCGTCCGGTCGTGTAGCCGTAAAGGAAGCCGGCGGCATAGAGATCGCCGGCGCCGGTCGTGTCGACCAGCTCCTTGATCTTCGTCGCCTCGATGATGACGGTCTCGTCGCCGCGCACGATGACCGAGCCTTTCTCGGAACGGGTGACGGCGGCTATTCTGCAATCCTTGCGGATGGCGGCGAGCGCCTCCTCGAAGGAAGCGGTCTGGTAGAGCGACTTGATCTCATGGCTGTTGGCAAAGACGATGTCGACGGTGCCTGAGCGCATCAGCTCGAGGAACTCGTCGCGGTAGCGGGCGACGCAGAAGGAATCCGACAGCGTCATCGACACCTCGCGGCCGGCCGCATGCGCCAGCCTTGCAGTCTGGCGGATGGCCTCCTTGGCGCGCGGCGGATCCCACAGATAACCCTCGAAATAGGTCACCCTGGCGCCGGCGGCCTTGTCGGCCTCGACATCCTCGGGACCAAGCTCGACACAGGCGCCGAGATAGGTGTTCATCGACCGCTCGCCGTCGGGCGTGACGAAGATCATCGAGCGCGCCGTGGGCGGCTGGCCTGTAAGCGGCCTGGTGTCGAAGGCCACGCCCTGGGCCTGGATGTCGTGCGTGTAGATCTCGCCCAGCGCGTCGTTCGATACCTTGCCGAAGAAGGCGGCCCGTCCGCCGAGGCTGGCGACGCCGGCGGCGGTGTTGCCGGCGCTGCCGCCGGAAGCCTCGATCGCCGGCCCCATGCGGCTGTACAGCAGCTCGGCGCGCCTGGCGTCGATAAGGTTCATCGCGCCCTTGATGATGCCGTTGGTCTCGAGAAAAGCCTCGTCGCATTGCGCGATGATGTCGACAATGGCATTGCCGATGCAAAGCACGTCATATTCCGGCATCAAAATCTCCGCCAAGAACCCACCCGGCTATCTGGCATGCCGGCCGGGCGCGGGTCTAGCGAGTTGAAATGGATTGCCGCATTGCTTGATCCAACGGCCCTCACGCAGCTGCCGGTCCTGCTTCACGCAGCAAGTCGTCGGCTCTGTCCGTCTTTTCCCAGGTGAACTCAGGCTCTTCGCGGCCGAAGTGCCCGTATGTCGCGGTCTTGCGGTATATCGGGCGTAAGAGATCAAGCATCTTGATGATGCCTTTCGGTCGGAGATCGAAAAGCTCAAGAATAAGGCGCTCGATCTTTTTTTCCTCAATCCTTGCAGTTCCGAATGTGTTGACCATGACAGAAACCGGACTGGCCACGCCGATCGCGTAAGCAAGCTGAATCTCGCAGACCTCTGCAAGCCCGCTGGCAACGATGTTCTTCGCGACATACCGGGCGGCATAGGCGGCCGAGCGGTCAACCTTGGATGGGTCCTTGCCCGAAAAGGCGCCGCCGCCGTGACGCCCGGTTCCACCGTAGGAATCGACGATAATCTTGCGTCCAGTCAGGCCGCAGTCACCGGCGGGCCCACCGACCACGAACCGCCCTGTTGGGTTGACCAGAAATCTGATCCCAGAAGTATCAATGTGGGTCGGCAGGACCGGTTTTATGATCTCCTCAATGACGCCATCGCGGGACTGTATCTTGGGAGACCGCCTCGTCATGCTGCGTCGACAGGACTATGGTATCCAGCGCCACCGGCCGAAGACCCTCGTAGCGTACCGACACTTGAGATTTCACATCCGGACGCAGCCAGCCAAGTTGTCCTGCTTTTCGGACCTCTGCCTGTCTTTTGGTCAAACGGTGAGCGAGTTGGATCGGCAAGGGCATCAATGTATAGGTGTCATTGCATGCGAATCCAAACATGAGGCCCTGATCTCCCGCCCCCTGCTCCAGATCCTGCCCTCGTCCTTCGTCAACGCCCTGGCTTATGTCGGGTGACTGCTCGGTGAGAGCCAGAACGACGGCACAACGTCGGCCATCAAAGCCGACGGCAACGTCGTCGTAGCCAATATCCAGGATCGTATCGCGGGCGACTTGGCTGTAGTCGATCTGCGCATGGGTGGTGATCTCGCCAGCCAGAACGACCATCCCTGTCTTCACCAACGTTTCACAGGCGACGCGCGCCTTCGGGTCGGTCCGGAGAATGGCATCGAGGATGGCATCTGAGATGTTATCTGCCATCTTGTCGGGGTGTCCCGCGCCGACGGATTCGGAAGAGAACACGAACTGCCTGGTCATGTATGCCTCGCTTCAAGTGTTGGGGTTAGGTGAGGAGTTTATGGACTGGGGTGGCTTATCGGTCGGTGATGCCGGGGACCTCGAACGCAGTGCAGAAGTTTGCAACCTCTCTTCGTACGCTCGCATGAACCTCCTGGTCATCGGGCTGGCGGCAGACCGAGTCGATGAAATCGGCGATTTGCGCCATCTCCGTCTCGCGCATGCCCATGGACGTCACCGCTGGTGTCCCTAAGCGAATGCCGCTTGTGAGCGCCGGATGCCGCCGGTCGCCCGGCACCATATTGCAGTTCGTAATGATGCCTGCCCTTGCCAGGCGATCGGAATACGCTTTGCCTGACAGCGGCCGGTTCCGAAGATCAAGGATCAGCATGTGATTGTCAGTGCCCCCGGTGACGAGTTCATAACCTCGCTCCAGAAGCGCCTGGGCCAGAGCCTTGGCGTTGTTGACGATCTGCTGACCGTAGATACGAAAGGACGGGTTCGCTGCTTCCTGCAAAGCGACGGCAAGCGCGGCGATAGTATTCATATGCGGTCCGCCTTGCAGGAGAGGGAACACGGCGCGGTCTATACGTTCGGCCAGATTGTGTTGGCTGTTCGGATGATAAAGCGCCTGATAGCGATCTTCCTTCTTCGACAGAATAAAGCCTCCACGGGGCCCACGGATCGACTTATGAGACGTGCTGGTGACGACGTCGCAATGGGCCACGGGATTCGGATGCGCTCCGGCGACAATAAGGCCGCTGATGTGCGCAATGTCGGCCACAAGATAGGCCTTCGCCTCCGCAGCGATTTCGGCCATTGCCGCGTAGTCAAAAATACGTGGATAAGCAGTTCCGCCGACCCAAATTAGCTTCGGGCGTTCCCGCTTGGCTGTCTCGCGCAATTGGTCATAGTCAATTTGCTGCGTCTTTTCGTGCAGCATGTACGGGACTCGCTGATAATCGGTGCCGGAGAAGTTGACCGCCCAACCGTGCGTCAGATGGCCGCCTTCGGGTAAAGGCAAGCCCATGACTTCGTCACGGGGGCTCAAAAGCGCGCGATAGATAGCCTGATTGGCCGGGGAGCCGGAATATGGCTGGACGTTCGCGTGTTCACAGCCGAATAGCGCCTTCAAGCGCTCGATAGCGACGTTTTCAAGCTCATCGACAATCTCGTTTCCCGCGTAGTAGCGCGCACCCGGGTAGCCCTCGGCATACTTGTTCGCGAAGATCGAGCCGGTCGCTTCCAGAACGGCCGAGGAGGCAAAGTTCTCGGACGCGATGAGTTTGAGCGTCGTCCGCTCGTGCCGCCTCTGTCGTAGAAGCAGTTCGTGAACGCGGTAATCGACGTGGACCAAGGAAGACCGTCCGAAAGTGTCGGGCTGCGCGATGGCACCCTCGGCGCAGTTGCTCATGGCAATTCGCGCTCCAATTGGATGGATCTATTCCCCATCAAGCAAGCGGTCCCCTTGGCCCGCGCGTCTTGTACCGCCTCGAGCCGCTCCAGGTCCCGCTTATGAGGCCCATCGTCGTGGGGCAGGAGATCGACCAAGAATTGAACCAAACCTCGGTCCTTGCCCACTGTATTGAGATGATATGAGGACCAAGGACGTTGTCCGTTGCCGCAAAGAAAGTCGGCTCTGGTGAGCCTCCGGACGTGTCGTGCAACGCGCTCGCGACGCAGATCCAGAATCTCTGCTAGTTCGCAGACAGTCAGGTCAGCATGCGCGCAAAGGCCCAGGATTCGAAGGCGATCAATATGTGCTGCTGTCATTAGGCGATCGACAAGTATCATCATTGGTCAGCACGACGCCAAATAGAAGTACCAAACCCTTGTCCTGCTGGCTTTGTCATTTCGCGCTCTTCGCAAACGCTGTTCGGCGGAGGACGTAAAACGACACTAGGTTGGTTCTGCCGCCGCTGAATAATTTGTAGTGACACTACCACTGACATGGATTTGCGGTCGCAAAGATTACATGAATTTCTTTGAAGTATCTATTGCAATGCTTACACAAGAACGCAACGAACATGGCAGTGGCAAGACGGCAAGGCTGGCGAGTTACCTTTTCGCAGGCGGCAGAGCTACACTGTATGGTGCACCTGATCCGCCATTTAAGATCTCGTGTCACGGAAGGATCGCAAAGCCGTCGTGCTGACCCTCAGCGCCATTTGGCGGGGCGCGGACGCCAACCCGGCATGAAGGCTCTGGAGGACTTCGACGCAGGCGACTCGGCCGGCATACCCGGCGATCACTCAGAGCTGGCGGCCCGACTGGCAGCACGTCGTGCCTCTTGGGTTATCCAAGTGCGCGCAGCATCATTTACACGACGGATGCGGTTGCCGCGGCGCGTCGGCGTCATTCCAAATAGCGCTTAGTCGTGGTCAGTCCGGATCGATGTGGCGGACACGGAGGGCTTGTGCCAGTTCGTGATTCGTGACGATGGTTGGGTTCCTTTTGCCCTTCTCCGACCGCTGATGTACTGCAGAGTGAGCCGGACTCTCGGCAAGCTGCTCCCGCCTAAAGCCGGTCTTCTCCCTTGTCCTCGTGCATTTCGTCCAACCAGCAGCGCTGTTGGTCACGCAAGTTGCGCCAAGGGAGCACGCCGGATGGTCTACTCGAAGAAAGCGGGCTAATTCACTGGCGGCCGTTTGCGCCATCAAATTTGATTTCGGCAACCCGGGATGGGCCGGATCGCCTTTGCTACTGCGGCCTAATCAACTCGCAAGGATCAACGTCAAGCGCCTTTGCGAGCTGGCCAAGCACACTGACGCTTGCGGAAACCCGAGCACGCTCGATCGAGCCCACATAGCGCATGCTCAGCTCTGCGCGGGCAGCCAATTCTTCCTGCGTCAGGTCCAGATCATGGCGCAAACGACGCATGTTGATCGCCATGACCTCCTTGAGGTCCATGGGAAGAAAGGGACCAGAACCAGAACTATCGTTCTAGGAACTATCGTTCCTATTCGATATGATTGGTCCAACGAGGAGATGTCTTTGCCTATCAAGAGACGACAAACCCGAACCGCAGGAGGTCGCGATGAAACCCAAAGTTCAAGACGAAGTCCCGTGGTCGGACCGTCTGACCGCTTACGACAACGAGCACTTCACGATCTATATGAGGCTCCTGGACGCGTCCGCCGACGATGCCAGCGAAGACGAGATGGCGCAGCTCGTCCTCGGCATCGATCCGATGCGAGAACCTGAGCGCGCCCGATTGGCGGTTCGCAGTCATCTCGATAGGGCAAACTGGATGGTTACGACTGGATACAAGGAACTGTTCGCGCGTTGACTGCCTCCAGGTGAACTATTCAAATCACTTTCGGGCGAGGAAATCCTGATAGCCATGACCCATGAGCATGTGACCGCGCCGGACGGCACGGCGGATGCGATCGCGAAGGTGGTTGCGCGGATCCGTCCAGTCGGCCTGGACGCGTTGCTGGTCCAACAGAGCCCTTGCGATTTCACGGTGCGATGCACCGGCTAGCGAGCCGTCAAGCGCCTGAAGGACAAAGCGCAGACGGCTGGCGCGCGCTTCGGGCGGAAACAGCCTGGCGGGAAGTTGTCCGGTCGCGTGAAGAGCATTGAGGCATTCGAACGCATTCAACTGCTGTCTCATCCGATCGGCGGGCCAGATCGCGTCTACGGAAAGCCGAACGGGGCGCAAGACGTCCGCGCCCTCCACAACAAGTTGTAAATCCCGGTGAGCATTTCGCAGCATGACATGCTGGCGACCGTCCGCCGTGATCACGAGTGCCGCCCGACATGGCATTGCAGCGAGATCAAAAAGAAGTGTTTCGGGCGACAATACCTTTTCTGCAATGACCCGCAGGACGTGCGGGCATTGGCGGGAGCACCAGAACACATTCGCATCAGGCCTCAGCGAGCTTGCGAAACAGGAGCCCCCACCGCGTCAGATCGAGCGACGATCTCACCACTTCTACGTCGAAGCGCCTTTCTGCAAATTCTGCGTGCTCAAGCGCGTGCCTCAAGTCACGTTGGAAGGCAGGATTGCGCCGAAGGAATTCCCAGGCCCAGCCGCGTTGCGTCAGGTAGCGCGTATAGCGATAGGATTTCTCATCCTGCCAGTCCGGCCAGTCGGCGTCATTACCAATCATAACCATATCAGGCGCCCGTCCAGATCACCGGCGCCCACAGTACAGGACCGCGAAGACCGCTATTGTGGCGGACCGCAGCAAGGCTCTCCTCTGCGACATCCAAAAAGCCGGCAAAGGCGCGCGTGGTACCGATTGTCTGGGGCAGACCGATCCGGGCGAGCGGCCATCCGGCGTACGCAGAATAGCCCTGTGGGCAAATCCGTAACCGGGTGTTCTTCCTTCCAACAGGGTCGAAAAGACGTCTGGGAGCATCGTCGTCGAGGGCAGAGGGCGTACGCCGCACCCGACGGGACCGGCGGAACCGCGGAACACGAGATAGTGCGGTTTCAGGGCCTCGAATGAATCGCTCTCGAAGCCGCCGGTCGTGTGCACCTTCCAGCCGAGCCGCTCCTTCAAGACGTGGCAGCGCAGCCGGTGCATTTCGTGAAGTTCGTCGAAGGCGCCGTACCGGCCGGCCGCAATAAGCTCAATCATGATGGTCTCCTCGCAGGTATGACCCTGCCATTGGAGGCTAACCTTCATGCCGCGACTGCCTGTGCATTTGCACAGGTAGATCAAGGAGGGATTCTGTTCCTCAGAGGATTGATGATCTTGAGGAGGCCAGCAGCGTTACCGCCTGATTTTTGGTGCGCACGCCGAGCTTCTTCTTGGCATTGTCCAGATGGAAAGCGGCCGTGCGCTCCTTGATGCCCAAGATGCAGCCGATCTCCCAGGCGGACTTGCCCTTTGCCGTCCATTCCAGGCATTGGTATTCACGAGGCGTCAGCGAAACACCATCCACCGTCAGACCACCGGAAAGCTTGCGGCGAACGCCAATGTGAAAGCACATCGCCATAATCTCAAGCGCCTGCTCATATTGCTCGGCTACGCGCAGGAAGGTCGGATCGAGCCTGTCTGCCGCGAAGGTCATGGCAGCGACACCGCCGCGGCGGTCGACAAGTGGAATCGTCAGTCCGCAGCAGATGCCGAATTCGGCAGCCTCATCGAAAAGCTGTTGCTGTCGCGTTGAAATGCCGGCATGGCCGAATCCCGGTCCCCACTGAAAGGGACATTCGCTGCATCGTGCCCATTCTATGACCGGGTCAATCCTTTCATATTGGTGGAGCATGTAGTGCGACGTCCAGCCGGAATGATAGTTCGATATCAGCCTGGGTTCTGTGACGCGATCAGACACCAGAGACAGACAGGCGAATGCTGGAATGTCGAAGGCGCCGGCGGCGCTGGCGAGTGCGTTATGGAAGTCGACTTCATCAACGCTTAAAGACAACTGATCCAGCAAAGTTTCGAAGACGAGCTGCATTTTGTCCTGCGGCTGTTTCAATTAAACCTGGGACTTAACACGCGATGGCGAGAAGACTTGCCCCCGCGATTCGACCCCGGAGAAAATTCACCGCGGTGACTACTCTCCGGACTTTGGATCATATGAAAGGAGATGCACGCGACCTCGACGCCGGATGCCCTAGCCGCGGGTCCGAAGCAGCGATTGTGGGCGGTTGTCATGGTGAATAGAAATATCGAAGCTCGATGTGCATCCGGATTTGCAGATGACCTCCTTCTCGAACTGTCGATTGCGGACGCGCTACAATCACGCAGATCCATCGATCAAAAAAGGCGCCCCGCCGGCGGGGAGGTACACCGGCAGGGCGCGCCGCACAGAAGCCCCGGTCGTTGGGCAACAGGACAGCGGCGGCAGAACTGATTTGGTAACCGCTTGATCGAAGTCTGAAGCATGCTTAGAATCTGACGGCTTCAAGTTTCGGTCGGTTCGGCGTGAAATGCGCAGTCAACCCTTCTTCACCAATGGGACGTCAATGGGCGACCAGTCCTAATGCAAGGGTGACGTCTGGTCCCTGGGAAAGTTCATCCCAGGGAGCACCACGTTGGTACCTGGGACGGCGTCAACCCGGGGCTCGCATTCCGTTGGCGCTCCGTTCACATCGCATTCTCGGCCTTCAGCGCGCGATAGGTCGTCTCGATCGATTTCGCGGTTGCGTCGACGATTATGTCGATCTCCTTCCGAGTGATGATCAAAGGCGGGGCAAAGCCGAGGATATCGCCGTGTGGCATGGCGCGGCCGATGACACCGTTCTCGAACAGAGCAGCGGCGGCGCGAACGCCGACCTGAAGATCGTATGCAAACGGTATCCTGTGCTTTGGATCTCGCATCAGCTCGACGGCAGAGAGGATTCCGACACCACGAACCTCGCCGACGATGGGGTGTCCCGCCAGTTCGGCATTCATGCGTGCATGCCAATACGGTCCGACATCGCGCACATGCTCCAGAATATTTCTTTCCTTCAGGAGCCGAATATTGGCGAGCGCGGCCGCAGCGCAAAGCGTATGACCCGAATATGTCCAGCCATGGCCCAGCGCGCCGTGCTTCTCTGTTCCTTGTTCCAAGACCGACCAGACGCGGTCGCCAATGATTGATCCGGAGATGGGCAGGTAGGCCGAGCTCAAACCCTTGGCGATGGTCACGAAGTCCGGCCGCATGCCATAGAGGTGAGAACCGAACTTCTCACCGGTTCGTCCAAACCCGCAGACCACTTCGTCGGCGATGAGGAGGATATCGTATTTGTCGAGCACGCCTTGGATAGCGGTCCAATATCCTTTTGGGGGCGGAACGATGCCGCCTGTCCCAAGCACCGGCTCTCCGATAAACGCTGCAACGGTCTCCGGGCCTTCAGCGAGGATAAGGGCTTCAAGTTCATCCGCGCAGCGTTTCGAGAACGCTTGCTCACTTTCGCCGTCATGCGCTTGGCGATAGTGGTGCGGCGTCGTGGTATGGCGTACCAAGTCCAGCGGCAAGTCGAAGAAATTATGAAAAAAGGCAAGGCCCGTAAGGCTGCCGGTGACCAACCCAGACCCGTGATAACCGCGATGTCGCGAGATGATCTTCTTCTTTTCGGGGCGGCCTAGAATATTGTTGTAGTACCAGACCAGCTTGATGTTGGTCTCGTTGGCGTCGGAGCCCGAAAGGCCGAAAAAGACCCTTCGCATGTTCTGGCCAAAATACTCGACCACGGCCTCTGCCAAGAGGGCGACTGGCTCTGTACCTTGACTTGCATAGACATGGGCGAACGGCAATTCGTGTGCTTGCCTGGCAATGGCCTCGGCAATTTCCGTGCAGCCATATCCCATATTGACGCAGTAGAGCCCACCGAAACCGTCGAGGCTCTTTCGGCCTTCGGTATCCCAGATATACACGCCTTCCGCACCGGCCATGATCCGATTTGGGGTCTCCCCTCGGCTGTGCTTGGCCAGATGCGTAGATGGATGAAAGACGAAGCTTCGATCCTTCTCTCTGAGTTGCTCGGTTCCCAGATTGCTCAACCGCATAGTCCCTCTCCTCGCGATGGATTGGCGAAGGGCACTCGGCCGGCCGCCTCCTTAGGCGATTAGCATACCGCAAACGCCTCTCCAGTTTCGCGGGAATGCACGTCATTCCCCGACGAATTCGCGGAATCGTGATGAAAAGCCGTGGAAACCCAGCCCTCGGCGTTACCGTCGCCTTAGCGCGGACATGGGATCGGTGAATTGAAGTCCATAGATTTGGTCACGCGAAGGCTGGTTTGGATTTGCTGACGGACGCGTTCATTCACGAGATCAGCGAAACTGGCCCTTATTGCATGCGGGCGCTGCCGGGTTCTGTTCGCGGGCCGCGTGTCAGCGAAAGGTACCGCATAGGGTCTGGAGATGGTGGTAAGAGATGCGCCGTCAGTTGGCCGCCGTGCTGGAGACCAGCAGAAACTGCCCGATGGGTCCCTCGTGTCGTCGGAATAGGTTCGGTAATATGTGAAAGCGAACAAGTACGACGACCGCGACGCCGAGTCGGCGACGCCACCACGATGCGCTTCGTGCCGGTCAAAGCAATAAGTCGGGTGGCGGGGCGGACGGCGCTGTTCAACAATCTACGCACCGTTTTTTGAGTTTGCGAGTTTGCGAGCTCTGGGCCTCGGCCAACGAACATCGAATCTCCGGTGGATGACCGTGGCCCAGTCGTCATTGCGTGTATCTGGCGTGCCCGTTACTGCACTGTCTCAGCTGGCTTTGCGAGGCTTACGAGGTCGCTCTCGTTGCCGAGCGCATCAACTTTTCGTCGACGAATGGAATGTATTGGCAACTGCGCCCGCGGGGATGCTCATCGCGATGATCAGCTGAGAGCACGAGGAACAACCTATAGCCGGCTGTGGTCAGAATGGCGTGAGGGCCAGGCCGGCTGGGCCGGCGAGATAGTTGCGGACTGTCCGGTGCTCGGCCTAGATGTGGCCCGTCACGGACTCGATGGCCGAGTGGCCCCGCACCTGGCCTTGGTGGCCGGGGTGACTTGTGTTTCTGGCCCGCGGTGCAGCTCCTGAGCTTGCGACTCTCCGCAGTAGTGTGACCGGACTAGCGCCGCATAGCCGTCGTCACATCGCAGTCGCTCCAGGACGCGCTCTAAATTTTTCTTTCATATAGGTCGGATCGGGCCCGCCAAGGCTCGACACCCGTGTCGTCACACCAGTAGACTCTTCCCTCGCTAATCCAGAAATGGCTTAGGCATCCTTTAGTTCTCCAAACAGAGGGATGCAATGTTGGCCGGCCCTCCACGCTCACCTCAATGCGCCACCTGGGGTTATGTGGCGGATGCGTTGGTAACGAAACCACATCGCCACACCCACAGGGGCACCTAAAGAGCGCCCAGTATGGTCGACCTTTGTGCACGACGCTGATGAACTGCCCCGGCCGAACCGTGTCATTCGGAGGCGTTTTTTCAACCACATCACTGCGCGCGAAAAATACATCCGCGGGTGGTGCGTCAGAAGGATTTCGGTCCTCAGACGTTTGTGGACTGCGTGGGCCGAGAATGATTTCCTCTACCCACCGAAAGAATCTTAACAGCCAAGACCACATGTGAATCAACACAGCTTGCCGAGTGCCGGCATTCTGAGCCGATAGCCATTCTCAGATTCGAGCAATAAACCGTTTGGACCGCAGCAAAAACAATCTGTGTTGTCCTTTGGCATGTTGCTGTAAATTACCATGTGCACGAAGTCGTACCATATATTGTCACGGCGAATGTCGCTCGGAAGCCGCCGATACGGGCGCACCAGGTCAAATAATGTCGCGACGGCCATGTCCGCAGTCGCACTGGTGAAGGGGCCGACTCCGGGCGCCCGCTCCCCGCCCCCGACCAGGTAGTACTCTTCCCGGAGCGTCTCTGGATCCACCTCCACCAAATTCGGGCGCGCCTTCAGTGCACTCTCGTAACTGAGCTTTTCCTCGGTGACGACGCTTTGGCATCGTAAGCACCCACCAGATTCGGGAAGAACTGTGCTAACCCGGCCTTTATGGGAGCGTAGGTACGGCTCACGCTCCTGGTCAACACCAATGTTGCCGGCGAGCCCGCAGTCGATAAGCCCTTGGCAGTAATAGTACACTGCTTGATTGAGAACTTC
Organism: Mesorhizobium sp. WSM3879; assembly: GCF_002294915.1. Classification (NCBI taxonomy): domain Bacteria; kingdom Pseudomonadati; phylum Pseudomonadota; class Alphaproteobacteria; order Hyphomicrobiales; family Phyllobacteriaceae; genus Mesorhizobium; species Mesorhizobium sp. WSM3879. The sequence goes on along the minus strand of NZ_NSFZ01000006.1, from coordinate 40,755 downwards.
TCTTCCAGCTACATCGTCGGTACAGCCGAAGACCAGGTCGGCGCTGGAAATCGCATCGACCGCTTCTGGAGACTCGTTCACATACGCCTCAATCGCAACGACATTCAACATCAGGCCCAGATCGCGAATGTACCGCGCTAACGTGGCCGCTTTGCTCTCGCCTACATCGCAACGGCGATATCCGCGGACGCGGTTGAGATTGCTTTCTTCGAGCAAATCGCCATCAATAACGATGAGTTCGCCTACACCCGCGCGGGCGATGAGTGTGGCGAGTGAAGATCCGGTTCCACCAGCTCCGACGATTGCTACGCGCAACGATCTGAGCTTCTCGTTGAATGGTTCGCCAAAGGCGGCTTCTTGACGCCTTAGCAGTTCCGATGGCACAGCGTCGCCTGTCTCGTTAATATGAACTGCGAGCTCCGACCCGAGCACACAGACATGCCGGACGTCCATCACGCGTTGAGGAGCCGCACCCGGCCGAACTCTCGCACGCCACTGTCCGTCGGCTAAAATCATCGCAACAAATGAGACCTCAGGGCCGTTGCAGCCAGCGTATCCCCTCAGAATGCTTTGTTCGTTCTGATCATCTTTCGTGGAGAAACTGAGCATCCCTCCTGGATGACTATGTGCGAATCCCAGCTCAAGCCGTTCCTGCTCGCAACGAAGGTAGATATCCTGAAACTTGCGCAAATTAATGCGCAGGTGAACCGGGGAGCTGTCCACTACCCAGTCACCGTCCATCTCAATCACATCAACAGCCACAAAACGTGTGGACGCCGGCAGACCCGATACAGTCCTGTCCATCTTGCGAAAGAGAACCAACGCGCCCCGTTCGTGGCCGCCCAGGTGCCCCGTCAACCAGCTCTTCAGCCTGTCGTGGAAAGAACCGGTAATTGAGATGCGATGTCCGTTCATGAGCGTTTCGCGTCAGGGTACTTAAACGCCCATGAGATCCGGTCCATAATTGTCTGGATGTTGTCGACCTTTGGTTTCCACGGATTGTTGTGCCAGTGCCTGGACCACCGACAGAACACTAGCCCGTTGTGCGTACGCGAATCCTCTTTGGGACCAGGCCCGCCAGTGTTTGGTATTGGCTTTCCATCAGCTCGATGGAGGCGTGGGTGAACCCAGAACATGTCCCCGCCCGAGCTATTGTAATTCTGCGGAATAACATACAACACATCGACCGCATCGGCGGGCTTTTCATCCACCAGATATATATCTTTCGGCAGCGAAAAATTCTTGAATATAAGAAAACGGGCGCGGTCTTCTTCCTCAAAATCGACGCTTGCTTTGTGGAGTATCTCGTAGTCAGAATCGAACAACAGGGGCATTATTGATGTCCAGCTTCCGAACTAGCATCCTGGGCGTAAAACTTTTCGATCCCCGGAGGCTGTAAATCGATTGTGTCACCACGCCCAACGGGCTGACCGGGCTGGCCCAGCCTTTTCACATAAAGGTCCATGCTATCTGGTATGCCAGGGCCAACGCCTCGCACTTCAGCGCCGGTTATGAACTGGTTATCCCATTCATAATTTTCGTTTTCGATTTTGAATTTGAACTTCTCTTTCGGAGCCATAGGCTTCGATCCTCTCTCGCAGTTCCTCGATGTCCAGGTTGCTCAGGCGCATCATCCTCTTGCCGTTTCGATTGAGGAGACGCCGACCAGCCGCCTCTTATACGGGAAGCGTCCCTTTGTGTTTCACGGGAATGAGCGTGTTTCGCCACGGAATTCGCGGAATGATGATCCAATCCCGTGGAAACGAAGCCCGGGCGAGTTTACCGCTGCGTTAGCGAAGACAAGGGAATCGGCGCATTGGATTTCACGGGTTTGGTCACGACAAGGCTATAATATTGATCAATCCCCAAGCCTGCCTGCAGCAATCCCTCCATGAAATCCTGATACGCAGCCATAGAAAGAGATGCGACGCGCAGCAGATAATCGATCCGCCCGCCGATAGCCCAGCAATCCAGGATTTGCGGATATTCTTGGATCGAAGTCTCGAAATGTCTCTGGTCCTCAAGGCGATGACGATCCAGTACGACCTCCACCATGACAAAGACCATGCCGCCGATGAGGGCCGGACTCAGCCGCGCGTAAAACCCTTCAATAATCCCTGCGACCTCGAGTGCACGGAGCCGCTCCGAGCAGGCCGACGCCGAAAGATGAACGCGTTTTGCAAGCTCGCTTTTTGAAATCCGGCCGTCTGACTGAATCTCTGAGAGAATCCGGAAATCCCAAGCGTCCAGGCGCGCAGGATTGGGTTTCGACTTCATAACCGTCTGCTTTTAGCCGTTGTCGACAATGGAATTGACGCCAACCAACCGAGCTCGGTCGGAGGGCTCAAACGCCGATGTTGCGTGCGATGCTGTCCGCCGCCATGCGCTTGCGCCACTCAAGAGGCCCGGAATTGTGAATGGAGTTGCCCTCAACATCGACAGCCATGATGACAGGCATATTCTGCACCTCGAATTCATAGACTGCTTCCATGCCCAGGTCTTCGAAGGCAATGAGCCGCGCTGACTTGATCGATTTTGATATTAGGTAGGCAGCCCCACCCACTGCGATTAGATACGGCGTTTTGTGTCTTACAATCGACTCGATGGCAGCCCGTCCTCTCTCCGCTTTGCCTACCATCGCGAAAAGCCCGGTTTCGGCGAGCACCTTGTCGGTAAAGTCGTCCAAGCGGCTGGAGGTTGTTGGGCCAGCCGGTCCGACGACCTCATCTCGCACGGCGCGAACGGGTCCAACGTAGTATATCAGGCGTCCCTGCAGATCGAACGGAAGCGGCTTGCCGGCGTCGATCAACTCGACCATTCGCTTATGTGCGGCGTCACGGCCTGTCAGCATCTTTCCGGACAGAAGGAGCGTTTCACCACAGCGCCAGGATGCCGTCTCTTCCTTGGTCAACGCGTCGAGGTTGACACTTCGTACGCCGGCCGGACTCAATTCGTCGGTGCCAATGTCGGGCCATTCGCACAAATCGGGCGGCTTCAGCCTGATCGGTCCAGAGCCATCCAAGATAAATTTCAGGTGCCGGTTGGCGGCGCATTGCGGAATGACCGCCACGGGCTTGGACGCCGCATGGGTAGGATAGGTCGCAACCTTGACATCGACGACTGTCGTCAGGCCACCAAGGCCTTGGGCGCCGATGGCCAGCGCGTTAATCCGCTCATAAAGCTCAATCCGCAATGCCTCCTCAGCGCTTGACGGCCCCCTGGCGATTAGTTCCGACATGTCGATGGGCTCGTTCATGGCTTCCTTGGCAAGTAGCATCGCCTTTTCAGCGCTACCACCGATGCCAACGGAGATCAGGCCGGGCGGACACCACCCACTGCCCAGCGTCGAGACTGTGTCAACCACCCAGTCGGAAACAGACCCGCTGGGGTTTAAGGTAGCAAAGCGTGCCTTATTCTCCGATCCGCCGCCTTTTGCCGCGATGGTGATCTCAATCTGGTTCCCTTGTACAAGGTCGACGTGGATGACCGCTGGAGTGTTGTCACGGGTGTTGACCCGTCCGGCGAGCGGATCGGCAACGATTGATGCCCGAAGGGGATTGTCGGGGTCGAGATAGGCCTGACGGACACCCTCATTCACAAGGTCGGCGAAACTGACCGTTGATTTGATGCGGGCGCCCATGCCGACCTTCGCGAAGACCACCACAAGGCCGGTGTCCTGGCAGATCGGCCGCCGCCCGAAGGCTGCCATTCGAGAGTTCAGCAGAATCTGCCCGATCGCATTCTTCGCCGCCGGGCTCTGTTCCCGCGCATAGGCCTGCGAAAGTGACCGGATGTAATCTGGAGGATGGTAGTACGAGGCGTACTGAAGGGCGTCGGCAACGCTCCTTGTGATATCCTTGCCGGCGATGGTCCGTGTTCTTCTATCCACGAAAACTTATCCAAATGATCCGAGGCCATTTACCATTTTGAGGATTTGAAAGCTTCGCACCCCCTGCTCACCGCCCTCGTATCCATAGCCGCTTTGCTTGACGCCTCCATAAGGAGCGTCCGCGGAAACCCCTTTCAGGTAATTCACACTGACAGAGCCTGCCGAAAGGCCGTTGATCATCATCTGTTGCGCGTCGGCGGCGCCAGTGAACAAATACGCGGCCAGGCCGTAATCCGTCGCGTTGGCTTCCTCGATTGCCTCTTCGATGCCTTCGAATGGCGCCACCGTGAGGATCGGTCCGAAGGGCTCTTCATGAAGCACTCTAGCCTCCTTTGGCACGCCCGTCAGGATGGTTGGCGGCCAGTAAAAGCCCGGTCGGTCGAGGCGGGCGCCACCGGTCTCGATGCGGGCGCCGCGTTCGACCGCATCCTGGGTCAGGCGCTGCATGGCCTCGATACGCCTTGCGTTCGCCATCGGACCCATGTCCGTTGCAGCGTCGTCTGGTAGGCCGATCCTGATCCTGCTGACCGCCTCCGTTATCCGGTACAGAAATTCCTCGTAGAGTGGCCGTGCGACCAGGATCCTACTGGGCGCATTGCAGCTCTGGCCCGCGCACTCGAACTTGTATTCCAAAATAGCCGGTACGGCCTTTGCCAGATCCGCATCCTCACACACAATAACCGGCGAGTGTCCACCGAGTTCAAGGATGCAACGCTGCAAGTTATTCGCGGCAAGCGTGGCCAGCTGTTTTCCAACCGCGGTCGAACCCGTGAAGGTCAAGACCTTGACGATTGGCGAACTGAGCAGATGCCGCGATATATGCACCGGCACACCGAAGACCAGATTGACCACGCCCTCCGGGATGCCTGCTTGGCGCAAGGCTCCAACTATATGGACAGCCACGCTCGGTGTCTCTTCAGCCCCTTTGAGGATCACCGGGCAGCCTGCCGCCAGCGCGGGGCCGAGCTTGCGGGCGATGAGAACCGCCGGATAATTCCAGGGCGTAAAGGCAGCAACGACGCCGAGCGGCTCCGGGACGATCATCCGGTTCGGCCCCATCGGATTCGGGGCCGACAGCTCTTCGGCGTGCATGCCGTTCCATTCCAGTGTTTCGACGGCGCGCGCGTACTCGCCTGTCGCTTCGGCAATCGTCTTCCCCTGTTCGGCCGTCAGGTCCCTGGCTGCTGATTCAATCTTCGTCGCCAGGATTCTTGCGGCTGCTACCAGGATCTCGCCACGTTCTTTTGCAGGCCGTGAAGACCAAGCCTTGCGGGCGCGTTCTGCCGAAGCCAGGGCCTCATCCAGATCCGACACCGTCGCCGAGGCCACCGAGGCAAATACCTTCTCCGTTGCCGGATTAGTCACCGGCAATGTGGCTCTGCTACCGCCGGCCCGCCATTTGCCATTGATGAAGAGCTCGTGGCTCCTGGGGTCGGACATCGCGTGCTCCACTTGTGTGAATTCTAGCCATGCGAGTGCCGTTCGACGTTGAGACCGCAACTCGCTTGAGCCAATTTTCATCGCTACGGTCGCGGCGGGTCAAATATCGATTAGTGCCGAAATCCATCTGGAATCCAGATCGATCTAATCCAATGGCAAAAAAGGCCGTGTTTTATAGATCGACGGTCGTCAGGCCGCGTCAGGAGCCGCCGCTGCCCAGCCCCGGCTCTCAATTAATTCTCTGGCGACCTTGGGGATGAGCTTGCGGACCGCGGATACGGCCGCGGAACGCTCATCTTTAGGATTTACAGCAAGCACAACCGAGCGGGTAATCACCGGATCGACGATCTTGACGGTCCGCACCAGCCCTTGAGAGACTTCTTTCTGGACCGCGGACGGGGCCAGGATAGAATGGGCTTTTCCCTCTACGACCATGTTGATGATCGTTGAGAGCGAGTCCACTTCAAATTTGACATCCAAAGCGCAGCCGTGTTGTGCGACGACGTCAGCCACCGAGCGCCTGACGTTGTTATTGCGCATGGGAACCGCCAACGGGAACGCATGCAGGTTCACCAGACATATCGACTCCTCGAAAGGGGGCTCACTTGACGGCACCACCAGGCAGAGGTCTTCGCGCGCCAAGACTGTCATTCGACCCACACTGTCCGCGGTGCGGTAGAGAACTGCCAGATTGAAGCGTCCAGCAGACATCCACTCCTCAAGCGGTCCAGTCATGCCCTCGACCATCTTAAGGGAAACTTTGGGCAGTTCGTTTCTTACCGACTCAAGCAGCGGGCCGCTTAGGACTCGAGCAGCTCCAGACGGAATGCCAATAGTCACCTCCCCCGCCGGGGAAGCCGCTGAGTTGGTCAATTCCACCTCGGTAAGTCGAATTTCCCTGAGAATCGCCCGCGCCCGATCGAGGAGTTTGGCTCCCGACGCCGTGACACTCACGCCGGTCCTATCGCGTATCAGCAGCTGTGTGCCGAAGCCTTCCTCCAGTTGGCGCACGTGAAGGCTCAGCGCGCTCTGGGCGATATTAAGGAAAGCAGCGGCCTTCGTGAAGCTGCCTGCTTCAACCACGCCGACGAAATATCTTAGCTGCCTGATTTCCACGGGTACTCTTCCGATGGCCAACTCCAATTTATGTAATCTATCTCGAAATGCGATGGCTCGACAGCAATAATTATGCCGCGCTGCAGAGGCCCTGGGGCGAGGCAATTGGGGGCTTTTGTGATATCTCGCCCGGTTCTCATCAGTTGGCCAAGGTTTTAAACGTCGGGCTTGGCTTGCGGGCCGGAGGCGATGATTTCCTGGGCCCTTCGAATGACCGGTGCGTCGACCATCTTTCCGTCCAAGGCGAAAGCACCTCTGCCCCGGGCCGAGAAATCGGTTTGCGCCGCAACCACACGATGGGCCCACTCGAGTTCTTGTGCGCTTGGCGAGAATGCCTCATTGAATACGGCCACTTGTGTCGGATGGATTGCGAAGGCTCCGACAAAGCCAAGCCGCCGCGCACGCGTCGCGGCTTCACGAAGTTTATCGCTATCGGAGAACTCGCCGATGCTCCCTACGAAGCCCAGCGGGAGCAAACCGGCCGCACGGGCGGCAAACAAAACAGAAAGGTTCGGCGCCAACAGAAGGTCGGACTCAGGGGAGCCGCCGACGGCGGCACTGAAGTCTTCGGGACCGAGCGTCATTGCGACCATCCTGGGATGTGCCAGCGCAATGGCCGCGAGCCTTTGCAAGGCGCCTGGGGTCTCGATCTGGGCAAGGAGCCGGATGCGTCCCAGCGGAAGACTTCTTTCCCGTTCAAGTTCTGAAACTGCATTGGCGATCTCTCATACCCACTCTGCCGAGTCCGTCTTCGGAAGAACAAGCGCGTCAACACCCGCTATCACTGCTGCATCAAGATCGGCCGCCAAAGCGCGCAACCCATGATTAACGCGGACTAAAACAGATGCGCCTTTCCGGCCCACCTTGGCCACGCATTCAGGAACCTGCCGCCGTGCTTCTCCCTTCTGATCCTGGGGAACGGAATCCTCGAGGTCCAGTATGACGCCATCCGCACCCCGCTCGTGGGCCATCTCCACAAAACGCGGTACGTGAGTGGGTACGAAGAGCAGGGATCTCCAACGTGGTACAGACACCGCGGTTTCAACTGACGGCAGGGTGTCCGCGATCATGGACTCACCTCTTCAATCAATCTTAGCGAGCGTGACGGCAGTGGGCTTGCTGGATGGCCGACGCGCTGAGATGATCCGAGGTGCACAGGCTCGCAAACCGCGAGCGCACTCCCCATACTCAGACGCGCGCTCACGCTGACGCGGCTCTGTCGCGCAAAAGCCCCAGAACCTCCTCTCGGACAGCCTCAGTATGAGCGCCAAGAGCCGGAACTGGCCGTAGCGAGGGCTGCTCATAATTGAAAATTGCCGCCGGCGCGATCGTCTCGACGCTTCCTTCAGGCGTGCCAATCTCGACTCTGCGGACATGTGGATGTTTTGAAACATCCGCCACCTCGCTCAGTCGGCCATATGCCAGACCGGCCGCCTCAAGCTCCTGCATTGCTCCCTGGCATGATAGTTCAGAGAACCGCCGTTCAATGATCGCATCAAGTTGCGCACGGTGACTGAGGCGCTCCATGTTATCTGCAAAACCAAGTGCGCGTGTAAGTTCCGGCTGCTTGAGGAACTTCTCGCAAAAACTCACCCATTCGCGGTCATTCTGAACCGAAAAGATGACGTCCTTACCATCGGCACAACGATAGGCGCCATATGGCGCCAGAGACGGGTGTTTAACACCGGCGCGTTCCGTGTGGTAGTCGCTATAGTCGTTTTGCAGAACCGGAACATTCATCCAGTCAGCGACAGCATCGAACAGGGACACCTGAATGCTGGTCCCTTCGCCGGTGACCTCGCGGTGATACATCGCCTGAAGAATGGCGCTGTGCGCTGTCATGCCCGCTGAGATGTCACAGACCGAGACGCCGACACGTGCGGGCCCTTGTTGGTTGCCGGTGATCGCACATAGACCTGTTTCAGCCTGGACGATGAGATCATAGGCCTTCAAGTGTGAATAGGGCCCTTTGTCACCGAAACCCGAGATGTCACAGGTTATCAGGCGCGGAAATCGGCGACGGAGATCAGCAGACCCGAAACCGAGTTTTTCGATGCTGCCCGGCTTCAGATTCTGGATAAAGACGTCAGCAGCGGCAATGAGCGTGTCCAGGACGGCGCGATCCGCCTCCAACCTCAGGTCCAGACAGACCGACTCTTTACCCCGGTTGAGCCAAACGAAGTAAGCGCTCTGTCCACGCACCAAGTTGTCGTAGCTTCGGGCAAAGTCCCCTTCAGGCCGTTCAATCTTGATCACTCGCGCGCCGGCATCCGCGAGCCTAGACGACGCGTAAGGCGCGGCCACGGCCTGCTCCACGGCTACGACGGTGATCCCCTCAAGAGAGTTCTGCATGCGCCACCGTGTTTCATCCAACGTTTTCGTTTTGAGCCCGACGCCGGTTCAGCATCGCCAGCAACCGGTTTTGTTCATTACCAACAATTGAGAATGCCTCGTCGACACCCATACCGGGCTTTGCAAGCATCATGTCGGCCTGGGTTGCCACTGATACGTGGACAGAAGCCTGGGCGGAGAGATCTGTCTCGGTACAGCTTCCTCCAACATATGCCCCTACTCCATTCTCCTTACAGAGGAGAACGGCACGCGCCGTATCGGCCATTGAGCCGACATCGGGCGTCTTGATCTGGACCAGATGCGTCGCTTTGGCTTCGGCAAAGAGCCGTATATCTTCGAGCGTGTTGCACCTCTCGTCCACGACGATGCGAGCGCTCGAACCCCGATTGTCCAAAATCGATACGATCCGGGCATAGTTATCAATTTGAGCTTGTGTGGAACCAAAGTCCGCCGGGCACTCGATGTTCAGCGCAAAACCTGGAACGGCCTCCGCGACGCTGCAGATAAAGTCGGCGATCCGTTGCGGCTCCAGGCCAATTTCTAGGCCGATCCAGCCATACACATCGAAATGCAGCACCGGCTGATACCCAGGGGGGCCGAGGTGGCGCGTGCGCGTTGCAACCCACTTGACAAAGTCAAGGAACGTATGGCCGCCTTGGCCGAATTTCTGCTGTGAATTGATCAGGCCATGGGGAAGCACATCCACCGCCTTCAGGATCATCTTGTCGACATTAAATTCACGAGCGTCACCGCTCTGGCAATAAATCGGTACCCGGCACCTCGGCAGCTGCAAATCAAACTCCGCGCATATGATCTCCGCCATCGTCTTACGCAGAAGATGGGCTGCTGCTCGAAGAAGCGCTTGGCTGATGCCATACTCTACAGCCAGAGGTAGCCTCCGATGTTCGACGGGCTGAAAACACTTCGTGCAAGAATCACGAAACCGAGAGGCATCAACATCAAAAAGCCGGGATACGACAACGCGTGACGTTAAATCTGAGATTTGCTTTGTGTCGAACAGAGGATCGCGTCCACCGGCACCTGAATACTGCACGTTCATCATGTCGCCCCAAACGACCGTGTCGTCGGTAAGGACAAGTCCAACACCGAGCGAAGATGCTGGAATGCGAATCGACTTGAACCCAGGCGTTGCGGGCGCGCCAACATAGATGAAACCGTCCTGGGTTGCGCCGGAGCTAATGGCAGCTTGATCATCATAGAAGAATGCGCCGTTGCCCGGGGCAAGGAGGACGTCTTTGATCTGCAATTCAGTCACTCTGTTCATTTTGAGGCGGTTAAATGGCTCGCGAGGCGCTCACCTGCACCTGATTCTCAAGTCTTCAGCGGTCGCGCAACGAGTGCTACGCCTTCGTTGACGTCGACATGCCCCCCCGATCGGATGGCGAAGACGATGGATGTTCCAGGCGCGCGGATATCAATGGACTCGACAGACAGCGAATCCATCGCATGCAGGATGCCTATGAGATCTCCCTGTTTGACCTCATCAAACACCGAGCAGCGAGGTTCGAAGATCCCGGATGCAGCCGATTTCAACTCGTCGGAAGGATGTGTCTCGAGTGTATGGCCGAACTTCTGTTGACGGAACGTTGGATACTCGGCTTTACCCAGGACCATCCCGAGCGCGATGAGCGCGTTGCGTACGCCAGCCTCGTAGATCGCGAGGTTGTCCGCGCCGACCGTGCCGCCGCCGAACTCAGCGCAAACGAACACTTTGCCCTGACTATGCGCCCAAGTGTCGAACATTCCAAGCGTGTCGTCGTGATCCCAGAGCAACGTCACGGGTAATTTGAATGCCGCTGCCATTTGGAGCGTCTTGGCCATGAGGCCGGCGTCAGCAATGGGATGCGTCGTACCCGCCGGTGGGAAATCCCACGTTCGCCCGAAGCTGTGTAGATCAAATACCGTATCAGCCGTTGGCAGCAACAGACGCGAAACTGCATCCGCGATTCGTTCAGTTACTGACCCGTCGGCGCGGCCCGGAAAGACTCGATTGAGATTCAAGCCGTCTATCGGGGTGTTACGGGTCCAAGCCTGCACGGCCGGCGGATTGAGTACTGGTAAGATGACGACCCTTCCACATGTTTGCCTTTCTGGCAGCCACTCAACCATCCGTCGAGCCACTATTGGCCCTTCCGATTCATCGCCATGACATCCGCCAGTAATAAGGAGGCGCGGCCCTTCCCCTTTATTAAGGCTAAAGACCGGAAGCGAAAGAGCTTCGCAGTCCGCCCCTTTGGGGACAACAAGATGTCCTGTGCTCACCCCGGGCGTGTCAAGGTCAAACGTAACGTGGGGCGCTTCGCTCATTGGTCAAGATCCTTATTGGACAGAAATTGCTTCATTACTCCTCCGCATACCGTGCGACCGCCTGCGCGCGAAGCTCGACAACAGTTGGCGAGTTACATGTGCTTGGTTGAGAGCCAGTTGACGCTTGTCCTTCTTGAGCCTTCAGCTGTTCGAACGCCGCTGAGCGCAGCGCACACTCGCAATAGCCCCTCGTCTCCTCCGCTTCCCGCCTGCGTTGCGATTGTCTTGTTGAGTGGTTTATTAATGGAGTTTCAATCGACGGAGGCCGTGCGTCAAATCCAGTGTGTGTATTAAGGCCATCTGGTTCCAAGATAGGCGCAGGCCGGTATTAGACCGAAATGTCGCCCGGGACACCCGGTCTGGCGTGCGCAGCAGCTCATCGTCTCGTCATGGGTAGGAATATAGACATAGCATTTTGCACTGTCCTAGGCAGCAGGAAATCCCGTCATCCCAAGCACGTGACGTATTTTCCATGCATCCATTGTTCGTATGTGACGTTCTGTTGGGCGAATGCCTGCTGAAGGTCGGTGCTCAAGTCGCGGGGTTTCGGAGCAGGCGCTGAGCGCTCGGGCTCGATCGCCACCACGTGATAGACAGCACGATTAGCGAAAGGAGGGGCATGAGTATTAGTAGCGACGACACTGCTGCAATGGTCGGGTCGATCTGATGGGGGAATGTCCTCCCGCATCTTCAGCGGAAGGTGCCGATCGCGGGATCCGCCTACCAGCGATGTAACGACGCCTCATCGAATGAACTGAGGAACGTGAACACGGCATCCCCATTACGCCTGGCCTGATTAGCGGTAGCGTTACCCTCACAAAGTCTGGAATGGCCCAGCTCGCATGCTCTTCGCCGCCTACTCCAGCCGCTGGTCAACCGCGACGAAGTGTGAGTGACAGGGCTTTGACCGCTGCAACCGCCCCATACATTTCGCTGCGAAATTCATTTTGCGCAGGAACCCAACTTTTCCCTAATGCTTCTTCCTCGGCGGTTGGCGGTGTGGTGCTTTTAATATTCAAGGTCACAATTGATACCCAGCACGACAGCGAGGAATTGCTTCCAAGAAGCGAGAGCGTCGGTCAATGCGGCTCCAGCGAAATTTTCAGAAGCCAGCAAATCGACCGCCATGGTCGGCGCCGACTTCGCAACAGACTCTGTTGATCGGTGGCAGAACCTACTCGTTCCAACGCTGGGTAAGCCGCTCGACGTTTGTCACGCCGTCTGACCCCATCTCAGCGTGCCACTTTGAATCGTGCTGTATGCTAGACGCCAAGTAGTCTGGGTGGCTAGCGAATTTTCGTCCCAGCTTTTGGTATAAGTTTACCTCATTCCGGTTCGCTGGCCCGCAAGGCATCAGTTGCGCAAAAGGTGCCTGCCTATCAGCACTGGTGATGAAGAATTCAATGAACCTCTGTGCGTTCTGCCCATTCGGGCTGCCCTCCGGGATGCCCAGCCTTCCCAAGTCAGCAGATTCGATTGAAGCGATCCTTCATCCCGCAATATAGTTGGCCAGCAGGCATGTACCATGCTGCTTGAAGCAATATCGACTGAATATCCCAAACCAGCCACTCCCGGCTGCCCAGTCATGCAGCACGCGATTTGCCAATTCATGCGCGATGGAGCGTGTACGGTATGCTGCTCAGTAATTCGGCGCCACGCTCTGAAACCAAGACGTGGGCGCCAGCCCCGAACAAATAGCCGTTTTCGCTGCACAAAATATTTGGGATGTGCAGGGTCATCCCGGCTGTCAGGAGATCCTCCGCGCCCGGCTCTAAGCTCAGGTCCCCGCGTTCGGTCCAATTAATGCCGGTTTGATATCCGCTTCGTTGGCGAAACACTCCTTGGCGCCCAGATTGCTTCAGCACCTCGCGGCCGGTAAGGTCCACTGCCCCTGCGGTCATACCCGGCTTGATCGCGGCAACGACGGCCTCGATGACCTCCTCGGCTAGGGCATGCAGCGATTCGGCCTCAGGATGCCGGCCAAGCACAGCACACCGAACCATCCCCGCGGTGTAACCGTGCTTCGACGCGCCGATTTCCAAAAAGGCGGGCTCATTTTTAGCAATTGGATGCTGCATTGGGAAGCCGTGCGGCAACTTCGTCCGCTCACCGAACAGAATGGTGACTGGCGCCAACCCAACGTCACCGCCAGAGTTGCTGGGATCTCGCTTGATCGCCATCGCCATTGTTTCCGCGATTTCCAGTTCGGTAACGTTTTCGCGCAGCGAGTTCTGGAAGGTTCGCACCGCTAGGTCAGTCATGCGCATTGCGTCGCGCATGCACTCTAGCTCTAGCTCGCTCTTCACCGCCGCCACTGAAGAAACCAAGCGTGTCGCATCGCAGATATTCAAATCGGAAAGCTGCGCTTGGAGTTCACTGACGTCAGCCGGCGCAAGGTTCCAGCAGCCAAGCTCAAAGCCGACCCGCTTGTTCTGCAGTCCGTATCGACGAAAGACATCGGCGCAAACCTTGCCAAAATCGTGCTGTTGCGTATACGCAACGATCTCGTCAATGCAACTATACGCACGAACTGCCTGCTCGTCGTATTCTCGAACGACGTATGTAGCAGGCCGACCCGGCATTAAGATCAACGGAAAGGGGCCGAAATACCCACCACTTCCATCATATCCGCTAAGGTATCGAAGATGCCCGTGGCTAGTCACCACAAGTGCATCTAATCTGGCGGCCTCCACTGCCGCCAGAACCCTATGCTGCCGGCGCTCGTACTCTGATCTCGGGAAGGGGACACCTGTCAGAGGAATCGCTGGGCGTATCGTCGCCATATTTCACCCCAATTCTTTGTCACCGGACCGAAGTTCAAATCTGTCGCCGCTGCGGGTTTTTCTCAGAAAAAGCCGCCCCACGGTCTGCGTCAAATACAGTTTTTATATTGCGGCCATCAGTCTGCAAGATGCAGCCGGCGGCGGGGTGCAGCTGTTAGGATCAGAGCGACGAGTATAGTCGAGAACTACACGAGACGCGGTACGCATGTACCTAATCTACCGGATCCGCCAGCCTCCCAGGCGCGTAACCACAATGCACCCGGGCCAAAATCGAATTGCCCTTCCGGTCCACCTTCGCCACGGATCCAGAAAGCTGCCGCCGTGCCCCGCCCTCGTGATCCTGAGGACCGAGTCCCTGAGGGTCGAGTACGACGCCACTGCACGGGACGGACCACCCCACAATGCGGGAAACCTGAGACAGGGAGTGAGCCTGCTGGGTGGCCGATGCACTGAGATGACCCACGGTGCTGCCTCCCAGCCCGAAAAATCCCGCTGCCTTGCCAAAAGAACGAAGCTCTCAATGTCTGGAATTGTCTATGTATATGCCACCATGACCCTTTATAAAATAGCGCCCTCTTTACTCTGCGCCAGTTCCGACTAACTAAAATCATACTTCGACGCTTTTACATCCCACACCGCCTGCGATAGACGAGCCCACTTACTATTTTACTTGCGCATTGCTCAAATCTACAAGTTCTTTGATAAAAGATGCGCATACAGGTCAGGGACGTCAAGTGGGATATTTGTAAAGTTTTTCGCACCTTTTTTAAATATGTTTGCTATATTCATTGACCTTGGAGCATCCTCGTCTAAACCGATTTCACGGGTTCGGGCGAAGGCCTTGAACATATGGGTTGCTTATCGCTCCGGCGGGGCAAGCTGATCCCGTGTTGGCGCGCGCTCATCTGCCGGATCGCTCTGGCACGCGTTAGAAACGGCAGCGAAAGCAGATGGTGGCGTGACCGCCCGGATCATCGGCGGAAACGTGATTGCGGCGCTGACAATCGCGCGAAATCCACTCCTTGCAAGGGTCTACTCGCCGTCCAGAGGATCCTGCGTAAACCACGCTCAAATTCGTTGCAGCCCCAACGTCAGCAATAGCGCCTCAAGCAACCCGACACCCCATGTTGCTTTGTCGGGTACGCAACACAAACTGCCCGATCTGGTTGGTCTCACGGGCAAATTGCTGAAAGGATCACAGATCGTGGCCCGACCAGCCAAAGTGGCACGAGCTTTGCTGCGCTGGTCGCGAGCCGGTGGAACCTGCCGACTTTGCAACACGTCGAACATTGATATCGATCGAAGGAAAGAAACATGCATCAGCGTCGGGACTTTCTCTACGGAAGCGGCACAGCAGAACGGCGATGCCCCGGCTCACAACGGACCAACTGCGTCTGACTGTCTGCTTCTGCTGGCGCAAGGTGACCGGATCTCGGTTGTACATGTCAATGCTCGTTTAAAGCCACCACTCGATCTCGCGCAGTACACAGTCACTCCATGTCCATGGGACCGCGATCGGCAAGGCCAGAAATTTCCCGAGTCGACCCAATCCCTGACAGACCGCTCGCGGGGCGAAGGCATTCGCCACAGGATCGCAGCGGATAATTCCCTGGCTCCGAAGGGATTGTAACGAGTGCGCGGCGACGGTTGAGCTCGGCAAACCGTGCTAAACTAAGACCAGCAGGCCCCATGTTTAGCCTCCAAGAGGAGATGCCGGAAGGTGCGAACTGCGGCCGCAATTTTTGTGGGTAGGCGACAGCCGCGACCGGCGCGGTGGCAAAGTGAGGTCGCCAAAACATCGCTATCCACCTCCTCATAGGATCCGAACAGTTGCCAGTTCGATCGCCGCCGGCGGGCTTCACTTTAGCCTGTAAAATGTGAGATCGATTCATAGCTGCAGGT
Source organism: Mesorhizobium sp. WSM3879 (assembly GCF_002294915.1). Classification (NCBI taxonomy): domain Bacteria; kingdom Pseudomonadati; phylum Pseudomonadota; class Alphaproteobacteria; order Hyphomicrobiales; family Phyllobacteriaceae; genus Mesorhizobium; species Mesorhizobium sp. WSM3879. The sequence continues at coordinate 24,945 of NZ_NSFZ01000006.1, read as the reverse complement.
CAACGTTGCACTACTATCGACGTTCAACAGGTCCTTCAAAAAAGCTTCACAAAATGTTTGAGACGACGGAGCTTTGACATTGGTACCTTCACCGCAGAGCCTGAGGTCAGGGACAGCTGAAAAGCTGAATGGGTAAGTACACAAGTTGGAGGAAACAGCCGATGGGTAGAAAGGCTCTCATCCTGGTGGAAGGCCACGCAAGGGATAATGGTCTGCGATACGTCAAAGCGGCCCAGCGTCTTGGTCTTCATCCGATCACGCTGGCGTCTAATCCAACAGATTACGGCTATCTTGCTTCGGAAAGGAGTGCGGCCATTCGCGTCGATACGAGCAATCTCGATGCGCTGATCCGCACATGTTCCCAACTGCGTCAAAGCTATGACGTTGCTGGCATTACCGGCTTTTCGGGCATCGACGAGTCCGTCTATGCGACAGTTGGCAAGCTCTGCCGATATTTCGATCTTCAGGGACCGAACCCCGCATTCATCGAACGATGCTGTGACAAATTCTTTCAACGTCAGCTTCTCGCGGACGGCGGGGTTCCAGTACCTGCTTACCGTCTGGCGACGAATGCGACGGACGTAGAACGCTCTGCCGCGGAGATCGGCTACCCCGTCATCGTTAAGCCGGCCGTAGGCAGCGGTAGCATCGGAGTCCGATTGTGCTGCACGTTCAGTGAGTTAGCCGAGCATACAACCCATCTGTTGGGCGGCAAACACGTTTGGCCGTCTTCGCCGAGAATACTGGTCGAAGAGTTCGTACTAGGTCCCTTTTATAGCGTCGAGATAATGGGAAATGAGGTTATCGGGACTGTCGCCGTTGACTTCAGCCCCCCACCGCATTTCGTGTTCCATAAGACGACCTTTCCGGCCCCGCTAGCTGATGACGATCATGAGCGCATAGCCCATCTATCCCTGAGTAGTTTGCGAGCTCTCGGCCTTGGCTGGGGGCCAACGAACATGGAATTCCGGTGGACGAAGCGTGGCCCAGTCGTCATCGAAATCAATCCGCGCCTTGCTGGCGCGCTGGAGCCCCAACTGGTCCAACTGGCTAGTGGTGTCGACCTCATCACCGAGCACATCAAGCTTGTCATTGGCGAGGAATGCGATTTGCGCAGAAGCCATTCGCAAACTGCGGCCGCTCGGTTCCTAGTTCCTGATCGCGATGGCATCCTCGATTGGATCGATGGCGTCAGTCGGGCGGCTGCTGTGCCAGGTGTTGCCGAAGTCAAATTGTATATTCAACCCGAGACGCCGATCGTCAGGAAAGGGGATTTCCGAGATTGGATCGGACATATCATCGCCGTTTCACCCAGCCTTGCTCAGACCGAGACAATACTTGAACGTGCCGTCGCCTTGATTGATTGGTCGATTACACCACTTCCGGCCCTTGGCTAACAGGACTAATATATGGCCCTCAACTCCACAACCAGCTGAGGTGGCCAAGTGAGAGGTGATCGCTGTCCGTCACTTCTTACTGGCTCACGGTCCGTGGAGGGCGCTCCATGCCGCTACACCTCTGCACGGAAGGTGGCCTGCTGCCGGTTTTTCCGACACGCAGTTAAGCTAGATGTTAGTCCCGGCATCTGGTGGAGCGGATTGACTGTGAAGCGTTCGGGCTGAGTGGCCCATGCCTTGCAGATGAACTCGTATGGCGTGAGGCCCTTGAGGGTCTTGAGCGTGCGGGCGAAGTTGTGACGAAGTCGGCAAGGTGCTGGCGCAGCTGATCGTGGCTCTCGTAATAGAAGCGCTTGACGGTGGCGTCCTTGATGGTGCGATTCATCCTCTCGACCTGGCCGTTGGTCCACGGATGCTTGGCTCTGGTGGTACGGTGTTCGATGCCGTTGGTGGCGCAGGTGTATTCGAAGGCATGAGCCCAGAAGCGCTCGCCGTTGGCGATGGCCTCCTTGATCAGCGGCACGGCCGAGCCACCGGCGCCGGGCGTGGTGAACTGGATGCCGTTGTCGGTGAGCACGGTTTGGATCTTGTAGGGGACGGCCGCGATCAGCCGCAGCAGGAGTCTCTCGATACGGCGGTGGTGGCCTTCTCGTGCAACTCGACAAAGGCGAACTTCGAGGTGCGGTCGATGGCGACGAACATGTGCAGCTTGCCCTGTTCGGTCCGCACCTCGGCAATGTCGATGTGGAAGTAACAACCGATCGGATAGGTCTTGAACTTCTTCTTCGCCGGCCTGTCGCCTTCGACGTCCGGCAGGCGGCCAATGCCGTGGCGCTGCAGGCAGCGGTGCAGGGAAGAACGCGTCAGATGCGGGATTGTCGGCTGCAATGCGGTCGTCGAGCGGCAGCGCGTGTAGCGCCGAAAGGCGACGATGACAGCCTCTTCCTCGACGGAGAGCACCGTCGATCGCGGCTCCTTTGGTCCGGTCGGCAGATCGGCGACTGTGGTCCGCCCTTTCCATTTCGCGACGGTCTTCTGGTTGATCCCATAGCGCCTGGCCAGCGCCCTTAAGCTCTCTTGATGGGGTGGACGGCGCCCGCAACGGCATCATCCTCGTGAGAGGCGTGCCAAGATGGCTGCTGTCGAGCACTCATCTGAAGGAGCACCGTCCATGGAAAAGACTACCATCGAACTCAATGCTGTAGCCACCATCGGCCTCGATCTGGCCAAGCATGTCTTTCAGGTCCACGCTGTCGACGCTCCCGGCCGTGTCGTCATGTCTAGTGCGCTACGGCGCAAAGATGTGCTGGTATTCTTCGAGCGTCTGCCGTCGTGCCTGATCGGCATGGAAGCATGCGGCTCGGCCCATTGGGCTCGCGAACTGGCAAAGTTTGGCTATTATGTGCGGCTGATGCCGCCAGCGTGCGTGAAGGCCTATGTCCGTCGCCAGAAGAACGACGCCGCTGATGCAGCGGCCATCTGCGAAGCGGTGACGCGGCCCTCCATGCGCTTTGTACCGGTACGATCGGTCGAGAACCAGGCTGCGCTCAATGCACCATAAGGTGCGCGAACTTTTGGTGGCGCAACGCACGCAACTGCTCAATGCCCTGCGCAGCCATCTGGCTGAGATCGGGATCATCGCCGCGCAGGGACCGAACAATGCCCGTGCTCTGGCGGTTCTCATCATGGAAGATAACGACATGATCCCAGCGATCGTACGCCCGGCGCTGTTGCCTATCGTGCGTCGGCTGAATGAACTCGATCATGAGATCGGGCAAAGCGATCAGGCCATTCTGGCTCTCGCCAGAGCCGATAACACCGCGCGCCGTCTAATGACCTTCCCGGCGGTCCCGTCACCGGCTCTGCGCTTGCCGCAAGTATCCATGATATCTCCGCGTTCTCGGGCCCGCGGCAGTTCGCGGCCTTCCTCGGGCTAACGCCCCGGCAAAGTTCATCAGGCGGCAAGGAGCGGCTGGGGCGCGTTTCCAAGATGGGAAACCGATATCTGCGCAAGCTGCTCGTTGTCGGCGCTCACGCGGTCCTCTTCCATCGCAAACGCTGCAGCGACGCGTTGAGAAGCTGGGCCGATCGCTTGATGGAGACCAAGCCGTTCAAGCTTGTCGCCGTGGCGACCGCCAACAAGCTTGCCCGCATCGCCTTCGCGCTCATGCGTGATGACGCACGCTATGCCGAAACACCGGAGTAACAGCAGAAGCGGCTGAGGCCGCGAGCCGGAATCGAGGGTGACAATGACGTTATGGGAACTGACGAGGACACATCCCCAAAGCCTGCAGCATAGTCGGAGCTTCGAGCTCGTTCTCTTGATCAGGCCAAAGGATCAGCGGACACCATCAGGGCCAGCGGTCACAGTACCGCAACAACAGGCCGGAGACATGACCGCACCCGCGACCGTCCCATCGCCGAAAACAAACCCTTGATCAGCGGGCGCCGTCCAGACATGACTATGCTGTATCGCTCGACAGACCGCCTCTGTCGTCGTGGCGCTCCCGTGAAGAACCTGGCCCATAGCGCATCCTTTGATTCGGACGATAAGGATGCCCCATCAAAGCCTGGGATCAAACATCTAGTCCAGCCAGGCGTGCTCGATTCCTCGGCTGCCATTCGGGTCGAGGACGGGGGCGACCCGCCGTCGTTCTTTCCATAACCTCGCGGGCCGGCGGCTCGCCATGACCACCGCTTGGGCGGTCCTCGGCTTGATGCTCTTCATCGACGCCCAGGCCTCGATCAGCTTGCCGTCGGCCGAGAAGTGACTCCGTCTACAGAAGCTTCTTCACCTTGGGTTGCGCCCGCCAGGAACTTTGCAGCGATGTTGCCTCCAACGCCGGTCACGGTTCTTGAAGAACACTGAATACCGCCTGTGTGCCATTCGTGCTCTCGATTGCACCAAAATGGCCGAGCGGGGAGGAGGCAAGGGGGCCCCATGTGGTTACCGTTCGCTAAGCCGAGGAAATGGTTTGATCGACCAACCGATTGACTTGACGGCCCGCTGAAGGATCGCCTTGCTCTGAGCGAGGCTGGGCGAAACGACGGTAACGTATCCCATAGAGTCTCGGCCATCGCCTTTCCTCACTATCGGCCTCTTGGATTCAAGATAGAATTTGACATCGACGACGCCTGGTATAGCCGCCGCCCGACGGTCGCCACCGTTCCAATCGAGGATGCCATCGCGATCAGGGATTAAGTTCCGTTGGGCCACCGTTTGCGAATGCCTTTTGCGCAAATCGCATTCCTCGCCGATGACAATCTTGATGTGTTCGGTGACGAGATCGACACCGCACGCCAGTCGGATCAGTTCAGGTTCCCCAACGCCAAGACGCGGATTGACTTCAATGACGACTGGGCCACGCTTCGTCCACCGGAATTCAATGTTCGATGGCCCCCAACCAAGGCCGAGAGCTCGCAGACAGCTCAGCGAAACATTGACGATACGTTGATGCTCCTCGTCGGTCAGCGGGGCCGGACTGGCGCACTCACGAACGACGAAATACGGTGGAGCGCTGAACTCGTAGGCGGTAATTCCAACAAGCTCATCTCCCATTAAATTAGCGACATAAACGGGGCCTTTTGTGAATTCTTCGACCAGTATCCTCGGCGACGATCGCCATGCATGCTTCCCGTCCAACAGAAAGGTCGTATGTTCGGCCAACTCATCGAAGTTGCGGCACAATCGAACACCGATGCTGCCGCAGCCCACGACTGGCTTAACAACCACAGGCAGGCCGATCTCTACGGCAGAGCTTTCTACCTCCTTCGCATTCGCTGCTAAACGATAAGCAGGCATTGGAACGCCGGCCTCTGCGAGCAGCTGACGTTGAATGAATTTGTCGCAGCACCGTTCAACGGATGCGGGGTTAGGCCCTGGCAGGCCGAAATGCCGACAGAGCTGGCCAATTGTCGCAGGGATTGACTCGTCGAGGCCCGCAAACCCGGTGATGCCGGCAATGTCATAGGTCACGCGAAGCCGGCAACATTCGTGGATCAGCGCATCGAGATTGCCTGTATCGATACGGATTGCCTCGATCCCTTTTGCCGCAAGATAATCGTGTTGAGTTGGATCCGCTGCCAGGGTAATTGGATGAAGGCCAAGACGCCGGGCCGCTTGGATGTGTGGCGGACCATTACCTCTTGACTCTCCAACCATAATGAGCGCTCTTTTTGCCATTGGCTTTAACTCCAACATTGCGTGCTGTATGAGCGGTTCGACCCTTCGGTCCATCCGTGCCTGATCAGACGTTGCGGTGAGAGTATCATCGCCAGCGATTTGCGGTCGCAAATGTTCCTGTAAATTTATTTGATGGATCTGTTGCAAAGGTTAGCTTTGCACGTGACGAAATGGCGAGCTGCTGATAGCCGCATTGGCCATACCTGTGGATCGACGCCACTTACATGAAGGTCCGCCGCGGCGGGCGGATCGTCTCGGTCGCCGTAATCATCGCCGTTACGGCCTGCGCGAGGTCGTGGGCATGGAGATCGGCACCTCGGAGGTTCGGCATCCTCGGCCGTGGCTTTCTCGCTGTTTCGCGTCTCCTTCGTAGGCGTAAGCCGAACCGCGCCACTCCGCGCTCGCCCGGCGCACCAGCCTTGGGAGCGAAGCTGCCTCTGCTTTGCCGCCACTAACGCCGCGCGAGCCCAGAAGTAGTCCTGCTCCTATGTGAGCAGATGCCAGATCAATAGGGCGAGCTTGCGGGCGACCGCCACGGCTGCGATGGCCGCGCTTGTTGCGGATGCGCAGGAAGAAAGCCCCGAGCGGTCCGGGCGCCTTTGCCGCCGCCCAGGCGGCTTCGACCAGCATGGCGCGGGCATGGGAACGCCCATGTTTGCTGATCCGGCCATATGGCGCCAAGCCAAGACCGGATTGGCGCACACGAGGGTTGATGCCGAAGTAGCTCACCAGCTTCTGCGGTTCACGGAACCGCCGGATGTCGCCGACGGGGCGATGATACGGCTCGCGACGATGGCGTTGACGCCGGTGATGGTCCGAAGCCCGCCGGACTTGCACATCATCAACCGCTTCCCGGGCGATCTCCTGATCCGAGGTCAGCCAGATCTTCGGCCAGGCGGTCGATCTCGCCGATGTGGCGGGCATAGCAGCCCGCTCGTCGTCGGGAAGCACCTGCCGCTCGAGCCGGGCGCGACCCCGACGGTTGAACAGATCGGCTTGCGGGCACTTCGGCACGAGGTGCGCCTGCAAGATGCCATGCACCTCGTTCTTCACGCGCGTGCGATGCCGAACGACCTGGTTGCGCCGCGCGACGAGGCGGCGAAGCCGCTCAGTCCCATCATCGGGAATCCAGACCTCCGGCAGAAAGCCGCTGGCATGGAGCTGCGCCAGAACCCCGGCATCGATCTTGGCGGTTTTATCCTGGCATGGGCGATGGCCTTCACCATGCCGCCGCTTGTTGATCAGCCGATTTGATCAGAACGAAAGGCACGGTCTTGCGGGTGTTTGCGGGTGGCGGCTTCGGCGGCGTCCCTCTTGCCTCGTTTCACGAAGGCTTTACACGCGCGTCGTGACCGACCGCCGCGATCTCGCGCGCCCGATAATGCGAACCGCCGCACGTTTCCAAACAACCAAAAACGGCGGTAGCTTTTCGAAAAAGCCCAGCAGCTCGGTTCGACGCAGTTTGCGGTTGAAAATCGGGCGCGCCCTCAGCGTGGGCGCCATGAATTTGAAAAAACGTTCCAGCCAAATCCAGGCCGATGGTGCTAACCATGCTTGATGGAACGGCGGCAGGCGCGATCGCCACCAGCGAGCCAACCCTCATCCTTGCAGCCTTGTTGTCACGCTTACCTCGGAGCCAGCCCTGAACTCAAAGTCACTGGCGATCCTCCGGCGCGACGGCTACCTCGACATCCGTCAGCCTACGCTGCGACAAGTCGCCCACAACGCGAGAGCACGCGTGCCACTCTATGGGCCGCGTGATCGCGCCATTGCTGCCGGTTGGCCGGCCGAACGCGTCCACGTGATCGACTGCGACCTGGGAAAATCGGGATCCGCGCCGTTGCCCGCGACGGCTTCCAGGGATTGGTCAGCGAAGTAGCTATGCCAAGGCCGGTTTTCAGGGGGTTGGAGCGCTTGGGCCGCAACTCTGCCGCCCACCGACTGCTTGAGCTGTGCGCCCTGACCCGCACTCGCATCCTCGATGGCATCTGCGACCCGGCCAGCTTCAACGACAGGCTTCTTTTGGACTTGAAAGGAACGATCTCGGAAGCGGAGTTGCACTTCTTCAAGGCGCGCATGCGCGGCGGCCAACTCAGCAAGGCAAGCCGGCGATCTGAAGATAGGGCCGCCAGCTTGGTCTACTTTGCCAGATGACACCTCGCACTCGACCCGGACGTCCATGTGCAGGCGGCGCTCCGCATGGTGTTCACGCCGTCCATTACAACCAAGGGCACGGTCAGCCGGTCCCGACCTATATCTGCCAGGAGACCGCGGCCCGGCGTGGCGGCAAGGTCTGCCAGCACGTGACCGGCAAAGTCGTCGACCCGGCGGTGGGTGCATTGATTGTCGAGCTGATGACGCGGATGACCCTGCGGCCACCCCGCCGGTGCAGGGCGAGCTTGAGGCACGCGCCGCCGGGATGGACACGTTGCGCCGACAACGCCGCTGTTAGGCGACAGCATGCCGCCCGAGCGAACGACGGACTTGCCGCTGACAGATGATAAATTGCTCAGGGCGGCGTAGTTCATTGCGGGTTTATCTACGGAAAGTAATTCGGTTCGGCTCATTAACCAAATTCCACGAGGAGACTTGAGCAAACACGTCAGCGTACAATTGGCACGCCACTCTGTGGATTTTAGGAATTTCCGCATCCCGGAAACAAGATTATTACCGATATTTCTTAGATTTTTAATCCACAGAGTGCGCATTGAATGTGATACTAGGCCCACCTTTTTTTGGGGGAGCCATTCGCATTTTGTGAGTGCCGCTCGATTGTAAACACCGGCTAAAAAAGGAATAATCACATGCATATCCTCGAAACGCCGCGCCTAATCCTGAGGCCGCCCTCGCATGGAGATGAGCTTCTTCTTCATGGACTTCATAGCGAACCGTTCGTGGTCAACGCTTTCGAGGATGGGGTTTATCCGACGATACAGCAGTCGAAAGCTGCACTGCTTCAGTTCATCAATCATTGGCAGCAAAATCGTTTCGGCTTATGGATGGTGTTCGTCAAAGATGCAGGCCAAGCCATAAAGTTCGCAGGCTATTCTGGATTGAGGTGCTGCGGTCAGTATTTTCCACAATATGCGAATAAAGTGGAAAGCGTAACCTGTCTTAACTTTGCGTCTTCCGGAAGAGGGATCGGCGTTGAGGCCAGCAGGGCGGTTTTACAGTATGCGTTCGAGTATTTGAAGCTTAATAAAGTTGTTATTTTCATTTCAAAAAGTAACACTCGTTCTCTTATAAAAAATATCAAGGTTGGCTGTTACTATGTCGGGGACACAATACACCAGAACAAAGCGATGAGGTGTTTTGAGATTTCTGCGATGACGGCTGTAAGGGCGGATGTCTTTCGCGTTATTTGCTACAATGATTCTAAGTATGTTGGAAACCAACAGTCAGCAATCAACCCGCGGTGTTAGCGCGCTGATTAGATCTCGGAGAACTTGGCACAGGCGTTTGGCGGGAAGGCGCCGGGGCAAGGTGTTTCAACGGAACTGGAGACTGGAAATGCAGAGAAGGAAGTTCATCCGCGAGTTCAAGTTTGAGGCAGTGAGGCTGGTGAAGGGTCGGGCGTCGCAGTCACCCAGGCGGCCCGCCACCTCAATTCCACGAGAATATGCTGCGCAAAAGGGTGCGGGACCTGTCGACCGATCCGCAGCATGCGTTTCCCGACCGCGGGCAGATGAAGCCTGAGCAGATCGAGATCGATCGCCTGCGCCAGGAAGTCGCGAAGCTAAGGCGGAGCGCGACATCCTAAAAAACTATCACGGCGCAACATCTGAACGAAGGAGGCTGCGATGGACATTCGAAAGCGACGGTCACACCGGTCTGGACGAGCGACGCTGCCGTCACCGGGACAGCCGCCGGTAGCGGGGGCGATCTGAACTCCAGCTATTCTGGTTGGGGAATCGCGTAAGGAATGATACGTGGATGCTGCATTGGCGGCTGGTATGTCGCAGCCTGTGGGAACCAAAGTTCCGAAAGGGCGGCATCGCACCAGCGCGATGTTCCGCCGTCCGGGCGGTACCTCTCGTTTGGGGAACGTGAGCAGGCTTCGGCCGCGTGTCCCGTCAGGGCCATTCTTCGTGCTTAGAGCTTCGCCATGCCCTGCAAGCCAGGGAAGATGGGCAACATCGTTAGCGTGGTCGTACGCTCAACCAGCGTCCCGATCGCCGAGCGTCAAGACCAAGGATGAGGTCTCCTTCTCAGTGACCCGGTACCGCGCGATCAGCCGCTTCGGCCGGGCGTCGACTGATCATGGTCTCCGGCGAGACAAAGCTCTTGCCCGCGTTCGCGCGCCTGTGGACCCGGAACACGCGCCCTGTTCTCAAGCAGGCCGACAGTTCGCGGCGTAGAGCCCCCGGCCCTGAACTAAAAGGGCCTGATAGATGGCCATGCGCGACGCGATTACGCGCACCATCATCACCTTGCCCGAAGAACTTGTTTGATCCCAGGCGCCAGCGCGACGGTCAAGTCGACGCCGGGAATGGTCATCAGCCGCTTCACGCCTTCTTCCGCGAGAGCCGAGCGGGCAAGATCGCGTTCGATGACCTGGAGGTCTTCGCCCAATCGGTCGAACTCGCGCAGATGCCGATCGCGAGGCGCTCGTCCTGAGGTACGACCTGCTCGCTCAACCATGACCGGCCCTTAGCGCCGCACAGGTCGGCATGCGGGCAGGACGGGATCAGGTGGCTATGAAGGATCGACTGGATGACGTTCTTCAATCGAGATATCTGTCGGACAATCTGATTGCGCCGTGTCACCTGTCGACGCAGAGCCTGCGTCGGCTCATCCGGAATCCGGACTTCCGGCAGGAAGCCGCTGGCATAGAGCTGCGCCAGAACGCTGGCATCGATCGTATCCGTCTTGATCTCAGCATAGGCGATGACGCGCACCTGCTTGGGGTTTGCGATCACCACTTTCTTCACATGCGGCGCAACAACCGCGGCGGCCGAGGACGCGTTGCCCGTCGCCTCGATCACCACGACATCATCCAACGACAGCTTTGCGGCGAAGGCATCCAGCAGATCGCGCCGCATGTCGACACGACCCAGCCCACTGAGCCTGCCGTCCTCCCAAGCTACCGCCTCGGCTAAGGCGCGATGGATATCCAGCCCGGTGATGCGCATGCCCGTTCCTCCTTTTTGGCTTCGGTCAAAGACGGGAGCTGGCGGGCAACACGACATCTACTGATCGGCGCTCGCAGCGCATCCGGGAACGTCGCGAGGGGCGGCCATGTAACGAGCTCGGGCTCTCAGCCCACGGTCTATTGACGGCCTGCCTGCACCTTCGTGCTCCCGAAGCCCCACGTCCCGGATGGGCTCACCATAAGGCCGTTCCAAAACAAGAACAGCAGGACGAAAAGGCACCACAGATCACATACCGGATAACGGCCAGCTCGAGAGGATGAATCGCACTATCAAGAACGCCACCGTCAAGCGCTTCTATTACGAGAGCCACGATCAGCTGCGCCAGCACCCTTGCCGACTTCGTCACGGCTTACAACTTCGCCCGCACGCTCAGGACCCTCAAGGGCCTCACGCCGTACGAGTTCATCTGCAAGGCATGGGCCACTCAGCCCGAACGCTTCACACTCAAGCCGTTCTACCAGATGCCGGGACTAAACATCTAGAAGCGGCAGGTGCAGGCCCTCGCGGATTCCGCTCAAGATAGCCTGTGATCGGCATTTCGGTTTGCCCGCAACGTTGGAGGGCTGTTGCTCATGCCAGCAAGTTGGGCCGCAATCTGATCACTCCAACATTGTTCTCGATGACGATCTCGGTCCCAAATGGCTTTGAGAGTATCTGCAGACGCTCGAGAATGGCTTTCGCTTGCTGCGTGGGTGCGAGACTCGGCACGCCCCGGTCTGCAAACCTTTTGGAGCGACCGAGTTCGATCGGATATAGCCGCAGTTCGGCAAGCTGGTTCAGCTCGAAGCGGCTCACAGTTACAGTACTTTCATAGAAGAGCGGGTGTGTGAATCCACCTGCCATCTCGGCGACTTTAACCTCCGCATCCGTGTCGACCCGTGGGTCCTTAGCGTATTCATCAAACATATCGGCGCCCGACGGAGTACCGAGGTCGTCCTCGAAGAAGTTCCCAAGGCCATAGAAGATCGGGCGACCCCTGTAGATCTCGATGCCGCGCAACTGGTGCGATCCATGCCCGATATAGGCATCGGCCCCAGCATCGATCATGCGATGTGCAAAGGATGGTTCGTAATCAGGAATTAGCTGGCGACAATTATCAGGCTCGTGCCCGTGGTTCGTGACAATGCAGAAGTCGGAGAACTGCTTGCCTCGACGAACGTTTCGTAGAATATCGGCGATATCGCGCGGATTGGGTTCGTAGCTGACTCCGGCAGTCTCGCCGGCTATGTATGTCGTTCCCTCAATCACGACCACGCTGGGATCTTCACCACCAGGCCAGTGGCAGGGTAACACAGCGCGTATCTGCCTCAAACTCTCGAGCATCTCGGGAGGAACCACGATGCTTTTGGCCAAACGAAGGGCGTTGAGTCCAGGTCTGCCGGGCGCTTCGCCGGCGGGGTCGCCGGCACGAGCCATAGGCATGAAGGTTGTAGCACATGAAACCATAGCCACGCGGCCGCGTGCGGTTTCTAAGAACCGAGCGGCGCCGGCTTGCGCACGATTTTCTCCCACGCCGGCATGGATGATTCCACTCTGATCGAGCACCCGGCTTGTTTCGCGCATGCCTTCAACGCCCCAGTCAAGGGAATGATTGTTAGCGCGACCTACCATGTTGAACCCCATCGCCTTCAAATCAGGACCGACCTCCGGCAGGCTGAGGTGATACGCCCCGCCGTATTCAGCCTGCGGGTATCCAGTGAACGATCGGATATCGACTAGGTTAACTTCCAGGTTGCCAAACGTGACATCAGCATCACGAAGAATTTGGACGACGGCGCCGAAGCCAGAATCCTGCGATCTGGTCACCGCTCGCGAGACGATGAGGTCACCAACTGCCACCATTGTGAAACCGTCCGCCACGTTCGTTGCTGTCGAACCGACCACATCAAAGCCAACTTCCCGCTGTGCTGGATGACCACCGTTCCCGTTTTCCATGGACTTTCCTATACTTTGGCGAAAAATGTTATCACTTCCACCGTTTCCTCGGAGCGCTCTTGCGATCTTCGATCGGATCAAAGGCCCTGATGCTATGCGCCAATGAACGAAGATTCGGCCGGGCTCGAATTTTCCGTGGCTGGGGCGCGGACATGGCAGGCCACGACTCCCCCGCCCAGAATTGGCACCAAAGGGGGGACCTCATTGCGGCAACGCTCGACTGCGAGCGGGCAGCGGGGGTGGAATGCGCAACCGCTGGGCGGGTCGATGGGGCTCGGCACCTCGCCCTCGACGGGCGCCTCCGTCCGAACTCGGGTTGGATCCGGCACTGGGGCTGCCGCAATCAGCGCCTCGGTGTAGGGGTGGCCCGGTTTCGCGAAGAGCGCCTCGCTTGGGGCGAGTTCCACTATTCTCCCCAGGTACATGACGGCGACACGATCCGCGATATGCTCCACGACGCCGAGGTCATGCGAGATAAAGACAAAGGCGATGCCCATCTGCTGCTGGAGATCCAGAAGCAGATTTAGGATCTGCGCCTGCACGGAGACGTCAAGGGCAGATACCGCTTCGTCGGCAATGATAAGCGAGGGCTGCAGGGCCAGCGCCCGCGCGATACCGAGCCGCTGGCGCTGACCACCCGACAACTCGGATGGCAGTCTGTGCATCATCTCGGGCGACATTCCGACCGTTCGCAGAAGGTCCGCGGCAAGCGCTTGGAGCTGCCTTCGGCCGAGGCGCTCGAAATTCTCGACAGGTTCGGTAATGATCTGCCCGGCAGTAAGGCGCGGGTTCAACGACGAGTAAGGATCCTGAAAGACCATCTGCATGCGACGGCGCCAGGCGTGAAGCGCGTGCTTCTTGAGGCCCGCAATATCGGTGCCCTCGATCAGCACCCGCCCGCCCGTCGGCTCGACGAGCCGCATCAAGAGCCGCGCCACAGTGGACTTGCCGCAGCCGGATTCGCCGACAATGCAAAGCGTCTCCGCCGCCTCGACGGAAAAGGATACATCCTCCACCGCCCGGATCACCGGAATGCTTTTCTTGAAGAGGCCCGAGCCAAGTGGGTAGTGCTTGGTCAGATTCTCGACTTTCAGCAGAGGACCAGTCATGTGCCCATCACCTCTTCGGCGCGCCAGCAGGCCGCGGCGTGCTCGGAACCGACATCTCGCAAGGCCGGCGTCTTGTCGCGGCAAATGTCGACCGCGAATGGGCAGCGCGGCGCAAAGCTGCAGCCGACGATGGGCTCGCGCAGACTCGGCACGATCCCGGGAATTTCCGGAAGGCGGCGCTGACGGCCCCGCCGCCGGTCGGGCACCGAGCGCATGAGCCCCTGTGTGTAGGGATGCGCGGGGCGCGCGAACAGATCGATTACGTTCGCTTGTTCTACTATACGCCCGGCATACATGACGATCACGCGCTGGCAGGTCTCGGCGACTACCCCGAGGTCATGCGTGATGAACATCACGGCCGTTCCCGTGCGCTCCTTCAACTCACCGATCAGCCGCAGGATCTGCGCTTGGATGGTCACGTCGAGCGCCGTCGTCGGCTCATCGGCAATCAACAATTCCGGCGAGCAGGCCAAAGCCATGGCGATCATCGCGCGCTGGCGCATGCCCCCCGACATTTCATGGGGGTAGTTGTTGACGCGACGCTCAGGATCCGCGATTCGGACGAGACGGAGCATTTCTTCGGCTTTCTTCATGGCCGCCGGGCGGGAAGCCTTGGTGTGTATCTGCACCGCCTCCGCGATCTGCCTTCCAACCGTATATACCGGGTTCAGGCTCGTCATAGGCTCTTGGAAGATCAGGGCGATCCGGTCGCCGCGGATCTTACGCATCTCCCGATCGGACAACGCTAGCAGATCGCGACCCTGGAAGCGGACCTCACCGCCCACGGTCCTGGCGCCCCGCTTCGGCAGTAGGCGAAGGATGGACAGCGCCGTGACGCTCTTCCCGCATCCCGATTCGCCGACGACGCCTAGCGTCTCGCCCTTCTTCACTTGGAAGCTGATGCCGCTCAGCGCACAAGTGACGCTGTTTTCGCCAAAGAAATGCGTTTCGAGATCTCGCACATCGAGTAACAAGTCGTTCGCGGGCCTTTGATGCATCTGCATGTCAAGGCCTCGGCCTGGCTCGGGGATCGAACATGTCGCGAAGGCCGTCCCCGAGTAGGTTGACGGCAAGGACTGTGACGGCAAGGTAGATGCCGGGGGCAAAGATTGTCAGTGGCGCGATGGCCAGATAGAGCCGCGAGCTGGCGATCATGTTGCCCCAGCTCGGAATCTCAGGCGGTACGCCCACGCCAAGAAAGCTCAGCCCCGCCTCAGTCAGGATTGCGCCCGCGCAGACGGTGGCGCCCTGCACCATAAGCGCCGGAACCGTGCTTGGCAGGATGTGGCGCCAAAGCACCCTCGGCAAGCGCGCCCCGCCGCAAAGCGCAGCCTCGACATAGGGCCGCTCACGAATCCCCAGCACCACCGAACGGACTAGCCGCGCGATGGCTGGCGTCTCCGGGATCGCGATCGCGACGATCAGGATGCCGAGCCCCGGACCCGTCAGAGATATCAGCGCAATCGCCAGCAGGATCGTTGGGATTGACATGAGCCCGTCCATGACCCGCATGACGACATTGTCGAAGCTGCGGCTGTAGCCGGCGACGACCCCAACCAGGAGCCCGACCACCGCCGCGCATGCTGCCGACATCAGTCCCACCACGAGGGAGACCCGAGCACCGAAGATCGTTCGTGCAAACACGTCCCGCCCCAGATTGTCACTCCCGAACCACATCTCGGCCGAAGGCTGCTGAAGGCGCCTGAATGGATCTATGTTGACTGGATCTCCGGCGTAAAGCGGGGCGGCCATAGCCTGAACGATCAGGAACATCAGGAGGCCGCCACCTATCAGGATCAGCGGGTGCCGCCTTGCAAGACGGGGAACATCGGATAGCTGCAGCCGCGCCATCGGCGCGGCTTCGGCTGGTGCGGAGAGGAGGGTCATATTAGTACCGGATGCGGGGATCGATCAGCGTATAGGCCAGATCGACAATGAGATTGACAAGGACGTACAGACCCGAAGTCAGGATGAGCACGCTTTGAATGATGGGATAATCGCGGTTGTTGATCGCACCCACGACCAGACGACCAATGCCGGGTATGTTGAACACTGTTTCAGTGAGGACGACTCCGCCGATCAGATAGGCGAAGCTTATGCCGACAACGGTCAGGATGGGGACGCCGGCATTCTTCAAGGCATGGTGAAAAAGCATGGCATAGGACGACGCGCCTTTGGCGGCGGCCGTTCGCATATAGTCTTCCGACAAGACCTCGAGCATGCTCGCCCGCGTAATCCGCGCAATGAATGCAATGTACCCAAGCCCTAAAGCCACGGTGGGCAGAATCAGGTGCACAAACCAAAGCCCGAGGCCCTGGTTGAAAGGGGCGTATCCCTGGACCGGTAACCAATGTGTCCTGATGGCGAAGAAGTATATGAGAAAATAGCCGATGACAAAGACCGGAACGGAATAACCAACTGCCGAAAAGGCGGCGAGCAGGCGGTCGACGAGCCCGCCAGTTCGCCACGCGGCAAGAATGCCGAAAGAGACCCCCACCGTCACCGAAAGGATCATCGTCAGGATCGATAGGGAAAGTGTCGGCTCAAGCCGCTGGGAGATGAGTTCCAGAACCGGTCGGCCGGCAAAGATTGAGGTGCCGAAATCGCCGGCGAGCATGTCGCGCACCCAACGCATGAACTGAACCAGCATGGGGTCGTTCAGGCCCAGCCGTTCTCGGATACTGGCGATCAGCTGCGGAGCGGCATTCCTGCCAGCGATGATGGCCGCCGGGTCGCCGGGAGCCAGCCTGAGAAGCAGGAATATGAAGACCCCGACCGTCGCCATGACGGCGATGGTCGAAACGAGTCTGCGTAGGATGTAAGCAGCCATTAGGCCGGAACCCTCTGCATATTCCACATCGCTATGAGTGATGGCATTTCGATGAGACTAGCGAGCGTCTTTCGGCGCGCGATTGGCGAGAGAGCTGAACCCAGTAGAACGGTGCCCGCGATGTCCCACTGTATACGTTGCATCTCGCGGGCCAGTGCCTGGCGCTCTTTGAGCGTTTCGACATCCGCCCATTTGGCCCGAAGAGCCTCATATTCATCGCTCTGCGGCCAGCCCCACCAACCCTGCTCGCCATTCGCGCTCAGAGTGGGATTACTCAGGGTAGTGCTTCGCTCATAATCAGACTCGCAGGTGATGAAAATGCTCCAGCCGCCGCTCTCAACGGAGCCCTTGTTCTTTATGCGATCGCCACCTAGGGCCGAATCGCCCGGCGCAAGCTCGGCATTCACCCCAATGTTGCGCAGAGTGACCGCCAAGAGCTGAGCACAATTGCCCGCCTCTGCCCAGTCTGTGCGCTGAAGGATGACGACTTTCTCGCCCGAATATCCCGCCTCCTTGAAGAGCTGCTTGGCTTTTTCCGGATCACCGCCCTTCTTGTACCACCCCGTATTTTCGTCGTTGGTATAAGGCGTTTGGTTTCCGAAAAACGAAGTGATGGTGCGGGTGTATTCTGGACGAAACGAAGTACGCATAAATGCCTCCTGATCGATCAGGTGAAGCATTGCCTGGCGTGCCTTGACGTTGTCGAACGGCTTCTGCAGGCAGTTCATGCGCAGGAAATATACATCGCCCGCCTTGTTAAGAACCTGCAGCGAAAGGTTGGTATCGCTCTCAATCGCTGGGTAAAGATCGGCCGGTGGCGTTAAGTGAAAATCGACTTCGCCCGACTGCAAGGCCGCAAGGGCAGTCTGCTGATCAGTGATGTTTTCCCAGATAACGCGATCGACGTTGACGACCTTCCCGCCCGCGAACCCGTCGGCCGGCTCATGGCGGGGTACATACTTTTCATTGCGGTCGTAGGTGAAGCTGGTGCCCGGATTAGCAAGAGCATGGTTAAACTTGAAAGGCCCAGACCCAATGTTCGCGGTCACCTGCTCTGTGGCTGCGAGACTGGCGTCCTTTTCGCGCATGATGTACAAGACCGGCGTGACAGCTCCCGCTAGAATTTCGGTAAGAAGCCCCATCGGTTCCTTGAGCGAGATGGTGAAGGTTTTATCGTCCTGCGCCGAGATATCGCTGGCCCGTTCCATGATCAGCTTTCCGCCAGAAGGCACTTCGCCCCAGCGACGGATCGAGGCGACACAGTCCGCCGCGGTGACGGGGGTGCCATCATGCCAGCCCAGACCATCCCGCAGCTCGAACGTATAAGCTTTCTTGTCATCGGAAACGGCCCACTTCCCCACCATTTGCGGTTGAGGCACCATCTTGGAATCAAGCGAAAACAGCATGTCGTAAATCGCCAGGCCATGATTGCCGGTCATGGTAGCCGTCGTAAGGATCGGATCGAAGGTGCTGAGTTCGCCCATCACCATGCGGACCGTCCGTGCGTCGGTCGGTGCTGTTTGCGCCCTCAGGACTGAGGGGATCGATATAGATGCTCCGGCGGCAATGCCCATCTTAACGAGGTTGCGTCGAGAAATTGACATCTTCCATCCCTCTCTTGCACGGCGCCGGTTCTGCGCCTCTGGGTTTGTTTCATTTAAATTGATTCCGCCACGATGCCTCCGTCAAATTCATTCTGTATATCTCGGTCATCTGGGTTTGAGATGGTCCGGATGTAGACGAGTGGAGGTTCAAATGGGGACAAACGCCTTCCTGGTTATGCGAGGCGCCCGACCGGTTACGGCTTAGAGCCCCCGCCTGATTTTCCTGGCTGGGACAAGGAACGGATAGCGTGAGTCAGCGTACTTCGGACTCGCACATCCTAGGGGCGCGATGACGAAACGAACGTTAAAGGGTGCTGGCCTTGCAGAAAAGGCTTTCGATAAGGACCTCTCTGCTATCACCAATGTCGTCTCCATTGAAGTAGATGATCGCCCCAGCCCCGTCCTTTTCACGGAAGCCCACAAAGGTCCTGACGCCAGGATCGCTGCCAGTGTGCCCCCAAACGATATCACCATTCTCGAGGATGGATCTCATCCAGCAGAGGGGGCGACCATCGTGGACTTGAGAGAGCATCAGATTGATGGTTGACTCTTTCAGCAACTGATTTCTATCTCGGTTTCCATAAGTGGCGAGAAAGAGCGACAGTTCCTCAATGCTCGTGCGCGCTAGTCCCTCCATATAGGTGGGGTAACTGTAGAGGCAAAGCTGCATACGGCCCCCGGGCGTAAGCTCATCAATTGTCAAGCCAGGAACTGCAAATCGTGAGGAAAATGCTTGCCCGCCCCTCTCCCACTTTTCTTTGGTGCCTCTGCTATAGAGAACTGCATGCCGGTTAACAGCAATATCGCGCACATACCAGCCAGTGCTGTTCATGCCCAAGGGGGTGAAGATGTGGTCGGCGCAATAATCGGTGAAGTGCGTGCCAGCTACGCACTCGACAAGGTGGCCGAGCAGGCCATAAGCAACATTGGAATACCCGCCGGGGTGATCCGGATCGAGTTTGCCGGGCGCCCACCCGTGGAAATTGTCTTTGGCGTCAAAATAGACCCCTCCTGGCGTTAGGTATGCCTCGAGCCAGTCCCCAAGGGCAACCGTCGGATCGCCGCAGGCGTAGCTGTCCGAGTAAGACTTCCCGTCCCCAATTGACGAGCGATGGTTCAAGAGCCGCCGCGCTGTGATGGCCAGCGATGGGTGTTTCGGATTGACGACCTGATAGGGAAGATACCTACTGACATCCGCATCCAGGTCAATTAACCCTCGTTCCCAAAGCTGCATCACGGCTGTTGCAGTAATAGTCTTGGATACGGAGCCGATATTCATGATGGTTTTGGGCGTCATCGGAACGTTGCGTGTCACATCTGCCAATCCATAGCCCTTCGCCCAAACAAGCGTGCCATCTCGCACGATCCCAACTGCCGAGCCGGGAATCCAAAATTCCTTAAGCTTGCGCTCGATTGTCGCATCAATAGATGATTGCATAGACGTTACTCCTTGCGAGAATCGCCTAATCCCGAAGGACGCCTCGATGGAAATCGAGTACCGAAATCGCCGCCGAGGAAGCGCCACCGGTTTTATTAGGCTGTTGATTCTCAAATGCCGCGGGGGTTTGCGTCAAATTCAGTCTGTGTATCGCGGCCATCTGGTTTTCAGATGAAACTCAGATTCCCGGAGAGCCGGAATTTTGCCACCCTTGGCACATGCCAAGCCATCAACTCATCGATGCCATTATTCCGGCGGTCGCGCGAAGGAGAGCATAGTGAGGGATAGGGTCTGGCCCGCAGGCGCGGTCCATCGCATAGCTTTTTTCGACACGCGTGGATTGCCCAAGTCGCCATGTTTGCCGGACCGGTACTGGGAGCAGATAGTTTCGGGCCCCCTGTCGCGAGCGGGATATGGACATACCCTTTCGGCCCCCCCTTTGTGCCTATCATGGGATCACGCTCGGCCAGTAAAAAATTTATGTGAGCGAAGCGATCATCATCGCGCACAGACTTGTGATATCGTAAACTGGCAGCTCGTAACCGTGCTCTAGAACTGGGGCCTGCCAAGATTCTTCTGCCTCTGGTTTCCTTCACACTTCCGTGATGACAGGAAAATCAAAGGTTGCAGGATTCTCTATGCGCCCGGTTCCTTAGCCCTCTCATAGTTGGGCAACTCTCCTGGCCGGAAGTTAATATCCCGATAGACCCTTTATGCTGCAGTTTCACGTACGCAATGTCCTTAATAGATGGCAGTTATCGATCGTATATAGCAGCTTATTACTTGTCCACTCAGCGCTGCAACTTGATTGACCAGCGCCTGACATCTTCGTGGGGTTGAACACGTACCTTGCGATAGAGGGCGGCACAGTCCGCTGCGGTGGCGCTGCCGTCGTGCCAGCCCAGCCATCCTGAAGCTCGAACGTATAGATCTTTTTGTCGCCGCCCCCCAACTTCCCTACGTTAGCAGCTGAGGCACATACTTGGAATCAAAGGCAACAGCGGGTCGTAAATCGCCAGACAGTGGGTGATAGTGTCCACAGCCGTCGTCAACATCGGATCGAATACGCTAAGATTACCAGCATCATCGGACCGTCCGCGAGTTGGTCGCCCTCAGGACTGATGGGATCGATACAGCCGCTCGGGCAGCCAAACGCGCCTTGATCATTCACGTCGAGATTGTTATTGGTCTTTCCCCTTTTCCGGTCGCGCCGTTATCACGCTTATCGGTTAGATAAATATTGAAGGAACAGTCATTCGATCTATGTTCCAGGCTCCGCGATTTGCGTCAAATTCAGTTTGCGTATCGCCGCCATCTGGTTTTGAGATAGCCTCAGAGAGACCAAAGCTATCGCTAAGTATCGATCACCAGCTGCCGAATCTTGCCGCTTCGCCGCGAGCGCCGCTCCGCAGCCAGCGTCTCCTTCCGCTGCATATTGTAGTTCATGTGCACGTCGGCCGTTTTTGTCGATGGCCCGATGGCAAAGCCCAAGGTTCAGTTCGACAGCAACGACCAGCTATGGCCGACATAGCGCGCTTAGACCTGATGTATTAAATATTCAAAATATGGGGGGCTGGTCGCTCGATGCAGAGAGAAACGCGCGACCGCATTATACCCCGTAGGCTCCACGTCTACAGCGTCGTGATGCCATTTTTCAACGGGCCGAAAACTCAGCCGAGAAGCCACATCCGCGTTTGCGCTCATGGGCCGAATATAAGAAGCAGAGCTGACGAATGGTTCGATGATGTCGTGCCATGGCCCATATGGCAACAATCGTTCCCCCTAATCCAGCCCAGCCGTTGCAGATCCTTCGCATAAATATACACACTCTTTGCAACCGCAAAGCGACGGCGATGGTACTTTCACTTCCGAGGGCACGGCCGAACGAGCTGATGCCGATTTTTGCTCCTGAAGGTCGCAGGGACACAACGTAGGAGACAGCCAATGGCAAAGAAAGCGCTCATCCTGATCGAAGGTCATAGGGGTAATGGTCAGCTCTATGTCCGAGCGGCTCAGCGTCTTGGTTTATATCCGATTACACTGTCGGCAGATCCGACTCAGTACGAATATCTTGCAGCTGAAAACGTTCAGACAATCCGTGTCGATATAGACAATCTCGATGCGCTAATCCATGAATGTTCCCGGCTGGATGCCACATTTGGCATTGCCGGCATTACCGGCTTTGCAGGCGACGACGAGTCGGTCTCTGCGACAGTTGGTAAGCTCTGCCGGTATTTTGATCTGCCGGGTCCCGATCCCGCGTCTATTGAACAATGCTACGACAAATTCGTTCAACGTCAGCTCCTCGCAGAGGCCGGCGTTGCAATACCTGGTTATCGCCTGGCAGCGAATGCGACGGACGTAGAAAGCTCGGCTGCCGAGATTGGCCTGCCGGTGATTGTTAAGCCAGCCGTCGGCAGCGGCAGCATGGGTGTCCGATTGTGCAGCAGCTTCGATGAATTGGCCGAACATACGGCGTATCTGTTGGAGGGGAAGCACATATGGCGGTCTCCGCCAAGAGTTCTGGTCGAAGAATTCGCAGAAGGCCCTGCGTATGTCACTGCAGTGATGGGACATGAGGTAGTTGGGATTGTCGCCGCTGACTACCATTCGCCACCGCACTTCGTCTATCGAGAGTGCACTTTTCCTGCCCCGCTAACTGATGAGGCGTATAAGCGTATTGCCAATGTTTCGCTTAACTGTTTGTCAGCTCTCGGCCTCTACTGGGGGCCAAAAAGTATTGAACTCCGGTTGACCAAACGTGGCCCAGTCGTCATTGAAGTCAATCCGCGTCTTAGTGGCGCGCCCACTCCTCTACTGATCAAGCTTGCTTACGGTGTAGATCTTATTTGCGAGCACATTAAGCTTGTCACCGGCGGTAAACCTAACTTATGCAAAAGAGAATCACAGGTTGCGGTTGGGCGATTCCTTGTTGCTGATAGCGATGGCATCCTCGATTCTATCGATGGCGCCGGCGGGGCTGCTGCTTTACCAGGTGTCGCCGAGATCAGATTGCATGTTAAGTCTAAGGCGCCGATCGCGAGGAAAGGCGATTACCGAGACTGCATCGGGCATGTCGTCGCCGCGTCACCCACCCATGCTCAGACGATAGCCATAGTGCAGCGTGCAGTCGCCTCAATTGGTTGGTCGATAACACCATTGCCCACTGTTGACGAAAGGGAAAAGGCATAGAAGCGCGGACTCCTTCAAAAAACAGAAGCGTCACCGCAAATCGATCCGCCATCCGCGTTAGCGGCTTCGTTCAATCGTAAGACCGTATGTCGCAGCACCGTAGCTGTGACCGCAATAGCTCGGGAACTCGCTGCTTTCATGTGGGCCATCGCCCGAGCGGATGAGCAGCAGGCAGGAACCTTATCCTGCGGATCCTTCCCGCATCTCGGGTGGCTTGCCGTTTCCGCTGCTTCGGTGAACGGCTGGCTACAGGTTCCGCCGCCACAACCGCCGCGAAGCGCAAACAGGTCGCTTCGGTGCAGCAAGATTCTCCTGCCTTTGTGGCGCCGGGCGAAGACCTGCTGCGGCCCTGAGGCCATACCGACGGGCGACTGTCAGTGGTCGGTAGATGACAAGACGCGGATCATCGGAGACGCTGGAGCCGAACGCAATCTTTCCGAGCGCCGACCGCCGGCACCGTTGCCTCGAGACACCGAAGCTGCCGCCCCGGGTCAAGCGGAAGGTCAAGTCCAGACACAAGCCATCTCCGATAACCCAAGGATCAGCAACCTCACGGATCGCGAACACTCCCGAAAGGTGGTCCGGAAACCACCGCTCTGATCTCTTTTGCTGCCGGGCGGATACCGGAGGTCGCCGACAGCGATAGCCGATGTTCGACAGCGGCAACGACATGCTGCCGTCAACGCGTCGAGGTCTTGCGCGTTCCGGTATTCCCGGGAGGGCATTCTAGTCGGGACAGCAACTCCAGTAATTCCCGGACAGTGATTTCGCTAAATCCGGGACAGCTTGGCGGGGTGGATTTGGAGGCCGGTTCTCGACGGCGCAGTTCTGGCAATTTGGTCTCTCACGTTGACGGGGCGGCGGTTTGTCGAGGGCGACGTTTCGTCGCTCGAAGAGGCATCGGGCGACCAAATCGGTGAATCTGAGGATGGGCATGGTGATACGGCAGGCCCGGGCGACGATGCGCAGCACCGCAGGCGATCATGGCGGCGAAGAGCTGCAGGCGGATGGCGCTGTCATTGGTGCCGAGGAACTTGGGGATCCTGAGGCGCTGCTTGATCCAGCGGAACAGAGCTCGATCTGCCAGCGACCCTCATAGAGGTCGGCGATCTCGACTGCGGGGCGCCGCCGAAAAACATCGCCGCCCAGCAGGACTGAAACCGATCGATCCAGACCCCGGCTGATCACCGATCGCATCCCCGCAAACTGGCGAAAATTGGATGCCCACATCTGCGGAAACTTCGGTGCCCATTGACAACAGTTGACCTGTCTTAGCCTTGCCGCGGCCGGATCGAGCACCGGCGCGGTCGTCTCGTCGGCGAAGAGTCTTGGCGAGGACTTCAGCTTGCCAAGCAGTCGCTCATGCACCGGACGCAGGTGCCAGACGGCCGGCCGACCCAGTCGGCGAGCGTAGAGCGATCGAGATTGATGCCCTGCCGGGCGGAGATCTGCACCTGACGATAGAGCGGCAGATGACCGGCATATTTGGAAACCAGCACCTGGGCACCGTCGCCTCGGTCGGAAGACCACCCTCGATCGCCGGGCGGCGCGGGAGCCTAAACCACGACGTCCTAGCAGGCGCGGCAGGCATATTGGCTGGCGCAACGATTACACGCATCTGCGCCGGGCAGCAGCCGCCCTATCGAGATCGCGCAGGGCGACGGCTTGATCCTTCTCGAAGACGCCGAGGTGAGCCTGGCCAGCAAGAGCATAGTAACCTGCCGATTCATTGCGACGGCTCACCGTGCAGCGCCAGAACGGCGACACCATCCCGCTTCTGACCAACGATGTCATAGCGTACGGATGATTTCACGGCCGACAGGAATTTTTCAGGGTAATCTTCCGGTGAAGCTGAGTTTCCCGCGCTCTCCATGCGGCGTCCTTTGATAGCGCTTTCCAGCCAGCCAACCTCCATCTCGGGAACCGAGGAGAGCAGCAGGTCGGTATAGGCATCGAAGGGCGGACGCAGCACTTGGGTTTTTGAGCCGTAGCGGACGACCTCGCCGCGATACATGACCGCGATGGAAAGGCGGAGCAACAGCTTGAGAATGCCGTCTGCGACAAGCGGGTCGAGCGCGCTGGTTACCTCGTCGCAGATGATGAG